>NC_022657.1:197500-922500 GCF_000494755.1 Amorphoplanes friuliensis DSM 7358
TAAAGTCGCATGTTAGTCGAACGACGTGGGAAAGTCGGCCGTAGACGGTGAGAGCCCGGTAGACGAAAATGTGTGGCCTCTTTTTGGTGTTCCCGAGTAGCGGCGGACTCCTGTAATCTGCCGTGAATCTGCCAGGACCACCTGGTAAGGCTGAATACTTCCTGGTGACCGATAGCGGACGAGTACCGTGAGGGAATGGTGAAAAGTACCCCGGGAGGGGAGTGAAATAGTACCTGAAACCGTTCGCCTACAATCCGTCAGAGCCTTTCGGGGTGATGGCGTGCCTTTTGAAGAATGAGCCTGCGAGTTAGTGGCATGTGGCGAGGTTAACCCGTGTGGGGTAGCCGTAGCGAAAGCGAGTCTGAAGAGGGCGTTTTTAGTCGCATGTTCTAGACCCGAAGCGGAGTGATCTAGCCATGGGCAGGTTGAAGCGTGGGTAAGACTGCGTGGAGGACCGAACCCACCAACGTTGAAAAGTTGGGGGATGACCTGTGGTTAGGGGTGAAAGGCCAATCAAACTCCGTGATAGCTGGTTCTCCCCGAAATGCATTTAGGTGCAGCGTCGCGTGTTTCTTGCCGGAGGTAGAGCACTGGATGGTCTAGGGGGCCCACAAGCTTACCGAAATCAGCCAAACTCCGAATGCCGGTAAGTGAGAGCGTGGCAGTGAGACTGCGGGGGATAAGCTTCGTAGTCGAGAGGGAAACAGCCCAGATCACCAGCTAAGGCCCCTAAGCGTGTGCTAAGTGGAAAAGGATGTGGGGTCGCACAGACAACCAGGAGGTTGGCTTAGAAGCAGCCATCCTTTAAAGAGTGCGTAATAGCTCACTGGTCAAGTGGTTCCGCGCCGACAATGTAGCGGGGCTCAAGCACACCGCCGAAGCTGTGGGATTCACATATTAACTTAGCTTCAATCCTTGACTGGCTTGTTCAGGTGTGTGGATCGGTAGGGGAGCGTCGTGTGGCGGGTGAAGCGGCGGAGTGATCCAGCCGTGGACGCTACACGAGTGAGAATGCAGGCATGAGTAGCGAATGAAGGGTGAGAAACCCTTCCGCCGGATGACCAAGGGTTCCAGGGCCAGGCTAATCCGCCCTGGGTGAGTCGGGGCCTAAGGCGAGGCCGAGAGGCGTAGTCGATGGATAACGGGTTGATATTCCCGTACCCGCAAAGGAGCGCCCAAGACGAACCTTTCCATGCTAACCGCTTGATTTGCCGGCGGCCTTCGGGTCAATGGTGAGGAGACCGGGACCCTGGTTGGTAGTAGTTTAGCGATGGGGTGACGCAGGAAGGTAGCTGATCCCGGCCGGTGGTTGTGCCGGGGTAAGCGTGTAGGCCGTGCCATAGGCAAATCCGTGGTGCATTAAGGCTGAGACGTGATGCCGAGCCGATTCAGGTGAAGTCAGTGATCCTATGCTGCCGAGAAAAGCCTCTAGCGATGTTCCGAGCGGCCCGTACCCCAAACCGACACAGGTGGTCAGGTAGAGAATACCGAGGCGACGGGCGAACTGTGGTTAAGGAACTCGGCAAATTGCCCCCGTAACTTAGGGAGAAGGGGGGCCGGACGCGTGAAGCCCCTTGCGGGTGGAGCGTGGTATGGCCGCAGAGAGCAGGGGGAAGCGACTGTTTACTAAAAACACAGGTCCATGCCAAGTCGTAAGACGATGTATATGGACTGACGCCTGCCCGGTGCTGGAACGTTAAGGGGACCTGTTAGCCCGTAAGGGCGAGGCGGAGAACTTAAGCGCCAGTAAACGGCGGTGGTAACTATAACCATCCTAAGGTAGCGAAATTCCTTGTCGGGTAAGTTCCGACCTGCACGAATGGCGTAACGACTTCCCCACTGTCTCAACCACAGGCCCGGCGAAATTGCAGTACGAGTAAAGATGCTCGTTACGCGCGGCAGGACGGAAAGACCCCGGGACCTTTACTATAGCTTGACATTGGTATCCGAATGTAATTGTGTAGGATAGGTGGGAGCCTGTGAAGTCCGGACGCCAGTTCGGGTGGAGGCAATCTTGAAATACCACTCTGTTGGATTTGGGTATCTAACTTGCGGCCCTGATCGGGTCGAGGGACAGTGTCTGGTGGGTAGTTTAACTGGGGCGGTTGCCTCCTAAAAGGTAACGGAGGCGCCCAAAGGTTCCCTCAGCCTGGTTGGCAATCAGGTGTTGAGTGTAAGTACACAAGGGAGCTTGACTGTGAGACTGACAGGTCGAGCAGGGACGAAAGTCGGGACTAGTGATCCGGCACTTGCGTGTGGAAGCGGTGTCGCTCAACGGATAAAAGGTACCCCGGGGATAACAGGCTGATCTTCCCCAAGAGTCCATATCGACGGGATGGTTTGGCACCTCGATGTCGGCTCGTCGCATCCTGGGGCTGTAGCAGGTCCCAAGGGTTGGGCTGTTCGCCCATTAAAGCGGTACGCGAGCTGGGTTTAGAACGTCGTGAGACAGTTCGGTCCCTATCCGCCGTGCGCGTTGGATACTTGAGAAGGGCTGTCCCTAGTACGAGAGGACCGGGACGGACGAACCTCTGGTGTGCCAGTTGTCCCGCCAGGGGCACGGCTGGTTGGCTACGTTCGGAAGGGATAACCGCTGAAAGCATCTAAGCGGGAAGCTCGCTTCGAGATGAGGTATCCCACCACCTTGAGTGGGTAAGGCTCCCAGCTAGACTACTGGGTTGATAGGCCGGAGATGTAAGCCTAGTAATAGGTTCAGTCGACCGGTACTAATAGGCCGAGGGCTTAACTACCCTAAACTTTGTGCTACGCGTCCACTGTGTGATTCACAGCAAACAACCACCCCAAGAAGTTGTTTTGGGTTGGATGGTTGTGTCGCTGATAGCTGTTTCGGTGGTTATAGCGGAGGGGAAACGCCCGGTCTCATTTCGAACCCGGAAGCTAAGCCCTCCAGCGCCGATGGTACTGCACTCGGGAGGGTGTGGGAGAGTAGGACGCCGCCGGACTCAACGTAAGGAAAGGCCCACCCCTCGGGGTGGGCCTTTTCTGTTTTCCGCCCCTGTGTAGGCCGGCGACGACCTGGGTAATAGGCGAACGTGATTGTCCGTACAGGACGGATGGCAGTGCTGGCCCTCGCCGTGAGCGTGGCCGCCGGATGCTCTGCGCCCGACGGCGGCGGGAGGGACTACAACCCCGCTCACCAGCCCGGATATGTGCTTCCCGACGACCAGGCTCCTGGCGTTCCCGGGCCGGCGCCGACGTGGCCCGGATCCGGGAACGGACTTGGTCTGCCCGGCATCGGCCAGGCTGATCCCAGCGAACCCGACCGGATCGTCCGCGGCGGTGAGGTCACCGCCGGCAAACCCGCCAGCTTTGCCTTGGTGAATGGCGCTGACGTGGTGCGGGTGTCAGTCGGGGACCTCGGGACGGATCTGTTCGAGGTTTCCACACCCGCTGAGTCGAAGGTTGTCCCCAAGGTCGACGTCGACGGTTCCAGCGTTGTGGCCGGGCTGCGGGACACCGGGCTCGGTGGCCCGGCTGTTGTCACGGTGGTGCTGAGCGACGACGTCCGGTGGGGTGTCCGTCTTGCCGGCGGTGCCAGTGACCAGGCCGTCGATCTCACCGGAGGCCCGGGCGGTGATGTGGACTTCGCTGCCGGGACGAGCCGTGCCGAGGTGTCCCTTCCCGCGGCGACCGGCACTCAGCGGGTCACCCTCGGCGGTGGTGCGAGCCAGCTGCTGGTTCACCTCACCGGTGATGCTCCCGTCCGGGTCGCCACCAAGAATGGTGCCGGTGACGTCACCATCGACGGGCAGAACCGTACCGGGGTGGCCGGAGGCACGGTGTTTGTTGCCCCAGGGTGGGACACGGCGAGCAATCGCTTCGACGTCGACGCCACCAGTGGTGTCTCCTCGCTGACGGTTGCCCGCGGCTAGATCCCTACGACCTTTCCGGGGTTGAACAGGTCCAGGGGGTCGAGCGTCTGCTTCACCGCCTGCATCATGGACAGGACCGCGGGCTCGAGCTCCTGCCGCAAACCGCCTCGTTTCAGCAGGCCGACGCCGTGTTCGCCGGTGACCGTACCCCCGAGGTTGATCGCTGCGGTCAGGATCTCCTCGAACGCCGCCTGGGCTGCTTCCCGGGCGGCTTCGTCGCCTGTGGGCGTACGGATGAGGGGGTGGAGGTTGCCGTCACCCGCGTGAGCGATGGTGGCGATGGCAACGCCGTGCCGGGCCGCACTCTCCTCGATCGACGCCAGCATCGCCGGCACGGCCGAGCGGGGAACACACACGTCCTCGGTCAGGACCGGGCCCAGGCGTTCCATCGCGGGGTAGGCGAGCCGGCGGGCAGCGAAGAGTGCCTCGGCCTCGAACTCGTCGGTGGACTGCTCAGCCCACTGGGCGCCCGCGTCCTGGAAGACCCGGGCGAGGGCGTTCGCCTCGTCCTGGCCGGCCTCACCCGGGGTGTCGATCTGGGCGAGCAGCAGGGCTTCGGCCGTCGAGGACAGGCCGAGGTGTTTCCACTCCTCGACGGCCTGGAGGCAGGCGCGGTCGAGGAGCTCGAGGGCGGTCGGCAGCAGACCCAGGCGTGTGCTCGCGGCGACGGCGTTCCCTGCGGCCACAACACTGTCGAAGGCGCCGACGACCGTACGCGGTGCGGCTTTGCGGGCCGGGCGGAGGCGGAGCGTGATCTCGGTGACGATCCCGAGGGTGCCCTCCGAGCCGACGAACAGGCTGACCAGGTCGTACCCGGCGACACCCTTTGTGGTGCGGTGGCCGAGGCGTACCGGCGTACCGTAAGCGCCCGCGGGCCCGCCCACGACGGCCCGGAGGCCGAGGACGTAGTCACGGGTCACGCCGTATTTGAGGCAGCAGAGGCCACCGGCGTTCGTGGCGACGTTGCCGCCGATGGTCGACCAGGGTGCACTCGCCGGGTCCGGCGGATACCAGAGGCCGTGCTCGGCCACCGCCGCCTTGAGGTCGTCGTTGACCACCCCGGGCTGGACAACCGCGATCATGTTGTCCGGGTCGATCTCCAGGATCTTGTTCATGCGGGACAGGTCGAGCACCAGGCCGCCGTCGACGGCGTTCGCGCCGCCGGAGAGGCCGGTGCCGGCGCCGCGGGCGACCACCGGGATCCGGCGGGCCGCGCAGGCGGCGACGATCGCGCTGACCTCCTCGGTCGTGCGGGCCCGGACCGCGCCGACCGGCCGGCCCGCGGGTGCCCACTCGGCGTCGTCGTGGCTGAGTGAGGCGAGCACGTCGGCGTCGGTGATGAGCTCGACGCCCGGCAGGTCCGTGGCCAGCGAGCCGGTCATGGCAGGCCGGCCAGGAACTTCACGATCGCCTCGTTGACCAGGTCGGGCTGGTCGATGTTCGCCGCGTGGCCGCAGTCGTCGAGGACCAGTGAGGCTGCCCGCGAGTTGGTCGCCGCGGCGTCGGTCGCGTGCTCGCTGGGCCACAGCTGGCTGTCCGCGCCCGCGATGAAGAGGCTGGGGACGCTCACCCGTGCGACGACGTCCCGCCAGTCCTGCTCGGCGTGGTCCTGCAGCAGCGGCCAGGTCTCCGGGGCGCGGGCGTCGCTCATCTGCGGCACCCGGCCGAGCGTCTCGATCAGGCGCCCGATCCGCCTCATCGACTCGGTGACCGACAGGCCGCGACCGGTGTCCGGGACGCCGTCCTCGAAGAACGTGCCGAGGTTGTGGCGGTCCAGCCCGTAGAAGCCGTTCTTCCAGACCTCGTCGTTCACCATTTTCGGGGTCTGGTCGACGCTCACGATGCCCCGCACCCGGTCGGCGCCGAACAGGTCATAGTAGGCCCAGATGGTGCTGGCCCCCATCGAACCGCCGATCAGGACAACGTCGTCGAGCCCGGCGGCGTCGAGGAAGTCGCGGACGTCCTTGCCGTGGCGGGACATGCGCTGCCCGTACGCGGGATTGTCCGAGAGGCCGTGCGAGCGCCGGTCGAGAGCGAGCACCCGGTAGCCGGTGGCCAGCAGGGCCAGCCGTTGCAGTTCCCAGGACTCGGTCGGAGCGGTGAACCCGGCGATGAGGACAACGGGCCGGCCGCTGCCCTCATCGGTGTAGTGCAGGTTGACCCCGTCGCTGGTGGAGATGGTCGGCATGTCTCCGACCCTACGACGGGGACACCTCAGGCGCTCAGGAACTGCTGTGGAGTCAACGCGCGGGACGTGATCCGCACGTCGCCGATCCAGCCGTAGAAGCCCTGGCCGTACTTCAGATCGAAGGAGGTCGCGCCGATCACGAACGGGCGGCCCGAGGTGGCGATGCCGTGCGACGGCTGGGACGGGTTCCGGGCGATCTTCGAGCCGTCGATCCAGACGACCGTGCGCCGCCCGTTGTTGACCACGGCCACGTGCATCCAGCGACCCACGGGCAGGGCGTGACTCCACGACGTCGGGTCGGCGTCGCGGTCGGCCGGATAGACGACGTACTGCAGGAAGCGTTCCGGGGACAGGTTGAGGCTGCAGGTCGACTCCAGCGGTGACCAGCCGCTGGTCTTGCCCGCGTCACCGCTGCGGCCCTCCCAGCTGAGGATCCCCATCCACGCGTGATCACCGACGAACGGATCCGGCAGCTTGATGAACGCTTCGATCGTGTACCCCGAAGTGAACGTCATGCTGTTGAGCGCCGCGGACGGTCCGGTGTGCAGGATGGCGCCACGATCGGGCCCCTTGCCGCCGTCGAACCGCAGACTGGCGTGGGCGGGCTGGTCGACGTGGTGGTCCGCGGAGAGGCTCAGCACCTCGGGGCCGCTGTTCGCCAACCGGCGTACCGTGAGGTCGTTGCCGTTGCCGGTGAGGTCCCGGACCGCGGAGCCGTCGGTGACCGCCTGGCCGGCACCGTCGAAGCGCCAGTAGGCGACCGTGTGACGGTCGACGACCGACCGCGGCGGACGCGGCGCGGGCAGCAGCGGCGGGTCGAAGCCGGCGAACCGGCTGTCGAAGTCGATCGGCAGGCTGAAGCGGTCGGCCGGGCCGGTGAGCTCGATCGTCTCGGCCTCGAGCGGCGTGAGCGCGCCCGGCCGCCGGGTGAGGAACCACGGCGCGAGGGTCTCGACGTCGATCGTGCCGCGGGCCAGGTCGAACGTGTAGAGCCGGATCATCGCGGCGCCGCCGTAGTAGCGGTCCTGGTAGTTGGTGATGTGCACGTGGACGTCGTGACCGGCGTCGTTCTTCAGCACCGTGCGGCCGGGCGGCCAGTAGTGCCCGTTGAGGGTGAGGAAGATCTGGTCGTTGGCGCGGATCAGGCGGTCCCAGAGACGCTGCCCGTGCGCGGACAGGGCCGCCACCCCGGCGTCGTCGGCGAAGGCCAGGTCGTGGGTGGTGACGATCGCGGGCGTACGCGGATGAGCGTCGAGAATGCCCTGCGCCCAGCCGAGGCCGCCGTCCGAGATGCGCCAGTCCAGCGCCAGGATCAGCCACTGCCGACCACCACCGTCGAGCAGATGTGCACTGTTGTAACCGTCGGTGGAGGACCCGAGGAAGGTCGGCATCTTGGCGAACCGGTGCGGGCCGAACGCCTTCAGGTACGCCGAATCGCCGCGCTGGTCGTCCGTGGACGAGTTCACGTCATGGTTGCCGGCGAGGACGCTGTACGGCAGTTTCCCGTCGAGGCGCCGGAAACACTCGCCCGCGAGACCGATCTCCTCGGGCGTACCGTGCTCGGTGACGTCGCCGAGATGCGTCATGAACACGACGTCACGCTGGTCGAGGAGATAGCGGAACGTCTCGCGCAGGGGTTCAGGGTCGGCGCTGTCGGCGTCGAAGAGGTACTGGGTGTCGGGCAGGACGGCCAGCGCAAAGCGTTCACCGTCGGCGCGCGGCCGGCGTTCAGCCGCTTCGGCAGCCTCGGCAGCGGTTCCGGTGAGCAGGGGCACGGCAGGCGCGGCGATCGCCGCGCGGAGCAGGTTCCGTCGATCCACGCCGGTCACTCTGCTGAAGCCGTGGCAACAACCGGCGGCGGCCAGGCGAAGACCGGGCGAACAGCGGTCTTGTCGCCGACCGTTCCCCCTGCGGTCATGACGCCGTGGTCCGGGCGACCGGGACCGCCGCCCATCGTGTGCGCATGCGAATCGCGCTGGTCACGGAGTCTTTCCTGCCGGACGTCAACGGTGTCGCCCACTCGGTCGTCCGCACGGCCGAGCATCTGGTTCGCCGCGGGCACAGCCCGCTGGTGATCGCGCCGCAGCCGCCGCCCGGCGGCCGTGGTGTGCCCGACGACCTGCCCTATCCCGTCGTGCGGATCCCGTCGCTGCCGATGCCGGGTTACCCGCAGATCCGGCTCGGGCTGCCGACCCCCGCGCTCTCCGCGGCGCTGCGCGCGCACGGCACCGAGGTGGTGCACCTGGCGAGCCCGTTCGTGCTGGGTGCGTGGGGTGCTGCGGCCGCGCGGGCCGCCAAGGTGCCGAGTGTGGCGGTCTACCAGACCGATGTTGCCGCGTACGCCCGGGCGTACCGGGTGGGGATGACCGAGCCGGCCGCCTGGCGGTGGATCCGGACCGTCCACAACGCTGCCTTCCGGACGCTGGCGCCGTCGACCGAGTCGGTGGTGGCGCTGGCCGCGCACGGCGTTCGCGACGTGCACCTCTGGCGGCGCGGCGTCGACGACGTGCGCTTCCACCCCCGGCACCGCAACGCCGGCATCCGTCGTGCCCTCGCCCCGAACGGTGAGGTGCTCGTCGGCTTTGTCGGGCGGCTCGCCGTCGAGAAGCAGGTGGATCTGCTGGCCGAGACGAGCCGGCTGCCCGGCGTACGGCTGGTCGTGGTCGGACACGGGCCTGCGGCTGCGGCGTTGCGCCGGGCTCTGCCGCAGGCGGTGTTCCTCGGTGCCCGTCACGGTGCGCAGCTCGCCCGGATCTTCGCCAGCCTGGACGTGTTCGCGCACACCGGGCCGTACGAGACGTTCGGGCAGGCGGTGCAGGAGGCGATGGCCAGTGGGCTGCCCGTGGTGGCGCCGGCGGCGGGTGGACCGCTCGACCTGGTGGCCGACGGGCGGACCGGGTACCTGGTGCCGCCGTTCCGGGCCGACGGCTTCACCGCGGCGATCGCGGCGCTGGCTGCGGATCCGGCGCAGCGCGCGCTGCTCGGTGCGGCCGGGCGGGTGGCGATCGAGGGGCGGACCTGGGCGGCCGTCGGCGACGAGCTGATCGGGCACTACACGGCGGCGCTGCAGCCCGTACGGGACCGGACGCTGGTGGCGGCATGAGAATCGTCCGGCTGGCGAACTTCGTCACGGCCCGCTCCGGCGGACTGCGGACCGCCCTGCGGGAACTCGGCGCCGGGTACCTGGCCGCCGGTCACGAGCCGGTGCTGATCGTGCCCGGCGCCCGCTATTCCGACGTCGACACCGAGCAGGGCCGGATCATCACATTGCCGGGGCCGGAGGTGCCGCGCATGGGCGGATACCGGGTGCTGCTCGACCGGCGCCGGGTCGCCGAGACGCTGCGCCAGGTGCGGCCCGACCACGTCGAGGTGTCCGACCGGACGACACTGCGGTGGATCGGGCGGTGGGCGCGGCAGCACGGCGTACCGTCCATGATGGTCTCCCACGAGAGCCTGGACGGCCTGCTGCGCCTCTTCGGCGGTGGCCGCTGGACGGCTGACCGCCTCAACGCGCGCACTGCCGCCGATTACGACCGTGTCGTCTGCACGACCGGCTGGGCGGCCGCCGAGTTCGAACGCCTGGGGGCCGGCGTGGCGCGCGTACCGCTGGGTGTCGATCTTGATCTGTTCTCGCCGGCCCGTCACGACCCGGCCCTGCGCCGCCGGTGGGCTGCCCCGGGCGACACACTCCTGGTGCATTGCGGCCGGCTGTCGGCGGAAAAACAGCCGGAGCGCTCCCTGGCGACGCTGGCCGGGCTCCGGGCCTCGGGTGTGCCCGCCGTCCTGGTGGTCGCCGGTGGTGGCCCGCTGCGGCCGGCGCTGCAGGCGTCGGCCGCAGAACAAGGGTTGCCGGTGCGGTTCGTCGGCCACCTGCGTGACCGCGGCGAGCTGGCCGCGTTGCTCGCGACCGCGGACGTCGCGCTGGCGCCCGGGCCGATCGAAACGTTCGGCCTGGCGGCCCTCGAAGCCCTGGCCAGCGGTACGCCGGTGGTGGCCAGCGCAGCGAGCGCCCTGCCGGAGGTGATCGGCACGGCCGGGATCGCCGCGACCACGGACGCTTCCTTTGCTGCAGCGGTGCGGACGTTGCTGGCGCGTCCGGATCGCCGGGCTGCGGCCCGGGCGCGGGCCGAGACCTTCCCTTGGTCCGCTTCCGTGGCCGGCTTCCTGTCGCTCATCACCGCCGACGGCGCGGTCATGCTCGGGTCCACCGGCCGGCGACGCCGAGCATGACCGCCGGAAGGGTCAGCGACGGTTGCTGCCCTCGGGTCCGTCGAAGTCGATCTGCTCCTTGCGGACCTCGCCGGAGACCGTCTCCTGGTCACGGACGGTCTCGGTGCCCAGACGGACCCGCTCCACCGGTACGGCCTCGGTGTTGACCACCGGCCGCTCGGCGTGCAGGGTCACCTCGTGCTCGGCCTCGCTGATCGCCGGGCCGTCGTAGGCGTCACCGGCGTTCGCGTCCGTGATCGGCTCGCGCTCCAGGTGCACCTCCTCGCGGGAGACGGGCACGGTGACCTGCTGGTGTTCGGTGACGACGTACTTGCGGAGCCGGACCTTGCCGGCCTCCTCGGTGCGGGTGTCGGCGACCAGGCGCTCCTCGGAGCGGGTCATCGCATCGTCATCGCGCGTCGTGTCGCGGTCCTGGTGTCCGGCGTCGCCGGTGTAACCGCTGCTGTCCTGGCTGGTCGCCAGGCCGTAGTGGTTGTAGAGCTTGTCCTGCTCGACGTAGGAGATCGGACCGTCCGCGTCGATGCGCGGGGCGTCCTTGACCTGGTCCTTGGCGTAGGCGACGGTGACCCGGTCGTCGGTGACGTTCGCGCGCTGCAGGGGGACGAAGGTTTCCTTGGTGCCGAACAGCCCCGTCTTGACGGTCACCCACTCGGGGTCGCCGCTCGTGGCGTCGAGGTAGACCTGGCCGACGGTACCGACCTTGGCGCCGTCGGTGTCGTAGACATCAGTGCCGGGAAGCCGGGCGAGGTCGTTCTGCGTGATCACGATTGAGTCCTTTCGGGGGATCCATCTCACGATCGAAAGCCTGCTCCGATCAGCTTGACGACGTGAGAGTGCCCGGCCGTTTAGGACATAAACGAGGTCGGCGGCCTACTTTTCTTCGGTCAGGCGTGGGGGTCGGCGGCGGCGCGGTAGCAGCAGAGCGACGCGGTCGAGGAGCGCCTCGAGGGCTTCCTCGAAATCCTGGGCGGCGACGTCGATGGACAGATGCGGCTCGAGGCGCTGCAGGATCGGGTAGTTGCTGAGGTCCTCGATCGGCGACACGTCGGGTTCCTCGACCGGTCCGGTCTCCACACCGTGGGCGGACACCTCGAGGAGCAGGTGCCCGAGCAGGAAGCTGCTGAAGGCCCGGTAGACGGCGGCGGCGTTCTCGTCGGAGAACCCGGCGTCGGTCATCACCTCGAGCAGGGACTCGATCCAGCGCAGGCTGCGCAGCGGTGGGCGGACCCACGGCGCTGCCGGTGGGCGGGTCGCGACCAGAGGGAAGACCTCGGGGTGGGTCAGGGCGATCCGGCGCAGGCCGTGGGCCAGGCGTTGCAGGTAGTCGACCCAGCCGGCGTGGGCTTCGAGGTGCACGTTCGGGTCGCTGAACAGCTCGTCGACGACGGCCTCGACCACCCCGTCCAGCAGTGCTTCGCGGCCCGGCACGTACCTGTACAGCGCCATGCCCTCGACGCCGAGATAGGCGCCCAGGCGCTGCATGGTCAGCATGCGCAGGCCGTTCTCGTCGATGAACCGCACCGCCGCGCTGATGATGCGCCGCTGATCCAGCCCGCTGCGTCCTGACCCGGCCGTGCCGGTGGGCGCGGGGACGGCCGCGACCGCGTCGCCGCGCTCCTGCGGGGTGTCCGGATCCTTCGTCACGCCCCAAGCCTCCCACGGCCGGGCCCGCCGCCGACATGAGGCTTATTCGTGTACGCGTTTAGAACATAAACGACACCTCGTTCGATGATGAGTTGAATTATCGACAAGAGGATTAGGGAATGGTCGGAGCGGGAAGCGCTGGTGCA
Source organism: Amorphoplanes friuliensis DSM 7358 (assembly GCF_000494755.1). Taxonomy (NCBI): domain Bacteria; kingdom Bacillati; phylum Actinomycetota; class Actinomycetes; order Micromonosporales; family Micromonosporaceae; genus Actinoplanes; species Actinoplanes friuliensis. The sequence continues at coordinate 209,602 of NC_022657.1, forward strand.
GGAGGCACGCCATGAGTTCTGATCAGAAATCCGGCCGCGGCGACAACATCGATCTTGATGCGGTCGCCACGACCCGTACCGGGGACGACAGACCCAACGATCTGTCCGCGCCCTCGCCCGACGCCGGGCCGGACAGTCCCGCCCAGTTGAAGGGCAAGGGGCTCTTCGGTGCGCTCAAGCGCACCGTCAAACAGTTCTCGCAGGACAACATCACCGACTGGGCCGCCGCGCTGACCTACTACGGGGTGCTGTCCATCTTCCCCGGCCTGCTGGTCATCGTGTCCCTGCTGGGCATGCTCAGCAGCAACGGGCAGCAGACCGTGCAGGACGCGGTGCGGGAGCTCGCCCCCAACCCGCAGCTGCAGAACCTGGTCGGCACCGTCCTGGACCAGGTCAAGGACCCCGGCACCGCCGGCCTCGCGGCCATCATCGGTATCGTCGCCGCCTTCTGGTCCGCCTCCGGCTACACGGCAGCGTTCATGCGCGCGTCCAACGCCGTCTACGACGTCCCCGAGGGCCGGCCGATCTGGAAGACACTGCCGATCCGCGTGGGCGTCACGGCCGTGGTCGGCCTGATGCTGATCATCTCCGCGGCGATCGTCATCTTCACCGGCGACCTCGCCGAGATCGTCGGCGACAAGATCGGCCTGGGCTCGGCCGCCGTGCTGACCTGGAACATCGCCAAGTGGCCGGTCCTGCTGATGCTGGTCAGCCTGATGTTCGCGATCCTCTACTGGGCCTCCCCGAACGCCAAGACCGGCGCCTTCCGCTGGGTCAGCCCCGGCGGCGTCTTCGCCGTGGTGCTCTGGATCCTCGCCTCCGCCGCGTTTGCGCTCTACCTGGCCAACTTCGCCAACTACAACAAGACGTACGGCACGGTCGGCGGTGTCATCGCCTTCCTCGTCTGGATGTGGATCACCAACATCGCCATCCTGCTCGGCGCCGAACTCGACGCCGAACTGCAGCGCGGACGGGCCATCGCCGCAGGCCACGACCCCACCGACGAGCCGTTCCTCGAGCTCCGCGACGACCGCAAGATCAAGCCGGGCAGCGAACAGGGCCTGAGCACCAACTGAGCTTCGAAAGGACAACACCTTGTCATCCGACCCCCCGCAGTCCGCGGAATCCACCTCCGACCTGGTCAGCCAGGCGGCCGCGCAGATCTCCACCCTGGTACGCGACGAGCTGACACTGGCCAAGCTCGAACTCGCCGAGAAGGGCAAGCGCGCCGGCATCGGCGGCGGCCTCTTCGGCGGCGCCGCCGTGCTGGGCATGTACGCGCTGGGCCTGCTCCTCGCCCTCGCGGTTGTCCTCCTGGACCTGGTCTGGCCGTTGTGGCTGGCCCTCCTGGTCGTTCTCGTCGTTGTGGTCGCCGCAGCCGGGATCGCCGCCCTCGTGGGCAAGCAGAAGCTGCAGGCTGCGGTGCCGCCGGTGCCCACCGACGCCGTCGCCAGCACCCAGGCCGATGTAAAGACCGTCAAGAACGCAGTCAGGGAAGGACGCTCATCATGACCAGTTCGGACACCCCCACCGACCCGCAGCAGCTGCGCGCCGAGATCGAGCGCACCCGCGCCGAACTGGGCGAGACCGTGCAGGAACTCGCCGCCAAGACCGACGTCAAGGCCCGCGCCAAGGAGAAGCTGGCCGGTGTGAAGGATCAGGCCGCTCAGGTCGCCGGTGTCGTCTCCCAGAAGGCCTCGACGGCCAAGCAGCAGCTGGCTGACTCCGACCTTCCGGCTCAGGTGCGCCGGCCGGTTCCCCTGGCCGCGATCGGCGCGGCAGTGGCCGCCCTCGTCGTGATCGTCGTCGTGGCTCGCCGGAAGCGCTCATGAGCGGCAAAGCGGCCAAGATCGCCTACAAGCCCGTCGGGCTGCTGCTCGGCGCGGGCGCCGGACTCGTCTCCGGCCTGATCTTCAAACAGGTCTGGAAGATCGTCGGCAACGACGACGACGCACCCAACGCCACCGACGAGGACCGCGGCTGGCCGGAAATCCTCATCGCCGCCGCCATCCAGGGCGCGATCTTCGCGGCCGTCAAGGCCACCGTCGACCGCGCCGGCGCCGCCGGCATCAGGAAAGCCACCGGCCAGTGGCCGGCCTGAGACCTCACCAGCAACGCAGCTTCAAGAAAGGACAAGCATGAAGGTGTTCAAGTTCGCCACCGGCCTCGCCGTCGGATACGTGCTCGGCAGCCGAGCCGGCCGTGAGAGGTACGAGCAGATCGTCGCGGCTGCCCGCAAAGCCCAGGACCACCCCACGGTGACCCAGATCCAGCAGAAGGCCAAGGGCCTCCTCGGCACCGCACAAACCGCAGACACCTCGGACGCCGGAGCACCGGCGAGTGTCACGGCGAGCACCTCGGCACCTCGCCCCCCGCGGCGCCAGCCCACGACCACGCCGAACACGCTCATCGAACCACTGCCGTAACCCGCCCGCCGCGCCGCGCGCTGATCCCCCGATGCGGTGGCAGCGTGCGGTGCGGGTCAGGCCAGGCGCGCCTCGAGCCACCTCAGGGTGTGGAGACATTGTTCGCGTTGCATCCGGCGCAGGCCTGGCAGGCCGGGGATGTCAGGCAGGTGTCCGTCCCGCCAGCCCCGGCCGGCAAGCCCGGCAAGTGCCACGTTCACTTCGTCTGCGGGCGCATCTCGCCAGCACGAGCGTTGCAGAAGACGCTCGGGGTCGTGACCGCACGCGGCCACGTCGGGAGCCAGCCGGATCAGATCCATCCATCCCGGTGCCGTCCAGAGGTGCGTCCAGTCCACGATCCGCAGCCGCCCGGTGCGCTCGCGGATGACGTTGTCCCGTCGCAGATCACCGTGGTGCAGGGCTGAGCCGCCACCGAGGACGTCAAGCCATCTGCTCTCCATCTCGGCGAGCAGCGGGACGGGAAGGTCCACGGGTAACGGCCGCCCGATGCTGGCCGGGCCGGCGTTGTTGTTCAGCGCCTGCCAGGTGCCGAGCATGGGCAAAAACGCCTCAGCGTACGAAGAAGTGCCGGCGACCGGGCACGGGTCCATCACCTCGCGCATGCGCTGCAGCACCTCGAGCAGCCGCGGGTGGTCGGCGGCTTCCCACCACTTCACAGGTTCGCCCTCGACAACCTCGTACGCCGCCACCCGCCATTCCTTGACAGTGGCCGACCCGACGAGAAGTGGGCCGAGCTCGTCGGCCACCTGTGCCAATGCCACCCCGGCTTCCACAGCTTCACCAAGGCCTTCGCCCACCGGCGCGGCCTTGACGAACAGCCTGTTCCCCTTGCTGCCGACCACGACCGACGCCGCAGACGGTGTGAACCCTGCTCGGGCGGGGTGCTCGGCAACAATCGCACTGCCGAGCAGGTCCTGGATCACCGCTCGAACATCGTCCGGGCTGTCCGCCAGCCGCGGTCGCCGAATCGGCTGGTCCGTGGTCACCGTCGCGACGATTGCAGTTGATACGCAGGGCAGCAATCCACGACCGCACCTCTCGGGCCGCTGAGGGCTGGTTCGTTGCGGTGCTTCCATGCTGTCCCGGCACCGCTGATCACCGCGCGGCCAGCTACAGCCACGGGACTGCCGCATCGGTGATGCTGACGGTCAAGAGGCTGCTCCCGGCCGGTCGCCAAAGCCAGGACTGCACGTTGGCGGTCGCAGCTTTCACCCCATCCGCCGGCACGGGAATCTCTTGCTTCCAGTCCGCTGGACGGAGGGGGAAGTCGTGTACCGCGACGAACCCGTAGCCGGCCAAGGCTATGACTGCTTCTCGGAGGAGTGGCACGGCCTGGACGCGGTCAGCCTCGTCGCCGTCGGCCGTCCAGGCTGCGGTGATCTCCCACAGCGCGGCCTCGGGGTCGGCCTCCGCAAGGACAAATGACTCAACTGGGCTGAGGCCGACGGGAGCAGACATGTGGGCATGTTGGCGCCGCACAGGCAACAAGCGCAATACGGTTTGAGAATCCTTGATCACCGGCTGTTCACAGCCTGTTGACCTGCAACTTGAACCGGTATCGGGACCGACGCTGCGAGGCGGCCGGAGCACCCCGGATCCCGTGCCTGACGCCGCTCGGGTGCCCTGGCCGTTGCGGCTAACCGCAGGCTTGGGTGTTGGTGGGCCGCCCGGGATTCGAACCCGGAACCTAAGGATTAAAAGTCCTCAGCTCTGCCATTGAGCTAGCAGCCCGCGGCTGCCAGGGTACCGTCACGCGGCCAGGCGCCGCTGACCCCTCGGCGTGTCGCCCGATTTCCGCACTTCAAAGGCATTGTCAGCGGGTCGGTGAGGGCTGCCGGGCCCGTCAGCGGCGGTAGGTGCGTTTGCTATCAAAAAAACGTGCCGGTGGGACCAGGGCGGTCCCACCGGCACGCTTCGGGTGGTTGTTACTTGATCGTCGCTGCGGTGGCCGCGCGGGACTTGGCGTCCAGCAGGGCCTTCAGGGCCGCCTGGTTCGGGGTGGCGGTGGCCGAGGACGCGCTGAGGGCGGAGGTGCCCACCAGCTCGCAGTTCACCGTCGTGCCGGATGCCAGGACCAGGCAGAAGTCGCCGTCGATGGTGAGGTTGTTGCCGCCGTCAAGCTGGTCGGTGGCGGAGTTGCTGCCGATCTGGATGCCGCCGTCGGACAGGTCCTCGCCGACGAGGGCGTCGTCGCCGTTGTTGCCGTTGACGATGTCGTTGCCGGCCTTGCCGTAGAGGATGTCCTCGCCGTCGCCGCCGGTGATGCGGTCGTTGCCCGCTTCGCCGAGGACGATGTCGTCACCGGACTCGCCGTGGAGCTGGTCGTCGCCGGCGTCGCCGACGAGGATGTCGGCGCCTGCTGCGCCGTACTCGCGGTCGTTGCCCGCGCCCGCGACGAGGATGTCGTCGCCGGTGTCGCCGAAGAGGGAGTCGTTGCCGGCGCCGCCGGAGACCTCGTCGTTGCCGGTGCCGCTGTTGAGGGAGTCGTTGCCGGCGTCGCCCCACATGGTGTCGTTGCCCGACTCGCCGTAGACGATGTCGGTGCCGTCGTTGCCGGAGAGGCGGTCGTTGCCGGTGCCGCCCACGACGCGGTCGTTGCCGGTGCCGCCGAGGAGGGTGTCGTTGCCGGAGTCGCCGTACGCCTTGTCGTTGCCCGAGCCGGCGTCGATGCGGTCGTTGCCGCTGCTGCCGTAGGAGGCGTCGGTGCCGGAGCCACCGAAGATGGTGTCGTTGCCACCCTTGCCGTACAGGTTGTCGTTGCCCGAGCCGCCCTGGAGCTGGTCGCCCGCGGAGCCGCCGGTGAGGCTGTCGTTGCCGGAGCCGCCGTCGGTCAGCATGTAGACCGACGTGTTGTTCTTGACCCAGTCGTTCTTGTCGCCGAGGGCGATGCTGAACTTCGTCGTCTTCTTCGACGTCGTGCACTTGACCTTGGTCTTGTCGCCCTTGACCGCCTTGCAGCCCTTGCCGGCCTTGATGGCGACCTTGTCGTTCAGGGTGACGGTGCGGCCGGAGATGGTGATGGTGAGCCCGTTGGTCTTACCCATCAAGGCGTTGAACTGCACGGTGGACGAGCCGACAACCTTGGCCGCGCCTGCGGAAGCCGCCTGGGCGGGCATCGCGAAGAGGCCGGTGGAGGCGACAGCGGCGGCGGTGACGCCGAGGCCGAGCAGTGCCTTGCGGTGGAACACGGACATGCAGAAAACCCCCGTATTGAACGTGTGTGATGCGGTGATCGGTGGCGATCGTACGGGGGCCGCGCACTAGCTCGAACGGCGAATCAAGATCGTCCGAAAGGTCGAGAGTGGATAGACGGATCCCTCTGGACGGGAACCATTCCCTTGGATATAGAAGGTTCTCGGCCGGCGGACCGATGACTCGGACACCGGGGCGAAAATACGCTGATGTGGTGAACGAGAAAAGGCATCTCATCCTCGCCGCCGTGCTGGCCGGTGTCGCCGGTCTGGGACTCGTCGTGCTCGGCTGGTGGATCATCGACTGGCAGTTCCGGGCCGACTGGGGACGGCTGACCGAGGCGTCCTGGTGGACCTCCGGAGTGGTGCGCGCGCTCGGTTTTCTGGCTTTCGGCAAGCTGGGCTTCAAGCTCGCTCTGGCCGCCGTCCTGGGTACGGTCGCCGCCGTCGCCTGGTGGAAAGGGCGGAAGCGGCAATCCTGACCAGGTGGTAGAAAACTGGGAGGGAGGTAGGAATGAACGAGCTATCCGTCCAGCTGTACTCGGTCCGTGACGCCTTCGCCACCGATCCCACCCGCACCCTCGCCCGTCTGGCCGACATCGGTTTCACCCGCGTCGAGCCCTACGGGGTTCTGGAGAACCGGGACGTCCTGCGCACCGGTCTCGCCGAGCACGGCCTGACCGCCCCCACCGTCCACGCCAAACTGCTCGGTGCCGACCAGCATGCGGTCTTCGCGGCCGCCGCCGAGCTGGGCATCGGCACGGTCATCGAGCCCATGGTCGAGCAGGCCCGCTGGCAGCGGCCGGGCGACATCGCGTCCGAGCTCAACGCCGCCGCCGCGCTCGCCACCGGGCACGGCGTCACGGTCGGCTACCACAACCACTGGTGGGAGCTGGTCGAACGTGTCGACGGCCGGCACGCGCTCGAAGTCTTCGCCGAGCATCTTGATCCCGCCGTGGTCCTGGAGGTCGACACCTACTGGACGACCGCCGGCGGTGCGGACACACCCGCGCTCCTGACAGCGTTCGGTGACAAAGTGCACGCGATCCACGTCAAGGACGGCGGCCTCGCGACCGACGGGTCGGGGCAGGTCCCCGCCGGCCAGGGACGCGTGCCGTTGGCCGAGATCCTCGCCGCCGCGCCCGATGCGCTGCGGGTGATCGAGTTCGACCGGTACGACGGCGACATCTTCGACGGCCTCGCCGCGAGTTTCGCCCGCCTGAACGGCGCCGCCGAGTGAACGCGGTCCGCGTCGGCCTCATCGGCGCCGGCGTCATCTCCGACACGTACCTGAAAAATCTCACGAGCTTCCCCGATCTCCGGGTGGAGATGGTCGCGGACCTGGATCTGGGCCGGGCGCAGGCCCGGGCAGCACAGCACGGTGTTCCGCGGTCGGGCACGGTGGCCGACCTGCTCGCCGATCCCGGGATCGAGCTTGTCGTCAACCTCACCGTTCCGGTCGCCCACGTCGAGGTCGGTCTGGCCGCGCTCGGGGCGGGCAAGCACGTCTGGGCCGAGAAGCCGCTCGCCCTGGACCGTCCGTCGGCGCGCAAGCTGCTGGATCGGGCGCGGGAGCTGGGTCTGCGCGTCGCCAGCGCGCCGGACACCGTGCTCGGTGCCGGTCTGCAGACGGCTCGGCGGGCGATCGACGCGGGCCGGATCGGCGAGCCGCGGACGGCCCTGGCGCTCTTCCAGTCGCCGGGCCCGGAGAGCTGGCATCCCGCGCCGGAATTCCTCTTCCAGGCGGGCGGCGGGCCGCTGCTCGACATGGGGCCCTACTACCTGACCGCTCTGGTTCACCTGCTCGGCCCGATCCGCCGGGTCACCGCGGCCGGCGGCCGGGCCCGGGAGACCAGGACGATCGGGTCCGGCCCCCGATCCGGTACGGAATTTGCCGTGACCGTCCCCACCACCGTGTCGGCGCTGCTCGAATTCGACCGCGGCGGCACCGCGCAGGTGGTGTTCAGCTTCGACTCCGCGCTGCCCCGGACGACCCTGGAGATCACCGGAACGCGTGGAGCAGCCGTACTCCCCGATCCGAACAGCTTCTCCGGCCCCACGATGCTGTGGCCCGACCAGGTCGAGCTGCCGGCGGAGGGGCATCAGGCCTCCCGCGGCACGGGTGTGCTCGAGCTGGCCCGCGCGATCCGTGCCGGTGTGCCGGAGCGGGCGTCCGGCGCGCTCGCCTTCCACGTCCTCGACGCCATGCAGTCGATCGACGAGTCGATGACCGCCGGGCAGCCGATCTCACTGCAGAGCAAGGCCGAGGCGCCGCCCGCCCTCCCGGCCGATTTTGATCCGTACGCGCGGACGCTCTAGCCGAGCGGGACGGCCAGCAGGCTTTCCAGGTACGACCGCAGCGCACCGACCAGGTCCACCGCGCCGCCGCCGGACAGCCACTGGACCTGCAGGCCGTCCATCAGCGCCACCAGGTTCAGTCCCGCGTACGCGGGGTCGACGCCGGGACGCAGCTCACCGCGCTCAGCCAGCACCTGGAACGAGGCCACGGCGTAGTCACGGGCCATCTTGTAGTGCCGTTCGAAGTAGTCGTGCGCCGGATGCTCGGCCGCGACTGCTTCGGCGGCCAGCCGCGCGTAGACGTCCACGATCCCGGGGTGCTGCACGTTGTGGGCGGCCAGCGCGATCAGGTGCCGCAACGCGTCGAGCCCCGGTGGCACCGCGAGGTGTTCGCGCTCGGTGTCCTCGCTGTCGCGGCGTTCCAGCACGGCCGCGAGCAGCGCTTCCTTGGTCGGGAAGTAGTAGAGGAGCCCGGCGTGGGTGATCCCGGACCGCCGGGCGATCTCCCGCAGCGACGAGCCGTGATAGCCGGCCTCGGCGTACACCGAGACGGCCGTCGTGATGATGTCCTCCCGACGGATCCGGCCCTTCAGATAGCCCTCGGCCACCCGGCAATCATGCCGCACCAGGCTTTAGTCCCCGGGAGGAACAGGCGGCGGCGCGGTCCAGCAGCAGGGCGCGTTCCCGCTCGTTGCGCGTCAGTGAGGCCGCTCGTTCGAACTCCACGCGTGCTTCGGCGTACCGGTCGAGCTTGGTCAGAAGGTCGCCGCGCACGCTCGGGAGCAGGTGGTAACTCTGCAGGGCCGGGAACGCCAGCAGCTGGTCCAGCAGGGCCAGCCCGGCCGCCGGCCCGAACGCCATGGACAGGGCCACCGCCCGGTTGAGCTCGACGACCGGGGACGGCCTGGTCGCGGCCAGCTGCTCGTAGAGCCGGGCGATGCGGGCCCAGTCGGTGTCCTCGAAGCGGCGGGCCCGGGCATGGCAGGCCGCGATGGCCGCCTGCAGCACGTACGGGCCGGGCCGGGCGTCGAGCACAGCCTCGGCACGTTCGAGCGCGGTCAGGCCGCGGCGAATCAGGAGCTGGTCCCAGCGGGCGCGGTTCTGATCGGCCAGCAGGATCGGCTCGCCGCCCGGGCCGGTGCGGGCGCCCGTCCGCGACGCCTGGATCTCCATCAGCGCCACCAGGCCGTGCACCTCGGGCTCGCGCGGGGCCAGCCGGGCCAGGATCCGCCCCAGCCGCAGGGCGTCCTCGCACAGCGCCGGCCGCATCCAGTCGTCGCCGGCGGTGGCCGAATAACCCTCGTTGAAGATGAGGTAGACGACCTCCAGCACCGAGGAGAGCCGGGCCGCCAGCTCCTCGCCCTGCGGCACCTCGAACGGCACCCGGGCGTTGGCCAGAGTCTTCTTGGCCCGCACGATCCGCTGCGCGACGGTTGTCTCCGGCACCAGGAAGGCCCGGGCGATCTCGTCGGTGGTCAGGCCGCCGAACAGCCGCAGGGTCAGCGCCGTGCGGGCCTCCGTCGACAGCACCGGGTGGCAGGCCACGAACACCAGCCGCAGCAGGTCGTCGCCGATGCCGTCGTCCTCGGCGACCATCGCACCGATGTCCGGGGTGGATTCCTCGAGGTCCCGGCCGACCTCCTCGACCTTGCGCCTGTAGGTCTCGTTGCGCCGGATCTGGTCGATCGCCCGGCGCTTGGCGGTGGTCATCAGCCAGGCGCCCGGATTGCGCGGCACACCTTCCGCCGGCCACTGCTCCAGCGCTGCGACCAGCGCGTCCTGCGCCAGCTCCTCGGCCATGCCGACGTCTCGGACGAGCCTGGTCAGCCCGGCGATGAGCCGCGGCGACTCGATCCGCCAGACGGCCTCGATCGCGCGGTGGGTGTCGGTGGCCACGGCACCGACTATCCCACCGCTACGGGCGACTCAGCTGTTCCCGGCGGCTTTCGCGCGCCGCTCCCGGTCCTCCACGGCGGCCTGCTGCTCGGGGGTGAAGTTCTCACCGAAGTCCTCGGCCTGGAAGACCCGCCGGATCTCGACGTTGGTCGGCTCACCCGCACCCAGCCGCGCGAACGGGTAGCGCTTGAACCACTCGACGCACTCCTCGAGCGACTTCATCTCGACCAGGAAAAAGCCGGCGACCAGCTCCTTGGTCTCGGTGAACGGCCCGTCCACCACGGTCGTCTTCTCACCGTCGAAGTAGATCCGGGCGCCGTCACCGCTGGGCGAGATGCCCTCGGCGGCCAGCAGCACGCCCGCGTCGACCAGCTCCTCGATGAACTTGCCCGCCGTCTCGAAATCCTCGGTGGCGGGCAGCACGCCGGCTTCACTCTCCGCGGTGGCCTTGGTGATCACCATGAACCGCATCGTCGTCTCCTCACGTCAGGGTGCCTTCTCTCACCAACGCGTCGAACGGCAACCAGCCCCCACGACACCCTCCCAGAATTATCTGGCCGATCCGGCCGGCTTCCTCCGGTGCGAGTTCTCCGGCCTGACCGAGAACAGGTCCGCGGGCTGGCAGCCCAGGGCGTCGCACAGCGCGGTCAGGGTGGAGAAGCGGATCGCCCGCGCGCGGCCGTTCTTCAGGATCGACAGGTTGGCCAGCGTGAGACCGACCTCGTCGGCCAGGGCGGTGAGCGTCATCCCGCGCGCCGCCAGCAGCTCGTCGATGTGGACGTCGACGCGGTGGCCCTCCTCCGGCGGCATCAGACCACCTCGTCGAGCTCGGTGCGCAGGGCCTGCCCGTGCTCGAGGACCTGCGCGAACGCCAGGACGACCAGACCCAGCGGCAGCCACCACAGCTGGGTGACCACGTTGCCTCCGAAGAAGAACCCGGCCCCGGGTACGCCCGCACTGTCGACGAGCAGCACCGCCGCGACATTGCTGACCACGAGAGCCAGTGCACCCGTACCGAGAATCAGGCGTCCGAGCCGGCGCAGCCCGGTGACCATCCGCGGGGTGAACGGGTGGTCGTCCGTGGCTTGATCGATCAGGCGCCGGGCGACGACGATCATCGGGATGGCGGCCAGAACGAACCCGAACGAGTGAGCCAGCAGATCAAGAAGCAGCTGGTACGCGGAAGGGTCCTCGACACGCACCACGACGCTGCTGAGCTCGACCCGCGTCCCGGCGAGCTCCGGCGACCGCTCGCCGAAGGCCACGTCACGCGGCACCTCGAACGAGGTCGTGTTGTTGCCGGTGAGCACGCTCAGGACGGCCCCGGCGACGGCCAGCACGTCGAGCAGCAGCAACACCGAGAGAAAGGCGCGAAGACCCGCGAGGCGCCGTCCGGGACGAGAGGGTGACAACGGAACTCCTTATCGATTTTCGATGTGTCGATAATCAATAAGATCGATGACCTTGTCAACCCGGCCGTGCTGCTGGGAGTTCTTTAGCATGGGGGCGTGAGCCGAGCGGTCGAGGAGTTGAACCGGCGGCTGCTCCGTGCCCGGGACACGATCGACCGTGCGTACGCCGAACCGCTCGACATCCGCGCGATCGCAGCGGTGGCCCACCTCTCGCCGGCGCATTTCAGTCGGTGTTTCCGCGCGGTGTTCGGTGAGACGCCGCACCGCTACCTGCAGCGGCGGCGGATCGAGCGTTCGATGTTTCTGTTGCGGGAGACCGGCCGGAGCGTCACCGACATCTGTTCGGATGTCGGCTTCACCAGCCTCGGGACCTTCAGCCGGACGTTCCGGGAGATCGTCGGGGAGACACCTTCGGGTTACCGCCGCGGACACGGGCCGGTCGTGACACCCCACTGCGTTCAGCTGGTCAACATGCGGCCGCGGCAGGATCGAGCAGTTTCGGATAAGCCGCTGACAGGGCCGCTTCTCTAGCCTGACGACGTCCCCATTTCCTGGTCGAGGAGCACGCCGGATGATCACGAAGCTGAACGTCACGTCACTGTTTGTCCTCGACAAGGAGGAAGCGCTGGAGTTCTACGTCGGGAGGCTCGGGCTCGAGAAGGGCAGTGACGTGCAGCAGGGGTCCTACCGCTGGCTGACCGTCCGGGTGCCGGGTGGCGGCACGGAGATCTCGTTGGAGGAGCCGGGTCCGCCGTTGCACGACGAAGAGACGGCCGAGCGGCTCCGCGAGCTGGTCGCCAAGGGTGCCCTGAACGGTCTCGTTCTCAACACCGGCAACATCCAGGAGCTGTTCGAGAGCCTCCGGGCGGGTGGTTTCACCGACTTCACCCAGGAGCCCACCGAGCACTTCTACGGCACCGACATGGGCCTGCGGGACCCGTCCGGCAACGCCGTCCGGATCCTTCAACAGGGGAAGTGAGACTCAGATCAACGGCCGCGGGAGCGTGCGTCGCAGTAGCGTGGCGGGCGTGCCGACAAAAGCTGATCTGAGCAGCGCTGACCTTGATGAGATCCGGCAGTCCGCCCTGGGCGCGGCTGATCCGCTCGGTGTTGCGGCCGAGCTGGCCGGGGCCGTGGACGCCGGGCGACTGGCGGATCCGGGGGACGCCGGGCACGCCCTGACGCTCGCCGCGGAGATCGCCGAGAGCCGGTCGAAGCTTGATGCCGCCCTCCGGTACGCGGACCGGGCGATCGACGCGTACGGGACGCGGGACGACAGCCAGGTTGCGGCGGTCCACGCGTTGCGCGCCCGGATCCTGTTCCGGGCCGGGCGCGGGGACGACGCGATGGCCGAGCTCGAGCCGCTGCGCCCGCTGCTCACCCGGTATTCGGACGCCGCGGCGTACGTGAGTGCCGCCCTGGTGGTCGGTGGTCGCACCCGGGTCGCGGAGGAGTGGCTGACCGAGGCCGTCAAGGTCGCGCTGGACGAACGTGGCGGGTCGGCCGAGCCGGCCAGCGCCGACGATGCCGGTCTGCTCTTCTTCCTGCTGCAGCAGCGGCACCGGACGCGTCATGCTCTCGGCCTGCCGCACGACCAGCACGACAACCTCGCCGACCGGCTCGAGACCAAACTGGCCAACACCACCGCCCGTGCCGCCACCGCGTCGGCCGAGGATCTGGTCTTCTGGCCGCAGGCCGAGTTCGACCGTTTGCTGGCCGAGCAGCCGAAGCTGTCCGAGGCGTACGGCGAGACCTGGGACGAGCACCGCGCCCACCTGGAGCGGGAGTTGGTGCGGCTGGCCGGCGCCGGCCGGACCGGCCTGGCTCTGCTGCCCGGCTCGGTCACCGGCCTGATCCGGTACGCCGGAAGCGACGGCGACCCGTCCGACCCCCAGACCCGCTCCGGGTACGCCAAGCAGCTGGCCGCCGCGCCGGGTCACATCAGCTGGCCGCCGGAGCGCAACGGCTCGTGCTGGTGCGGTTCGGGCAACAAGTACAAGAAGTGCTGCTTGCCGCGTTCGCGCGGCTGACCGTTCAGCCCCGGCGTGCCGAGGCGGGTACGCCCGCCCGGATCCGCCCGAGAAGTTCTGCGGTGCGCGGGTCGTCGAGCGCGCCGGGGCGATGAACGGCGTGGAAGGTCACCTGCGGCAGGTCGGTGATGCGCCGCGTGGTGAGGCCGGGAGCCGGGCGTACGCAGCCGGCGACGACGGCCAGTCCGACGCCGAGGGCGGCGAAGTCGAGAGTCATCGGCAAGCCTTCGGCCTCGACGGCCACGGTCCAGGTGACACCGGCGTTGGTCAGGGCCTGTTCGAGGTTGATCCGGTGCGGGCGTGCCGGTGGCGGGACGATCAGGTCCATGCCGGCGAGATCGCTCAGGCCGAGGCTGCGCTTACGGGCCAGACGATGATCGTCGGGCATCAGCAGCACCTGCGGGTACGTGGCGATCGGGAGGGTCACCAGGTCGTCGGGCAGGACGTGCAGGCTGAAGACGCCGAGGTGCGCGCGGCCGGTGCGGACAGCGGCCTGCATCTGATGACGGTTGGTGTGCAGGGGTCGCAGGCTGCCGGGTCGTTCGCCGAGCATGGTGCGGATGGTGTCGCCGAGGATGTAGAGGTACGCCGTGTGCCCGGAGGCGATCACGAGCGGGCGGGTCGGCGGGGTGCCGCGCAGCTCGTCCAGGAAGGCCGTCAGCCGTTCCTCGTGGTCGCGCGCGAAGCGGGCCACGCGTTCCCCGTCGGGTGTCAGCTCCAGCCGGTTTCCCGTGCGCTGGTAGAGCGGCCGGCCGAGGTGCCGGGCCAGCGTCGCCAGTTTGGAGTGCAGCGACGGCTGGGAGATGCGCAGGACCTCGGCGGCCCGGGTCAGGTTGAGATGTTCGGCAAAAACCGCGAACGCGGCCAGCGCGTCGGACGACATCCGCACCTCGGCCATAGAACAACCCTATAGGCGAGGCGCCAGCACATAGTTCTCACGAAGATCCGTAACCGAGATCATCGATCCATGACGATCATTGATCAGCACCTCTTACGGGTGATGCCGCTGCACGCGGTGACCGAGTTGTACGGCGAAGCAGGCCTCCTCGATCGGCTGTCCCTGGAGCTCGACCGGATCCCCGAACCACACCGCGCCACGATCGCGGACGCCTGCGCGTGGGCGGCCGAGTTGCACGCCGGGCAGCGCCGGACCCGCGAGCCTTACCTCAATCACGTGCTCCGGGTGACGCTGCGGATGCTGTGCCACTACCGGGTCACCGACCCTGACGTCCTCACCGCCGGGCTGCTCCACGACGCGGTCGAGGACCAGTCCTGGGCGATCACCGAGCTGAGCGGGCACGGTCCGCCGCCCGTTGCCGAAGCCCTCGCGGTGATCGCCGGCCGGTACAACGGACGGGTGGCACGCCTGGTCGAAGCGGTCACCATGCCGGCGCGACCCGAGGGCGCCGACCGGATCCGGCACTACACCGACCACCTCGCCGAGGTTCTGTCCGGCGAACCGTGGGCGCGCGTGATCAAGCTGTCCGACTTCACCGACAACGGCGTCGGCATCATCCACTCCATCGGGCCGGTCGTCGCCCGGTCGGCCCGCAAGTACGAAGCGGCGCTCCCGCTGCTGCGCGACCTGCTGGACCGGTCCGACACCCCGCTGCCGCCGGACGTGAAGGCCCACATCCGCGATCAGCTCGACCTCGCGCGACGGCGTTTCACCGCCATCCTCACCACCAGTAGTTGTCCTGAGGGACGTAGTGGTTCTCGAGTGCGGTGATCTCCTCGGACGTCAGTTTCAGGTCCAGGGCCGCGGCGGCGTCCTCGAGGTGGTTCGGCTTGGTGGCACCGACGATGGGACAGGAGACCACCGGCTTGGACAGCACCCAGGCCAGCGCGACCTGCGCCATCGGGACGGCCCGGGCCTCGGCGACCTTCTGGATCGCGTTCACCACCGGCTCGTCGACGTCGCGGTCGAAGGCTTGGGCGACGGCGTCCGAGGCGCTGCGTGCCGTCTGCTGACCCCACGGCCGGGCCGCACGACCCTTGGCCAGCGGGGAGTACGGCGTCAGACCGACACCCTGATCGAGGCAGGTGGGGATCATGTCCCGCTCCTCCTCGCGCTTGAGGACGTTGTACTGGTCCTGCATCGCCGAGAAGGCCGTCCAGCCGTTCACCACGGCGGCGTGCTGCATCTTGGCGAACTGCCAGGCCCACATCGACGACGCACCGAGGTACCGGACCTTGCCGGCACGGACGAGGTCGTTCAGCGTCGACATCGTCTCCTCGACGGGGGTTTCGGTGTCGAAGCGGTGGACGTAGTAGACGTCGAGGTAGTCGGTGCCCAGTCGCCGCAGGGACGCTTCAACCTGCTCGAGGATGGCTTTGCGGGAGAGGCCACTGCCGCCGGGGCCGTCGTGCATCTTCCCGCTCACCTTGGTGGCGAGCACGATGTCCTCCCGGCGGGAGAACCGCGTGACGGCCCTCCCGACGAACTCCTCCGAGGTGCCGCCCTGATAGACGTTCGCGGTGTCCCAGAACGTCACGCCGAGCTCGACGGCCTGCCGGAAGAACGGCGCGGCGGCATCCTCGTCCAGGGTCCACTGATGCATGCCGGCCGCGGCCAGGCCGTAACTCATGCACCCGAGCCCGATCCGGCTCACCTTCAGACCCGTACGACCCAGTCGCGTGTACTCCATCACGGCAGCCTAGGCGTCTCAGAGGGCGTCGGCGCGACGCTCGATGTCCTTGGCCTCGCGGGTCACGGCGTGGCCCAGCTCGTGCAGCCGGTGACGCGTCGCCTCGTCCGGCGAGTTGTCGGCGCTGCGGTGCAGGATGTCCTCGCTGCGTTCGAGAGCCTCAGCGGTCTCGTGCATCGTCTCGGCCGTCGTCCGCGGATCCTGTGCCTTTGACGTCATGCGCAGACCTTTACCCGGTTCGACGCAGCGCTACGCCCGGTGCCTGGCGAGCGGTCAGTCGATCAGCACGTACTGGTCGTGGTTGAGGGCCAGGTCGAGGGCGGCGGCGCGGCGCAGGGTGGCGGCGGAGTACGTGATGGCCGGGGTGGAGATCGAGATGTCGCCGTCGTTCTGGCGGGAGCCCTGCATCTCGATGACGACCATGATCGCTGCTCGCATGCCCAGCGTCTTGCAGGCGTTCACGAGCCCCTCGGCGTGCGGCTCGACGGCATCGAGCATCGCCGTGACCACGTCCTCGGTCGCGTACGTGACCCGGGCCGGCTGTTCGTAGTTCCAGCCGCTGAAGCGGCGCGGAGCCGGGAACTGCGGGTGAGGGTCGCCGCGGCGCCAGGTGGCGGTCGGGTCCAGGCCGAGCAGACGGGTGACCTCGTCCGGCTCGAAGGCCATCAGATCCAGCTCGGCCGGGTTGTACGGCGGGCCGTCGGTGGCCACGTCGCGTTCGAGGTACAGGTACGCGCGCTGGGTGCAGCCGGCCGCCGCCGTATCGGTGTCATTCATTGCGGCGAGCGTAGTGGGAAATACCCCTGGAGATACGTCCAGGATGCGGTGATGTCGTCGGTGATTTCATGCGGGCGGCGGAACTCCCCGGCGTAGGCGGCGATGTCGGCGAGCTTCCAGCGCAGGCGGTACAACGCCAGCGCCACTGGATCGCCGGCGGTTTCGACGACGAACCACAGGTCGCGTTCCGGCGGTGCGATCCGGGCGGTTTCCCAGTCGACAAGAACGAGGCCTGCCGGCGTACGCAGGAAGTTGCCGGGGTGAGGTTCGCCGTGGGTGACCACCCACCGGGCGCCGGTAGGACGGACCTGCTCGACCAGGGCGTCGTATTCGGCGAGCAGCGCGGCGAGGTCGTCCGCGTGCTCGACGAGCAGGTGGCGGGCCCGCTCGGAGTACGGGCCGCCGGTCCACGGGCTGTCGAGGCCGGCCAGCGCGGAGCGGCCGGGGAGGGCCAGGTCGGCGCGTTCGGTGCAGTCCGGGATCGGTGCCCGGTGCAGGGCGGTCAGGAGTTCGAGGACCTCGGGGAGGTCGTCCGGGCGGTGGGGCCCGAAGTCACCGGCGTCGCCCTCGACAACCGGGTAGACCGACAGGGCGTAGCGCGGGCCGAGGCGCCACACCACCGGGCCGGCCGTCGTCGGCAGCGGCGCGACCACAAAGTCCAGGTGCAGCGCCCGGGCCGTTTCCAAGGCCCGGCACAGCGACGTGTACGCCGCTTCGTCCTCCAAGGCATCCACCGTGACGAAGTGACCGGCCACCAGCCAGTGGTAGCTGCCGAAGCCGACCGGCAGGTATTCGGCGGAACGGGCGTTGATGCCCCAGCCCTGGGCCAGACCCGCGAGGAGTTCCGCGATGGTCAGACCCTCGGGCTCAGACAGCATGCGCCGGAGTATCGCCGCGTCCCGCATCGCCGCTCAAGGCATTAAACGGTGGCAGGCGGATCGACACGATGGCGCCACCGGTCGCTGAGGCGGTGACGCCGACCTGGGCGCCGTGGGTCTCGGCGACGTCGGCCACGATCGCCAGCCCCAGTCCGCTGCCCGGCAACGCGCGGGCCGACGGCGACCGCCAGAAACGCTGGAACACCTGCCGGTGCTCGGATTCGGGGATGCCCGGCCCCTGGTCCTCGACCTCGAGCAGGCCCTGTCGCAGCCGCACCGCCACGGCCGACTTCGGGGGCGAGAACTTCACCGCGTTGTCCAGCAGGTTGAGGACGGCTCGTTCCAGGGCGGCCGGGTCTCCGCGTACGGTCCAGGGCTGCAGGTCGGTGGTGATCGTGTGGTGGCCGCGACGGGACGCCCGCTGCACCGCCCGCCGGACCACCTCGTCGACGGCGACCGGCACCTGCTCGACGGCGGGTTCCTGATGGGCCAGCAGACTGAGCTCACTGGTCAGGTGCGTGAGCTCCTGAAGCTGCCCCGACAGACTGCGCAGCAGGTCGCGCCGGTCGCCGGGTGCCAGCGCACGCTGCTGGTCCTCGCTGCGGACCAGGAGCTCGATGTTGGTGCGCAGGCTCGTCAGCGGGGTCCGCAGCTCGTGGCTGGCGTCCGCGATGGTCTGGTTGTGACGCTGCCGCGCGCCTTCCAGGGCGCTTGTCATCCGGTTGAAGGCCAGCGCCAGGCGGGCGACCTCGTCGGTGCCGGTGACCGCGATGGGGACGTTGAGGTTCTGCGTCGCGGCGACGTGTTCGGCGGCGTCGGTGAGGTTGTCCAGCGGGCGCAGGCCGGCCCGGGCCACCACCAGTCCGGCGCAGAGCGCACCGAGGACACCCAGACCACCGGAGATCAACAACGCCAGGAACAACGTACGCACCGTGTTGTCCAGCTCGGTGAGATCACGCCAGACGGTGATGGCGTACCCGTCACGGAGCGGGAAGGTGATCGCCCGGACATGGGTGCCGGTGGTCGTCTCGGCGTCACGGGGTGCAGTCGCCTCCCCGCCGGCGGCCACCGCAATGTCCTCGCGGGTCACGGGAATCGCGGCCTCCTGGGCGACGGCGCAGCTGGTGCCGTCGGCCCGGACGACCTGCACAGCCCCGATGCCACGCTGCAGGATCGCCCCGAAGGTCGGCCCGATGGTGCAGAGATCCTGCACGTCGAACGACCCGCGCTGCTCGAAGCGGGCCGACAGCGGGCTGTTCGTCAGCGTGCGGTCGATCTCCGAGCGCATCGTCCGGTCGGTGGCCCACCAGGCGAGCACGCTGACCACGGCGATCGCCAGCGCCACGGCGGTCGCGCTCATCAGGGCGAGGCGGGCCTTGAGACCCGGCTGCCACCTCACGACAGCACCTTCAGCGTGTATCCGACGCCGCGGACGTTGTGCACCAGGCGTACCGGATTGTGCTGCTCGGTCTTGCGGCGCAGATAACCGATGTAGACCTCGAGGGTGTTGGACCCCGGATCGAAGTCGTAACCCCAGACCTCGGCGAGGATCTGCTGCCGGGTCAGCACCTGCCTCGGGTGCCGCAGAAACAACTCCAGCAGGTCGTACTCCGTACGCGTCAGGGTGATGGCCCGGCCCGCCCGGCTCGCGTCCCGGGTGGCCGGATCGAGCTCCAGATCCGCGAAGCGGAGCAGCTCGCCCTCCGGCTGCCGGGGCCGGCGCAGCAGCGCGCGCAGCCGGGCGAACAGCTCTTCCAGCGCGAACGGCTTGGCCAGGTAGTCGTCGGCGCCGGCATCGAGCCCGGTGACCCGGTCGCGCGTGCCGTCGCGGGCGGTCAGCATCAGCACCGGCACGTCGTTGCCCTGCTCCCGCAGGCGGCGGCACGTCTCGATGCCGTCGAGCAGCGGCATCTGGAGGTCGAGCACCACCACATCCGGGCGGGCGCCGGCCACCGAGTCGAGCGCCTGGACGCCGTCGGCCGCCGTGGTCACCCGGTAACCCTCGAAGGACAGGCTCCGGCGCAGGCTGTCGCGAACATCCGGGTCGTCGTCCACCACCAGCACACGCATTCACCGATTGTCGCCGCTGTGCGCGTACGGAGAATAAGAGAAGGGTGAGAAACGAACTCACCAAAATCTCAGAGCCGGTTCATGGGCTTCTTAGCGGCGACCGCGAGCGTTTGCGGCATGACTTTCCGAACGCGCCTCCGCATGTTTCCCGTACTCCTGGCCGCCGCGGCCCTGACGCTCAGCGCCTGCGGTGACGACGGTGGCGGCAGCCGGGTCGCCACGCTCGACGACGGCACCGCGACGACCGCACCCAGCGCAAAAGCCTCCGGAAACCTGGAGAAGGAACTGGCCGATTACGTCGAGTGCCTGCGCAAGGAAGGCGCCGACGTGCCCGATCCGACTGTCGACGCCAACGGTCAGATCACCTTCGGCCGGCCCGCGAACGGCCAGACCATCGATCGCGAAAAGGTCACCGAGGCGCAGAAGGTCTGCGGTGATCTGCCCGAGGGATTCATCTCCGGCTTCACCGACATGGACCAGTCCGAACTCCAGGACGTCGCGCTGAAATTTGCGCAGTGCATGCGCGGCGAGGGCATCCAGATGGCCGATCCCGACGTGTCGAAACTGGGCTCGGCCGGTGGTCCCTTCGCCGACCTCGACCGTGACGACCCGAAGGTCGCGGCGGCGCTCGAGGTCTGCCAGAAGGTCTGGACCGACGCGCGAGGCGGCAACTGATGCGCCGCGTTCTCCTCGCCACCGGCGCGGTGGTCGCCCTGGCCGCGGCCGGCGCGCTCATCGTCACGCAGCGCGGCACCGACACCACCACCCCTTCCGGTACGGGCGCAGCCACCGGAACGGCCAAGGTGGCGAAGCGGGACCTGGCCGTCACCGAGGACGTCAAGGGCGACCTCGGGTACGCCGACAAGCGTGACCTGACGGCCCACCGCAGCGGTGTCGTGACGTACCTCCCGGCCGAGGCCGCAGTGGTGAAACAGGGCAAGAAGCTCTACAGCGTCGACCTGGAACCCACCGTGCTGCTGACCGGCAAGATTCCCGCGTACCGCAGGCTGAGCACCGCCTCCCCGGACGGCGCGGACATCGAACAGCTGGAGAAAGCGCTGGTGGCGCTCGGCTACGGCGACGACCTCACCGTCGACGACAACTTCACCGCGGCGACCGCCGACGCCGTCGAGAACTGGGAGGAGGACCTGAAACGCGCCGAGCCCGACGGCACGGTCGAACTCGGCGACGTCGTCTTCGCGCCCGGCCCGCTGCGGGTGTCGAGCCGCGCGGTGTCGGTGGGCACCCAGGTGCAGATCACCTCGCCGGTGGTGACCGTCAGCTCCACCTCGAAGGTGGCCGAGGTCGACCTCGAGGTCGACAAGTCCGACCTCGTCGCCGCCCAGGACGCGGTCACGGTCAGCCTGCCCGACGGCAAGGAGACCCCGGGCAAGGTCACCAGCGTCGGCACCGACGCACAGACGAGCGCCGCCGACCCGGATGCCGACCCGACCGTGCTGATGGTGGTGGCCCTGACCAGACCGGCGGACGCGAAGAACTACGACAGCGGCTCGGTCACCGTGACCATCGAACAGTCGCGCGACGACAACGTGCTCGCTGTACCCGTCACGGCGCTGCTCGCGCTGGCCGAAGGTGGCTACGCCGTCCAGGTCGTCGACCCGGCCCGGCCCACCGGCTACCGGCTGGTCGGCGTCGAGACCGGCACGATCACGGACGCCTACGCGGGCATCAGCGGTGCCGGCGTACAGGAGGGTCTCGAGGTTGTGGTGCCGCAGTGAGCGCGCGCGAAACGGTCCTCGAGCTGCGGGACGTGGTCAAGGAATACCCGACCGACCCGCCGACCCGGGTCCTGCACGGCGTCGACCTGACCGTCCGGGCCGGTGAACTGCTCGCCATCGTCGGCCCGTCCGGCTCCGGCAAGTCGACCCTGATGAACATCGTCGGCACCCTCGACCGGCCCACCAGCGGACAGGTCAAGGTCGCCGGGCACGACGTGTCCGACCTCTCCGACCAGGACCTGTCCGCACTGCGGGGCAACGCGATCGGGTTCGTCTTCCAGCAATTCTTCCTGCTCTCCGGCATGTCCTCACTGGACAACGTCGCTGACGGCCTGCTCTACCACGGCGTGGCCCGCCAGGCCCGGCGCGACCGGGCCGCCGCCGCCCTCGACCGTGTCGGCCTCGGCCACCGCCTGCACCACAACCCGGAGAAACTCTCCGGCGGCGAACGCCAACGCGTCGCGATCGCCCGGGCGCTGGTCGGCGACCCCGCGGTCGTGCTGGCCGACGAACCCACCGGCAACCTCGACTCCGCGTCCAGCGCCTCGATCATGGGGCTGCTGCACGAACTCCACGCCGCCGGATCCACCATCGTCGTCATCACCCACGACCGCGAGATCGCGCAGAGCCTGCCCCGCCAGGTCGCCGTCCGTGACGGCCGCATCGAGCACGGAGCGTTCACCTCATGAGCGCCCTGACAGTGCGGCGCAGCTCCCTGCACCCCGGCGACCTGCTGCGGGTCGGCTCCATCGGCCTCCGGACCCGCCGCATGCGAGCAACGCTGTCCGCCCTGGGCATCGCCATCGGCATCGCCGCGATGGTGTCCGTGCTCGGCATCTCCGAGTCGTCCAAAGCCGACCTGCTGTCGTCCCTCGACCGCCTCGGCACCAACATGCTCACCGTCGAAGCCGGCACCGGCATCGGCGGCGGCGGGACCACCGCGGTCCTCCCCACCAGCACGGAAACGATGCTGCGCCGCATCACACCGGTCGAGCAGGTCGCGTCGGTCACCCCGGTGGACGCGACGGTGCGGCGTACCGACCTCGTGCCGGAGACGCACACCGGCGGCATCGCGGTGAAAGCAGCCGACCCGGCCCTGCTGGACACCCTGGCCGCCCGGCCGGCCGACGGCGTCTGGCTCGACCCCGCCCGCGCCGCCCTGCCGGTCGTGGTGCTCGGCTCGGTCGCCGCCGAACGCCTCGGCATCACCGAGGTCGCCGACGGCACCCGGATCTACGTCGGCGACCAGTGGTTCGCCGTCATCGGCATCCTCGAGTCCGTCGAACTCGCCCAGGACATCGACCGCAGCGTCCTCATCGGACGCCCGATCGCCGCCTCGAAGTTCAACACCGACGAGGCACCCGGCACCGTCTACATCCGCAGCGACCCGGACGCGGTCGACGACGTCCGCGCGGTGGTCGCCGCCACCGCCAACCCGGCCAACCCGGACCAGGTCACGGTCTCCCGCCCCTCCGACGCCATCGAAGCCAGAGCCGCAGCCAGCAACGCCTTCACCAGCCTCTTCCTCGCCCTCGGCGCCGTCGCCCTCCTCGTCGGCGGCGTCGGCATCGCCAACGTCATGGTGATCTCCGTCCTGGAACGCCGCTCCGAGATCGGCCTCCGCCGGGCCCTGGGCGCCACCCGCCGGCACGTGAGCATCCAATTCCTGGCCGAAGCCCTCCTCCTCTCAGCCCTCGGCGGCCTCGGCGGAGCAATCCTCGGCGCGCTGGTGACAGCGGGCTACGACCTCCTCCGGGGGTGGGACGTGCTCATCCCGTACGTGGGAATGGCCGGGGGTGTGGTTGCCGCCGTGCTGATCGGGGCGGCGGCCGGCCTCTACCCGGCGGTCCGCGCCTCCCGCCTCTCACCCACCGAAGCCCTCAGAACGGTCTGATACCCATGAGAGGACGGCAGCCGGCAAGACCCACGGAAAGCCCACTGTGATCTACGACGTATATGGATACGGCGAGCCCGGCCTCGGCGATCAGCCCCAGCGGCTCGCCGAGGCGCTCGGGGTGGAATGGGCTCTGCACGAAAGTGACTACCGAGGCAGCTACCGGGCAGCGCGGATCGGCACCGGCAAGCTCCGGCTCCAGTCGAACGACCTGCGGGATGGCGAGGATCGGTACCACCAGGAACCCGGCTTCCCGGAGTGCCGGTATCTGTTGTTCGTCGACAAGTCCGACCGGCCTGACGAGGTGCGGAGTCGATTGGCGTCACTCCCGCAGTGGCGGTTTCTCTACCGCAGCGTTGTGGGGTGAGCCGGCAATCGTGATCGGGTGCCTGGGAAGGGCTGAGGATTTATCATTTGTGGATAAATCGGGCGGCGGAACAGGTGGGTCATGGGCTCCAAAAATGTTCTGTCGGTCGGGGTGGCCCTGATTGCCGGTGTTGTGCTGGCTGTTGCTGTCGATCGTGGGGCCGGGATCGGTGCGGGGCTTTGTGCGTACGCAGTGGTGGGTCTGATCTTGCTTGTCGTGCAGCAGCGTGCGGCGCGGCAGGTGGGTCTGGAGTTCGAGGCGGTCGCGGGGATCGCCGCCGCGCTGGACCGGGGTGATCTGCGGGGGACCGGGCTGGGCGGGGGTGGGGTTCTGGGGGCGGCGATCGGGACGCTTGCGGGCCGGATCGCACCCGCCGTGCCTGCCGTCGCCATGGTCGGTGTTGCCGCGGAGGAGATGGGTCGGGCGGGCGACACGATTGTTGCCGGGGCTCGCAGCACCAGTGACGAGGCGGGGACGATCGCGGAGTCCGCGGAGTCCGTTTCGCAGAGTGTGGGTGCCATCACCACGTCGGCGGGGGAGATGGCGTCCGCGGTGCAGGAGATTTCGCGGACCACTACCGCGGCCTCCGCCATGATCGCCGAGGCGGTGGCGACCGTGGGGCGGACCAGTGTGTGGGTCGGGAGTCTGCGGGAGTCGTCCGCGCGGATCGGTGATGTCGTCGGGGTGATCACGCAGCTGGCGGCGCAGACGAACCTGCTGGCGCTCAATGCCACGATCGAGGCGGCTAGGGCAGGGGATGCCGGCAAGGGTTTTGCTGTTGTTGCCGGTGAGGTCAAGGATCTTTCGCAGGAGACCGCGCGGGCGACCGAGGAGATCTCCACCGCTGTCGGTGTCATTCAGAACGACTCCGAGACCGCGGTGACCGCCATCGGGGAGATCCGTGGGGTCATCGGGCGGGTTGCGGAGTTTCAGCACACCATCGCCGCGGCGGTGGAGGAGCAGTCGCTCACGACGGCCGAGCTCAACAGGATGACTGCCGGGATCACCGGTGAGATGCGGCGGGTGGCCGGGGCCGCGTCGGCCGTTGCCGGGCTGGCCCGGTCGACCTCCGAGGCTGCGGACACGAGCCGGCGGGTGGTCGTGGAGATGCAGCGGCTCGGTGGTGACCTGCGTCAAGGTATCGGCTGGCTGACCCTGCCGGAACAAACGGAAGCCGCCGCCGGTTACGTCATCCGTGGGTGGGACCGGGCCCGGAACTACTTCCACTTCGAGATCTTCGGCGCCTGGGACATGGCGATCGCCCGGCCGTACGAGACCGAGCTGCGGGCCGCGATCCTCGACAACCGCCCCGGATGGTGGAACGTCGTCGACATGAGCCGGCTCGGGCCCGCCAAGGATCCCGAGGTGGAAAAGGTGCACGGGCGGCTCATGGGGCTGGTGGTGGAACAGGGCGCCGAAGCGACCGTGCACATCGTGGCCAACCCGCTGATCGCCATGCAGATGCAGCGCATGGGTACGGCGTCCGGCATGGCCGCGCACTACGTCACCTCGTACGACGAGGCGATGGATCTCCTGGCACGCGCCGGTCGTTAAGCTTGTGGCGGTTGCCCCGTCGCGCTACCTTTAGCGCAGTCGGGACCTGGCAGTAGGCGGCACAGAAGCCCCCCAGGCACCCCCAACGGCCGAGTTACAAGGACCGGCCCCTTTTTCTTTGCAGGCGCACGGCTGCCGGCGATGTTTCGCAGCCTCGCTCGCGCGTATTCGCGCACCCCGAAATGAGGAGTACCTCACATGACAGACTCAGACGTTCGCTCCAGCGGACGCCGCACCGCGCAGACCCGCCGCCGGCCTTCCGGCGTGGGGCCGCGGAACCGCCCCGCCGAGACCGGCCCGGGCGCACCCAGCGCCGACGTCG
Organism: Amorphoplanes friuliensis DSM 7358; assembly: GCF_000494755.1. Lineage (NCBI taxonomy): Bacteria > Bacillati > Actinomycetota > Actinomycetes > Micromonosporales > Micromonosporaceae > Actinoplanes > Actinoplanes friuliensis. The sequence goes on from NC_022657.1 coordinate 235,104, forward strand.
CGGTCGACGCCCTGCTCGACATCGTCGACGACAAGGCGTGGCTGCGGGCCGACGGTTATCTGCCCGGCCCCGACGACATCCCGGTGGCCTCCAACCAGCTGCGGGCCCACGGCCTGCGCCGCGGTGACCGTGTCACCGGCATCGCCCACGTGCCGAGCGGCCGCAAGCCGGCCACGCTCGACGTGGCCACCATCAACGGCCAGGACCCCCACCAGGCGGTCCGCCGGCCCGACTTCTACAAACTGACCGCCCTGTACCCCCAGGAGCGGCTGCGCCTCGAAACCGAGCCGCACATCCTCACCACCCGGGTCATCGACCTGGTCATGCCGATCGGCAAGGGGCAGCGCGCGCTGATCGTGTCGCAGCCCAAGGCCGGCAAGACCATGGTTCTGCAGGCGATGGCCAACGCGATCGCGACGAACAACCCCGAGGCGCACCTGATGCTGGTGCTCGTGGACGAGCGGCCCGAAGAGGTCACCGACATGCAGCGCTCGGTCAAGGGTGAGGTCATCGCGGCGACGTTCGACCGGCCGCCGACCGACCACACCGCGCTGGCGGAGCTGGCCATCGAGCGGGCCAAGCGGCTCGTGGAGGCCGGACGGGACGTGGTTGTCCTGCTCGACTCGATCACCCGGCTCGGCCGGTCCTACAACCTGGCGGCGCCGGCCCGCGGACGCACGATGTCCGGTGGCATCGACTCGACCGCGCTCTACCCGCCGAAGCGGTTCCTCGGCGCGGCCCGCAACATTGAGAACGGTGGCTCGCTGACCATCCTGGCGACCGCGCTGGTCGACACCGGTTCGGCGATGGACACCGTCATCTTCGAAGAGTTCAAGAGCACCGGCAACGCCGAGATCAAGCTCGACCGGACGCTCGCCGAGTCCCGGCTCTTCCCGGCCGTCGACGTCACCAGTTCCGGCACCCGGCACGACGAGGCACTCGTCGGGCCGACGGAGCTGGCCCTGATGCACCAGCTCCGTCGCGCGCTCAGCGGCGAGGACCGCAAGCAGAGCCTGCGGCAGCTCCTCGAACACCTCAAGGCGACCAGCTCGAACGCCGAGTTCCTGCGCCGGGCTGCCCGTACCCAGAGCTAGATCAGGGCAGGTCCACCGGGCGCAGCACCCGGTCGACGGCGTGCGCGATCTGCTTGTTGCCCTTGTTGATGTCGAAGACCACGACCTGCGCGTTGCGGTCGTTGCGGTCGGCGTCGATCAGGGTGACGCGCGGGCTGCGGTACCAGCAGCGCGACACATCCACCGTGATCTTCGAGCCGGCGGCGGTGGTCAGCTTGGCGCCGTCCGCCTTGAGCGCGGCCTTCTTGTCCACGGTCGCGCCCGGCACGACGTGGTAGAGCAGGACGGCCTCGACGGTGTCGATCCCGAGACCGGCCACCGTGGTGAACGCCTGCTGCTCGGTCGGCAGCGAACGCTTCTTCGTGACCTCCTTGGCGAGCTGCCGGAACGCACCGTCGTTCGGCACGAACGCGGTCAGCGCGACCGTGCCGTCGGTGAGCACCTTGACCGGGCTGTTCGGCTTGGCGTCGAGCACCGCGAGCACAGCAGCGGTCAGTACGTCGAAGTCGCGCGAGTTGCGGTCGAAACCGCTCTTGTCCGCGGTGAGCACCGCGGCCAGCGACTTGGTGCCCAGCGGTTTGGTCTTGCCATGAGCCTGCGCGGGCGCCCCGAGTGCAACCGAGGCGAGAACGGTGGCCGTGGCCCCCGCGGCGATGCGGGTGGCCAATCGAGCGATGTTCATCAACACGCCTTTCGTCATGCGACCGATCAGCGGCGAATGCCGCCGACTGGAGTTCGCACGCACCGGGACGCCTGGATGCACGTCACAGAAAGTCGCGCAGCAACTTCGCCCAGGATTCCGGCTGGTCGAGGTGGGCGTCGTGGCCCGAGTCGGGGATCGTGACCACTCGGGTCCCCGGGCGCAGCTCGGCCATGCGGGCGATCTCCTCGTCCGGATTGCGGCTCTCGGCGGCCCGGACGATCAGGGTCGGTGCCTGGACCTGCTGCCATTCCGTCCAGCGGGCGGTCTCGGCGACCGGGCGGATCGCGGCCTCCATGATGTCGGCGTCGAAGCGGGGCCGGAAACCGTCCGGGTGCTCCTCCAGCTCGGCCGCCCAGGCCGTCGCGAGCGATCCCGGGCCCAGGAAGTCGACCGCCGCCTCCCGCGTCGGGAACGGCACGGGCCAGGAGGCGAACCACTGTCCGAGCCGGGCCGGGTAGTCGTCCACGCTGCCGCCGACACCACCCTCGAGCATCACCAGGCGGTCGACGAGGCCCGGGTGCCGCGCCGCGGTCAGCATCGCGGTGTGGGCGCCCATCGACTGGCCGGCCAGAGCGACCGGTCCGCCGTCGGCGAGGGCGGTGATCACGCGGGCGACATCCTCCACGTAGGCCTCGCGGGAGAGGTCGTCCGGCCGGCGGACGCTGTGGCCGTGCCCGCGCTGATCCGGGGCGATGAGGCGCCGGCCGGGGAGTGACACGGCCATCATCTCTGCGGCGCTGCCGGCCAGACCGTGCAGTAGGACCAGCGGGGGTCCGGATCCTGTCACGAGGCAGGACAAATGATCAATCTTGACACGCTGCATGTCCCCATCATCGGTTCCTTCCCGCGGCGGGTGCACACCGGACGTTCGGCCAGCTAACCTCCTCGCTACGGACAATTCAGCTCACGGCAGAGCTAAGTAGCTGGTGATCGACCAATTCGGCGTGCCAGTCTCTGTAGGTGAAATCCGAAGCACCGAGGGTGTACAACGCCGAACAGACCGATGCCGGTTGGCGTTCTATGTCCATGTTGGTCCGGCATGTGCAGAGGGGTGGTCACCCGGCCGCCGTGGCTCCGACGATCCGGCTGGGTGTCGGCGAAAAGCAGTACGGCTCCTTCCTCGTCGACGTGTCGGCCTATTTCTCCACCAAGGTGGACTACAGCAGCAGCATCTTCGCGAGCGGCGGGCTGTTCTTCACCGAGGGCAGCACCGAGGAGCAGGACGGCTGGCACGAGGGCAGGCGGCAGGCGGCGATCGTCACCAGCCAGCGGCTCGTGCTCGGCGACACCTCGTACGACTTCCGGTCGCTGATCCTCGTGCAGCCGAACCCGCTCGACTGGTCCGTGAACCTCTACTTCCAGGGCGCCCAGCCGATCATGCTGCGCGGCCCGTGGGTGCCGTGGATGACCGTTGTCATGTGCACCGAGCTCTACGGGTCGCCGTGGCCGCCCGGACACGTTCCGGACACCGATATGCCGATCAAGGTCATGTGCGAAAACGCGCAATAGCGCTGGCCCGTAGCGCTGGCCCGGAGATCCTGCCACGCTGACCTTCGTGTATGACTACGACCTGTTGGTGCTGGGCTCCGGGCCCAGTGGTCAGAAGGCCGCCATCGCAGCCTCCAAGCTCGGCAAGCGGGTCGGGATCATCGACCGCCGCGACATGATCGGCGGGGTGTGCATCAACACCGGCACCGTCCCGTCCAAGACCCTGCGGGAGGCCGTGCTCTACCTGACCGGCCTGAGCCAGCGTGACCTGTACGGCAGCAGTTACCGCGTCAAGGACGAGATCACGGTCAGCGATCTGGCCGCGCGGACCCAGCACGTGATCACCCGTCAGACCGACGTCATCCGCAACCAGCTCGCCCGCAACCACATCGAGATGCTGACCGGCACGGGCCGGTTCGCCGACGCGCACTCGATCTGGATCGATGGCGGCACGGGCCGCGACACGAAGGTCACCTCAGACAAGATCATCATTGCCGCGGGCACCCGGCCGGCGCGACCGGACAGCGTCGACTTCGACGACCGGACCATCGTCGACTCCGACGGTGTCATCAACCTCCAGGCCGTGCCGCGCAGCATGGTCGTGGTCGGTGCCGGCGTCATCGGCATGGAGTACGCCTCGATGTTCGCCGCGCTCGGCACCAAGGTCACCGTGGTCGAGCGGCGCGACAAGATGCTCGAGTTCTGCGACGAAGAGATCGTCGAGTCGCTGAAATACCACCTGCGGGACCTGTCGGTGACTTTCCGGTTCGGCGAGGAGGTCGCGTCCGTCGAGCGGCACTCGACCGCCGCGCTGTGCATCCTCAAGAGCGGCAAGAAGATCGTCGCCGACACGGTGATGTATTCGGCCGGCCGCCAGGGCCAGACCGATGACCTGGCCCTCGAGGCCGCCGGCCTGAGCGCGGACAAGCGCGGCCGGATCGCGGTCGACACCAATTACCGTACGGCGGTCGACAACATCTACGCGGTCGGTGACGTCATCGGCTTCCCGGCCCTCGCCTCGACGTCGATGGAGCAGGGGCGGCTCGCGGCCCAGCACGCGTGCGGCGAACCGATCCGCGAGATCCACGAGCTGCAGCCGATCGGCATCTACACGATCCCGGAGATCAGCTTCGTCGGGAAGACCGAGGACGAGCTGACCGACGCCGCGACACCGTTCGAGGTGGGGATCGCCCGCTACCGCGAGCTCGCGCGGGGCCAGATCGTCGGTGACTCGTACGGCATGCTCAAGCTTCTGGTCTCGCCGGAGGACGGCCGGCTGCTCGGCGTGCACGTGTTCGGCACCGCGGCGACCGACATCGTGCACATCGGTCAGGCGGTGATGGGCTGCGGTGGCACGGTCGACTATCTCGTCGACGCGGTGTTCAACTATCCGACGTTGTCCGAGGCCTACAAGGTGGCCGCGCTGGACGCCAGCAACAAGATCCGCAACATCACCCGGATCGACGGCTGATCAGTACACCCAGACCCTGGTCCTGATCGGGATCTTGTCGTTCTTCCAGAGCCAGTTCATGGCCGAGATCGACAGCCGCGCGCAGCCGTGCGACGCGGGATACGGCGGCACGCTGTTCGCACCGTGGACAGCGATGCCGCCGTTGAAGTATTTCGGGCGCCAGAGCAGGCCGAGCGGCGCGTGCCGCCAGCCGTCGATCTGGCGGGACACCTTGAACTTCCCGCTCGGGGTGTCGGCCAGGAAGGTGTTGCCCTCCTGCTCGTAGTTCTCCATCGAGCCGGTCGAGGTGTTGAAGACCTCGCTGACCTTGCCGTCCTTGACCAGCATCAGCAGTTGCCGCTTGAGGCTGATCTCGATGACGTACCCGTCGGTGCTCTTCGCCTTGGGGCGTACGCCCTGGTCGAGGGCCTTTTTGGTCTTGGGGCCGACCGTGCCGTCGCGGCCGAGGCCGGCTGCCTTCTGGAGGGCGTAGACCGCCTGCTGGGTCTGGCCGCCGAACTTGCCGTCAGCCTTGCCGTTCCAGTAACCGAGCTCGTTGAGCCGCTCCTGCAGGGCGACGACCTCAGCGCCTTTTGCGCCGGTCTTGAGCTTCAGCGGCTTCGGCTTCGGCTTGGGTTTCGGCGCGGCCGGGGTGGTCGGCTGCACGGAAGGTGAGGCCGGTGCCGAGGAGGGCGCGGGCGGGGGCGCCGCGGCCTGATCGGAACCGCCGCTGTCGCAGCCGACGGCCAAGGTGGCGGTGACAGCGATCGCCGCTGCGAACGACAGAGCTTTCCGCACCAGGCCTCCCTCGACTACTTCATGGTCACACGCGAGAACTTCTCGAGAGGCCAATCTACCGGCAAGTGTCATCAGTTTAAGAACGATTGTTCTTGACTGAACGTTCTCAAACGACCTAGGGTGGGGTCATGGGCCGGCCACGGGGATTCGACGAGGAGCAGGTCGTCCAGGCGGCCGTGGTGCTCTTCGGACGGCAGAGCTTCGACGGCACCTCGGTCGACGACCTGGTCAGCCATCTGGGTGTGCACCGCGGCAGCCTCTACAAGACCTTCGGCAGCAAGCGCGGTCTCTACCTGGCCGCGTTGCGGCAGCACGTCGCCCGTGACGTTGTCGCGGCGGCCGAGGTGTTCGCGGCGGCGGACGATCCCGTGACGGCGGTTCACCGGATCGTGGCGTCCGGGCCGGATCTCGGACTGCTGTTCCTGGCCCTGGTCGAGCGCGCACCGGTCGACGCCGAGGTCGCCGCCGAGACGAGTCGTGCGCTGGCACTGCTCGACGACGCCCGGCCCGGCCTCGACGAGGCGCTCGGCCTGCTGCTGCGCGCGAGGGCAACGCGAACGACCAATGAGGGGGAGTGACGTCATGGCGCACGTACGCATCGAGGGCGACGACCTGATCGTCGACATCGAGGGCCTCAACAAGATGTGGGCGCTCAAGAGCCGGATCACCGTGCCGCTGACACACGTCCGCGGCGCGACCTTCGACCCCGGCATCGTCCGCGAGCCCAAGGGTCTGCGCGCGCCGGGCACCCACGTGCCGGGCGTGATCGTGGCGGGGACGTTCCACGCGGACGGCGAGCGGGTCTTCTGGGACGTCCGGGACGCGGACAAAGCCGTGGTCATCCAGCTCGACGACGCCGAATACGCCCGGCTGGTCATCGAGGTCGACGACCCCCGCGCGGCCGTCGACCTGATCGAGCAGGCCCTGGTCCGATGAGCCGGAGGCCGTCCCGCCGAGGGGGTGGGACGGCCTTCGCGATCTCTACTGCGCGGTGAGCCGGAAGCTCTGCGCCGCGGTGCCGTTGCAGGCGTACTGCACGAGCTGCACGCCGTCGGCGGTCGAGGCTGCGGGGACGTCCAGGCACTTGCCGCTGTTGCGGTTGACGAAGTGGTACGAGCCGTCGGCCTCCGCGACCGGCTGCCACTGCTGGTTGGTGCCACCCGAATACGCCCACGTCTGGATCGGCGCGTTGTCGGCTGTCGACACGTTCGTCACGTCCAGGGCCTGTGCGCTGTTGCCGCGGTTGTTGATCCGTACGTAGCCGTCGCTGGTCGGCGCGAGCTGGTACTGCTGCGCAGTGCTGCCGTTGCAGGCGTACTGCTGGATGGCGGTGCCACTGGTGGTGCCGGCGGCGCGGGCGTCGACACATTTGCCGCTGTTCTTGCTGCTCAGGGCGTACCAGGAAGGGGTGTTGGGTGGGGTGCTGGTCGCGCCGCCGAGCCAGAGCAGGCCGTTGATCAGCCACTGGTTCTGCTGGGCGCTGGCGAAGGTCGACGAGGTGCGGGTGTTGGTCTCGTAGTTCATCGCGTTGTGGCCGAAGTTCGTGTAGAGCATCTTGTAGTTCTTGTTCGTCCAGATCAGCGGGTAGAAACCGCTGCGCCACTGCTGGTTCGGGTCGCTGCCGACCGGGAAGCTGGACGTGTCGACCGAGGCCAGGATGTCGATGTCCGGGTTCTGCCGCAGGTCGCGGCTCCACGAGTACCACTCGCTGACCGCGGAGGGGATCGTCGCCGCCAGGCCCGCGGTGGACGGGTGGTTGCGGTTCTCGATCTTCAGCGTCTCGGCGGTCGGTCCCCACGTGTTGGTGGCGAAGTTCCCCGAGCCCAGGAAGGTGTTGTAGTACCAGCTCCACGAGTTCGCGTCGGTGGTGAACGCGCTGACGTGGAAGCCCATCCAGGCCCCGCCGTTCTGCATGTACTGCTGGAACGCGGCGCGCTGACCCGACGGCGGCGCGTCGTCCAGGAACATGATGACCTTGTACTGCGCGAGGTTGCCGGTGTTGAGGCGGCTCCAGTCGGTGGTTGCTTCCCAGGTGAAGCCGTACTGTGCGCCGGCGCGGGGGAACCAGTCGCGGGCTTCCTTGTCGAAGTCGATGTGGGCGGCGTCCCAGGTGCCGTTGTAGAACGCGAGCACCTTGAACGGGGCTGCAGCGGCGGCGTCCGCGGGGCGTACGGCGATGCCTATGGTGCCGGCGGTGAGGATTCCGAGTGCGGCGACGAGGACGCGTCTGAGCAGATTTCTGGCCACGGAATGTCCTTGGGGGGAAGGGGGCGGTGGGGCGGCGCCGCTGCATCACATCTTCAGTCATCGATGTGTTGACCCACAAGGTTAAGAGCCCTAATAGTTAATTGAAGTTCCGATAGCGATCTTGATCAACTCTGGGTCAGCGGGCCGGGACGCTGCGTGGAGAGCATTTGCCCAGCTGGTCAGGTGACCGGTGGATGCGGGTGTGAAAAAGAATCAAGTACGCTTCGCCTATGTCATGGAAGGCAAGTGCCCGGCACGGCGTACGCGAGGCGCCCGCCGGCCTCGCTCTTCTGCAGGATCTTCTGAACACCCGGGCGTCCATGTCCTACGCCCCGGACCTGCTGGGCACGCCCGATGACGCGCAACGCTGGCTCACCGACGCGCTCGGCACCTGGGCCCGGGTGGCCGGCCTTCCGGCACCCGTCATCCTGCTGTCGTCGACCGACATGCGGTCGCTGCGGCGCCTGCGGACCACCTTCGAAGGGGTCATCCTCGCCGGCGGGCGCAGCCCCGAGCCCGACGGTGCCCTGCCACCCGCGGACGTGCCGGTCAGCCTGGTGCCCGACGCCGACGGCTGGGTGCGGATGGTGCCGAGCGGCCGCGGCATCCGCTGGCTCGCCTCCGCGCTCTGGGCCGAGGCGCTGCTCGCCCAGCAGGCCGGCCTCTGGCCCCGGCTCAAGCTCTGCCACAACATCGACTGCCGCGCGGCGTTCTTCGACACCTCCCGCAACAACAGCGGGGTCTGGCACGACGTCAGCACCTGCGGCAACACGGCCAATCTGCGGGCGTTCCGGGAGCGGAAGCGCCTGATGGGCAATTCCGGCAACCAGCTCGGCGGCCCCAGCGTGCAGCGCCCCGATCTGCACTGACCAGCCGGGAACCAGCACGCCTCGATGGGCGACTATGAGGGTATGGCGTGTGAGCGGTGGCGCGAGATGCTGTCTGCACAACTGGACGGCGAGGACGATCCGGCCGATCGGGCCCGGGTCGACGAGCATCTGGCCGGGTGTGCCGGCTGCCGGCAGTGGCTGGAACGCGCGGCCACGGTCAACCGGCTGACGCGTACGGGTCTGGTCGCCGATGTGCCCGACCTCAGCGCGGCCATTCTTGCTGCCCTGCCGGCTGCTCCCGAGCGTAAGCGGCGCCGGCTCGGCGTCGGACCGCTCTACGTCGCGCTGGCCGCGGTCGGCGCGGTGCAGCTGATCCTGGGTCTCGCCCAGGTCGGCGGTGGTGCGAGCAGCCTGCACGTGCACACGGGCCTGGACGCGACCCCCGGACATCTGTGGCACGAGTCGGCGGCCTGGAACGTCGCGGTCGGTGCGGGATTCCTCTTCATCGCCCTGCGGCGCAGCCGGCCCACCGGACTGGTCCCCATGCTGACGGCGTTTGTGGGGATGCTGCTGCTGCTCTCGGTCAACGACCTGTCGGCGGCCCGGGTCGACGCCGAGCGACTGATCAGCCACGGCTTCGTGATCCTGGGTTATCTGCTGGTGGTCGCGCTGTCGCGGGTCACCCGCGAGACTGTCCGCCCGCCCGGCGACCGGTCGACCGGAGGCAAGGCCTGGCACTTCGTCGAGGAGGAAGAGGTCGCCGACCCGGTCCTGCCGAAGCTCCGCCTGGTGCCGCGCGGGCCGCTGACCGCCTCCGCCGCCGACTACGAGGAGCGCCGGGCAGCCTAGCGGGCCGGGGGCCGGACCGAGAGCTCACGCCACTCGTCCGGACCCACCAGGAGGGCGCGGACCATGTCGAGCGCGGCTTCCTCGCTGTCGTACTCGAAGAAGTGGGAGACACCGTCGGAGCCGCCCGCACGCTGCTCCACATACCACTGGTCGCCACTGGTTCGGAGGTACACGTCCTTGCGTGCGACGCGTCCCCATCGGCCGTTCCACCAGTGCTTACGCTGCTCCATCCCGGCACTGTATCGAACATTTGTTCGAACAGTGCCGGGTGGGGTTGATCTTTTGAGAACTCAGCGCTGGCCGGGCTCCTGGTGACGTCCGAGGATGTCGTTGGCGGCACCCGGGGTGACCTGCTGGCGCACGAGAGCGTCGCGGATCTCGGTCAGGAGCTTGACCTCTTCGCTGGGAGCCTCCGGCGGGGGCTCCTCGCCCCGCTTGCGGCGCTCGGCGAGCCGGTTGAGCGGGTAGACCACGAGGAAGTAGAGGACCGCGGCGGTCAGGATGAAGGTGATGACCGAGTTGATGAAGGCGGCGTAGGTGAACTGGATGCCTTCGGACGGCTCCCAGACGCCGGCTCCGACACCACTGCCGCCCGAGATCCACTTGATCAGCGGCTCGAGGAAGGACTTGGTGAAGCCGCTGACAACCGCGGTGAAGGCGGCACCGATGACGATGCCGACCGCGAGGTCAACGACGTTGCCTCGCATGATGAAGTCTTTGAAGCCTTTGAGCATGGACAAGAGTCACTCCTGCGCGTGAGCCGAGGGGGTCGACGACGGGCAGCAGTTTCCCACGACCGGTCAGCGACAAACTACGCCGATCGGATCATGGGGCGAAACGTCCGGCGGGCGCGCCGCTCAGTCGAGTGCGGGCTCCTCGGCCGTGACGGCCTCATCCACGGTCGGGTACGTGTGCAGCACCTCGACGAGTCCGCTGACCTCGAGGATGCGCAGCACCCCGCGCTGGGGGGCGGCGAGACGCACGACGCCGCCGGCATCGTCCGTGCTGTTCTTCGCGCGCACGAAGACCGACAGGCCGGTGGAGTCGCAGAACGACACGTCGGCGAGGTCGAAGACCAGCCGCGTGCGCCCCTTCTCCAGCAGGTCGCTGATCTGGTCCTGGAGCTGCGGCGCGGTGGCCATGTCGAGCTCACCGGCGACCGACACGACGACGACGTCGCCGCGCTGTTCCGTTTGTACCGTCAAGGACATTCAGGACCTCCAGTTATGTCCCGAACGGTACTCCACGCCGGGGGTGGTGTGCAGAACGGGGAGTGCGGATGCTGCCGAGATTTTAGTTGGCCTACGGCAAGTAACGATCGCCCGGTGGTAAAGTCCGGCCGACCCTCGGCGACGGCTGTCCGCGCGCACGCGAAGCCGCCCAGGGTGGAGTCACTATCAGGGAGGCGGCGGTGGCGCTGAGTACCGAAGAGGTGGGGCGCTTCGCGGGCCTGCTCGAGAGCAATGCTGAGGCTGTCATCACGGCCTGGACCGACGCGGTGAGCACGTTGCTGCGCGGCCGTCTCAGCCATGCCGAGCTGCGTCGACAGATCGCGGACCTGCACAAGGGCTTCCACGCGGCGCTCGCCGGCGGTGCCACCGACCTCGAGGGCGACTCCGCCGCCGAGCTGCGTGCCCAGCTGAGCGAGTTGTCGACGATCCGGGCCCGGCAGGGCTTCACCGCCACCGAGACGGCCGTGAGCGTTTTTGCTCTCAAGGACGCGGTGCTGCCGTTCTTCGAGCAGGGCGCGAGCGCCGACGCCACTACTCTGCGTGATTACGTCGCCTTTTCGGCCTTCATCGACCGCGCCGGCCTTTTCACCTTCGACAGCTACGTGCGCGCCCGCGAGGACCTCATCTCCGACCAGGCCGAGCAGCTTCTCGAGCTCTCCACGCCGGTGGTGAAGCTCTGGGAGGGCGTTGTCGCGGTGCCGCTGGTGGGCACGCTCGACTCGGCCCGCGCCCAGGTGGTCATGGAGCGGCTGCTGCAGACGCTGGTCGACACCGGCTCGCCGTACGCCATCATCGACATCACCGGGGTGCCGGCCGTCGACACCCAGGTCGCGCAGCACATCCTGAAGACCGTGGTGGCAGCCCGCCTGATGGGCGCCGACTGCATCATCTCGGGCATCCGGCCGCAGATCGCCCAGACGATCGTGGCCCTCGGCATCGAGTTCGGCGACATCGCCACCAAGGCGAGCCTCGCCGACGCGTTGCGGCACGTCCTGCGCAAGACCGACGCCAAGGCGCTCGGTCGTGCCGGTCGCCGGGAGGGCTGAACCGGTGGAACGCGTACCGGTCCTGAAGATCGGTGACATCCTCCTGGTGTCGATCCAGATCGACATGGAGGACCAGGTCGCGCTGCAGCTCCAGGAGGATCTGGCCGACCGGATCGTCGCCACGGGTTGCCACGGTGTGATCATCGACATCAGCGCGCTGGACATCGTCGACTCGTTCGTCGGGCGGACCCTGGCCACCATCGCCTCCGTCTCCCGCGTTCTCGACGCGGAGACCGTCGTGGTCGGCATGCGGCCCGCGGTCGCCATCACGCTCGTCGAGCTCGGGCTGTCCCTTCCGGGGATCCAGACCGCGCTCAACGTCGAGCTGGGCATCGAGATGCTCGCCCGGGACCGTGACTTCGAGCTGCCCCTCGACGAGGACGACGCCGGCGAGGCCGTCGTAAGCACACCGTGACCGCCGGGGACGACATCGCCGCGATGGAGCGCATCGTGGTCCGTACCGATCAGGATGTCGTCCGGGTTCGCCAGCTCGTCCGCACGCTGGCCGTGGCGGTCAAGCTCTCGCTCGTCGACCAGACCAAGCTCGTCACGGCGGCCAGTGAGCTCGCCCGCAACACCCTCGTCTACGGCGGTGGCGGGACGGTCGACGTGGGCCGGGTCGACAACGGCCGGCGTCTCGGCATCAAAATCGTTTTTGCCGACGAGGGACCGGGCATTGCCGATCTGAGCCTGGCGCTGACCGACGGCTACACGACCGGCGGCGGCCTGGGTCTGGGCCTCAGCGGGGCACGCCGCCTGGTCGACGAGTTCGACATCGACACCCGCGTGGGTCAAGGTACGACGATTAGTGTGATCAAGTGGTGCCGATGAGCGGAGGCGCGGTGGCGTCACTACCCGAGGGGCTCCTCGACGCGGGGGTCTGGTTCCGGGTGGAAGCCGCCGGGACGGCCGCCGCCGTCCGCAGGGCGGCGGAGCGCCTGGCCACCGAGCTGGGACTGCCCGCCAACCGCATCGCCGACCTCTCCATCGTCGCCGCCGAGACCGCCGGCAACCTCGTCAAGCACGCCGACGAAGGCATGCTGCTGGTGCGCCCGGTGCGCGTACCGGATCGGGCCGGGGTGGAGATCGTCGCCCTGGACCGGGGTCCGGGTATGGCTGACATCGCCCGGTCTCTCGGCGACGGGCACTCCACCGCGGGCACCCTCGGCATCGGTCTCGGGGCGATCGTGCGCCAGGCCAGCTGGTCCGACCTGCACTCGGTGCCCGGCCGGGGCACGGTCATGAGCATCCAGGTCTGGGCGGACGAGGCGCCGCCTCCCGCCTGGGCGGCCGGGCTGACCCGGCCGTTGACCGGCGAAACGGTCACCGGGGACGGTTTTGCCATCCGTGAGGCTGACGGCCGGCGGCAGGTGCTGGTCTGCGACGGACTGGGTCATGGCCACCTCGCCCATGCGGCCACGCAGGAGGCCGTCCGCGTTTTCGACTCCACTGCCGCCGCCCCGCCCGCCGTGGTGGTGGAGGCCCTGCACCGTGCGATCGGACACACCCGCGGTGCCGCTCTGGCCGTCGCCGAGCTGGACGACAGGGCCGGTCTTGTCCGCTATGCGGGCCTGGGCAACATCGCCGGAATCGTGGTCGGCGCGGACGGCACCCGGCGGGGCATGGTGTCGCTGCCCGGCATCGCCGGGCACCAGCGGCGGCAGATCCGCGAGTACGACTACCCGTTGCTGCCCGGTGCCGTGGTCATCATGCACACGGACGGCATCGTCGATCGCTGGAACGCGACCGACTATCCCGGCCTGATCACGCACTCGCCGCAGGTCATCGCCGCGACCGTGCTGCGGGACGCCGGCACCCGGCGCGACGACGCCGGTGTTCTCGTGGCCCGGACGCCATGACCTCCCCCGATCCTCTGATCCGCGCACGGATCCGGGTCGAGCAGGACATCTTCGTGGTGCGTCAGCTGGCCCGGGAGGTCGCGCGCGAGGTCGGCATGGAGACCCAGGATCAGACCCGGCTCGCCACGGCGCTCAGTGAGGTCGGCCGGTTGATGCTGGTCACGGGCCGAGACGCCGAGGTGGTGTTCGTTGCGGCGCCTGATGGGGTACCTACGCTTCAGGTGCAAGTTGAATACCCCGTTACCGGTGACGCAGCCCGGCTGACTTCGCAGCTGGGGCAGGTGAGGCGCCTGGTCGACTCGATGGAGGTAGGGGATGGGGGGATCGGAACGATCGTGCGGATGTCACGTCGACTCCCGCCGGCCGCGCCGCTCCTGAGCCCCGATCTTATGGACGAAATCCGTGAACGTCTCGCCGGCCACGTGCCGGGGACGCCCTACGACGAGCTGACGGTGCAAAATCAGCAGCTCATCGGCGCCCTGGACGAGGTACGCGCCCAGCGCGACGATCTGGCCCGGCTCAACGCCGAGCTGGAGGAGACCAACCGCGGTGTGATGGCTCTGTACCACCAGCTGTCCGACGAGCTGGAGGAGACCAACCGCGGCGTCGTGGCGCTCTACAACGAGCTGGACGAGAAGTCCGTGCAGCTCCGTGCGGCGAGTGAGGCCAAGAGCCGCTTCCTCGCCAACGTCAGTCATGAGCTCCGCGCGCCGGTCACCGCGATCATCGGGCTCGGCCGGTTGCTCAGCGACGACGCCTCCGATCCGCTCACCCCCGAGCAGAACCGTCAGGTCGAGCTGATCCGTGGCTCGGCCACCGATCTGCTGTCGCTGGTCAACGATCTGCTCGACCTGGCCAAGGCCGAGGCCGGCCGGATCGAGCCGAACTGGTCCGATGTGGACCTCAAGGCGGTTTTCGGTCAGCTGCGCGGCACTCTGCGCCCGCTGGCCACCCGGCCGGAGGTCGACTTTGTCGTCGAGGAGCCGTCGATCGCCGTGCTGCGCTCCGACGAGGTGCTGCTCGCGCAGGTCCTGCGAAACCTCCTGACCAACGCGATCAAGTTCACTTCCGAGGGTTCGATCCGGCTCGCTGTCACCCCGATCGACGACGGCGTCGAGTTCACGGTGGCCGACACCGGCACAGGCATCCCGCCTGAGCTGCAGGAGCGCATCTTCGAGGAGTTCTACCAGGTGCCCGGGAGCCACCCGCTGAGCGGAAAGGGCACGGGCCTCGGCCTCCCGTACGCCCGCCGGCTGGTCACCATCCTGGGCGGCGCGCTGCGCGTGACGTCCACGCCGGGCCAGGGCAGCACGTTCACCGTCTCCCTGCCGGTGTCGCCGTGACACCCGCCACCGTGCTGGTCGTCGACGACAGCGCCACCAAGCGATATCTGCTGGTGAGCTGGTTGTCGCGTGCCGGTTTCACGGTGGTGGAGGCGGAGACGGGTGGCGAGGCGCTGCGCCGCCTCACCGAGGCGGACATCGACCTGGTCGTCCTCGACGTGAAACTCCCGGACATGAACGGCTTCGAGGTCTGCGAGCGGATCAAGACCGATCCCGTGTACGGCGTACTGCCCGTGATCCACGTGTCCGCGCACGCCGTGGACGTGGTCGACCGCACGCAAGGGCTGAACCGTGGTGCGGACGCGTACCTGGTGGAGCCGATCGAGCCGGACGAGCTGATCGCCACGTCGCAGGCTGTGCTGCGTTACTACCGGGCCCGGCAGCGCGCCGAGACGCTGGCCGCCCGGATGATCCGGCTGGCCGAGACCACGCTGGCGATCAACTCCGCGTCCACGCTGACGGGGCTGCTGCAGGCGGCCGCTGACGGCGCCCACGAGATCTTCGACGGTCCGGTCATCGTGGTCGCCGAGACCTCCGACGGTGACGGGCTGGCCGCCGTGGCCGACGGGCACGAGTCGGCGGTCCGGCCGTGGACCGTCGAGCACCAGGAGATCGCGGTGGGCTCGACGGTGCGCAACGACGACCCGGACCTCTGGCCGGGTGTGCCCTGGCCCGAGGGCGAGTCCGTCGCGGTCGCGTCGGCCCGGCTGCGCAGCGACCGTTCGCCGGTCTCCGTGGCCGTGCCGTCCAGCAGCCAGAACCCCGGCTTCCCGGTGCTGCGGCAGCTCGCCCAGGCGGTGGCGGCCGCGGTCGAGGCGCAGCGCTCGTACGACGAGGAGCACCGGATCGCGGTGACGTTGCAGCGCAGCCTGCTCCAGTCGCGGCTGCCCGACGTGCCGGGTCTGGAGCTCGCCGTCCGCTACGAGCCCGCCGGTGCGCAGACCGAGGTCGGTGGTGACTTCTACGAGCTGACGATGCTGGACGGCCGGCTGCTCGTGGCCATCGGTGACGTCGCCGGGCACTCGCTGCACGCGGCGACGGTGATGGCGGAGCTGCGGCATGCCGTGCGGGCGTACGCCGTCGAGGGGCATCCGCCCGGCGCGGTGCTGGAGCTGGTCAACCGCTTCATGCGGGCGGTGCTGCCCACCGAGTCGGCGACACTGTGCCTGCTGACGCTGGAGCCGGACACCGGTCGCGTCCGCCTGGCCAGCGCCGGTCACCTGCCGCCGCTGCTGCACGTGGACGGGAAGGCGCGTTTCCTGGCGCCGAAGGGCCCGCTGCTCGGCATCAACGCGCCGCGCCCCGCGGACCTGGAGTTCGTGCTGCCGCCCGGCGGGACCCTGGTCCTCTACACGGACGGTCTGATCGAACGCCGCGACGCCGATATCGACGTCGGCCTGTCCGCGCTGGCGGATTGCGCGGCTGAGGTGGACCGCAGCCTCGATGCCTTCTGCCAGCGACTTCTTGTCGATCTGGCCGGTGCCGACGAGCAGGCCGACGACATCGCCGTGGTTGCTCTGCGACGGAGCGTGACCGAAAGGGCTTGACGGCGTCTATTCACTCAGTGAATAGTGTGGGTCATGTCGACCTCGCACGTGTTGCTCGGGCTGCTCTCCGCAGGTCCCCAGCATGGATACGAACTCAAGCGGGTGCACGACGAACGCCTGCCCCGGGCCAAACCGCTCGCGTACGGGCAGGTCTACGCCACCCTGGGACGCCTGGAACGCGACGGGTTCGTCGAGCAGTCCGGGCAGGATCAGGAAGGTGGCCCCGAGCGCACCTCGTACACCCTCACCGACGCCGGCCGTGCCCGCCTCGACGAATGGCTGGCCGCCGTCGAGCCGCCGGCTCCGTACGTCACCAGTGACCTCTTCGCCAAGGTTGTGGTCAGCCTGCTCGCCTCGGGCGCCGCGGCAGCGAAGGAATACCTGGTCGCCCAGCGGGCCGCGCACACCACCCGGCTGCGCGAGCTGACCGCGGTCAAGACCGCCACCGACTCCTCCGCCGGTGACGTGGTCGCCGCCGACTACGCCATCGCCCACCTCGACGCGGACCTGCGCTGGCTGCAGACCACGCTGCTGCGCGTCGCCGACCTCCACCGAGAGGTGATCGCATGAGCCCGCTGCTGACAGGCACCGGCCTGCACCGTTCGTACGGACCCACGCCGGCCCTGAGGGGCATCGACGTCGAGATCGGCGAGGGGGAGATCGTCGCGGTCACCGGGCCGAGCGGCTGCGGCAAGTCGACCCTCCTGCACTGCCTGGCCGGGATCCTCAAGGTCGACAGTGGCGAGGTGCGCTACCGCGACCAGGACATCAGCCTGTGGACCGAGGCCGCGCGGTCACGGCTGCGGCGTACCGAATTCGGGGTGCTGTTCCAGTTCGGCCAGCTGGTGCCGGAGCTGACGGCAGCCGAGAACGTCGCCCTTCCGCTGCTTCTCGCCGGTTCGGGGCGGCGAGAGGCGCGGAAGGCCGCGACGATGTGGCTCGGCCGGTTCGGCGTCGGTGACCTCGCCGACCAGGTGCCCGGCAAGATGTCCGGTGGCCAGCAGCAGCGCTGTGCGGTCGCCCGGGCGCTGGTGACCGAGCCCAAGGTGCTCTTCGCCGACGAGCCCACCGGCGCACTGGACGTGCTCACCGGCGAGCAGGTGCTGACCGAGATCGTGCACGTCACCCGCGAGCAGGGCACCTCCGTGGTGCTGGTGACCCACGAGCCGCAGATCGCCGCGTACGCGGACCGTGAGATCGCCCTGCGCGACGGCGCCCTCGACCCCAGCGGCCTCGGCCTCGGGATCGGCTCGTGAAACCGTCGACGCTGGGCCGGCTGGCGGTCGCCGGCGGTCGCACCGACGTGCTCCGCATGAGCCTGACCGCGGGCAGTTCCGTCCTGGCCGCCGTGGTGCTGCTCGCGGCGGCGACGGTGGTCGCGGTGCCGGAGCTGGGCACGTCCGACCAGGGCTCCGAGGCCTGGAACGACTACGCCAGCCCACTCATCGCCGAGCCGGGTCTGCGGCCCGGCGTGGTGATCACCCTGCTCCTGCTGGCCGTGCCGGTGCTGTTCCTGGCCGGTCAGAGCATCCGGTTCGGCAGCCCCGCCCGCGACCGCCGGCTCGCGGCCATGCGGCTGGCCGGTGCCACCCCCGGACAGGCCGTCCTCATCGCCGCCACGGAAACTGCTGTTGCTTCGCTGCTCGGATCGATCGTGGGCACCGCCGTGTTTCTGGTGCTGCAGCAATCGCTGAACGCGCGCAACGGCGACGGGCTTCTCTACCTGCCGTCCGACCAGTTGCCCTCGGTGGTCTCGTTCCTGCTGGTCCTGCTGCTGGTGCCGGTGCTCGCCGGGCTGATCGGTGCGTTCCTGCTGCGGCGGGTCATCATCACCCCGCTCGGGGTGGTCCGGCGTACGAGGTCGAAGGCGCCGCGGCTCTGGCCCGGCGTCCTGATCCTCGTCGGTATCTTTGCGCCGATCGTCATCCGGCCGCTCGGCGAATGGCTGGGGCACACCAGTGGCGGGATCGGCGGTCGTCTGGTGGTCCTGGTCGGCTTTGCCGTGGTGCTGCTGGCCGTCGCGGGTGTTGTCATCGGCACGGGCTGGATCAGCTACACCGCGGGGCGACTGCTGCACCGCTTCGGTCGCCGACCGGCAGCCCTGCTGGCCGGCCGCCGGCTGATGGCCGATCCGTGGAACGGCAGCCGCACCATGTCGGCCCTGCTCGCCGCGCTGGTGGTCGGTGGGGGTGTGGTCGGCTACCGCATCTACATGACCACCCAATTCGCCGCGAACGACGCCGCGAACCGGCTGAACGGCACCGAGGACGGGTACGGCGACGGCACCGACTTCTACCTGAACTCCGTGGACCTGATCCGGATCGCGGTCTTCGCCGGCATCGTGGTGGCGGCCGCCGGCATCATGGTGGCGGTCGCCGAGGGCATCGTGTCGCGCCGTCGCACCAACGCGTCACTGGTGGCCGCGGGTGTGCCGCGCAAGGTCCTGGGCGAATCACTCGCCTGGCAGACGTTCGCGCCGCTGGTGCCGGCCGTGCTCGTCGCCCTCACCGTCGGGATCAGCCTGCTCAGGGGCATCGCGACCGAAGCCTCGGCGGGCGGGGGCACGACCTGCGACGGCACTCAGGCGCAGTGCGCCGACCCGGATTCACCGCTGTGGAAGACCTACCGGGAAGTGACGCTGCAGGTGCCCGTACCGTTCGGTGATCTTGCAGTGCTCGGCGGCGGCGCCCTCGTGCTCATGCTGCTCGCGGTCGGGGTGGGTCTGATCTTCCTGCGCCGGAGCACCGAGCTCGACGAGCTCCGGATCGTCTAGAAAGGCGTGTGGCCCGGCCATCCGGCCGGGCCACGACGTCTCTGTCTCAGGCGAGACCGACCGTGCCCAGGATCCAGGCGGTCACGAACGCCTCCTCTTTCCAGGCGTCGTACCGGCCGCTCGGTCCGCCGTGCCCGGCGCCCATCTCGGTCTTGAGCAGGTACGACCCGTCGGGCGCCACCGCCCGCAGCCGCGCGACCCACTTGGCCGGCTCGTGGTAGAGCACCCGGGTGTCGTTCAGGCTGGTCACGGCCAGGATCGCCGGATACTTCAGCTTCGCGACGTTCTCGTACGGGCTGTAGGACTTCATGTACGCGTACACGTCGGCGTTCTCGAGCGGGTTGCCCCACTCCTCCCACTCGGTGACCGTCAACGGCAGCGACGGGTCCAGGATGGACGTCAGCGGGTCGACGAACGGCACCTGCGCGACGATGCCCGCGAAAGCCTCCGGGGCGATGTTGGCGATCGCGCCCATCAACAGGCCACCGGCCGAACCACCCCGGGCGACCAGACGGTCCGCGGACGTCCACGACGACGCGACCAGCGCCTCGGCGGCCGCCACGAAGTCCGTGAACGTGTTCTTCTTCGCGAGCATCTTGCCCTCTTCGTACCAGCGCCGGCCCATCTCGCCACCGCCGCGCACGTGCGCGATGGCGTAGACGACGCCGCGGTCCAGCAGCGACAGGCGGGCGATGGAGAAGTACGGGTCCATGCTGATCTCGTACGAGCCGTAGCCGTACAGGAGCAGGGGTGCCGTGCCGTCGCGGGTGACGCCCTTGCGGGCGACGACCGAGATCGGCACCTTGGTGCCGTCGGCCGCGTTGGCCCACTCGCGGAACTGCTCGTAGTCGTCCGGGTTGAACTCGCCGAGCACCGGCTTCTGCTTGCGCAGCACCATCGCCCGCGTGATCAGGTCCACGTCGTACACCGAATCCGGCGTGATCATCGAGGTGTAGCTGATGCGGACGACGTTGGTGTCGTACTCCGGGTTGCCGGCCAGCCCGACGCTGTAGATCGGCTCCGGGAACTCCATGTCGTAGCTGTCCGTGCTGCCGTCGGCCATCACGCGCAGCCCGGTCAGCCCGTCCCGCCGCTGCGAGATGACGATGTGCCGCTGGAACGCGTCGACCGACTCGAGCCGCGTGCCGGGCTGGTGCGGGATCAGCTCCACCCACTCGCCCGGGTTGTCCACGGACGTCCACGCGACCGCAAAATCCTCGGCGTTCTCGTTGTGCAGGATCAGGAAGCGGTGCCCGTGGTGCTCGATCGAATATTCGACACCCTGCACGCGCTCACGGATCAGCGCCGGCTCGGCCGTCGGCGCCGAAGCGTCGATGACCCGGACCTCGCTGGTCACCTTGCTGTTGGCGTCGATGATGATGAACTTCTCGCTGCGGCTGAGCTCCACACCGACCCAGAAGCGCTCGTCCGCCTCCTCGAAGATCACCACGTCGTCGCTCGCCGGCTGCCCGACGATGTGCCGCCACACCTTGTTGGGGCGCCAGGCGTCGTCGACCGTGATGTAGAACAGCGTGGAGCCGTCGGCCGACCAGGCGCTGCCGTAGAACGTGTCCGGGACCTCGTCGGCCAGCACCTCACCCGTACGCAGGTCCTTGACCTTGAGGGTGAAGCGTTCGTCGCCGTCGAAATCCACGGAGTAGGCGAGCCGGTCGCCGTCCGGGGTGATGTCGAAGGTGCCCAGCGCGAAGAAGTTCTTGCCCTCGGCCAGTTCGTTGCCGTCCAGCAGCACCTCCTCGCCGGGCAGCGGGGCCCCGTCGCCCGTGGCGGGCGGGTCGGCCTCGTCCGGGGCGGCCGGCACGCGGCACTGGATGCCGTACTGCTTGCCCTCGACGGTCCGGGTGTAATACCAGTAGCCGCCCTTGCGGCTCGGCACCGACAGATCCGTCTCCTGGGTCCGGCCCTTGATCTCCTCGAAGACGGTGGACTGGAGGTCGCTCAGGTGCGCGGTCGCCGCCTTGGTCCAGGCGTTCTCCGCCTCCAGATAGGCGATCGTGTCCGGGTTTTCCTTCTCGGCGAGCCAGGCGAACTCGTCCGTGACGGTGTCGCCGTGAAAGGTGCGCTCAGCGGGCACCTGACGAACCGCGGGCGGTGTCGTGGGCATGTCGGTGGTCACGCTGAACCACGTTACCGGTCAGTCGCGGATCGTCGCCCGCACATGGGTCTCTCCCCGCGTCATTCGAACATGTGTACGATATGCCAGAGTGGACGATCTTCAGGGGTGTAACTGTGTGGGGGTAGCTGATGGTGACTGCTCTACCCGGCCGCGAGCCCCTGCTTCGCGCGCTGATCGACATCTGCGGACCGGACTTCGCCCGGGAGGCCGGCGCGGCCGACATGGTCGCCGGACACCTGCCGAGCTTCGTCGCGGCCCCGGCCACGACGCACGCGGCCATGGACACCCTGCGCCTGGCCGCTGAACGTGGCCTCGCCGTGGTCCCCCGAGGATCCGGCTCCAAAATCGACTGGGGGGTGCCACCCCAGGGCATCGACATGGTCCTCGACACCCGGCGCCTCGACGGCATCTGGGACCACCGCCCGGAGGAGTCCACCGCCGAGATCGGCACCGGCACGACGATCCGCGCGGTGCAGGCCGCCCTGGCCCTGCGCGGCCAGCGGCTGGCGGTCGACCCGCCCTCGGCGGGAGCGACACTCGGCGGCATCCTCGCGGTCAACGAGTCCGGCCCGCTGCGCCACCGCTTCGGCAGCCCGGCGGCCCAGGTCGACAGCATCAGATATGTCGGCCGCGACGGCGTGGCCGGCGAATCCGACGGCGAGGAAGGCCGCCCCGGCATCGCGGAGGTCGACGGGGTCATCCTGTCGGCCAAGGTCCGGCTGCGTCCCCTGCCGGCGGCCCGCCGCTGGGTCACGGTCCCGGTGTCGACGCCGCTGCAGGTCCACAACCTGGTCGCGCAGATCCTGGCCCAGCGGGCCGAGCCCAGCGCGATCGAGGTCGACCTGCCGACGCCTGCCGGCCGGATGATCAGCCAGCCCCCGGGATCGGTCGCTGTGCTGCTGGAGGGCACCCCGGCCGACGCCACCGAACGCGCCGAGCAGGTCGCCAAGTCGCTGGGCGACGCAGCCTCGGTCACCCCGACCGCGCCACGGTGGTGGGGGAGATACCCGTTCTCCCGCGGAGACGTGGCGTTGCGGATCTCCGTGCCGATCGCCGATCTGCACTCAGCGGTCTATGCCCTGCGTGACGCGGCCGGGATGCCGGTGCCGGTGCGCGGCTCCGCGGGAAGCGGCACGGTGCACGCGGTGCTGCCCGGCACGCTGACACCGGACCGCGTCGAGGGCATCCTGGACGCGGTGCGCGGGGTGCTGCTGGCCCGCGGTGGCCGATGCGTGGTGATCACGGCACCGTCGCCGATCAGCACCAACATCGACATGGCCGGCCGCCGAGACCTCTTCTGACCGCTGACGCCAGCTTCGGGGGCCGGCGGCGGCCTCCCGAGCCCGGTGGCGGCTTCTCGAGCCCGAGTCGGGCTCTCTGGCCCGGTGTCAGCGGAGGGCGTGCTCGCGGGAGATGGCGTCGGCGGCCAGGTGGCGGCCGAGTTTGGCCAGGGAGCCGACCGCGTAACTGAGGTAGGCGAACTGGCCCATCTGCGCGACGTTCGTCAGGACCATCTGCTGCGAGGTCAGCCGCCGCGGCAGCAGCGGTGTGCCCGAGCCGAGCATCGCCGGCGCCACCGCCAGGATGATCTCGTCGAGCAGATCGGCGTCGGCGAACTCCCCGACCAGGTCACCGCCGCCGGCGAGCCAGACGTTGCGGCCCTGGGCGGCGACCATCATGGCCTCGTGGACGCGTTTCACGTCGCCGCTGACCATGAAGACGTTGGCGTCCGGGACGACGGGCAGGTCCCGGTGGGTGAAGACCCAGCAGGGGACGTCGCCGTACATCTCGTGCCAGTTCTCCGGCTCGTCGATGACGTTGTCGTTCTTCAGCACCCACTCGTAGGTGGCGGCGCCCATGGCGAAGGCGCCGACGTTGGAGAAGAACGCACCGAACGGGTTGTCCGTGCCTTCGTCGACCTCGAACAGCCAGTCGAGCGAATTGTCCAGATCGGCGGTGAAGCCGTCGACGCTGGTCGCCGTGTAGTACTGCGTCTTTGCCACGTCAAACACGATGCCACGGCTTAGCGGTCAAAAAGGGTGAATCACTCCACCCGGCCCACCGCATAGGTCAGATAGGCGAACTGCCCACGCTGCTCGACACCGGTGAGCGTCAGCCGCGCCGCCTCGAGGCGCCGGGGGAGCAGCGGCGCCCCGCCACCCAGGGTCACCGGCGCCACCCCGAGGATCAGCTCGTCGAGCAGCCCGGCATCGGCGAACGCCCCGGCGAGCTCACCCCCGCCGACCAGCCAGATGTTCTTGCCGGCGGCCCGCTCGGTCATGGCGGCGTGGACCTCTCGGACGTCGCCCTGGACGAAGGTGAGATCGGCGCCCGGCACTCGCGGCAGGTCGCGGTGGGTGAAGACCCAGGCCGGGACGTCGCCGTAGTAGTCGGCCCACTTCACCGGCTCCTTGTCGAGCTGGTCGTGCTCCAGCACCCACTCGTAGGTGGTCGCTCCCATGGCGAACGCCCCCACCTCGGCGAAGAACGCGGTGAACGGGTTGCTGCCCGGATCGCTGTCGGCCTTGAACAGCCAGTCGAGCGAGTTGTCCTCGTCGGCGATGAATCCGTCAATGCTGGTCGCTGTGTAGAACTGCGTCTTCGGCACGACCCACACCTTGCCAAAGGGGTACGACAGAACGGTAGATCGCCAGCTGATCGGCGGCGACGGTGTCCCAGTCGAGGTGCCGGACGGACGGCGGGCCGGCGGCGCCCAGACGACGGCAGCGTGCCGGGTCGTTCGCCAGCGAGATGAGCGCCTCGGTCAGAGCCCCGACGTCACCGGCCGGAACGGGAACCCCCACTTCGGCCTGCACCAGCGCACGCAGGCACGGGATGTCGAACGCGACGACCGGCGTACCGACGGCGAGCGCCTCGGCCGCCACCATCCCGAACGTCTCGTAGCGGCTCGGCATGCAGACCAGCCGGGCCCGGGCGAGCAGATCGAACCGGGCGGCGCCGCTGACCCGGCCGAGCCACCGCACCCGGTCCTCGATCCCCAGGCGGCGGGCGCGTTCCCGCAGGACCGCCTCGTCCGGCCCGTCCCCCGCCAGGTGGAGGTCGGAGCTCAGATAGGGCGCTGCTGCGGCGTACGCGTCCAGGAGCAGGTCCATGCCCTTCTGGGCAATCTCGAGCCGCCCCAGGAAGAGGATGTGGTCGCCACGCCCGAAGGCGGCTGTGCCCTGCCAGGCGGCTGGTTCGAGCCCGTTGGGCAGCGCGTGGACCTCCGCGGCCGGGTTGCGGGTGCGCAGTTCCTGGGCGAGGTCCTCGCTGACGGCGATCAGCTTGTCGTGCGCTTTCACGCCCAGGGCTTCGACGAGGTGGAACGGCAGGTGGTACTGCGCTGTCTTGTCGGCGGCGAACAGCCACTGCACGACTCCGACCACCGGCGTACGCGTCAGATAGGGAACCGCGATGCTGGAGAAAGGCGCGGCGAAGTCCTCGACGATCACGTCGGGACGGAAGCGTCTCTCCATTTGCCACAATCCCGTGAGGACGGCGGCGAAATAGGAGAGCAGTGACGGGAAATGTCCACCGGGAACGGGGATTCCGCAGGGCACATAGCGGACGCCGTCCTGTTCCCTTTCTGCAAATCCCGGATAACGGCTGCACATCACGACCACTTCGGCGCCGCTGTCGACGATGCGGCGGTTGACTTCGTGCGTACGGACGGAACCGCCGCCCGCTCCGGGCCGGGCCGGATCCTCGAAGCCGAGATGCAGGATGCGCAGGGGGCCCTCGGGGCGAGGGCGAGGGCGGACCAGGAGGACGGCGGCACCGCCGACGACCGCGGCGCAGATCAGCCAGCTCACCAGGTGCCCGGTCAGGCTGTGGAGCACGAGCCAGGCGGCACCGCCGAGCAGCAGCGGCCCGACCGCGGTCAGCACCACGCGGGTGTCCTTGATGATCGTGAGGAGGCCGGCCGAGGCGCCCAGCATCGCGACCGCGGAGGCCCAGGCGAGCGTGGACGGATCCGGTGCTGCCAGGGGATAGCCGCACCCCGCCGCGACCAGCGCGACGGTCAGGACAGCGACGGCGGCACCCAGCCGTTCCCGGGCCTGCAGGTACGCCACCAGCAAAGTAGCCAGCGCGCCCCCGAACCCGGCCAGCGCGAGCGGTGCCAGCAGATGCAGCGATGCCACGTACTCGGTGGGTAGCACGACCTCGACCAGCGCGGCCGGGACGCTCGCCACGGCGGCGGTGATCGCCGCCCCGAGGATCAGAAACGTGCGCAACGTCGGGAGGAAGGTGCGGGTGCCGGTGGTGCTCACCAGCCGCGGGAACACCGCGGTGGCCAGCGCGGTCGCCAGGAACAGCGGCACCCGGGCGAGCACGAGCAGTGCCTGGTAGCCGGCGAGCCCGTCGCCTCCGGCCTGCACCGCCGCGCCGATGATGACGTCCAGGGACAGCAGCAGGGAGAGCGCGGCCTGACCCGCGGCCAGCGCACCGGCGTGCCGCGCCAGGGTCCACGTCTCGGAGGCGACGGTGCCGGTCGAAGGCGCCCACAGGTCCCGGCCGACGGCGAGGAGGCTCCACAGGGCAGCCGTTCCCGCACCGACGGCAAAGGCGCCGATCACGCCGGCGCTGCCCCAGCCCACGAGGGCGGCCAGCACGGCGAGGGTGATGCGGATCGCGACCTCGAGAACGCGGACGCCGGCCAGCCTGAGGAACGACTGCTCGCCCTGGAGTACGCCGACGCCGACCGCGCAGAGCAGGATGAGCACCGTCGCGGCCGCCGCACCGAGCAGCAGTCCGGTCCCGGAGTAGGACGCCGCGGCGAAGACGACCGCCGTGGCCGCCACCACGCCGAGCACCAGGCTCGCGATCAGACCGAAGCGGATCGCCTGACGCCGGCGAGGGTCACCGCGCCCGCTCAGAGCCGTTTCCCGGGCCAGCACCCACGGCACCGCGGCGCCGGCAACCGTGCCGACCGTCAGCAGCAGGGTCGAGACGGCGGCAAAACGGGAGAACTCACCGGGGGACAGCAGGTGGACCAGGATCAGCGACAACCCGTAGTTGGCCGCGCCGGTGAACGCTGTCGCGGCGAGCAGCGCGCCGGTGCCCCGCTGAGCGCTCATCGGGTGACCGCCTTGACGGCCACGGTGCGCGCGGTGGCCGTACCGACCAGTTTGCGGACGTCGTAGACCCGCAACTCACCCATCGTCCGGCCGTGTGCGGAAAAAACGACGGCTGCGCCGCGATCGAGAGCGGCGACGAAGTCCGGCCGGGCCTTGCCGTAGCCGCGCTCGGCCAGCGCGGTCGAGACGACCACATAGTCGACGTTGTTGCTGGTCAGAGCGGGCAGATCAGACCACTGACCCAGGCGTACGCCCGACAGCACGAACTGCGCGACGTCCTCGGTCGCCGCCACCGTGCTGTCCGCCGGGAACCCCCGGGGTGCCCAGGCCAGCAACTGCCGGTACGTGTCGTCCGGGGTGGTCCGGATGCCCGCCCAGATGCTGCCGTCACCGATCAGGGCCACCGCGGCGGCAGCCACGGCCACCGCACCGGTCAGCCGGCGGCGGATCGTGAAGCCGTTGCGGGCCTGCGCACGCAGTGCCATGTCGAGCCCGGCCGCGATGATCATCACGCTGGTGACCATGACCGGGTAGAACATCTGCTCCTCGAGCGTCCCGAGGGTGACCGCGTAACCGATGAAGGCGAACGCCCCCACACCCAGCGCCGTCACCACCGAGCCGCCGCCCGCGGTGAACAGGAACTGCCACGGCCGCCGGTTCCGGGCGACGACCAGCGCCGCGGTCACCATGCCACCGATGACGATCAGCCCGTACGAGGCCCCGAACGTCGACAGGTTGGCGGCGATGCGGGAGGTGAACGACTCCGCACCCGGCTGGTTGAAGCCGGTGGCCTGATGGACACCGGCGGCACGGGCCAGGCCGCCGACCTTCTCCGACCACCACTCCGGGAGCATGCCCAGTGAGGCCATCACCAGCACGTAGGAGGCGTAACCGAGCACCGTCGTCGCGAGCGCGGTCAGGCGCATCCGACGCTGCACCCGGTCGACGCTGAAGCACAGCAGGACGAGCGGGACCGCGGTGACGAAGGCGTACCACTCCTTGGTGAGGATCGCGCTCGCCAGCAGCAGTCCGCACACCACACCCCAGGCCACCGCCGTACGGTGGCCGCGCGGCCGGACCGTCAGCAGCACCAGGCCGACGACGGCAGCCGCCATGGCCGGCGCTTCCAGCATCACCCGGCTGTCGAAACGCAGCAGGAACGGGTCGACGGCGAGCAGCACACCCGCGGTGGCGGCGATCGGGAGGCGTACGACCCGGACCAGCAGCAACGTCGTACCGGCGCAGACGATGGCACCGGCGACGGCCGAGACCGGGCGCGCGTGCAGCACCAGCGAGGCGGTGTCGGCGGGCATCCCGAAGAGGTCGAAGAACCCGGCCAGCACCAGGAAGAATCCCGGCGGGTGCAGGTGGAACGGGCCGCCGTTGAGGACGAGCCCCTGGCCGGTGGCGAGGTTGCGGGCGACATCGGCGTACGAGATCTCGTCCACGAAGATGTCGTAGGCCCGGCTGATCGCGATCAGGCGCACGGTCAGGGCGAGGACGAACACGGCCGCGGGAACCATCGCCAGGCGGGCCAGCGTCTCGGCGCGTTTCCGGGGCGGCGGTACGGCGGCGAGGCCGGTCGCGCGTTCCCCGGCCGCGCCACGGGTCGGCGGGTGCGTCCGCCAGCCGAGCAGGTCACGATGCCGGGCCAGGCGTACGCGGACGCCGGGGTGAGAGGCGTCGACGCCGATCCGGGCCAGGACCCGGCGGCCGTCCTGCTCGTCAGCGCCGGTCAGCAGCAGCGCCGCCTGATCCTGGTCGATCTCCACCAGGTCGGTCACCCGCAGGGTGGTGAGATCGGCGCCGGCCAGGAGGGCCGAGGGCAGCCTGATCAGGGCCGCGTTGTCCGAGCCCGGGCGGCGTTCCACGCGGATCGTCGCCAGGCGGTTCTTCTCGGCGGTGAGGACCGCGGACAGGTGCGCGGCGGTCGCGGCCCAGGTGAAGCGACCGGCCCAGGCGACACACCGCGCGGACCACTCCTGGGAGGCACGCGCCTCGACCAGCGTGCGCAGCGCCTCGACCAGGGTGTCCGCCAGTGCCGTCGGCAGGTCGCCGGTGGGCTCGACCAGCCAGCCGGTCTCGCCGGGCCGGATGGTGTCCCGCAGCCCCGGCACGGAGAAGGCGACCGCGGGCACGCCGGCTGCTGCGGCCTCCATGATGGACAGGCCCCAGCCCTCGCCCATGGAGGCACTCGCCGTGACCCAGGCCGAGTCGACCAGGGCGTCGCGGGTGGCGTCGTCCACCCGGCCGTGGAACCGCACCCGTGCCGCCGGGCCGAGCTCGGCGGCGAGCCGTTCCAGCTCGGGCCGGGCCTCGCCGTCGCCGACCAGATGCAGCTCGACGCCGGGCAGCCGCCGGTTCAGCTCGGGCATCGCCCGGAGCAGCACGTCGAAGCGCTTCTGGGTGACCAGGCGGCCCACGCAGACGATGCGCGGCACCGGCGCCGGCCGGCGGTGACGAGGTGGCGGCATCTCCTGACCGCAGGGCGCGAGGTGCACGGGACCACGCAGCGACAGGCGCCGGCGGATCTCGGCGCGGGAGGACGGCGAGACCGCGGCCATCGCCCGTTTGCCGTAGACCCAGCTGCTGGCCTGGTTCTCCAGGAACTGCCCGACCCGGGCGGCCGGCTGGGGGAAGTGCACCAGGAACTGGTCCTGGTGCACGTGATGGATGAGCAGCGCCACGGGTGTACGGCGGCGCAGCGCCAGCGGTGTGAAGAAGGGGATGCCGTTCTGGGAGTCGATGACACCGTCGATCGTGCGCCGGTGGAGCAGCAGCCACAGCAGAACGAACAGGTAGACCGTGTATGTGCCGCCACCTCGGACGACCGTGCCGAAGGTGGTGTCCTCCCGCTTGGACTGGCCCTTGGCCCGTGCGGTCAGGTAGGTGACCCGGACACCGTCGGCGTGCAGCTCCGCGGCGACCCGTTCGCAGTAGAGCTCGGCGCCGCCGCCCATCGGATGACCACTGTCGCGCCAGTTGCAGATGACCACATGCCGGCCGCGCCAGGGATTGCTGGAATAGAGACCACTCACCGGGCGCCCGCCGCGGACCGCCGGAACCGGCCGACCGCCGGCACCTCACGGTGCAGCCGCCACAGTTCACCGGCGACCTTGCGGCCGTCCGAGACCAGCCGGAACGTCGAACCCTCCTGGTCGCGCCAGGCCACCGGGATCTCGGTCACCGCCAGACCCAGCGCGCGGGAACGGGCCACGACCTCCAGATCGAAGGCAAAACCCGAGAGCCTGACCTGGGAGAAGACGGCCCGGGCAGCCGGCGCCGCAAAAAACTTGAAGCCGCACTGGGTGTCGGCGACCGGTCCGGAATAGCGGCGGGCCAGCATCCGGAACCCCGCGCCACCCACCCGGCGGACCAGCGGCTGACGCAGTTGCAGCTCGGCACCCTCGCAGCGCCGCGAACCGATCACGACCTCCGAACCGGCCCGCAGGTGGTGCAGGGCATCGTCGATGGCCTCGGCCGGTGTGGCCAGGTCGGCGTCGCAGAAACCCACCCAGCGCGCCCGGCTGGTCAGCATTCCCCGTGCCACCGCGGCGCCCTTGCCCCGGCGGGAACACCCGGTCACCGTCACGGGGACACCGGCAGCGGCCGCGCGGTCGACACACTCGGCGGTCCGGTCGCTGCTGCCGTTGTCGATGACCCGCAGGGAGCCGTCGATACCGCGCCATCGCAGGTGCCGGGCCAACGCGAAGATCGTCTCGCTGAGCCGCCGCTCCTCGTTGTACGCCGGGATGAGGATCTCGAGCTCAGGCCCGCCCCCGCTGCCAGAAAATGCCGCCATCATCACGCAATCCGCCCCTTGGAACTCGCTGGTGGACTGGAATCGCGAGAATCCTGTCAGCGGCAATTAGGGGGGTCGCTCACCTTTTCGGGCGAGAAGAAAGACCACTTTCACCGGTCGGTCCGACCTTCAGAAACCGGTCCGTCCATTCGTGTACGCCACTACGACGACTGTCCCCGCACAAGAACCGAGAAGCGGTCTGATCTTTTCGGCATTCACCGCGAAGCGGACTATCCGCAGCGACAAAACCTCGCGCGGAACGCAAAACGGATCATGAAAAGGGCGTCTCGACAATGTTTCCGCATTGTTTTCACGGCACCCGGGGACGCCGTGTCGTCCGTCACGAATCAGAGGGCGTCGTTGCGGAGCACCAGGATCGCGATGTCGTCGCGGGGTTCCTCGACCGAGAAGTTGATGGTCGTGGACCGCAGCCGGGCCGCCATCACGTCGGCCGGGTATCCCGCCAGCGGAGTCGCCGCGTCGCGCAGACGGCCCGTGCCGAACAGTTCGCGGCCGCGGCGGCGTTCGGTCACGCCGTCCGTGTAGAAGATCAGTGAGTCGCCCGGCCCGAGGGTCACGGCGGCGTCCGGCGAGGCGATCTGTTCGAGCAGGCCGAGTGCGGTGCCGCCTTCGCCGACGAACGAGGTCTTGCCGTCCGCGCGTACGAGAACGGCCCGGTCGTGACCGGCCAGGTGGAGGCAGACCTCGAGGTCGGTGCCGGCGCGGGAGACCGACGCCATGGCCAGGGTGCAGTAGCGACCGCCGCCGCGCTGGACCAGCGTGCGGTTGACCCGGCAGAGGATCTCCGTCATCGGTTTGCCGTCGTCGACGAGGATGCGGATCACGTCGCGGACCAGGCCCGTCACGGTGGCGGCCTGGACGCCCTTGCCGGAGACGTCACCCACGACGACGACCCAGCTGTCGTCGCCGGAGCTGACGACGTCGTAGAAGTCGCCGCCGACCTCGGAGCCCGTGGGGACGTACTCGGCGGCGAAGCCGATGCCCGGGACGTGCGGCAGCGCCGGTGGCAGCAGCGACGCTTGCAGCGTGCGGGCGACCTTGCGGCGTTCGTCGTGGATCCGGGCGTTGTCGATGGCGAGCGCGGCGCGGCGGGCGACGTCCTCCAGCACGGCGACCTCGTCACCGTCGTGGCGGTGGCGCAGGTGCCGGCCGACCGCGAGGGTGCCGAGCCGCTGCCCGCGGGCGACCAGCGGGACGGCGAAGCCCTCCGGGGGCGTACCGAACATGACCTGCTGGCCCAGGCGGGACGCCTCCTCGAGGCGGGCCAGGACCGACTCGGGGCCGGCCTCGGCCAGCATGGCGTGCAGCTGCGGCACCAGGGTCTCGTCGGCGTGCGTGGCCGCGGCGAGCTGGAGGCGCCCCCAGGCGTCGGTGGTGTGCACCGCACACCACTGGCCGAGCCGGGGCACCACGAGCTGCGGGATCAGCGCCATCGTCAGGTTGACGTCGAGGGACTGTGCGAGCAGCTCGCTGGCCTCGGCGAGGAAGGTCAGCCAGGTCTGCCGGCGCAGGTCGGCGCGGCGCAGGCGGTCGTTCTCCAGGTGCAGCGAGAACCGCTCGGCGACGATGGTGGCCAGCGGCTGCGCATATCCGGCGGGTGAGGCGTCCAGCTCGAGCTCTCCGGAGTACGGCCGCTGCACCGTCAGTGGCACCCGGATGGTCTCGGCGTCGTCCCGTGGCGCCCGGCCGTGCCGTGCCAGCAGCTGACGTCCGCCGCCGTCACCGAGATCGAGCCGGACGACACCGCCGGTGGCACCGGTCAGCCGGGCCAGGCGGGAGAGCAGCTCGGTGGCGAACTCGGCGAGACCGTCGTCGGAGTTTCGTTCCGGCCCGATCTGCAGCAGTGCGGTCAGCTCACCGACCGACGGGGTGATCTCCTCGGTGGCTGCGGGCTCGGCGCCCAGCGGGCCCTTGCGCTCCAGCCGGAACCAGACGCCCTTGCCGGTGCCCTCGTGCACGGTGCCCCAGCGGCTCGCGAAGTGATCCACGAGCAGCAGCCCGCGACCACGCTCCGCTACCTCGCCGATGTCCGACTTGTCGTTGCGAGGGCCCACAGCGAGCTGTTCGACCGGTCCGGGCGCAAAGTCGGTGACGGTGACGGTGAGCCCGCCCCGGTCGGCCTCGACCTCGATGTCCAGCTCGGTGCCGGCATGCACGACGGCGTTCGTCGAGAGCTCCGTCGTCAGCAGCAGCGCCTCGTTGACCAGGGAATCCAGCCCGGTCTCCTCGAGGATCGAGCGCACGAGGGCCCGCGCGGCCGCCGGCGTACGCCGGTCGTTGGGCAGGCGTACGCGGCGCACGAGGGCGCTCGAAACATGTCCTGCCTCCACCGACACGACTGCATCCTCTCCTGCCGACCGGCGATGCACCAAGCCACACCTCGCACAGACCACCCCGGGCGAGGGATGATGGATCGCCCCCAGCCGTTGGACAGCGAGTGAGGACAGCATGACTGCGACCAAACAGGTCAATGTCGGCGTGCCCGACGAGACTGAAGTGCTCGTCGAGCTCGCGGAAGCTCTGCGCCGCGTTCGTCGTGGCGATCTGAAGGTCCGGCTGCCCCGGCGCAGTGGCGCCGCCGGTGAGGTCGCGGACGCGTTCAACGAGGTGGTGTCGTTGCAGGAGCGGCAAAACCTCGAGGTACGCCGCATCAGCCGCATCGTCGGACGGGACGGCCGCCTGACCGAGCGCCTGGACGAGGAGGGCCTCGACGGCGCCTGGGCGGACAGCGCGCGCTCGGTCAACTCGCTCATCGACGACCTCGGCCGGCCGACGACGGAGATCTCCCGGGTCATCGTCGCGGTGGCGGAGGGTGACCTGTCGCAGCACATGGCACTCGAGATGGACGGGCGACCCCTCCGGGGTGAATTCCTCCGCATCGGTCGTGTCGTGAACACGATGGTGGACCAGTTGTCCTCGTTCGCCGCCGAGGTGACCCGGGTGGCCCGCGAGGTGGGTACGCAGGGTGAGCTCGGTGGTCAGGCCGACGTCCGCGGTGTGGCCGGCACCTGGAAGGACCTCACCGACTCCGTCAACACGATGGCCTCGAACCTGACCCATCAGGTGCGCTCGATCTCCCAGGTCGCGACGGCGATGGCCCGCGGTGACCTGTCGCAGAAGATCACCGTGTCGGCCCGGGGTGAGGTGGCCGAGCTGGCCGACACCATGAACGGCGTGACCGACACGCTGCGGCTCTTCGCCGAGCAGGTCACGCGGGTGGCCCGCGAGGTCGGCACCGAGGGCAAGCTGGGCGGTCAGGCGGACGTGCCGAACGTCGCCGGCACCTGGAAGGACCTCACCGACTCGGTGAACTCGATGGCGTCCAACCTGACCAGCCAGGTCCGGAACATCGCGCAGGTCTCCACCGCGGTCGCCAAGGGTGACCTGTCGCAGAAGATCACGGTGGCCGCGCAGGGCGAGATCCTCGAGCTCAAGGACACCGTCAACACGATGGTCGACCAGCTGTCGTCGTTCGCCGACGAGGTCACGCGGGTGGCCCGCGAGGTCGGCACCGAGGGCCGGCTGGGTGGTCAGGCCCAGGTCCGCGGCGTCTCCGGCACCTGGCGTGACCTCACCGAGAACGTCAACCAGCTCGCCGCCAACCTCACCGACCAGGTCCGCAACATCTCCCAGGTCTCCACGGCCGTCGCCAAGGGTGACCTCTCGCAGAAGATCACGGTTGACGCCCGCGGCGAGATCGCCGAGCTGAAGAACACGATCAACACCATGGTCGACCAGCTGTCGTCGTTCGCCGACGAGGTCACGCGCGTGGCCCGCGAGGTCGGTTCCGAGGGCAAGCTCGGCGGTCAGGCCGAGGTCAAGGGTGTCTCCGGTACGTGGCGCGACCTGACCGACAACGTCAACTACATGGCGTCGAACCTGACCAGTCAGGTCCGCAACATCGCCTCGGTCACCACGGCCGTCTCGAAGGGTGACCTGGGCCAGAAGATCACCGTTGACGCCCGCGGCGAGATCCTGGAGCTGAAGTCGACCGTCAACACGATGGTCGACCAGCTGTCGTCGTTCGCCGACGAGGTCACGCGGGTGGCCCGTGAGGTCGGCACCGAGGGCAAGCTCGGTGGTCAGGCGCAGGTCCGCGGTGTCGCGGGCACGTGGCGCGACCTGACCGACAACGTGAACTCGATGGCCTCGAACCTCACGGCCCAGGTTCGTAACATCGCCCAGGTCTCCACCGCCGTCGCGCGCGGCGACCTGTCGCAGAAGATCACGGTCGACGCCCAGGGCGAGATCCTGGAGCTGAAGTCGACCGTCAACACGATGGTCGACCAGCTGTCGTCCTTCGCCGACGAGGTCACGCGGGTGGCCCGCGAGGTGGGCTCGGAAGGCAAGCTCGGTGGCCAGGCGCAGGTCCGCGGTGTCGCCGGCACCTGGCGCGACCTGACCGACAACGTCAACTACATGGCCTCGAACCTCACCGCCCAGGTCCGCAACATCGCGTCGGTCACCACGGCCGTCGCGAAGGGCGACATGTCGCAGAAGATCACCGTTGACGCCCGCGGCGAGATCCTCGAGCTCAAGGACACCGTCAACACGATGGTCGACCAGCTCTCGTCCTTCGCCAACGAGGTCACCCGCGTCGGCCGCGAGGTCGGCATCGAGGGCAAGCTCGGCGGTCAGGCCGAGGTCAAGGGCGTCTCCGGTACGTGGCGCGACCTCACCGACAACGTCAACCAGCTCGCCTCGACACTGACCATCCAGCTGCGGGCCATCGCGCAGGTGTCCACGTCGGTCACCCGCGGTGACCTGACCCAGAGCGTGGCCGTCGAGGCCCAGGGTGAGGTCGCGGAGCTCAAGGACAACATCAACCAGATGATCGTGACGCTGCGCGAGACGACCAAGGCGAACGCGGAACAGGGCTGGCTCGACTCCAACCTGGCCCGCATCGCCGGTCTGCTCCAGGGCCAGCGTGACCTCGGCGAGGTCTGCCGCATGATCATGACCGAGGTGACGCCGCTGGTCGACGCGCAGCTCGGGGCGTTCTTCATGGTCGACCACGAGGAAGCCGTGATGCGGCTGCGCCTCGCCGCCTCCTACGGATACGTCGCCCGCAACCAGGAGGTCACCTTCGGGCCCGGTGAGGGACTGGTCGGCCAGGCCGCCGTCTCCCGCCGGACCATCCGCGTACGCGCGACACACGACGGTGTGCTGACGATGCGCTCGGGCCTCATGTCGATGCCGCCGAGCGACCTGGTCGTCCTGCCGGTGCTCTTCGAGGGCGAGATGCTCGGCGTGATCGAGTTCGCGTCGGTCGCCGCGTTCTCCGGTCTGCACCTGACGTTCCTGGAGCGCCTGGTCGCCACCATCGGCGTCGCGCTCAACACGATCCAGGCCAACCGGCGTACGGAGGAACTGCTCTCGCAGTCGCAGCGCCTGGCCCGGGAGATGCAGGACCAGTCGGCGGAGCTCCAGCGCACCAACGCCGAACTGGAGGACAAGGCGCAGCTGCTCAGCGAGCAGAAGGCCAACATCGAGACGAAGAACCGCGAGATCGAACTGGCCCGGCTCGGCCTGGAGGAGAAGGCGCAGCAGCTGTCGCGGGCGTCGGCCTACAAGACGGAGTTCCTGGCCAACATGAGCCACGAGCTGCGGACGCCGCTGAACTCGCTGCTGCTGCTGGCCCGGCTGCTGGCCGACAACTCCGAGCACAACCTGACGGAGAAGCAGATCGAGTTCGCGCGCACGATTCACAGCGCCGGCTCCGACCTGCTGTCGCTGATCGACGACATCCTCGACCTCAGCAAGATCGAGGCCGGCCGGATGGACGTCGAGCCGGACCAGGTCGACTTCGACGGTGTCCGCAGTTACGTCGAGCAGGCCTTCACCCCGCAGGCCGAGGAGAAGAGCCTCGAGTTCCGGGTGGACGTCTCCGCCGACCTGCCCGACTCGATCGTCACGGACGCGCAGCGGCTGCAGCAGATCCTGCGCAACCTGCTCTCCAACGCGGTCAAGTTCACCGACAACGGCTCGGTGACCCTGAAGATCTACCCGGCGCCGGCCCACATCGATTTCGACATCCCCGGGCTGGCCGCGGCCAACCAGGTGGTGGCGTTCGCGGTGACCGACACCGGCATCGGCATCTCCGACGAGAAGCTCAGCCTGATCTTCGAGGCGTTCCAGCAGGCCGACGGCACGACCAGCCGCAAGTACGGCGGCACCGGCCTGGGCCTGTCGATCAGCCGCGAGTTCGCGGCGCTGCTCGGCGGCACGATCGTGGTCTCGTCGGCGCCCGGCGAAGGCTCGACGTTCACGCTCTACATGCCGGACGCCCTGGTGGCCGACGCGGTCCCGGCGCCCTCCCTGCCGCAGCTGCCGGCCGCGCCGGCGCAACCCCGCCGCGCCCAGCTGTCGTCCCTGGACCTGCCCCTGATCACCGCCCGCCCGGAGGTGGAGACCCACACGGTCAGCCCGGCCAGCCGCCAGCTCGACGGCGCGACGGTCCTGATCGTCGACGACGACGTCCGGAACGTCTTTGCCCTGACCAGCGCCCTCGAGATGCACGGCCTGAACGTCCTCTACTCCGACAACGGCGTCGACGGTGTCCGGCTGCTGGCCGAGCACCCCGAGGTCGACATCGTCCTGATGGACGCGATGATGCCCGAGCAGGACGGCTACGAGACAACCCGCGGAATTCGCCGCAATCAGCGCTTCGCGGACCTACCGGTAGTGTTCCTGACGGCGAAGGCGATGCCCGGCGACCGCGAGTCGGCGCTCGCCGCAGGTGCCAGTGACTACATCACCAAGCCCGTCGACCTGGACGAGCTGATCGAGCTGATGGCCCGATGGGTGAACGCATCCGATACCTCCGGGACGGAGAGTGAGCGTGGCTGAGCGAGCCAAGGCCCTGCTGGTCGACGACCGGCGCGACAACCTGCTGGCCCTGGAGGCGATCCTGCAGGGCCTGCCCGTGCAGGCGGTCGCGGTGGAGAGCGGCGAGGCGGCGCTGAAGCAGCTGCTGGTCGACGACTTCGCCGTGATCCTGCTCGACGCGCAGATGCCCAACATGGACGGCTTCGAGACCGCCGGCCACATCAAGCGCCGCGAACGCACCCGGCACGTCCCGATCCTGTTCCTGACGGCCGCCGACCGCGACGCCCAGCTGGCCCTCCGTGGTTACGCCGTCGGCGCGGTCGACTACCTGACCAAGCCGTTCGACCCGTGGGTGCTGCGCGCGAAGGTGTCCATCTTCGTCGAGCTCTGGACCAAGACCCAGCAGCTCAAGGCTCAGGCCGAGGCCACCCGCGAACGCGAGACGCAGTGGCAACGTCTGACCGACCTGGTCGACGAGGCCGCCCGCACCCTCCGCGCCGGCGGCGACGAAGCCGCCGCCGAGGCCCTCGACCTGCTCGAAAAGGCCCGCTGGGGCAACTAGGCCGAGCGCAGCAGCTTCAGCACGGGGGCGAACTGCTCCAGGAAGAGGCCGCTGACTCCGATGTAGGAGATGCCGAGCTCGTCGCGGCGGCGGAGCAGCTTGTCCGCGATCTGCTCGGCCGTGCCGATCAGGAAAGCGATCCCGCCGGCCGCGGCCATCTCGCGGGGATCGCCGCCGACCATGCGCGACAGCCACTCCGGGATGCCGTCGACCGACTCGGCCACTGCGGCGACGTTGACGTGCAGCTCAGCAGGGCTGTTTCCCAGCCCTGCGACCGTCGCCGCCAGCTCCTCCTCGGTTGTCTGCGGTGGGAGGCCGAGCGCGACGATGTCGGCCTGCTCGACGGCCAGGCGAAGCATGCGCGGCCCGCTCGCCGCGACCAGGACGGGTGGCGCATCGGGGTCTTCCCGCACCTGCCGGATGGTCTCCGCGACCCGCCGCAGCCGCTCGCCGGGAGAGCCGAACTCCCCGCCCAGCGCAGCGGCGTCGCGTTCGGCACCCGGCCGGCCGCCGCCGATGCCCAGCTCGAACCGGCCGCTGCTGAGCAGCTGCAGACTGCGGGTCTCCCAGGCGACGAGGCCCGGTGACCTGTTCGGTGCACTGAGCACGTAGGTGCCGAGCCGCAGCGTGGTCGTCGCGGTGGCGGCCGCGGCGAGCGCGGCGAACGGTGACAGCGTGTGCAGGGTGTCGGGCACGAGCAGGCTGTCGTAGCCAAGCTCCTCGGCCCGCTGTGCTGTGGTGATCCACTCCGCACCGGTCCGCGCCCGGCCGGCAACAACGCCGAATCGAAAACTCATGGCTCCACCCTGGTGCCGCCCGTGGGCCGGGACGTCCTCCCACGGGCGGCCTCCGGACTACGCCGGGTGGCGTAGACCCGTCACAGGTACGGGCGGGTGATCAG
The DNA here is from genome assembly GCF_000494755.1 of Amorphoplanes friuliensis DSM 7358. Lineage (NCBI taxonomy): Bacteria > Bacillati > Actinomycetota > Actinomycetes > Micromonosporales > Micromonosporaceae > Actinoplanes > Actinoplanes friuliensis. Next base: position 273,668 of record NC_022657.1, read on the forward strand.
CTCGACGAAGTGACCGGCGGGGTCCCGGAAGTAGACGCCGCGACCACCGTGCTCGGTGTTCGTCTCGCCGGCCCGCTTCATCTGCGGGTCGGCCCAGTGCTCGATCCCGCGCTCGCGGACCTTGGCGTACGCACGGTCGAAGAGCTCGTCGTCGAGCAGGAACGCGTAGTGCTGCGGCTGGATGTCGACGGGCGGCTCCGCGAACTGCAGGAGCACCCCGCCGTCCAGCTTCAGGTTGGCGAAAAAGCCCCAGGCCGGGGCCTCTTCGGCTTCGAGGAGGTCGTGGAAGAACGCCGCCGATTCGTGGCGGTTCTTCGACGCGATGATGGTGTGGTTGAACGTTGCGCTCAAGGCTTTCCTCGCTGCTCGATCCGAGAACTCGGAGAGCAGCCATGCACGACGGATGAACCCACGGAACGCCTTCCCTCCGAGTCGGCCCATCCGGGGCTCAGGAGGAATTTATCAGGTGCTGGAGGAAATCATCAGGGCGCTGCGCAGGCCCGTGATGTCCAGGACGCGCAACAGGAAGTCGCCGACGTTGGCGAGAGCCAGCACCGTGCGGGCATGCTGGGCCTTACGGCTGAGCACGACCAGCGTGCCCAGGCCCTGTGAGTCGCAGAAGGTCACACCGGCCATGTCCAGGACGATCCGGGCGGGCGGTTCGAGGAGGGTTTCGTTGACCATGGCCGTCAATTTGGTCACCGTGAGCACGTCGATCTCCCCGGCGAGGTGGAAGACAACCTCGTCGGGGGCTCGCTGAACCGCGATGGACAGCTCCGGTCGCTCCACCGGATCAGCCTATCGCGGGCTGGTGCATCCAGCCTGCCGGGCACGGTTCGGTGCGTCCCGGCCGCTCGTCCGATGGTGACCTGTACAACCCGGCCCCGGGGCTGCTAAGGCGGCCGCCGGAGGGCGCTGACAGAATAGGATCCACCGTGACCACCTCATACCCAGCCGCGGGCAGTCCGTACCCGGACGAGGCCCCGGTCTCCCAGGCCCTGTTTGACCGCGCCAAGGACATCGTTCCCGGCGGGGTCAATTCACCCGTGCGAGCGTTCAAGTCCGTGGGCGGGACGCCCCGGTTCATGGTCCGCGGCGAGGGCCCGTGGATGGTCGACGCCGACGGCCGTCGTTACGTGGACCTGGTCTGCTCGTGGGGCCCGCTGATCCACGGGCACGCGCACCCGGCGATCGTCGCCGCGGTCCAGCGCGCGGCCGCTCTGGGGACCAGCTTCGGTACGCCCACCGAGGGTGAGGTCGAGCTGGCCGAGGAGATCGTCCGGCGTACGCCGGTGGAGCAGGTGCGCCTGGTCAGCTCGGGCACCGAGGCCACGATGACCGCGATCCGGCTGGCCCGCGGGTTCACCGGCCGCAGCAAGATCGTGAAGTTCGCCGGCTGCTATCACGGGCACGTCGACGCGCTGCTGGCTGCGGCCGGCTCCGGCGTCGCGACGCTGGGCCTGCCCGACTCGCCCGGGGTGACCGGTGCGGCGGCCAGCGAGACGATCGTGCTGCCCTACAACGACATCTCCGCGGTCGAGGCTGTCTTCCGCGAGAACGACGACATCGCCGCGGTCATCACCGAGGCCGCAGCCGGGAACATGGGCGTGATCGCGCCGCGTGAGGGCTTCAACCAGCGGCTGGCCGAGATCACCCGGGCGAACGGCGCCCTGCTCGTGGTCGACGAGGTGATGACCGGTTTCCGGGTGTCGCCGGGCGGCTGGGCGGGTCTCGAGCCCGTCGACGCGGACCTTTTCACGTACGGGAAGGTCATGGGTGGGGGTCTGCCCGCCGCGGCCTTCGGGGGCCGCACCGAGATCATGTCCCGCCTGGCGCCGGCCGGTCCGGTCTATCAGGCCGGCACGCTGTCGGGAAACCCGCTGGCCTGCGCGGCCGGGCTGACCAGCCTGCGACTGGCCGACGACAGCGTTTACAAGCGCCTCGACGAGCTGTCCGCGACCGTCGGCGCGCTGACCTCGGACGCGCTGAACACCGCTGGCGTGCCGCACCGGCTGTCCTACGCCGGCAACATGTTCTCGATCTTCTTCACGGACGTCGACGTCGTGGACTACGACTCGGCGAAGACCCAGAACGCGGGGGCGTTCAAGGCGTTCTTCCACGCGATGCTGTCGCGCGGCGTCTACCTGCCGCCGAGCGCGTTCGAGTCGTGGTTCGTTTCGGCGGCGCTGGACGACGCCGCGTTGGAGCAGATCGGCGCGGCGCTGCCCGCAGCAGCGCGCGCGGCCGCAGCAGCGGGGGGAGCCTCATCTTGAGCGAGCCGACCAGGACCACGGTGCACGTGCTGAGGCACGGCGAGGTCCACAACCCGGGCAAGATCCTGTACGGCCGCCTGCCCGATTTCCACCTCTCGGAGCTGGGCCGCCAGATGGCCAAGGCCGCCACCGAGGCACTCACGGACCGTGACATCACGCACGTGGTGGCGAGCCCGCTCGAGCGTGCGCAGGAGACGGCCGAGCCGTTCGCGGCCCAGTTCAAGCTGGAGACGGCCACCGACACCCGGCTGATCGAGAGCGCGAACTTCTTCGAGGGCAAGAAGGTGTCCGTCGGCGACGGCGCGTTCACCAACCCGCGGAACTGGTGGGTGCTGCGCGATCCGATCACGCCGTCCTGGGGTGAGGCCTACCTGGTCATCGCCCAGCGGATGTTCGCCGCGATCCAGGCCGCGCGGGTTGCCGCCGAGGGGCACGAGGCCGTCTGCGTCTCGCACCAGTTGCCGATCTGGACGCTGCGCCGCTATGTCGAGAAGAAGCGTCTCTGGCACGACCCGCGCAAACGTCAGTGCGGCCTGGCCAGCCTGACGTCCTTCGTCTTCGAGGACGCCAAGATCGTCGGGGTCGAGTACGCCGAGCCGGCCGCCGCGCTCGTGGCGATGTCTCCCAGCGCCCGGACGGCCAAGGGGGCATGACCGTGCGCCGGTTCTCCGCAGTCGTGCTCGCCGCCACGGTCGCAGCCGGTCTGCTGGCCGGTTGCGGCAGTGAGAGCTGGGAGAAGAAGTGCACGACCAACCCCGAGGGTGTCATCGAGTGCACGCCTGACCAGCGCCCGGAGGCCCGCGCGGTCACCGGTGAGCTGCTCGACGGCAACAAGTACGACGTCTCGCAGGACCGCGGCAAGGTTGTCGTCGTCAACTTCTGGGGTTCGTGGTGCAACCCGTGCCGGGCGGAGGCCGACGACCTGGAGCAGACGTTCCAGGCGACCAAGGCGAAGAACGTCACCTTTGTCGGGGTCAACTCGCGCGACGACCGGGACGCCGCGAAGGCGTTCGACCGGGGCCGGGTCACCTATCAGAGCATCTTCGACCAGGACGGCAGTGTCGCCCTGAAGTTCGACGTCACCCAGGTCAGCACCCCCGCGACACTGATCCTGGACCGTCAGGGCCGGATCGCCGTGGGCCTGCGCCGCGCCACCACGGTCGGTGAGCTACAACCGTTGGTGGAACGTATCGCGGCCGAGGAGACCGGCTGATGGGTGAGACCTTCGCCGACGTCGCGAGCAACGGCCCGCTGCTGCTCGCCATCGGTGCTGCCGCGATCGCCGGGCTGGTCAGCTTCCTGTCGCCGTGTGTGCTGCCGCTGATGCCGGGCTACCTGTCGTACGTGACCGGGCTCGCCGGTGCGGATCTCGACTCCGCCCTCGGCGTTGCACCAAAAGAAGAGGTTGCTGCCGCCGGATCCGTGGCGGTGAAGACCAAACCGCCGGAGACGCAGACTGCCGGCCGCGGGCGTGTGCTCGCCGGCACCGTCCTCTTTGTGGTCGGCTTCGCGGTGGTCTTCATGCTGCTCGCCACCCTGGTCGCCAACATCGGCCTGGCGCTCAAGACCCACGAACGCACCCTGAACATCGTCCTCGGCAGCCTGATCATCGTCCTCGGCCTGGTCTTCCTCGGCGTCGTTCCCGGCCTGCAGGGTCAGGCCCGGGTCAAATGGATCCCGAACGCCGGACTGGCCGGCGCACCCGTCTTCGGTGCGCTCTTCGGCCTCTCCTGGCTGCCCTGCACCGGACCCACCCTCGGGGCGGTCCTCGGCCTGGCCACCACCAGCGGGCAGACCGACCGCGCGGTGGTGCTCGCCCTGGCGTACAGCTTGGGCCTGGGCATTCCGTTCGTGCTCTTCGGCCTCTTCTTCCGGCGGCTGCTCGGCGTCTTCAAGGCCGTACGCCGCAACAGCCGCTGGGTGACCCGCGTCGGCGGTGTGCTGCTGATCGCGGTCGGCATCGCCCTGGTCACCGGCGGCTGGAACAACTTCCTCATCTGGCTCGTGACCACGTTCAACTTCGACGCCGGGACGCTGCTGTGACCGTCGTCGAGGAGCGCCCGGCGCCCGCGGACGCCCCGCCGCCGCGCCGGCCCAACCGCGCGTGGGCTCTGCTGCGCAACTCGTGGCGGCAGCTCACCAGCATGCGTACGGCCCTGGTCCTGCTTTTCCTGCTGGCTGTCGCGGCTATCCCGGGCTCGGTGCTGCCGCAGCGTTCGGTCAACGCGGAGAACGTCGCCGGCTACTTCCGTGAGCACCCCGAGCTGGCGCCGTTCCTGGACCGTCTCGGTGGCTTCGACGTCTACGCGTCACCCTGGTTCGCGGCGATCTACCTGCTGCTCTTCACGTCGCTGATCGGCTGTGTGGTGCCGCGCCTGGCTGACCACTTCCGCGCGCTCCGCACCGTACCCCCGGAAGCTCCTCGCAGGCTGGAGCGGCTGCCGCAGCATGCGGCGGCAGAAGCGCGACCCGACGACCCGGCCGCCGCCGCCGCGACCATCGCGGCGACCCTGCGCCGCCGCCGCTTCCGGACCGTGGTGCGTGAGCGTTCCGACGGCACCTGGACGGTCTCCGCCGAAAAGGGCTACCTCAAAGAGACCGGCAACCTCTTCTTCCACTTCGCGCTGCTCGCGGTCCTGGTCGGTGTCGGTTTCGGCCACTGGTACGGCTGGCACGGCAACCGCCTCCTCGTCCAGGGCAACGACCGCGGCTTCTGCAACTCGGTGACGCAGTACGACGAGTCGTCCCTCGGCCCGCGCATCGACGCGTCGAACCTGCCCTTCTTCTGCCTGCGGCTGACCGACTTCTCCGCGACGTTCCAGGACACCGGCCAGCCGAAGTCGTTCGGTGCCAAGGTCGACGTGCAGGACAAGCAGGACGGTCCGTGGCGGGCCGAGGAGTTCACGGTCAACCACCCGCTGCGCCTGCCGCAGGCCAGCGTCCACCTGCTCGGGCACGGGTACGCCCCGATCCTGCGCTACACGGACCGCTTCGGCGAGCAGCAGACCAGGATCGTGCCGTTCCTCCCGCGCGACGCGATGCAGACCAGCGAGGGCGTCGTGCAGTTCCCCGACGTCAACATCGACCCCAAGACGAACAAGCGCGACGAGGACCTCCAGGTCGCCTTCGAGGGCGTCTACCTGCCCACGGTCGACCCGAAGGGCACCCCGAACTCGGTGTTCCCCGCCGAACGCGACCCGGCGCTGTACCTGTCCGCGTACCGGGGAAATCTGGGTGTCGACGCGGGCCTGCCCGGCTCGGTCTACGCGCTCGACCGCTCGCAGCTCGCCAACGGCCAGCTCAAGCAGGTCAGCGGCGTACGCCCGCAGCGTCTCGCGGTCGGCCAGACGTGGACGCTCGACGACGGCACCAAGCTCGAGTTCCTCGGCACCCGCCAGTTCGCCACCCTGTCGGTCCGTTACGACCCCACCCAGCCCCTGGTGCTCGGTGGTGCGGTCGTCGGCCTGCTGGGGCTGATGCTGTCGCTCGGCGGACGCCGTCGCCGGGTGTGGTTCCGTGTTTCGCCCCCTGAGACGTCCGGGGCCGGCGACGGCGGTAGTTTGATGGAGGCCGGTGGCCTGCCGCGCACCGACTATCCGGGCTTCGAAGAGGAGTTCGCGCAGGTCGTGGCCGCGGTGCGGGATGAGAGGACGCCGTGATGGCGGATTGGTCCAACCAGTTGATGGCCCTGACCGTGCTGGCCTACCTGGCCGCAATGGTCTGTTACGCCGCCGAGTACGCGTTCGGCAACCGCAGCCACATCGGCCGCGCCGCCACCCGCCCGGCCCAGCAACTCGTCGGCGCCGGCGCCCCGGTCTCACCACCGCCCGATGATCTTGTTGTCGAGGAGCCGCCGAAACGCGACCGCGGCGCCCTCCTCGGCCTGATCGGCGTCGGCCTCAACTGGCTCGCCTTCGCCCTGCACTTCGCCACAGTGGTCACCCGCGGCCTCGCCGCCGACCGCATGCCCTGGGGCAACATGTACGAGTTCATCCTCGTCGTGACCCTGGTCGCCTCCGCAGTCTGGCTGGGCGTCCTCACCCGCAAACCCACGGTCCGCCACCTCGGCCTCTTCGCCGCGCTGGCCCTGGTGGTGCTCCTGGGCGCGGCCGGCCTGATCGCGTACACCCCGGTCGGCCCGCTGGTCCCGGCACTGAACTCGTACTGGTACATCATCCACGTCTCGACGATCATCCTGGCGTCCGGCATCCTGCTCATCGGCGCCGTCCCAGCCGCGATGTTCCTGGTCAAAACCGGCTACGACCAGGGCAAGCGCCGCTTCCCGTACACCCTGGGCGCGAAGGTCCCGCCCGCCGCCACCCTCGAACGCCTGACATTCCGCCTGCACGCGTTCGCCTTCCCCCTCTTCACCTTCGGCGCCCTGATCGCCGGCCCGCTCTGGGCCGAAGCCTCCTGGGGCCGCTACTGGGGCTGGGACCCCAAAGAGGTCTGGGCCTTCATCTCCTGGGTCGTCTACGCCGCGTACCTCCACGCCCGAGCCACCCCGAGCGTGAAGCGCACCACGGCAACGTGGATCGCCCTGGTCGGCTTCGCCACCATGCTGATGAACCTCTTCGGCGTCAACCTCTTCTTCGAAGGCCTCCACAGCTACGCCAACGCCGGCGGCATGTAGGCGAGAGTCGTAGCTCGCGGTTACGAGAACCCGCTTACAGGTCAAGGTCTTTCTGTCGTAGCCGGGTGGGCGGTGCTGACCGTCGCTCCCGCCGATTGCCGGCTGCGTGCGTACTCACCCTCGTCCCCGCTCCGCGCGGACAAAGTCAAACCCGCGTCGTCGGCTTGTGGTGGCCTCAGACAGGCCGCAGCGGACGTTCTGGCCGCATGGTCGGCGCAGGTGACGGCTGGCTAGGGCCGCCGGCGAGTTTCGATCTGCGGCGCCTTCGCTTTCGATTTGCGGCGACTGTCGTGTTCGATCTGCGGGAGGCGCTGGGGAGCGCTAAAGCGATTGTGTTCGTGCCGCCGGGTGGGCGAGGATCGATGGCGGCCGATCGCGGGGGTGTGGCTTGCTGGGCACGATCAAAGCGCGCGTCCGGCTTTTGCGGTTGCTGCCGCGGGCAGGTGGCGGCCTAGCCGGGGTCCTCGTGCTGCTCCAACTCGCCCGGGCGGCCATTCCGACCTTGCGGGCCCTGTCGGTCGGCTGGCTGGTTGCCTCACTGGGCAGCGCCGGTCTTGATCAGCGGGCGCTGGTGGCTGCGGGCTTGGTGGCCGGGGTTTTTCTTTTCGATCAGTTGATCTGGCTCGTGTTGACGCCGGTGACGGTGCTGGCCGGGAAGCGGATCGACGGCGGCCAGCGGGCCCGGCTGCGGGCGCTCGCGATCCGGTTGCCGGGGCTCGACCGGCTCGAGAGTCAAACCTTTCAAGACAGGGCCTCGCGGGCTGTCGACAGTGGCATGGGCATTGCGCGGGAGCGGTCGGCCGGGACCGCGGTCACCGGGCAGGCCGAGTTGATTTTCCGGATGGTGAGTGCGTTTGCCGCGGCCGGGCTTTTGGCGGTGTTCGAGCCGGCGCTGGCCGTCGGGCTGCTCGTGGTGTCGCTGGTGATTCGTGCGATTCTCCGGCGGCAGTGGTTGCGGATCATCGACCGGCTGGACGCGGACACCGCCGGGCAGCGTATGGAGTTCTACGTTGCCGAGCTGGCCGTGATCGGCGCCGCGAAGGATGTGCGGTTGTTCGGGTTGAGCGACTGGTTCGGTGGGCGGTTCCGGGCGGCTGCTGCGCGTACCTATGCGCCGGTTTTCCGGGAGCTGCTGGGTGTGCTGCGCCGGCAGTGGTGGACGGCCGGGTTGCTGGTCGGTGCGGCCACGGCAGCGCTGGCCTTTCCCGCCGCCGCCGTGCTCGACGGCGGGCTTGATCCTGCGCAGCTCATCACGTTTGTCCTCGCGGCGTTCGGCGTGATGGCGATCAGCAACATGGGCATGGAGGCCTACGACATCGAGTACGGTCTCCGCGGCATCGAGGCCGCCGACGAGCTGAACGCGGAGCACGGAGAGGCAGTGCCGGTCGCGGGGCGGGAAGTGCCGGGCACCCCGACGATCCGCTTCGAGAACGTGGTTTTCAGCTATCCGGGGGCGACCCGGCCGGTGCTCGACGGCCTGTCGGTGACGCTGCGCCCGGGGGAGACCGTGGCGGTCGTCGGTGAGAACGGCGCCGGCAAGACCACCTTCGTCAAGTTGCTGGGTGGGCTCTACCGGCCCGACAGCGGGCGCATCACCGTCGACGGCATCGACCTCGCCGACCTGGATCTTCTCGCCTGGCGCCGGCGGCTGGCCGTGCTGTTCCAGGACTTCGTGCGCTATCCCGCCAGCCTGCGCGACAACGTCACCTTCGCGGCACCCGAGCAGAGCAACGACGATGCCGTGCTGGACGCCCTCGACCGCGCCGGCAGCAGCGATCTGCCCGCCGGGCTGGACACCTCGCTCTGGCGGGAAGGCGCCGACGGCACCGACCTGTCCGGCGGTCAGTGGCAGCGGGTGGCTCTCGCCCGGGTGCTTTTTGCCGTCGCGGCGGGCCGGCGGGTGCTGGTGCTCGACGAACCCACCGCGCATCTCGACATCCGGGCCGAGGCCGAGTTTCACGAGCGGGTCGTCAGCCGGGTGCACGGCACGACGACGGTGCTCATCTCGCACCGGCTCTCCACCGTGCGGCCCGCCGACCGGATCATCCTGTTGCGCGGCGGGCGGGTCGCCGAGGACGGCACGCACGAGGAGCTGCTCGCCCTGGGCGGCGATTATGCGCGCTTCTTCACCGTGCAGGCCGAGACCTTCCAGGCGGACAGACCATGACCCGGTGGTTGCGCCTTCTGCGCCACGTCACCTCCTTGACGGTACGCACAGACAGGCGAGCCTCCCTGGTCATGTTCGTGTTGATCATCGGTCAGGCCGGTGTGATCGCTGCTCTGGGTCTGAGCCAGCTCTGGCTCGTCGACAGCAGCGCCGCCCACCGGACCGGTGCGGTTGCGGGAGCGGTGGCCCTCGGCACACTCGCGTACGGCGTTTCGGCTGTGGCCGGGCGGGTGCAGAGCAACCTGTGGATCTATCTGGTGGGCCGGGTGCGGGGCCGGCTCAACGAGGAGACGCAGCGGGCGATCTCGTCGATCCCGACGATCACGCACGTCGAGCACGGCCCGTACATCGACCGCTGGAACCGGCTGTTCAAGAATTCGCAGTCGCTGGCCGCGATGCCCTGGTCCACTCTCGACGCCGCGGCGGCCGTGGTGAGTCTGGCGGTCACCATCGGTCTGCTGGTGTGGGTCGGTCCGGTGTTGTGCCTGCTGGCGGTGCTGGCCGTGCCGCTGTTCTTTGCGAACCGCCATTCGGACCGGCTGCTGCGCCGGTCGCGGGACGACAACACCGAGCTGCTGCGCCGGGAGCAGCGCCTGCACGAGCTCTGCATCGAGCCCGAACCGGCCAAGGAGGTCATGCTCGCGGGTACCGGTGAGATCTTGAACGATCGTGCGTCCGCGCTGTGGCGGGAGGCCGCCGCCGCGGAGACCCGGGCCCGGTTGCGGGCCGCGGCCGCTCAGGCCGGGGCCTGGCTGCTCTATGCGGCCGGGGTCGCGGCCGCGTTGCTGGTCGTGGCCGACCTCATCGGTGACGGACGGGCGACCGTGGGCGCGGCCGTGCTGGTGGTCTCGCTGGCCACGCAGTTGCAGGCGCAGCTGCGAACGGTGCTCGACAGCCTCAGCACGGTCGCCGAGGCGGGTCAGGTCGTCGACCACTTCTGGTGGCTGCGAAGGTACGCCGAGGAAGCCGCACGCCCGGGCACACCCGCACCCGACGTTCTGGGCGGTGGCATCACGCTGCACGACGTGCGGTTCCGCTACCCGTCGGCCGACACCGACGTTCTGCACGGCATCAGCCTGCACCTGACGCCGGGCAGCACCGTGGCGATCGTCGGCGCCAACGGTGCCGGCAAGTCGACCCTGATCAAGCTGCTCACGGGTGTCTACGAGCCGACCGGCGGCCACATCACCGTCGACGGCGAGCCGCTCGCGGGCATCGACCGGTCGGGCTGGCGTGACCGTCTCTCCGGCGTCTACCAGGACTTCGCCCGCATCCGGCTGCTGACCCGCGAGACGGTCGGCCTGGGCAGTGTCCGGCACATCCGAGACCGCCCCTCGGTTACCGCGGCCGTCGACCGCGCTGGCGCTGCCGACGTGCTGGAGCGGCTCCCGCAGGGCCTCGACACCCAGCTCGGCGCGGCGTTCGGGGGTGTCGAACCGTCCCTCGGTCAGTGGCAGCGGCTCGCCCTGGCCCGGTCGCTGATGCGGGAGGTGTCCGGCGACCGGCCGCCGCTGTGTGTCGTTCTGGACGAGCCGACCGCGGCGCTCGACCCGCTCGCCGAGCACGACCTTTTCCAGCACTTCGTCGAGCAGGTCCGCAGGGCCACCCGGCAGGGCGCTGTCACGGTCCTGGTCTCGCACCGGTTCACCACCGTACGCATGGCCGACGTGATCGTCGTCCTGGAGGACGGGCAGGTGGCGGAGCACGGCACCCACGCCGAGCTGATGGCCGCGGGTGGCGGTTACGCCGAGCTGTACGCCCTCCAGGAACGCGCCTACCGCTGAGGGTCGGAGATCTGCAGGTGCCACCCGGTGTGCAGGGCCGTGTCGACCACCCAGCTGCCGCATTTCGGGCAGGTGTAACCGGCGTCGGTGGTGGCCGCCGTGGTGCCAGGAGCGGGACGTCCGGCGTCGGGGTTGCGGCGCAGAGTGTTCGCCGCGGTCCACAGCAGCAGCCATTCCTGCACCACCGTCTGCGGCGGCACCCGCAGGGCCACGGCCAGGTCTTCCACGAGTGGCCAGGACGGCACCATCTTGCCCGCGAACACTTTGGACAGTGTGGCCTTGCTGTAGTGGACCGCCTCGCCCAGCACGCTGAGCGCGGGTTTGCCGGCGTTCACGTGAGCGAAGGTCAGGCGCTCGGCGAGGTCGCGGGCTGCGGTTTCCGGGTCCATCAGTTTGGCCCGCATGCGGGCCAGCTCGTGCTCCCGGGCCAGGGAGGCGCTCGACGGGCGTCCCGCCGTTCCGGCCGGCTCGGCGAAGGTGCCGGAGGCGGGGAAGCGGGCCCGGTGCCGGCCGCCACCGGGCACGTCGGTGCTGGTCATCACGCGCGACCTCCGCACGGGAGCACCGGCGGGGCAGCGACGGACGGAAGCACTGGCGGGGCCGCGACCGACGGGAGCGCCAGCGAAGCAGCGGTCGACGGGAGGCAGAGCGCAGACGCCCGTGGAGGGCTGTCCAGGGCCAGGCGCGGGCACGACGCCGGCGCCCCCGGGCCGATGCCGGCGCGCCAGGGCGGGCGCCGGACGATGTAGCGGAAAGTCACTGGAGGTACTCCTTCGATGGCACACAAGCAGATGTGGTCTCGGGCCGTTGCTCAGAAAGCGGTGCGGACCTGATGGTGGACAGGTCCGCAGCACCGCGATCGATTGTGCACCAGCACGCCGACGTATTCCACCACGCTCTGTTGCCGTTGCGCGGGCCCGCCGAAGGGTGGCCTGTACCTGCAAGTTGCAGATCTGGTCGACGCTAAAGTTTGTTTACCACGGAACGCACAATGGGCTACCCGTGGGTAGCCCGTCGTCGCAATGACAAAGGGGCCGGAATGGCATCGTGACAATGCCGGGCCGACCCCTCGATCACTTCCGGAAAGACTGCCACCATAGCGGCTTTCCGGGCCCTGCTGATCAGACATCGGCCCGAGACCAATCAGACGCGACATCGAGCGAAAATCGGGAACTTCCGCGGTGACCACCCTACCGGTCGTCCGGACCCATCTCCAGACCGGCGGCGGAACCTCCGTCCCGTGTCCGGTGAGGAGGCCCGCCCACTGCAGGGAGAGGGTGCGCGGGGCCCGGCTCGGGGCGCTACCTGCAGGCAACAACACGAAACGCCGCGGAGGTATTTGCCATCTCCACCTGCGCATCGGCAAATGTGATGATCGTCCGGTGGTGAAACCCGGCGAAACGCGGCGGAACAATGATCACCGGGCCACCGGGTCCGCAAGGTCAGGAATGGTTGCCCTTTCGAATGATCAGAGCTACCCGTTCGGACCCCCGTGCCGATTTACCGGCGGAACCGCTTCCGGCCGGTCGCCGTGATCGGGCGTTGATCTGGCCGCCTCCCACAGTGGATGGTCACTCCGAATAATGGACGCGAGGCGGGCTCATCTTCACGGGTGCAATTATCGTGCCGACAACGGGTGGTAGGTATGGTCCTTCAGCTCACTGACTGCATATCAAATGCAGATGCGTGAAGCGGCTTTCACGGTTTACGGCACCGAAGATCGACAGACCTATATGCGAGCTACAGACCATTCACGGCATGTGCGGAGTTTGACCCGTTCATCTTCACTCAGCGTGAGACGGTTGATCCCTGAAGTGAACGTGTTGCGCGTTATTTCCTGGCACGCCCCAGCGTGTCGTGTCGCGGACAGCGGCGGCCCGCTCGTTTGCACAACTCTTGCAAGCGTTTGCACGACGCGTACCCTGAACGGCGTGACGAGCAGGCTCCTGGCTGTTGCCCAGTACGCAGGCGTTTCCGAGGCGACCGTCAGCCGCGTGCTGCACGACCGTCCCGGGGTGGCCCAGGCGACCCGCGACGCGGTCCTGACCGCTCTCGACGTCTTCGGATATCCCCGGCCCCGGCCTGTACGCGCGGAGCGGGCCCGCCTCATCGGCCTGGTGCTGCCCGACCTGTCCAACCCGGTGTTCCCGGCGTTCGCCGACGTCATCGGGGTGTCGCTGATCCAGCGTGGCCTGGTCCCGGTGCTCTGCACGCGGACCTCCGACGGGGTCTCCGAGGCGCACTACATCCAGATGCTGCTGGCCAACCAGGTCGGCGGGATCATCTTCGTGGGCAGCAGTTTTGCCGACGCCGGCGCCGAGCAGGGCAAGCAGCTGACCGAGCGTCGCCTGCCCATGGTGCTGATCAACGCCGCCGATCAAAATTTGGGTGTGCCGCAGGTCAGCATCGACGATGCGATCGCGGTCGAGCAGGCCACGGCGCATCTGACCGGGCTGGGTCACGAGCGGATCGGTCTCATCCTCGGCCCGGTGGGGCACGTGCCGTCGATGCGCAAGCTCGCCGGCTTCCGGGGTGACCACGACCTGGTCGAGCACACGGTCTTCTCGATGGAGGGCGGCCGGGCCGCGGCGAACAGGCTGCTCGACAAGGGTGTGACCGGCCTGGTCTGTGCCAGCGACGCCCTGGCCCTGGGTGCGATCCGGGGCGTCCGCAAGGCCGGCCTCGACGTGCCGGGCGACGTGTCGGTCGTCGGCTTCGACGACTCGACGTTCATGGGCGTGACCGATCCGCCGCTGACCACGATGCGTCAGCCCGTCCGTGAGATGGCAGCGGCCGCGGTGTCTTCCCTGCTCGCGCAGCTCGACGGCCGGCCGCTGGTCGGTGACGAGATCACCTTCGACCCCGAGCTGATCGTCCGAGGCACGACCGCGCCACAGAAGTCGTAAGTTTGCACGCTCGTGCAAACGAGCGACCGCAAACCCAACTTAAATTTGCGTGATCCTATGGACTTCGTCACAACGACAGTCCTATCCTCGGCCTACGCCGCGGGACGGTTATCGGCCGGCAACACCACCGAAACGCCGATGTCACAGCTCGTCGCGGCCACTGCTCCGATGGAGGGACATCCCCGCGATGAGAAGACGACTTCTGGCGACCACGTTTGCGCTGGGCGCGCTGCTGCTGAGCAGCGCCTGCTCCGGCTCGGGCGACAGCACCGAGGAGGCCGCGACCGGCCCGGTGACCATCACCGTCAACGGCCTGCCGCCGGACACCGACCCGGTCAACCGGAAGAACTTCGAGGAAGACGTCACGAAGTTCATGGACAAGTACCCGGACATCAAGATCGAGGCCAAAGAGGGGATGATGGATCCCCAGACGTTCTCCGCGAAGCTCGCCGGTGGCCAGCTCGAGGACGTCTTCTACGTCTACTTCACCGACCCGCAGGCGCTGATCCGCAAGCGCCAGGTCTCGGACATCAGCAAGTACCTCGGCGAGTTCCCGAACACCAAGGACCTCAAGCCGGAGCTGCTGCGGATCTTCTCCGACGAATCCGGGCACGCGTACGGGCTGCCGTCACAGAACTACTCGATGGGCCTGGTCTACAACCGGGAGCTGTTCAAGAAGGCCGGTCTCGACCCCGCGACCCCGCCCCGGACTTGGGCCGAGGTCCGCGAGGCGGCCAAGAAGATCAACGCCCTGGGTGGCGGTGTGGTCGGCTACGGCGACTACAGCAAGAACAACACCGGTGGCTGGCACTTCACCGCGGAGACGTACTCGCTGGGTGGCGACGTCGCGACACAGGACGGCGAGACCTGGAAGGCGGCGTTCAACACCGCCACCGGTAAGCAGGTGTTGCAGCAGCTCAAGGACATGCGCTGGACCGACAACAGCATGGGTCAGAAGCAGCTGCTCGAATACTCCGACCTGCTGCAGATGATGGGCAGCAACAAGCTCGGCATGTACCTCGGCACCGGCAGCGACATCGTGAACATCGTCAACCAGTACAAGGGCAAGTTCGACACGTACGGGCTCGGGTCGATCCCGGACGGCAAGGGGACGCTCGGCGGCGGTGACGGGTACATGTTCAAGGCGGGTCTGAGCCCCGCGAAGATCAAGGCGGGCCTGACCTGGCTGTCGTACAAGACGGTCGCGCCGGACCGGATCGCGGAGAGCCTGGGCCGGGCCAACAAGAACAAGGAGCCCGTCGGCCTGCCCCAGCCGAACATCTGGGTCGCCGGCTCGCCCTCGGACAAGACCCTGGTCGCCGAGCGCGACAAGCTGAAGAACGTGCCGGTCGAGAACTTCGCGCCGTTCGCCGCGACCGAGACCAGCATCCCCCTCAAGCTCGAGCCGCCGCTGGCCCAGCAGGTCTACGCCGTCCTCGACGTGCCCATGCAGAAGGTGCTCACCGACCGGAACGCCGACATCGACAAGCTCCTTGCCGACGCCGAGGCTCAGGTCAACGGCGTACTGGGAGCAGCCAAATGAGCACAAGACTCTGGCTCGGCGGCGCGATGGCAGCCGTCCTGGTCGCCGGTGTCCTGACCGTCATGCCGTGGGCGAACGCCGCGACCACCACTTACGAGGCTGAGTCGGCGCAGCTCAGCGGGGGTGCCGTCAAGGCCACCGACCACGGCGGATACACCGGTTCGGGCTTCGTGGGCGGGTTCACCGACGGCAACAAAGGCAACGCCACCGCAGGCTTTGCGATCAGCGGCGCGACCGCGGGCGGCAACACCCTGACCCTCCGGTACGCGAACGGCACGGGCGGCGCTCGCACGATGTCGCTGGTGGTCAACGGCACGACACGGCAGCTCAGCCTGCCCGCGACGGCCAACTGGGACACCTGGGGCAGCACCTCTCAGGCCGTGACGCTGAACTCCGGCACCAACACGATTGCGGTCAAGTTCGGCACCGCCGACAACGGCAACATCAATGTGGACAGTCTGGCGGTCGCACCGGCCCCGCCGCCGGCTTCCGGCATCTACGAGGCCGAGTCCGCGCAGCTCAGTGGGGGCGCGGCGACCGAGACCGACCACCCCGGTTACACCGGATCCGGGTTTGTCGGCGGTTTCACGGACGCCAACAAGGGCAACGCCACGGCGAGCTTCGCGGTCAGCGCGGCCTCGGCGGGCAGCGCCCCGGTGACCCTCCGGTACGCGAACGGCACGGGCGCCGCACGCACGATGTCGCTGGTGGTCAACGGCACGACGCAGCAGATCAGCCTGCCGGCCACGGCCAACTGGGACACGTGGGGCACCGCCGCCCAGAACGTGACCCTGAACTCGGGCGCCAACACGATCGCGGTCAAGTACGGCACCGCGGACAGCGGCAACGTCAATCTCGACAACATTGCGGTCGGCTCGGTGAGCACCACGCCGCCTCCCACCGGGGGCAGTGGGCTCGAGCTCGAGAGCGCGTTCCTGGCCGGGGGCGCGAGCACGGCGACGGATGTGGCCGGGTACACGGGATCCGGTTTTGTCACCGGCCTCACCGGCGGCGCGCGGGTCGTGCGTACCGTGAATCTGGCCGCGGCCGGGACGGTCGCGACCACCTTGCGCTTCCGGAATGCGACCGGCGGCGCGCGGACGGTGTCGGTTTATGCCAACGGCCTGAAGCAGGCGCAGCTGAGCCTGGCCGCCGGCACCGGCTGGCAGACCGTCGCGCGGGACGTGCCGCTGCGCACGGGCCTCAACCTGCTCGGATATCAGGTCGACGCGGGCGACTCCGGCGGTGTGCAACTCGACAACGTGGCCGTCGCGGGCAGCACTGCCTTGGCGGCGAGGGGCGCGACCGTGCCCTACACGACCTACGAGGCCGAGGCCGGGCAGACCAACGGCACCGTGCTCGCGGCGAACCGCACCTACACGACCGAGCAGGCGGAAGCCTCGGGCCGGCGGGCGGTCAAGCTCACCGGGACCGGCCAGTACGTGCAGGTCACCCTGAGCAAACCCGCCAACGCCATCACGGTACGAGCAAGCGTGCCGGACGGCTCGACGGCGCCGCTGGCGGTCTACGCGGGCGGCACCAAGGTCACCGATCTGGCCCTGACCTCGAAGTACGCGTGGATGTACGGCGCCTACCCGTTCGACGCGGCACCGGGCGGCGTCAACCCGCACCGGTTCTTCGACGACTCACGGGTGCTGCTGCCGCAGACGTACCCGGCGGGCACGGTCCTCAAGGTGCAGAAGGACACGACCGCCTCGGCGTACGTGACCGTCGACCTGATCGAGGCCGAGGTGGCCGACGCCGCCTACCCCGCACCGGCCGGCTACGTGAACGTCACGGCGTACGGCGCGACACCCAACGACAGCAGCGACGACTCAGGCGCGTTCCGGACCGCGGTCTCGCAGGGCAAGGGCGTCTACATCCCGGCCGGCACGTTTGTGCTCGGCTCGATCGTCACTGTCGCCGGTGTCGACGTCCGCGGTGCGGGCATCTGGCGCACGACGCTCAACGGCCTGAACCGCCGCGGCGGCTTCATGGTCACCGGCAGCAACACGACGCTCGGCGACTTCACCTTCGACGGCGACGTCACCACACGCGACCCCGACTGCTGCGCCAACTCGGACGCGGCCATCGAGGGTGACTTCGGCACCGGATCGCTGATCCACCACGTGGCCACCAACCACGCCAAGGTCGGCCTCTGGGTCAACGGCACCACCGACGGCCTGTACGCGGCCGGCCTGCGCATCCGCAACACCATGGCGGACGGCACCAACTTCACCGGCAACACGAAGAACAGCCGCCTGGAACAGTCGACGTTCCGCAACACCGGCGACGACTCGATGGCCCTCTGGTCCTGGAGCAACACCGGCACGGTCAGCAACACGGTGTTCGCCTTCAACTCGGCGGCGCTGCCCCTGCTGGCCAACACGGTCGGCATCTACGGCGGCACCGGCAACCGCGTCGAGGACAGCCTCTTCTCCGACGTGGTGTTCCAGGGCTCCGGCGTCACGGTGTCGAGCTGGCACAGCGCCAACCCGTTCGGCGGCACGACCACCGTGCAGCGGAACACGCTCACGCGTACGGGATCACACAGCCTGGACTGGGGCAGCGACATCGGGGCGCTGTGGGTTTACGCCGAGGCGAACGACATCACCGGTGCGGTGGTCTTCCGGGACCTCGAGGTCAACGACAGCAGTTACCAGGGCCTGTTGCTGAGCTGGCAGAAGGCGGTGACCAACCTGACGCTCGACCACGTGGCCTTCAACGGCACCGGAACGCTCGGTCTGGAGTTCAACTCACCCGGCACGGGTACGTTCAGTTACGTAACGGTTACTGGGAACGGCGGTCCGGGGCTGGCCAACAACGCCGGCTTCACCATCAACCGCGGCGCCGGCAACAGCGGCTTCTAGCAGGGGGAATCGTGTCTCGGAACTGGTGGCGTCACGCCGCGATCTATCAGGTCTACCCGCGGTCGTTCGCGGATGCGAACGGTGACGGGATCGGTGATCTGGCCGGCATCCGCGCCCGCCTCGGTCACCTGCGCGACCTGGGCATCGACGCCATCTGGTTCAGCCCCTGGTACCCGTCGCCGATGGCCGACGCGGGGTACGACGTGGCCGACTACCGCGACATCGACCCGATGTTCGGGACGCTCGACGAGGCACGGGACCTCATCGCCGAAGCGCACCACCTCGGCATCCGCTCCATCGTGGATGTCGTGCCGAACCACTGCTCCGATCAGCACAAGTGGTTTCAGGAAGCCTTGGGTGCGCGCCTGGGGGAACCCGCCCGGGACCGATTCTGGTTCCGGGCGGGCCGGGGCTCGCTGCCGCCCAACGACTGGCAGTCGACCTTCGGCGGGCCCGCCTGGACACAACTGCCCGACGGCCAGTGGTACCTGCACCTCTTCGCCCGTGAACAACCCGACTTCAACTGGAACCACCCCGAGGTCCGCGCCGAGTTCGAGGACATCCTGCGGTTCTGGTTCGACCTCGGCGTCGACGGCATCCGCATCGACTCGGCGGCCATGTGTGTCAAGGACCCCGGCCTGGGCGAGATCAAGGACGGCGAGCCGCACCCGTACGTCGACCAGGACGGCACCCACGAGATCTACCGCGCGTGGCGCCGCATCGCCGACTCGTACGAGGAGCCCCGCGCGCTGATCGGCGAGGTCTGGCTCGCCGACTCCGACCGGTTCGCCAAGTATCTGCGGCCGGACGAGATGCACACCGCGTTCAATTTCGACTTCCTCGGCTGCCCCTGGGACGCCAAGGCGCTGCGCCGCGTCATCGACGACACGCTCGCCTCGCACGCCCAGGTCGGCGCTCCGAGCACCTGGGTCCTCTCCAACCACGACGTCACCCGGCACGTCACCCGGTACGCCCGCGCCGACACCGCCTTCGAGTTTGCGCTGCGCGGAGCCCGGCACCTCCAGCCGACCGACCCGGCCCTCGGTGAACGCCGCGCCCGGGCCGCCGCCCTGCTGACCACGTCCCTGCCCGGCTCGGTCTACGTCTACCAGGGCGAGGAGCTCGGCCTGCCCGAGGTCGAGGACCTGCCGGACGAGATCCGCGACGACCCGATGTACACGCGCAGCGGCGGCTCCGACCCCGGCCGCGACGGCTGCCGGATCCCGCTGCCGTGGACGTCCACCGGCCCGGCCCTGGGCTTCAACACCACCGGCGAAACCTGGCTGCCGCAGCCGGCGTCCTGGGCGGCTCTGTCCGTGGAGGCCCAGGAATCCGACCCGGACTCGATGCTGCATCTCTACCGTTCGGCCCTGTCCGCGCGCCGAACGCTGGACGGCCCGATGACCTGGCTGGACGCGCCGGACGGCGTGCTCGCCTTCAGCCGGGGCACCTTCGCCTGCCTGGTCAACCTGTCCGCTGCGCCCGTGCCGCTGCCGGCCGGCTCGGCGATCGTACTCGCCAGCGGCCCGCTCGCGGACGGTGACCTTCCGCCCGACGCGGCCGTCTGGCTGCAAACCCTAGACTCGCCCTCATGACCCGCAGACTCGCCGACGTCGCCCAGCACGTCGGGGTCAGCCAGGCCACGGTGTCCCGCGTGCTCAACGACAAACCCGGCATCTCGCAGGCCACCCGGGACGCGGTCCTCACGGCCCTCGACGTCCTCGGCTACGAACGCCCCAACAAACTCCGCGGCGAACGCGCCCGCCTCGTCGGCATCGTGCTCCCGGAAATGACCAACCCGGTCTTCCCAGCTCTCGCCGAGGCCATGGCGGGCGCTCTCGCCAAGCGCGGCTTCAGCCCGGTGCTCTGCACCCGTACGGTCGACGGGGTCCCCGAGGCGGACTACGTCTCGATCCTCCTGGAACAACAGGTCTCCGGCGTCCTCTTCGGCGGCGGCCTCTACCAGGAAGCGGACGCCGACCACACCCACTACGCAGCCCTGCGCGAACGGTCCCTGCCGACCGTGCTGGTCAACGCCGCGGTCGAAGGACTCGGCTTCCCCCAGGTCTGCACCGACGACGGCCACGGCATCGACCAGGCCTACGGCCACCTGGCGGCCCTCGGGCACGACCGCATCGGGCTGCTGCTCGGCCCGGCCGACCACGTGCCGAGCGCTCGCAAACTGGCGGCGTACCTCGCGGCCCGCGAACGCCACGGCCACGACGGCCCGGCCCTCATCGGCCGCTCCCCGTTCGCCATGGCCGAAGCCCAGGTCGCCGCCGCCCGCATGATCACCGAAGGCGCGGGCGCCCTCATCTGCGCCAGCGACGTCGCCGCCATCGGCGCGATCCGCGCCGCCCACCGCATGGGCCGCTCGGTGCCGGGCGACGTGTCGATCATCGGCTACGACGACTCCCCGGTGATGGCCTGCACGGACCCGCCGCTGACCACGATCCGCCAGCCGGTCGACGCGATGGGCCACGCGGCGGTCTCCCTGCTCCTCCACCAGATCGACGGCCACCCCGGCCGAAACGAAGAACTCCTCTTCGAACCCGAACTCGTGGTCCGCAACACCACCGGCGCTGCACGCAAGACCGGGGTCGCGGCACTTTCCTGATCGAGACCCTCCGAAGTGGTGGGTCCGGGAAGGGACCATGCCGAACCACGACGAGAACAGTGAAGCTGTGCTGGCACTGAACACAGCGCTGATCAGCGTGCCTGCCGCCTGGGTGAGCTCCGGCTCGCTGGCCGTGACGGCGATCGCTGCCGCTACCGCCTTCGCATCATTTGCCGTTTATCTACACCGCCGCTTCCCCTGATCGGCGGGACGGCTGCACGCTGACGCGGTCAGCCGCACTTACCTGATGAGATCCAGGAGAACCGGCGGGTGCTGGACATGAGTCGTTGCCTGCAGCCAACGACTGATGTGCGCTACCCGACGCTCCGGGGCCGTCCGGCCCCTCGAAGAGTGCCGTCCGTGGGCGGCAACCTGTCCGATCGGAGTAGCGCGTGGTCGAGCACGCTGGGACGAAGTTCGAGGACTTCTATCGCGCCGAGTTGAGGCCGCTGATCTGGTTTGCCGTGCGCGTCGGTGCCGCGCGCGCGGAAACCGAGGACGTGGCGCAGGAGGCGATGAAAGCGGCCTGGGCCGGCTGGGCCAGGATCGAGAACCCGCGGGCCTACGTCCGGACGGCTGTCCTGCGGGTGGTCAGACGAACCGGGTACCAGGTCAAACGCAACCAGGAGGCGGCGCTGCGGGCAGCCGGACCGCCCGGTGTCGGCGCTGAGTCCTTCGAGGCGGAGGCGCGCCGGGTGCTCGATCTGCTCCGGGCCCTTCCCGAGGCGCAACGGGAGGTGATGGCGCTGACGATGGACGGCTACGACCCGCTGGCGATCTCGCAGATCACCGGTCGTAAGGACAGCACCGTGCGCTCGCACCTGCGCCATGCACGGCGGAATCTCACCCGGGCGATCGACGAACACCATCCGGAGAAGGAGGCGAACGATGGATCATGACAGCACCGAGGCCCTCGATCGGCTCCTCGATCGGGCCACCAGCTCGGCCCTGAAGACGCTGGCGGCCGAGGTCGACGTCGACGACCGATGGCGTGAGCTTCAGCGCGACGTGGGGGAGGGCGAACCGCCGCCTAGCGCTTCGGGGGAGTGCGGGTGACCTGGCAGTCGCCGGCGGTCCAGGTGTCGTAGCGGGTGAGCCAGTTGAGGCAGAAGCCGCCGGTGCGTTGTTGCGCCATGTCGCCGACCTGGGTGTCGACGTCCTCGCGCCAGTAGCGGGGCATGCTGCCGGCGCCGGGCGGGCGGAGCTGGACGTTGTCGACCGTGACCGGGGGGACGAGCAGGCGGGCGGCGCGGCTGGCGTCGACGTGGACCTCCACGTATTGCTCGACGTAGGCGGTGGGGCCGATCGGGAGCTGCTGGGCGGTCAGGAGGTTCCAGCGGTTGTTCCACCAGAGCCACGCCTGCCAGACGTTGTTGCCGTCGGTGTGCAGGTCGAGCCATGCTTTGTCGCCCGGGCGCAGCTGGTACTGGTCGTAGAACTGCCAGGTCTTCGTGTTGGTGTTGAAGGTGTAGATGTGCTGGCGGCCGGCGCCCGCCCAGCCGGTCTCGGCCCAGCCGGCCTCGAGCCAGGCGATGTTGCCGCCGCCCAGGTCGCGCTTGACCATGAAACGGCCGGCGACGAAGTCGTACGTGCCGGGGCGGACGCCGCCGTCGACGATGCCGATGCGGCCGGAGACGCCGCCCCATTCGCCGCCGGTGCCGGCGCCGAGGTGGTGGTAGCCGCTGGGGGTCGTCATGGCTTCGCGGATGCGGTCGAGGCGGACGCCGGATTCGAGGATGGGTCCGCGGGCCCGGCAGGCGCCCGGGGTGCTGCGGCCGGCCGGTCCGGTCGGAGGTGTGGTGGACGCCTCACCCACCGGGCAGGTGGGCAGGCGGTGGCCACGGTGCGACTCGGCCGGTGCTGTCAGCGCCAAGGCTGTGAGCAGGCCACCAAGGGCACACCACCGTGCTACGGACCGGAACTTCACGCTGCCCACCTCGCCCTGCCCAGTCCGGAAAAACAAATCTATGGCTCAACGCCGGACGAGATCGTCCAGTGACGGTTCGCGCCCGGCGATCACTGCCGTGGTCGTGGTGCAAGACTGGGAACATGGCTTCGAAGGGCTTCCCGTACAGCGATCTGCAGAGCTTCATCGCCGCCCTGGAGAAGGCCGGTGAACTGCGGCGGGTCAGCGTTCCGGTCGATCCGACGCTGGAGATCAGCGAGGTGGTGACCCGGACGGTCCGTGCCGGCGGTCCGGCTCTGCTCTTCGAGCGGCCGACGCGCGGTGAGATGCCGATCGTGATCAACCTCTTCGGTACGGAGAAGCGGATGGCGATGGCACTCGGCGTCGATTCGCTGGACGAGATCGGGGACCGGATCGGTTCGCTGATCCAGCCGGAGCTGCCGGTCGGCTGGTCGGGCATCCGTGAGGGCATCGGCAAGGTGCTGCAGCTCAAGTCCATCCCGCCGCGGAAGGTCAAGAGCGCGCCGTGCCAGGAGGTGGTGCTCAAGGGTGACGAGGTCGACCTGGGCAAGCTGCCCGGCCTGCAGGTCTGGCCCGGCGACGGCGGCATCTTCCACAACTACGGGCTGACCCACACGAAGCACCCGGAGACCGGCAAGCGCAATCTGGGGCTCTACCGGCTGCAGCAGCACTCGAAGAACACCCTCGGCATGCACTGGCAGATCCACAAGGACAGCACCGCGCACCACGCCGTCGCCGAACGCCGGGGCGAGCGGCTGCCCGTCGCGATCGCGATCGGCTGTGACCCGGTGGTCAGCTACGCCGCCAGCGCACCCCTGCCCGGTGACATCGACGAGTACCTGTTCGCGGGCTTCCTGCGCGGTGAGCGTGTCGAGATGGTCGACTGCCTGACCGTGCCGTTGCAGGTCCCGGCGGAGGCGCAGATCATCCTCGAGGGTTACCTGGAGCCGGGGGAGCGCGCCCCCGAGGGACCGTTCGGCGACCACACCGGCTTTTACACCCCGGTCGAGCCTTTCCCGGTGCTGCACATCGAGTGCATGACGATGCGCAAGAAGCCGGTCTACCACTCGATCGTCACGTCGAAGCCGCCGCAGGAGGACCACGGGCTGGGCAAGGCCACCGAGCGGATCTTCCTGCCGCTGCTCAAGATGCTGATCCCGGACATCGTCGACTACGACATGCCGGCGGCCGGTGTCTTCCACAACTGCGTGATCGTCTCGATCCGCAAGCGCTACCCCAAACACGCCCAGAAGATCATGAACGCGATCTGGGGCGCCCACCTGATGTCGCTGTCGAAGCTCATCGTGATCGTCGACGAGGACTGTGACGTCCACGACTACAACGAGGTCGCTTTCCGGGCGTTCGGCAACGTCGACTACGACCGCGACCTGCTCGTCACGCAGGGGCCCGTCGATCACCTCGACCACGCGTCCTACCAGCAGTTCTGGGGCGGTAAGGCGGGCCTGGACGCCACCCGTAAGCTGCCGGCCGAGGGTTACACGCGCGGCTGGCCGGAAGAGATGACCATGGCGCCGGAGGTGGCCGCCCTCGTCGACAAACGCTGGAAGGAGTACGGGATCTCGTGACCACTGTCGCGTCGGCCCCCGAGCAGCCCGGCAAGGTCAAGGCCTTCCTGCGGCTGGTGGCCATCGAGCACTCCGTCTTCGCGCTGCCGTTCGCGTACCTGTCGGCGCTGGTCGCGATGGATCGCCTCGGCACCGGTGTGCACTGGGTCGACCTGTTGCTGGTCACGGTCGCGATGGTGTCCGGGCGTACGTTTGCCATGGCCGCCAACCGCATCCTGGACCGCAGGATCGACGCCTTGAACCCGCGTACCAAAAATCGGGAGCTGGTGACCGGGGCGGTGAGTGTGCGCACGGCCTGGACCGGCGCGGCCGTGTCCCTGGTCGTGCTCTTCGTGGCCGCGGGCCTGCTCAACTGGCTGTGCCTGGTGCTGTCGCCGCTGGCCGTGATTCCGCTGATCGTCTACCCGTACGCGAAGCGGTTCACGAACTTCCCGCACTACGTGCTGGCGCTGGCCCAGGCGGTCGCGCCCGTGGGTGCCTGGCTGGCGATCACCGGCACGTTCGACGGTTCGGGGCCGGCCTGGGTGCTCGGTGTTGCGGTCGGTCTCTGGATCGGCGGCTTCGACATCATCTACGCCTGCCAGGACGTCGACGTCGACCGGCAGATCGGTGTGCACTCGACGCCGGCCCGCTTCGGGGTCCGCACGGCGCTGCGCATCTCGACCGTCACGCACGTGGTGACGTTTGTGCTGTTCGTCTGGTTCGGCCAGCTGGTCGGGCTCGGCTGGCTCTGGTGGGTGGGGCTGGCGCTGACCGCGGTCGCGTTCGCCTACCAGCACATCGTGGTCACCGAGAACGACCTGTCGAAGGTCAACCGGGCGTTCTTCACGGCCAACGGCTTTGTCGGGATCGCACTCTTCCTCTTTGCGCTCCTCGATCTGATTTTGTTGTAACCCGCCATGGCACTCCTTCCGTCTAGTCCCCGTGAGTGACAGAGAGACGGAGTTCCGGGACTTCGTCAGCGCACAACTGGAGCCCTTGCGCGGCCTGGCCTACCTCACGTGCGGCGACTGGCAGGTGGCGGAGGACGCGGTCCTCACGGTGCTCGCCAAGCTGTACGTGAAGTGGAACCGCGTCGACCGGCCGGACAGTTACGCCCGCACGGCGGTGGTCCGCGCGGCGATCGACGAGACCCGGCGGCCCTGGTGGCGCCGGGAGAAGTCGCACAGCCACGCGATGCCCGAGCGTTCGCTGCCCGACCGGACCGGCATGGTCGACGACCGGATGCATCTGCGGCAGGCGTTGATGCAGGTGCCTCCGAGGCTGCGGGCCGTCCTGGTCCTGCGGTTCCTCGAGGGCCTGAGCGTGCAGCAGACCGCCGAGGCCATGGGCTGCCCCGAGGGCACGGTGAAGAGCTACACGTCCCGTGGGCTCGAAGCGCTGCGCGAAATCCTGGGTGTTGATCTTTCTGCGGGGACAAGGGAGGGACGTCATGAAGCTAGAGCTGTCTGAGTTGCTGAAAGAGGCCAAGGCGGACGCGCCGCCGCCCCGCTACGGGGTGGACGACGCGGTCGCCGCGGGCCGCAAGCTGAAGGCCCGGCGCCGGACCCTGTGGAGTGTCGGCGGAGGCGCGGCCCTGGCTGTCGCCGTCGCCGGGGTTGTCGTGCTGCCGCAGGTCGTCGCCCGCCAGGACGCTCCGGCGACGCCGTCCGCCGCCGCGGCGGCGGCACCGTCCGAGGCCAAGCCGAAGGCCGTGCCGCTGACCTACCCCGAGAGCCGCTGGGAGTACGCGTTCCACGGGTACAAGACCGGGAAGTACCAGGTCAATGAGCCGTTCCTGGTGACCGCCGGCTTCCAGCAGGCGACGATCCGGATCGGTGACGAGGTCGAAGAGGTCTACGGCGAGCTCAAGCGCCCCCTCGAGGAGGGCGAGCAGCCGAAGAAGGAAGATTACAAGATCGCGTACTCCGCGCCCGGTTCGAGCCTGCTGCTGACCGTGTACCGGCCCGGTGCCTTCGACCCGGCCCTGTTCGCCGACGGCACCAAGGTCAGCGTCGGCGGCAAGTCCGGTCTCTTCAAGAAGAACGCCCACCTCGACGGCGACCCGACGCGGAAGGACGAGGGCCACCCCGGACTCGCCTGGAAGTACGCCGGCAACGCCTGGGCTGTGATCAACACCTCCAAGCCGAACGAGACGAGCAGCAAGGACCTCGTGGCGATCGCTCAGGGCCTCAGCGGCGCCGAGGCGTACCCGGCCACCGTCGCCACCAAGCTCAACTTCGTGCCGGCCGGATACGAGCTGGTCTCCGGTGGCCGCGGCGCCGACTGGCCGAACGGCACCGGCGAGTTCCAGCGGACCAACCTGCGCCTGGTCAAGGGGGCCGAGGAGAAGGCTACCGGCCTGAAGACGCCGGTGCTCGACGACGAGAACAGCAAGGTCCAGGACATCCGGATCAACCTGTACCGCACCGACTTCTCCGAGAACCGCCCGCCGCAGGGCGCCGACCAGCTGGCGCCGTACTGCAACAGCGGCAACACCAAGCTCTGCTACCGCATGGCACCGGGCGGCAAGTGGCAGGTGGAGATCGAGGGCAGCGGCCAGGAGCCGACGTCCGAGCTGAAGAAGATCCTCGCCGGGATCACCTTCGCGTCGATCGAGGACGGCGCGACCTGGTTCCCGATCGAGAGCGCCACGCCGTAGCGCATCCTTGAGGGATGCGAACACCCTGGATCGTCGGTGTCTCAGGAGCCTCCGGTACGCCCTACGCGCGGGCGGTGCTCGGTGCGCTCCTGGACGCCGGCGAATCGGTGGACCTGGTCGTCTCCAAGGCGGCCAGGCTCACCCTGCTCGACGAGACGGGTGCAACGGTCCGCGACGCGCACTGGAAGGACGACGTCGCGGCCTGGCTGGGACGGGACCTCGGTGACCTGGCCTACTGGCCCGCGGGTGACCTGGCGGCGGGGCCGAGCAGCGGCTCGTACCCCGCCAAGGGCATGGCGGTCGTGCCCGCCAGCACGGCTGCCTGTGCCGGCATCGCCATCGGGCTGTCCAAGGATCTGCTGCAACGAGCCGCCGAGGTCACCCTCAAGGAACGCCGCCGCACGGTGATCGTGCCGCGCGAGACCCCGGTGACCCGCAGCCACCTGGAGCATCTTCTCGCGTTGCACGACGCCGGTGCCGTGGTCCTGCCGGCCAGTCCGGGCTTCTACGGCGCCGGTGCACGAGCCACCGCGGGGCAGCTCGTGGACTTCGTGGCCGGCAAGGTGCTGGACGCTCTGGGCGTACCCCACGAACTTTTTACCCGCTGGACCGGTGATCTCGGGTCCGGTCGCCAGGTTTAGTTGTCCGTAATGGGGTACTAATGTCCTATGCGAGGTGTCAGCGCAATCCGTTGGGCGGACCGTAACTCGAACCCGGGTTGGTCGGGCCGCCGTTCCGGGGCCGATTGGCCGCGTCGTCCTCACGCATCTCCTCGACGACACCGTCGCCTTCGAGCAGCGCTCGCACCTCTGACTCACGGAACCGGCGGTGGCCACCCGGAGTACGGATGCTGCCGATGCGTCCGGCGGCTGCCCAGCGCGTGACCGTCTTCGGATCCACCCGGAACAGCGCGGCCACCTCCCCGGGCGTCAGCAGTCGATCTCCTGTGTCCACGGCCCTCTCCTCGCGTCGTGTTGGAGCGCCGGTGGTCACGGTGAGTGTCGGCGTGCTCGATCGGGACGTAGTGCCATTAGAGCACCGCCAAAAACAGCAAGTCGCTGAAATGCGGAAAAAGCCCCGATTGCGACGTTGACCATTATCCTTGCCTGCTCGGGCGATCCTTACCCACTACCGGGCGTGAGGTACCCGAAGTGTCGCACTAACCTCTGAAGCCATGGACGCCATCGACCTGCGCCTGATCGACCTGCTGCGGGAGAACGCCCGCTCGTCGTACGCCGAACTGGCCCGGCAGGTGGGTCTCTCGGCCCCCGCGGTGCACGAGCGGGTCGGCAAACTGGAGGCCGGCGGGACCATCCGGGCCTACCGGGCCGAAGTTGACCACGAGGCGATCGGGCTCGGTGTGACCGCCCTGATCGGCATCGTCGAGGACTCCGGCGCCGACACCGACGACGTGCTCGCCGCGCTGCGGATCATGCCCGAGATCGAGTCCTGCCACTTCATGGCGGGTGTCGAGTCGTACCAGCTCACCGTCCGGGTCGGCACGATCGCGGAGCTGGAGCAGCTGATCGTCCGGATCAACCGCACCGCCGGCGTCGCCTCGACCCGCACGGCGATCGCCCTCTCCACCAAGTGGGAGAACCGCCCCCAGCCGGGCCTCGATCCGACGGTAGGTTGAGACATGCATCAGCTGGACCGCTGCGACGACGCCGCCCGCGACTGGGAACGCAACGCCATCGCGCTGGTGGAGGCCGACGCGAACCGCTCGGCCGACACCCACCTGCTCCCGTTCCCGCTGCCGCGGTCCTGGGGCATCGACCTCTACCTCAAGGACGAGTCCTCCCACCCCACCGGCTCCCTCAAGCACCGTCTCGCCCGATCCCTCTTCCTGTACGCCCTCTGCAACGGCTGGATCGGCCCGGACACCCCGATCGTCGAGGCTTCCTCGGGGTCGACGGCGGTCAGTGAGGCGTACTTCGCGCGGATGCTGGGGCTGGAGTTCATCGCCGTCATGCCCGCGAGCACGTCACCCGAGAAGATCTCGCTGATCGAGTTCCAGGGCGGCAAGTGCCACCTCGTCGACGACCCGACGGCTGCCGTCGGCGCGGCACGCACGCTGGCAGCCGACCTCGGTGGCCACTTCATGGACCAGTTCACCCACGCCGAACGCGCCACGGACTGGCGCGGCAACAACAACATCGCCGAGTCGATCTACGCGCAGCTGGGGCTCGAGCGTCATCCCGTACCGGCCTGGATCGTCGTCGGGGCGGGCACGGGCGGGACCAGCGCGACCATCGGGCGGTTTGCTCGCTACCGGCGTTTTCCCACCCGCCTCTGCGTCGTCGACCCCGAGGGCTCGGCGTTCTGGCCCGCGTACGTCGCGAGCGACTGGTCCGTCAGCACCGGGCGCGGCTCGCGCATCGAGGGCATCGGACGGCCCAAGGTCGAGGCGTCCTTCCAGCCCTCGGTCGTCGACCGCATGGTGCACGTGCCCGACGCCGCGTCGCTCGCCGCGATGCGGTCCGGCTCGGCGGTGCTCGGGCGCGGCGTCGGTGGTTCCACCGGTACGAACCTGTGGGGCGCGTTCGGGCTGATCGCCGAGATGCTGGCCGCCGGGCGTACGGGATCGGTGGTCACCCTGATCTGCGACGGCGGCGAGCGGTACGCGGACACCTACTACTCCGACGACTGGGTGGCCGCCCAGGGCCTCGATCTGGAGCCGCATCAAGCCACCATCAGCACGTTCCTGGCAACCGGACAGTGGGGGCAGCGCGGCGACGGCGGACCTGGAAGGATCGACCCTTAAGCAGCGAACGGGATTCGGGTTCGCTCCGGGTTCGAGGAGCGCAGTGCACGACGCCGAGGAATTCCCCGCACCGCCGACTGCACCGTCGACTGCACAGCCGACTGCTCCGGCCATCCCGCAGCAGCGTGGCCCGTCGTCGCCGATCGTCTGGTACAGCGATCCCGCCGCGTACACCGGGCCGGCCACCTTCGGGGCGCCGATCGGTGAGGTCCCGCCGGTCCGGCGCCGCCGCCGCGGCCTGCTCGTCGGTGGTGCCCTGACGCTGGTCGCGGCCCTGGCCATCGGCGCGGGAGTCGTCTACGTCGTCAACCGCGACCCGCTGGCGGAGAAGGCCGTGGCGGCCGCCGTCGACGCACCGGCCAAGGTCATCCCGGCGACACCGTTCGAGGCCGCTAACGCGACGCTGAAGGCGCAGGCCGATGCTCTCCTGCGCGGCGACGAGAAGGGCTGGCTGGCCGCTCTCGACCCGGGCCAGTCGAAGCTCCTCACAACGTACAGGTCGATGTTCAGATCGCTGCGCGGTCTGGGCGTCAACCACTTCACCTACGACACCTCGATCACGGCCGCCGACAAGAAGAAGAAGGACACCGTCGGCGTCCTGGCCCACGTCGAATACTGCTTCAGCAGCGACAAGTGCCCCGAGGAGAAGTACAACCAGTCGGACGGCCCGCCGACGATCAAGCAGGAACTGGTCTTCAAGTCCGTCAAAGGCCGGTGGCTGATCACCGGCCTGACCGCGAAGAAGAGCCGCGACGAGCAGCAGCCGACCCCCTGGGAGTCCGGCGACCTCGTCATCCAGCAGGGCAAACGTGTCACGCTCATCGGCAACCGCACCGAGCGGAAATACTTCAAGCAGGTGCTGCCGATCGCCGAGAAGGCCGCCGCGGTCAACGACCGCTTCGCCGGCCTGGTCGGCAACCCGCAGAAGAAATACCGCATCTACCTGGCCGGCGCCAAGCAGTGGAAGACCTGGTACGGCGGCATCACCGACAAGTGGGTGATCGGTTACGCCATGCCGCTCAGCGACTCCGGCTCCGACGTCGTGCTCAACATCCGGCAGATGTCGGGCAGCCGGCAGATCCTCGAGAGCACCATCCAGCACGAGCTCGGCCACGTGGTGACCCTCAGTGGGGCGTACCGCACCGGCGGCCGCGGCGACATGTGGCTCGAGGAAGGCATCGCCGAATACATCGGCTGGTACCCGAAACCGGCCACCGCGAGCTGGCGGCGTTCGGCGGTGAGCTCGGCGATGAGCGGCAGCAAACGACCGAAGACGATCGCTCCCCGCGGCCTTGCCGACAACGCCGGACCGGACGCCAGCGACGCCTTCTACGGTCTGGGCCACTTCGCCGCCGACTGCATGGCCCGCAAGTACGGCCAGAGCGCGCTGTTCACCTTCGTCCGGCTCTACCTGCGCGAAAACCGCGACCTCGACCCGGCCGCCCGGGAAGCATTCGGCCGCTCCTTCGCATCCGTCGACAAAGCCTGCATAGCCTGGATCCGCGACAAGGCTTAGACGCGTTTCGCCAGCCCGGGATAGTCGATGACAAAGCCGTCGGCGTCGACGGACAGGTCGGCGCTGAAGGTCTCGTTGGCAAAACGGACCCGCCCGTCGCCCAGCGCGGTGTAGATCTGATCGGCCTGGATGACCTCGAGGCTGGGCAGCAACACCCAGGCCACACTGACCCGATGGGCCACACCGGGCTCCGCCTTGAGCAACCCGAGACGCCGGATCGGCAACGTGTTGGTCAGCGGCGAGCCGGTCAGGTCGACGTCGAACGCCCCCAGGAGCAGATCCGGGTCCTCGGTGCCCGGCAACCCCGCACCCGCGTGCCCGGCCGCGGTCAACGCCGCATCCAGGTCACCCTGCTCGCCGGTGCTCACCCGCCAGCGGCCGTCCTCGGCCTCCAGCCGCAACGTCCGCGCCCAGCCGGCACCCTCGGCGCTGACCTCGAACGACTTCGTGCTGCCACCGGCCTCGGTGATCAGCTCGTAGGCGGCGCTGTAGGCCAGCGGATCAACGGCGAGGGCGGAACCCCGCACCCGCAGCCCGGCGCCGATGTCGACCAGCGCATGCTCGGCGCCCGCGGTGTCGCGACGCTCCCAGAAGATAGAACCCGGCAGAACGGCCATGCCCGACCATTACCCGTCCCGCCACACCTCGAACCGACCCGGGCCGGACAAGCCGAAGGCCCCGGCGGGGGAGCGCCGGGGCCTTCGTTGCCTGCTACAGATCAGTGCGTGTGTGCCGGACGACCCGTCGAGTAACGGCCGTTGCCCGTCTCGCGACGGTCGTTACGACCACTCTCGCGACGGAAGCCGCCGGGACGCTCGCCGAAGTTGCGCGCCGAGCGGTCGCCGTAGGAGCGCTGCTCGCCGCCGGTCGACGGCCGGTCAGCGTAGGTGCGGTCGCCGGTGGGGCGATCGCTCGCCGGCCGGTCGCCGTAGGTGCGCTGCTCCGAGCGGGGACGGTCACCGAAGGAACGGTCCCGGTCGCCGGTGCGGGGGCGGTCGCCGTAGCTGCCACCACCGCTACCACCAGTGCCGCTTCCGCCGAAGCCGCTGCGGGGGCGGTCACCGAAGGAACGGTCCCGGTCGCCGGTGCGCGGACGGTCGCCGTAGCTGCTGCCACCGCGGGAACGGTCGCCGTAGCTGCTGCCACCACGCTGCGGGCGGTCGCCGAAACGACGCGGCCGGTCGCCACGCTCGCGCGGCTCGGGCTCGAGCTTCACCGGCACACCACTGGGCTCACGGGCACCGGTGACGTTCGCGAGCTGCTCGTCGCCGAGACGCACACGCAGCTCAGCCGGCGTGACGCCCGCCTTCATCATCATCGACGCCGTGGTGCGACGCTGCTTCGGGAGGACCAGCGTCACGACCGCGCCGGACTCGCCCGCGCGGGCCGTACGGCCGGCACGGTGCAGGTAGTCCTTGGGGTCCTTCGGCGGGTCCACGTGCATGACCAGCGAGATGCCGTCGACGTGGATGCCGCGAGCCGCGACATCCGTGGCGACCAGCACGTTCGTCCGGCCTTCCTTGAACTCGGCCAGCGTGCGGGTGCGGACCCGCTGCGTCTTGCCGCCGTGCAGGGCACCGGCCCGGACACCGACCGCCGCGAGCTGGTCGACCAGCCGGTCGACGCCCATCTGGGTGCGGGCGAAGACGATCGTCTTGCCCTCCCGGTTGGCGATCGAGGCGGTGATCGGGAACTTGTCGTGCGGCGGGATCAGGAGCATGTGGTGCTCCATGGTGGACACGCTGGCCTCGGCCGGGTTGGTCGAGTGCGTGACCGGGTTGTTCATGAACCGCTTGACCAGCGTGTCGACGTCACCGTCGAGCGTCGCCGAGAACAGCAGGCGCTGCGCGTCGGCCGGGGTCTTCGACAGCAGCTCGGTGACCTCGGGCAGGAAGCCCATGTCAGCCATCTGGTCGGCCTCGTCCAGGACGGTGACCTCGACCGCGTCGAGCTTGCAGGCGCCACGCTCGATCAGGTCGCCGAGGCGGCCCGGGGTCGCGACGATGACCTCGACGCCGCGCCGGAGCGCGTCCATCTGACGGTCGTACGGCACGCCGCCGACGGCGGTCTTCAGGAAGACGCCGACGGAACGGCCGAGCGGCATGAGCGCATCGGCAACCTGCATCGCCAGCTCACGGGTCGGCACCAGGATCAGGGCCTTGGGCTGGTGCGGCAGGGCGCGGCCACCCTTGGCCACGCGGGCCAGCAGCGGCAGGCCGAACGCCAGCGTCTTGCCGGAGCCCGTCTGGCCACGGCCGAGCACGTCCCGGCCCGCGAGGGCGTCGGGCATGGTCGCAGCCTGGATCTCGAACGGGGTGGTGATGCCCTCACGGCTCAGCACGCGCACGAGCTCGGCGGGGACACCCAGCTCGGCGAAGGTCGGCATGACCGGGCCGGTGGCCTCGATCGTCTCGGCCTCGACAGCGGGGGTTTCGGTCGGCTCGACCTCGGCGGCAGGGGTCTCCTGCGCGACCGCGGGGGCCTCGGTACGGGGGGCTTCGCCGGATTCGGCGGGCGTTTCGAAAGCGGACGGGAACGTGCTGGGATCAGCGAAAGTGGTCAAGAGAACCTCTCTACGGGGGCGCATGCTCGCGAATGGCCCGCCGCGGCTACCAACAGCCGGCCGCTGAAATGACCGCAAGAACGCCCGTGGCGTGCGCCTTGAGGGCACGCCAGGTCAATTACTTCCATCAGTGTACGGGTCAACGTCGGGGACACCGCCCGCATTCCGCGCCGGTAGTGGGCAGACTCACCCTTCGGCGCAACCTCGCCAGCTTAGGGCGAAGACGGGCAACCGACAACCTATTCCTTGAAAACGCCACCGATCATGTCACTGAAAGCGTCGCCCACGGTGAAGAGGAAAGCCAGGCTGACACCCACCAGCACGAGCAGCACGACGAGCATCGCCACGACCACCTTGACGTTGCTCCGCCGCTGCGTGTCAGGTCCGTCGCGCCAGCCCTGAGCCAGGATGTGGCCGGTCAGCGAGCCGGAATTCTCCACCGGGTTGGTGCTCACCGGCATCGTCATGTCGGCCGGCGCGTAATCGGCCAGGCCGCCGTAGACGGTCCCCTGACCCCGCTGCTGCGGGACGGCCGAGGACTGCTGTCCGGATCCCGACCCGTAGGTCGTCGACCGCGCCGGCGGAGTGCTGACCTGAGCGGCCGGTCCGCCGAACGGCTGCCGGGCACCACCCGATGCGCCTACCCCGTACGAAGTCGAACCGCTCCGCGGCTGGCTGTCCTGCTGTGCGCCACCCGGGGCGAAGGGACCGCTCACTGCGGCGGGCCCGCTCGAGGGCGGCATCGTGTACGCCGGGAGTCCACCACCCGCCGACGGAATCATCGGCGGCCCCGGGAACGGTGCCGGCGGCGGACCCGGAACGGGCGACGGCCCGGGACCCGGCGGCACAGGGTTCGGTCCAGGACCGGGCGGGATCGGGTTCGGCCCGGGACCCGGCGGGATCGGGCTCGGTCCAGGACCCGGCGGAATCGGGCTGGGACCGGGGCCGGGCGGAACCGGGCCGGGCGGTGTCGGGCTGGGGCTGGGAGCCGGCGACGGTGTCGGGCCGGGAGTCGGCACCGGTGGGGACGGCGGCGTAGGTGACGGCGTCGGCAGCGGTGCAGGCTCGGGCCGGGTGGGCTCGGGCTTGGCCGGTGCGGGCTGCGAGGGCTCCGGGGTCGACGGCTCGGGCAGATCCGGCTCGGGCTCGGCGCCCTGCGGCTTGTCCTCGGCCTTCGGCTTCTCCGGGACGTTCATCCAGCTGACGGCGGCCGGCTTGTCGGCCTTGTCACCGGCGGGCTGCTCGGCGTCTTCCTGGGGCCGGGCGCCGTAGACCTTGGCCTGACCGCTGGGCCAGGTGGTCGCCCGGGCACCGGCCGGGTCGATCGACCCCGGGACGGTGGCGCGAGCGGCGTTGGCGCTCGGCGGCACGGACACCGGTCGCGTGGCCCCGCCGACGGAGCTGACCTGCGCTGACGCCGACCTGTGCGGCGCGACTGACCCACTCGCGGCCGATCCACTCGCGGCCGATCCACTCGCGGCCGACCCGCTCGCCGCTGAGCCGCTCGAGGCTGAGTCGCTTGCGGGCGATCCGGTGGAGGCCGGTGCGCTGACGGGCACGGAAGCGGAGCCGGCGGCAGGCGCCTTGACCGACGCGGAGCCCGCTGAAAACGCGTTCACGGATGCGGATCCTGCGTTCGCAGACGCTGAGCCTGCGTTCGCGGACGCTGAGCCTGCTGAGGGTGAGCTCACGGGCGCGGCCGGGGAACCTGAGGGGCTGCCGAAGACCGAACCTGCCGCGTGGCCGTTGGCCGGCGCCGAACCGTTGCTGCCCGCCGGCGCGCCGGAAGACGGCCGATCGCTGGTCCCGGCCCAGAGGGCACCCGGCGCGGGCGGCGGCGGAAGCTCGTATCCCTGATCGTTCTGCGGCCCGGCGCTGCCCGCGGGCGTCCGCGCAGCGGGCGGCGTCCTGCCGTCGCTGTCCGGTTTCGCCAGCTGCTCGTCCATGGGTCCTCCCGATCGCCGTCACCCGCGTGCCGACGCAAAAATGCCGGACGCCGGGCACGTCGATTGCCGGGCGCTGGTAACTACCGTGCCATATCAGCGCTCATAAGCGCACCCGGCGTCAACCGGTCCCCGCTTGAAGATCAGGAAGAACGGTCAGTCACCGGACGCCGAGGCTGATGTCTCCGCAGCTTTCGACGCCGCAGCCGCGGAGGCCGAGGCCGACTTGGTCGACGAGCTGCCCGAGTCCGACGGCGAACTTTCCGCGTCGTCGTCCGAGCCGGTCGGCGTCGCGCCGGTGGGCTGCGTCGTCGGTGCGGCCGGCGTTGTCGGCGGTGTCGCCGGAGTGGTCGGCGGCGTTGTCGGGTCCGTCGGCTTCGTCGTCGGCGTCGTCGGCTTGGTGGTCGGGGTTGTCGGCTTGGTGGTCGGCTTTGTCGTAGGCGTGGTCGGCTTTGTCGTGGGCTTGGTGGTCGGCGGCTTGGTGGTGGGCCGCGTCGGCTTTGTCGTGGGCTTGGTCGCCGGCGGGTTGTCGCTGGGCGTCTCCGGGTCCGGGGAGCCGAGCGCGGGGCCTTCGACGGTGCCCTCGACCGAGCCGTAGATGCGCGTCGCACCGAAGAGCCGGGTCCAGCGGACGGGGGTCAGCCGCACGTTGAGGCCCGTGCGGGGCGCCTCGACCATCATGCCGTCGCCGGCGTACATCGCGACGTGGTGGATGCCCTTCCAGCTGCTGCTGGAGCTGAAGAAGAGCAGGTCGCCGGGGAGCAGCGAGTAGCGGTCCACGGCCTTGCCGCGGGTCTGGTAGTACTGGTCGCGCGACACCCGGGTCAGCGGGAAGTTGCCCGCGGGGTCCGACCGGTAGGCGGCGTACATCAGGCCGGAACAGTCGTATTCGTCCGGGCCTTCCTCGGACCAGACATACGGGTCGCCGCGCTGTGCCAGAGCGAAGCGCACGGCGGCGAGGGCCCGTGCGTCGGCGCCGCGACCGGCGTTCTCGCCGGCGAGGATGCCCTGGCCAACGGCTGCGTCCTGCGCCGCGTTGGCGGCGTCGTCGGCGCTGATCGCGGGGGCGTTGTCCCGCTCGAGCTTCTGCTGGGCGGCTGTCTTCTTGTCGAGGTCCTTCTGCCGCTTGTCGCGGTCGGCGGTGACCTGGGTGAGGTGCGTAGTCAGCGACTGCTGCTCGGCGAGAGCGCCCGTGTAGGCGGTCTGCGCGATCGTCAGCTGGCGGCTCGCCGCCTGCTCGGTCGCGGCGTCACCGCGGTTGATCCGGGCGAGGGAGTCGAGGTCCGAGAGGCCGGAGCCGATGCCGCCGGGCGGCAACGCGGCGGCGTCCCGGACTGCCGAGGCGGCGGCGTCCGAGACCTCGGTCTGGGCCTGGGCGACCGCGGCCGCGGTCGTGGTGACCTTCTGGTTGGCGATCACCAGCTGCTGGTTGGTGAGGTCGACGTCTTCCTTGACCTTGGTCAGCGCCTCACCGAGCGTGGTGAGTTCGAGCCGGCCTTTTTCGATCTTGGCGAGCACGGGCGACATCGCGACGCCGGTCGCCAGGATCGGCGTGGTGGTCGCCGGGGCGGCGGTGGGGACTCCGGC
Source organism: Amorphoplanes friuliensis DSM 7358 (assembly GCF_000494755.1). Classification (NCBI taxonomy): domain Bacteria; kingdom Bacillati; phylum Actinomycetota; class Actinomycetes; order Micromonosporales; family Micromonosporaceae; genus Actinoplanes; species Actinoplanes friuliensis. The sequence goes on from NC_022657.1 coordinate 310,988, forward strand.
CTGCCCGGGCATCGCGATCGTGCCGATCGGCTGCGGCCGGGAGCCGGCGTCGGGCACCGCGGGCGGCGCTGCGGGAGCGATGGGTGCGGCGGAAGCAGGCAGAGGGTTGAACAGCAGGGCGATGGCAGCGGCAGTCGCGGCGGAGTACGCCAGCGGGCGCCACCAGGGGCGTACCCGCAGTGAGCGATCCCGTCCGTACTGCCTTTTCGTCGCCATGCGCTCCCCGTCCGCGTCGGTCGCCCTCCGACGCTTGCCGTCCCTGTAATGGTCTTACCCCAACCAAGGCACCGCTGTCGATCGATTGCGGATGAAAGGACGCTGAGAATCGTAAGTCGCCGGACGTGATCCGCGCCGCCCCGAAGCCTCCGCGACCGCATGCCTGTCGGGGGTACGACGTACGCTCGACGACGAGTGATGGGGAAAGGGGCGCACATGGACGTCGGACTGAAGCGCGAGCTGGAGGCCAAGGTCTACGCGGGTGAGCGGCTGACCCGTGAGGACGGCGTCGCCCTCTACGAGTCCGATGACCTGGCCTGGCTCGGGCGCCTGGCGCACCACAAGCGCACCGAGATGAACGGCGACCGGGTGATGTTCAACGTCAACCGGCACCTCAACCTCACCAACGTCTGCTCCGCGAGTTGTGCGTATTGCTCCTTCCAGCGCAAGCCGGGCGAAAAGGACGCATACACCATGCGGATCGACGAGGCCGTGCGTAAGGCCAAGGAGATGGAGAACGAGCAGCTGACCGAGCTGCACATCGTCAACGGCCTCCACCCGACGCTGCCGTGGCGTTATTACCCCAAGGTGCTGCGCGAGCTGAAGGCGGCGCTGCCGAACGTCAAGCTCAAGTGCTTCACGGCGACCGAGGTCCAGTGGTTCGAGAAGATCAGCGGCCTGCCGGCGAGCGAGATCCTCGACGAGCTCATGGACGCCGGCCTCGAGTCGCTGACCGGCGGTGGTGCGGAGATCTTCGACTGGGAGGTCCGCCAGCACATCGTCGACCACAACTGCCACTGGGAAGACTGGTCCCGGATCCACCGCCTCGCCCACGAGAAGGGCATGAAGACCCCGGCCACCATGCTGTACGGCCACATCGAGGAGCCGCGGCACCGGGTCGACCACGTCATGCGCCTGCGCGAGCTGCAGGACGAGACCGGTGGCTTCGCCGTCTTCATCCCCCTGCGTTACCAGCACGACTTCGTCGACTCGGCGGACGGCAAGATCCGTAACCGCATCCAGGAGCGCACCACGATGGCGGCCCCGGCCGAGTCGCTGCGCACCTTCGCGGTGTCCCGCCTGATGTTCGACAACGTGCCGCACCTGAAGAACTTCTGGGTCATGCACGGTCTGTCGGTGGCTCAGCTCTCGCTGAACTTCGGCGCCGACGACCTCGACGGCTCGGTGGTCGAATACAAGATCACCCACGACGCCGACTCGTACGGCACACCGACCACGATGCACCGTGACGACCTGCTCAACATCATCTGGGACGCGGGCTTCCAGCCGGTCGAGCGCAACACCCGCTACGAGATCGTCCGGGAGTACGCCAAGCCGACCTCCCTCGCGGAGCGGCGCAGCGAGCCCCAGCAGGTCTGGGCGTAGGGACGCGTACCCTCGTCGGTGTCATGACGGAGACAAAGAGTGAACGACGCCCGCGCCGAGACGCCGACGGCCGTTTGACGACGATCGGCGATCTGCTCGGCGTGGCTTTTGCCGGTCTGGTCACCGGCATGGTGGTCCTGCTCATCTTCGAGGGGATCATGTCGCTGGCCCGGGCGTTCGACTTCGGCTCGTCCAGCGGCTGGCTAGCGCTGATCCTGCCGGTGTGGCTGTTCACCGAGGAGTTCCGCGCGGCCGGTTACGGCGCCTACCGGATCGTGGTGGCCGCGCTCGGTGCCGGCTTGGGCGTCGCGGTCGGCATGACCCTGGCCGGTCTCGCCTCGGCCGGCTTCCCGCCGCTGGTCAGCGGTGCGGTCGGCGCGCTCGGCCTGACGGTCGTCTACTGCCTGATCTGGTTCTACGGCCTCCGGTGGCTGAGCCACCGCGCGGGCTGACAGGAGTTTTGTCATGAGTCCCGCCGTCAAGTACACGCTCGGCCGCCTCGGCCTGTTCGTGGCCGTTTTTGCGCTGCTGTTGCCGGTCCCGCTGAACTTCCTGGTCAAGGCGATGATCGCGCTGCTCGCCTCGGCCGCGTTCTCCTACTTCCTGCTGGCCAAGTGGCGCAACGAGATGGCCGAGCAGCTCGGCACGGTCGCGCAGCGCCGCCAGGCCGAGAAGGAGCGCCTGCGTGCCGCCCTCGCCGGCGACGAGGCAGCCGCGGCCGCCGGAGACCGGGCGGCGTCGCCCGCGGCAGCCGGTGACCGGGCCGCGTCGCCTGCGGCAGCCGATGACCACGCTGCGTCGGCCGGTGACCTTGCCTCGCCGGCCGCGAGCAACGACAAGGCTGACGGTAAAGCTTCCTGACCTGCGGGTCGGCGGTCATCACGCCGACGTAGGGGGCACATTGGCATGGACGGTCCGGGGCCGTCTCCATTGCCAAACATCGATGCCGGATGGTGCAGTGACGGGGCCCGAACCCCCTCTGACACCCCCCGGAGGTCGTTCATGAGACGACGACGTGTCACCGGTCTGGTCGCTGCCGCCACTGCCGGTCTGGCCCTGATCGCCGCTTCCACCACTGCCGCGCCACCCGCAACCGCGGTGCCGCGCGCCGACACCTCGGCCCAGTACGAGGTCTACGACGTGCGCACGCTCGCTCAGCGCAACGCGATCGTCGGCACCGGCGCCGCGATCGACGGCGTCGAGCATGCCGTCGTCGAGATCACCGCCACCGGCGCCGAGCTCAAGGCACTGCGCGCGCTCGGTTTCACGGTCAAGCCGGCGGCGATCGCGCTGCCCACCGAGGACGTGTCCACGCTGGACTTCCCCTCCCGTGACGCGGCCTACCACAACTACGGCGAGATGATCAGCGAGGTGAACGCGATCGTCGCGCAGTACCCGGCGATCGCCAGCAAGCGGGTGCTCGGCCAGACGTACCAGGGCCGCGACATCGTCGCCGTGAAGATCTCCGACAACGTGGGTACGGACGAGAGCGAGCCCGAGGTTCTCTACGACGCCAACCACCACGCCCGTGAGCACCTCACGGTCGAGATGGCGGTCTACCTGCTTCACATGTACGCCGACAACTACGCCTCCGACTCCCGGGTCCGCAACGTCGTCAACAGCCGCGAGATCTGGATCATCCCGTCGGTCAACCCGGACGGCTCCGAGTACGACGTCGCGACCGGCAGCTACCGCTCGTGGCGCAAGAACCGCCAGCCCAACGCCGGTTCCTCGTACGTCGGCACGGACCTGAACCGCAACTACGGCTACAAGTGGGGCTGCTGCGGCGGCTCGTCCGGCAGCTTCTCCTCGGAGACGTACCGCGGCACCGCGGCGTTCTCGGCACCGGAGACCCGGGTGATCCGCGACTTCGTCAACAGCCGGATCGTCGGCGGCGTTCAGCAGATCAAGGCCGCGATGGACTTCCATACGTACTCGGAGCTGGTGCTCTGGCCGTTCGGTCACACCACCGCGAACACCACGACCGGCATGAGCGCCGACCAGAACAACACGTTCGCGACGCTGGGTCGGCAGATGGCGGCGACCAACCGCTACACACCGCAGCAGTCGAGCGACCTCTACATCACGGACGGCGATCTGCTGGACTGGCTGTGGGGAACGCACCGGATCTTCGCGTACACCTTCGAGATGTACCCGACCAGTTCGTCGGGCGGCGGCTTCTACCCGCCCGCCAGCGTGATCACCCGGGAGACCACCCGTAACAAGGAGGCCGCCCTGATGCTCGCCGAGGCGGCGGACTGCCCCTACAAGGTCATCGGTAAGCAGTCGACGTACTGCTGATCCTCACCACCCGTACGCCCGACGCCTCACCGGTTCTGCTGGTGGGGCGTCGGTCGTGTCTGTTGTGGCCCGAGTCGGGTTTACTATGCGTTCTCCCCGGGTGGTGGGGAGCGTGGTGAGAGGGAGTCCCCATGGGCGATGTCCGGTCCGAACCGGCTGCCGTGCTGGCCGAGGTCGCCGCCGAGCGCCGAGCACAGGACAAGAAGTGGGGTCTGCAGAATCACCCCGACGGCACCGGGCCGGCGTACGCCGCCGAGGCGGCGCTGGCGCGCAAGGAATGTGACGAGGCGGCCGCCACCGGAAGCCTGAGCTGGCGGCACATCCTGCTCGAGGAGGTCGCGGAGGCAACCGCCGAGGACGACCCGGAGGCGCTGCGCCGCGAGCTGATCCAGGTTGCCGCGGTCGCGGTCGCCTGGGCCGAGGCCCTCGATCGGCGGGGCTGAATTCCGCCGTTCCGCCGGGCCCGGAAAACGAAAAGACGACTCGCACCGACTTTCTTAGGCGAATAATGGCAGACGTGTCAGTCAATGGCGATTTGGCGCTCCAGGCAGAGTTGCCGGTTCTGATCCGCATCGCGGGCGGGCTGGCCAGGCATTGTGATCGCGCCGAGCACAACGAACAGGTCGACCGCGTCACCCTGCTGAGCGCCGCCGCCGACCTGCGGGAGATGGCCCGGCGGCTGTCGGGCGCGTTCGGCGTCAATCTGCAGCAGCGTTATGCGGAACGACTGGACACGTTGGAGTCCCGTCACCCGCTGCACGGTGTCGGCTTCGACGGCGGTGGTGCGGTCCGGGCGAGCAAAACCCTGCTCGACCTGCAGCGGGCCCAGCTCCGCCACGACGCGACCTATCACGCCGACGTGGCGGGACTGCCGAAATATTCTCAGCTTCGGCACTTCACGCTGCATCTCACCAAGCTCGTCGAAAAGCTGCTCGACGCGTCCGAGGGCACACAGCGCGAGGAATTTGTCCACGACGGCGTCCCCGACATCTTCATCTTCGGGATCAAACTCTCGACGGTCGCCAATGAACGCCTGTCCGAAGAGGTGTTCGGCTAGGCGGTCCGGTCCTGCGGCCCCTGTACGAGGTGCGGGTGATCGGGACTCTTCAGGATGCGGTTCACGGTCGCCAGCAGCCGGGTGACGAGCGGCTGCACCTCCCGGCGCCATTCTTCGTGCGTACGTTTGTAGTTGTTTCTGCTCTGCATCTTGGTGGCGAAGCTGACGTTCTGCTGATGCATCTGTTTCAAGCAGCTGATGATCTCCGTGACGCGGTCCTCGGTGCCGATGGCATGCGAGACGTTCTCGATCACCTCGGCCAGGGCCTGGAGGCCGAACGTCGCGACCGGATCGCCGTCGACGGTGGCGGTGAGGCCCGGCCGCCAGTCGTTGACCACCGCTGACCACTGGTCGACGAACGTGTCGCGGTCGGGGAAGTCGCGGGCGCACACCGACAGGGCGAGCCGCACCAGCTCACCGGGCTGTTCGTCAGCGACCTGGTCGATGCGCGGCACGGCGACGCGGGGGACCTTCTCCGCCACGACCGGGATCGCCGTGACGGTCGTGATCTCGCCCGGCTCGTACTGGGCGTCCAGGGCGCGCAGCTCCTCGAGCATGCGTTCCTGAAGGATCGCCAGCTCGGCGACGTTGATCGCCCACCAGTAGCGCATCTCCTGCTTGCGGAAGTACGCGACCACGTCGAGCCGGTCGCCGTCGACGACAAACTGGGCCAGGCAGAAGGCGGGATAGCGCAGATCGGTACCGTCGGGGTGATCACGCATCGGCTCGAGCAGGACCACGAGCGCCTTGCCGCTGGCCGGGTCACGCGACAGTGTCTGGGCGGCGGCGTCGAGCTGGTCACGGTTGCCGCCGTAGTTGTAGATGCGGGAGCCGTGGTTGAACGGCATGCCCCGGATCGGCGTGTGCCGCTGCCAGAGACCGGTCATCCGCTCGAACCAGTCGTCGTCGTTCGCCCGGCCGAGCGGCAGCGGCGGGTACGACGCCGGCCGGTTCAGCGCGGACTGCCCGTCGGTGAATCGGCAGATGAGCGGCGAGCGCGGCTGGATGCGATCCTTCGCGTACAGGTCGATGAGCTGCTCGTGCACGTCCTGGGCGGTGGTCCCGGTGATCTCGCCGGTCTCGGCGGGTTCGTCGTTGGCGATCCGGTACGACTCAGTGCGGAACGCGCTCACCATCAGCGGGATGCCGTTGCGGGTCGCGGGCACACTCTCGACGGTCACGCGGCGGGCAGCGAGGTGCTTGCCGTCGATCGTGAGCAGCTTCGCGACCTCACCGCCGTAGGCCTGGCCCAGGCCGACGGTGCCGGCGGAGCAGACGAGTAGTTTGCGGATGCCGTTGTTCAGGCCGCGCAAGCTGGGGCGGTAGCGGTCGGCGTAGATGTGCTCGACGTGCTTGTGGCCGTGCAGCAGCAGGTCGATGTTGTTGCCGGCCAGGAAGTCGCGCACCTCGCCGAGGTTGGTCAGCGCCTCGAACGGCTTGACCTCCTCGTCCGGGCTGATCGGCAGCAGCTGGTGATGCATCACGGCGATGCGGACCGCGCCCTCGGGTGCGAGCTCGCGGAGGGCGTCCGAGGCGTGTCGCTGCTGGTGAGGGCCCAGGCGGGCGATGTCGAAACGCCCGCGCAGCTTCCAGTCGTCCAGCAAAGTCCTGAGGTCGGGATCCGTGCCGGCCCGGCTGTCCAGCGCGGCGTAGGCGGCCCGCACCTCGGGTGTGGTCTCCATCTCGACGCCGCAGTGATTGGCCGTGTTGAGCCCTACGAGGACAAAACTGCCGTCTTCGGCGACCACCGTCGGCGGGTGCGGGGGCGCACTCGGCATCTCCCCGTACCGGTTGAAGTCGATCCCCTCGAGGAGCGGTGTGCGGTAACCGAGAGTCCGGAGCCTGAGGAACTGCTCGTAGCGCTCCGCGCTGGAGGGCGCCGAATACCACCGGACGTCGTGGTTGCCCGGCACCACGAGGATCTTGTCGGGGTCGGGGAGGACCGGGCCGAGTTCCTCGAGGGTGCGGGGCAGCAGGTCGAAGCCGTCGGCGCGCCCCTGGTAGGTCACGTCTCCGCTGATCACGACCGCGTCGAGGGGGCGACGTCCACTGGCGAGGGCACGGCCGAGCTCACGGAGAGTCGTCCGGATCAGCTCGGTCCGGCGTACGCGGTCTTGCAGGGGAATGACATTGATCTTGTGATCGCCGACCGTTTCGCGATCGTCGGGTGGGGAGAGGTGAAGGTCGGAGAGATGAAGGATGAGGCTCATGTCACCCTCCGAGTTGGCCTATTCGCTTTCCGTGCTATTGATCGTAAGGTTTGCGCAGAGTAGGCGCCAGTACACGGAAGGTGGCCAAGGTGTCTGCCTAGTCATGAGTAAGGTTGACGCGTGTCAATCCCTGACGGAAAAGGTGGTGTGCCATGGGGAACCGCCGCAAGCGTGATCTGCAACCGGCCGCGATGCCTGTGCCGACCGTCGAGGATTGGCGGGATCCGGCGGCGACATTGGACCGTCTGCGCGTCTGGGCCGAGGAATCCGCGTCCGAGGCGAGGGACTGGTATCTGCGCGACAAGGCGGTGAAGCGGGTCGGATCGCGGTCGTTGCGGGTCCTCGCCATCCTCTTCGCGGTTGTCGGCGGAATAGCGCCGTTGCTGGCAGCCACCGCTGATCGCAGCGCCAATTGGGGCTACATCATGCTGGCGCTCGCGGCCGGCTGTGTGGCTTTCGACCACTTCTTCGGCCTGTCCTCGGGCTGGATGCGCGACATCACCACAGCCCGCGCACTGGAAAGGCGGCTCGCGGCGTTCCGTTTTGCCTGGACGGCTGCGAATGCGGAAGCCGCATTCGGCGCTGATGCCACCACCATCAAGATCGGCCTCGACCTGATCGAGCAATTCACCACCGATGTCGCGGACCTGATCGACGCCGAGACGGCCGAATGGCTCTCCGAATTCCGGACGAACATCACCAACTTCGTGACGCGCGATCCGCAGCTGCCCGCGGGCGGGGAGCAGCGTTCTTGAACTATGTGAGTTAGCCTACTGGTTATGAATGGTAGCCAACGTGCCTAGGGCTGGTCTCAGTGCCGACGCGGTGGTCGCGGTCGCGCTGACCCTGGTCGACGAGAAGGGCCTCGAAGGCCTGAGTCTTGCAGCCGTCGCCGACCGGGCCGGTGTTGCCGCGCCGTCGCTCTACAAGCACGTCGGCAGCCTGGCCGACCTCCGCGACCTCATGGCGCTGCGCGTGTTGCGCGACGTCACCGCCACCCTCTCGACCGTGGTGATGGGTCGCAGCCGCGACGACGCGGTGGCAGCGCTGATGCAGGCATACCGGTCCTATGTGGTGACGCACCCCGGGCGTTATGCCCTGATCCCGTTCGACCCGCTGCGCCATGAAGCCCTGGCGGAGGCGAGCGGCGCGCTGCTGGGCGTCTTCTTCGCGGTGCTGCGCGGGTACGGTCTCGACGAGTCGGAGACGACCCACGCCACCCGGCGCCTGCGGGTCACAGCCCACGGCTTCGCCGACATCGAGGCCAACGGCGGATTCGGCATGGGTGAGGACGTCGATACCACGTTCGACCAGGTCGTGGCCATGGTCCTCGCCAGCCTGCCGCGCACCGACGTCACGGCCTGACGCGCCGGGCCACTCACGCAGCCCTTTCTCGGCGGGAGCGACGGTCCGTACCCCGCACCCGGCTACGACCGGAATTGGACCTTGAGGGTCTTCGGTTTTTCTGTCGGACCGGTGGGCTAGTTTCGATGGGACCGCGTCGCAGCGAAGCCGGTGGGATTCCGGCGCTGTCCCGCAACTGTGAGCCCCGCCGTGCCCGGGGTGAAGCCAGGTCGCCTGCGCGTCGGTCGCGATTCAGCGCTCCCGGGGAGGGGCGCCTCGCGGGCCGGTGACATCTCCGGTCGGCGAAGCACCACAGCCTCGGCCGACAGGAGGACCAGCATGAAAAGGATGTTGACGGCAGTCGTTGCGACGGCTGCCTTGCTGCTCAGCGGTTGCGGCTCGGAAGAGCCTCCCAGCGCTGCGCCGTCGAGTGGCAGCGCGGCCTATCCGGTGACGGCCGGCGGCGTGACGCTGGCCCAGCGACCCGAGCGCATCGTGTCGCTCGGCCCGAGCGCGACCGAAATGCTGTTCGCCATCGGCGCCGGCCCGCAGGTGGTGGCGGTCGACGACCAGTCGACCTACCCGGCCGACGCGCCGAAGACCGACCTGTCCGGATTCAAGCCCAATGCCGAAGCTATCGCGGCCAAGAACCCCGACCTGGTCGTGGCCACCGACGACCTCAACAAAATCGTCGACCAGCTGGGCAAACTCAAGATCCCGGTCCTGCTCGTCCCGGCGGCCAAGGTCCTCGACGACACCTACCGCGAGATCGACGAGCTCGGCCGCCTGACCGGTCACCAGACCGAAGCAACAGCCCTGACCGACCGCATGCGCACCCAGATCGACAAGATCGTCAAGGGCGTACCGGCCCGCCCGTCCAAGCTCACGTATTACTACGAGCTGGACCCGGCGCTCTACACCGCGACGTCGAAGACCTTCATCGGCTCGGTTCTGGGGCTGTTCAGCCTGGAGAACGTCGCTGACCCGTCCGACGCCGACGGCTCCAAGGGCGGTTACCCGCAGCTGTCGCCGGAAGCCCTGATCAAGGCCAACCCCGACCTGATCTTCCTGGCCGACACCAAGTGCTGCCAGCAGTCACCCGCCACCGTCAAGGCCCGCAAGGGCTGGTCGGCGGTCACCGCCGTGCAGAAAGACCAGATCGTGTCGCTGGACGACGACATTGCTTCGCGCTGGGGCCCGCGCGTGGTGGACCTGGTGCAGTCGGTCGCCGATGCGGTGTCCAAGGTCCCGGCGTGACCGACCGGCCCCGGCCGGCCGATTCCGCACCGCAGGCTGACCGGTCACCCCCGACCGATCAGCCCGCGGAAAGCACTGCCTTGCCAGGGGTCGATGGCTCAACTGGGGTCGGCGGGTCTGGGCAGGATGACTCGTCACACGGGATCGGTCGCTCGGCCGGGGCTGGTGATTCTTCACCTGGGTTCAGTGGCTTGGCCGGAGGTCACCTGGCTGCGCAGGCTGATTCCTTTTCTGAGGTCGACCGGCTTCTGGATGGTGGTGGTCGGTCCTCTGTGCGGGGAGCGCGGCCGGCGGGGCTCCGGGTCGGGTGGTTGGTCGGTGGGGTTGTGGCTTTGGTGGTGACGCTGGTCGCCGGGATTGCCTTCGGGCCGGTCACGTTGCCGCCTGCCGGGGTTGCGGCTGAGCTGCTGAATCTTGTGCCGGGGGTGCGGATTCACAGCGGGCTCAACGAGCGGGAAATCGCGATCATCACCGAGCTGCGTCTGCCGCGGGTGGTTCTCGGGCTGCTGGTCGGGGCCATGCTGGCGCTGGCCGGGGCGGCGTACCAGGGCGTTTTCCGCAATCCCCTCGCCGATCCGCATCTGCTCGGGGTGGCGGCGGGGGCTGGGCTCGGGGTCACGGCGGTGATCGCCTTTCGGAACGCGGCGGGTGACGCGACCGCGAACCTGCCGGTGAGTGTTCCGCTGGCCGCTTTTGTGGGTGCGATCGTTGCTGTTGCGCTGACCTGGCTGCTCGGTGGGGCCGGCGGCCGGGCGCGGAGTCCCGCGACGCTCATCCTGGCCGGGGTGGCGGTGTCCGCCTTTCTGGCCGCCGCGCAGACCTACCTCATGCAGCAAAATGTGGAATCGCTGCGTGAGGTGTATTCCTGGCTGCTCGGCCGGCTCGCCACCGCGGGCTGGCATGACGTGCTGCTCCTGCTGCCCTACGCGGCGGTGACCGGTGCGATCGTGCTCTCGCAGCGCCGCGAGCTTGACGTGCTGACCGTGGGGGACGAGGAGGCGACGAGTCTCGGGCTGCACCCTCAGCGCAGCCGTTACCTGCTGATCGTCGCGGCTTCGCTGGGGACTGCGGCGGCCGTGTCGGTCTCGGGGCTGATCGGGTTTGTCGGCATCATCGTGCCGCACACGTTGCGGCTGCTGGCGGGGCCGAGCTACCGGTCGATCCTGCCGCTGTCGGTGCTGTTCGGCGGGGCGTTCCTGGCGTTGACGGATCTGTTCGCGCGGACGGTGGCGAGTCCGGCGGAGATTCCGATCGGTGTGGTGACGGCGTTTTTCGGAGCGCCGTTCTTTGCGATCGTGCTGCGGAAGAGCCGGGTCTCGTGATCCGCGTCCGTGGTCTGCGGGTCGAACTCGGTGGCTCGGTGATCGTCGACGGTGTTGACCTCGACGTCGCCGAGGGTGAGTGGGTCACGATCATCGGGCCGAACGGTGCGGGCAAATCCACCGCGCTGCGGGCCATCGGTGGGCTGCTGCGCTTCAGCGGCGAGATCAGCCTGGGCGGCACCACGATCAACCAGCTTTCCCGCCGCGAACGTGCCCGCACGGTTGCGACCGTAGCCCAGACGCCGGTGGTGCCGGTCGGGATGCTGGTGCTCGACTATGTGCTGCTCGGGCGTACGCCCTACATCCCGGCGCTGGGCCGGGAGTCCGCCTCCGACCTGGCCGCGGTCGACGAGGTGCTGGCCGCGCTGGACCTGACAGGCATGCAGTCGCGGCGTCTCGACACGCTGTCCGGTGGCGAACGGCAGCGGGTCTTCCTCGCCCGGGCGCTGGCCCAGGGCGCGCGGACCTTGCTCCTCGACGAGCCGACCAGCGCACTGGACATCGGCCATCAGCAGGAGGTGCTCGAACTGGTCGACCGGCTGCGCGGCGAGCGAGGGCTGACCGTCCTGGCCACGATGCACGACCTGTCGATCGCGGGCGAATACGCCGACCGCATGGTCCTGCTCGCCGGTGGCCGGGTCGTGGCGGCCGGCACCGCCCGCGAAGTGCTGACCGAAGAACTCCTGGCCAAGCACTACCGCGTACGCGTCAAAGTCATCGACGGCGAGCAAGGCCCCCTCGTCGTACCGGTGAGGCGCTGACAGCATTTGCGCCAGGAGGCCTCGACGGCGGCGCCGGGCGGTGGCCGACACCCTGCGTCTGCAGGCCGCGGTGCTGTGGCCCGGGTCGTGCAGGCCGCCGGCCTGGTGAGCGTGAGTGCCTCGGGTCGTGCAAGCCGCCAGAGCTAGCGGGGTGGGTGGCTCGGGTCGTGCAAGCCGCCGGCGCTAGCGGGGTGGGTGGCTCGGATCGTGCAAACTGCCAGCGCTAGCGCGCGTAAGTGGCTTGGGCCGGCTGGTCGGCAACGCCGGCGAGTCTGCGTTGCTCGGGGCTGGGCTTTAGGTGTTTCGGGTGGTTTGGAGGATGGAGAAGGTGCCGCCCTGGGGGTCGTCCAGGACTGCGTAGCGGCCGATCGGCAAGCTTGTCGGTGAGCGCAGCACCCGCCCCCCGAGCGACTGCGCATAAACCGCAGACTCGTCGCAATCCGCCACCGCGAAGTAGATCATCCAATGTGGCGGCAGGTCGTCGGGCCACTGCTCGCTGTCCATCGACTGCATGCCGGCGATCTGCTGGCCGTTCTGTTCCCACACGATGTACGACATGCCTTCGCCCATGGAGCGTTCGCGGGCGACCCAGCCGAAGACCTCGCCGTAGAAGGCGGCGGAGCCTTCCACGTCGCGGGTGGTCAGTTCGTTCCAGGTCAGGGCGCCCGGGGCGTCGAAGACGTCGGCGCCGTGCATCGTGCCGGACTGCCAGACGCTGAAGGGTGCGCCGGCCTGGTCGAGGAAGGCGGCCATGCGGCCCTGGTACATGACGTCGAACGGTGCCACCAGGACTTTGCCGCCGGCGGCTTCGACGCGGGCGGCGATCACGTCCGCGTCGTCGGTTGCGATGTAGGTGCTCCAGGCCGTCGGCTGGCCCTCGCCGTAGAGAGGGCCGGCGCCCGCCGCGGCCCGCCCGTCGAGGCGGAACGTGGTGTAACCGCCGTATTCCTCGCCGGACACCTCGGCCTCCCAGCCGAACAGTTCCGTGTAGAAGCGGATCGCGTCCCCCAGGTCGGCGGTTCCCAGATCCACCCAGTTCGGTACACCGGGTGTTGGTGGGGTCATGACCTGCTCCTCGGGGCCTGCGGCAGACAACGCGTGAATCGTTACACCGCGATGCGAGGTACGGGGCCGCTCAGTCGGAAGTTCAACTGAACCGCCGACCCTCGTCGCGTCGATAGGCCCATGCAGCCACCCCAGCGAATGCGACAGTCCATGCGACCAAGGCGGCTGTCGATGCGAGGTCGAAGGGAAAGTCGCCCACTGCCGCCCACATCAGCCTGGCCGCGCCGCCCGTCGGCAGGTACGGCGCGATGGTCTCGACGAAGCCCGGGGCACTGCCCGGTGCGGTCATCAGCCCGCCACCGAAGGCCAGCGGGAAGAACAGCACCTGCGCCACCACGATGGCTGCCTTGGCGGGCAGCGAGTAGCCGATGGCCAGGCCCATCAGGGTGAACGGCACCGAGATCACGATGACCGCACCGACCGCGGCCAGGAACCCGCCGAGGGTGATCGTCGCCTCGGTCGCGACGGCCGCGATCACCACGACCGGGAGCAGCGACGCGGTCATCAGGATCAGGCCGGCCATGATGCGGCCCAGGAAGCGCGGCCCGGCGCCCACGGCGAGGGTCCGCGCATACGGGTCCCAGGGCTGGGCACGGTCCTCGGCGACTCCGATGCCGTACTGGAAGAGGTTGCTGGTCATCACCACGAAAGTGATCATCGAGGCGGTCGCATAGGTGGCGTAAACGGGATCACTGCCGACGAACGGCACCACGAAGAAGATCATCGAGAACGCTGGGAAGAACGCGCTGCCGATGAGTGCCATCGGGATGCGCACGGTCTCGAGCAGCTGGAAACGGGCATGGGTCAGGGCGAGGGATGCCATGAGGACCTCCGGTTTCGGAGTGCGTGGGTCAGGCAGGACTGTGGCAGGAAAACGGTCCGCGGCTGATCGGCCTGTGGATAACTCGGGCTCGACAAATCGGACTGTGGACAACCGCTCAGGACCGGCGGCCGGTGGAAGGCTGAGCCGCGAAAGGGCAGGGTGAGCAAGCCATGATGGGAAAGTCAGGCTGCGGTCAGGGTGAGCAAGCCATGATGGGAAAGTCAGGCTGCGGTCAGGGTGAGCAAGCCATGATGGGAAAGTCAGGCTGCGGTCAGGGTGAGGAAGGCTTCTTCCAGCGACGTCGGCCGGACCTCGAGGTCCCGGAACGCCACGTTGTGGGTGACCAGGTCGCGGACCAGCCGGTCGGCATCCGCGGTCAGGAGGTGCAGGCGGTCGCCGTCCTGCTCGGTGCTGACCACACCCGGAAGGTCGGGGAGGGGTACGCCCGAGGTGAGGCTCACCCGGCGGATGGCGACGAGGCCGCGCACCGCGGAGACGGTGTCGTCCGCGAGCACCCGGCCGCCCCCGATGACTACGACCCGCCGGGCGAGGGCTTCGATTTCTTCGAGGTAGTGGCTGGTCAGCACCACGGTGCCGCCGTCGGCGTGGAATTCGCGGATGCCCTGCCACAGGGCGTGCCGGGCTTCCACGTCGAGACCCGTGGTGGGCTCGTCCAGGAAGACGATGCGCGGGCGGCCGACAAAGGCCAGCGCGACCGCGACCCGCCGCTTCTGGCCGCCGGACAGGCCACCGGTCTGGCGCTTGGCCAGGTCGGACAGTCCGAACTTCGCGAGCAGCTCGTCCTTGCTGAGCGGGTCGGGATAGTGCGCGCGGACGAAGTCGACGACCTCGCCGACACGCAGCGCGCCGGGCAGGCCGGTCTCCTGCGGTGTCACGCCGAGGAAGCGGCGCGTGGAGGGATCACGCGGGTCACCGCCGCACAGCTCGACCTTGCCGGAGCTGGGACGGCGTACGCCGGTGAGAAGGTTGACCAGGGTGCTCTTGCCGGCGCCGTTCGGGCCGAGGAGGCCGACGAGCTCGCCGGTGTCGACGTCGAGGTTGAGCTGGTCGACGGCCGTCACGTCGCCGTAGCGGCGGGTGGCGTCGATGGCGCGGGCGAGAATCACGACTCCTCCTGGAGGTTGGTGCCGCCGGCGAGCAGGGCGCGCAGCGCGGCGGTGTAGTCCTCGAATGCCAGCCGGCCGCGCCGGGTGAGCCGGACGAGGGTGGCCGGCGTCCGTCCCTGATGGGTCTTGGTGACCTCGACGTAACCGGCGTCCTCGAGCTTGCGCAGGTGCACGGAGAGGTTGCCCGCGGTCATCTGCAGGATGTCCTGCAGCCGGGGGAAGGCGATCCGGTCGGCCTCGCGCAGGGTGGAGAGGGCCGACACGACACGCAGCCGGGCCTGGGCGTGGATCACCGGGTCGAGCTCGGGGATGCCGCCGCCGTCCTCGATCGGCGGGCGGGTGCCGTCGGTCATCGCTGCAGTCGCAGCCAGGAGAGGAGGCCGGCGAGGAGCATCCCGCCACCACCGAGGACCGAGACGATCAACGCGTGCCAGCCGGGCCCGATGATCACGCCGACGACGTTCACGAAGCTGATGGAGGCACCGAGGATGAACAGGCTGCGGTCGTTCCAGACGGCGCCGCCGGCCATGTGCAGGGCGCCGGTGAGGGCGACCATCGCACCCGCCCAGAGCAGGTTGGCCTCGGGCTCGGGCAGCAGGTTGCTGACCTTGCTGAACAGCACGGCCATGCCGATGAAGGCGACGGACCAGGTGATGCCGTACATGGCGCCCTGGCGGGAGGAAGGGCCGCTGACCTGGCGGCCGGCCCGGGCGCCGACCACGCCGGTGACGATGCCGGCCAGGGTGATCAGGCCGAGCAGGACCGTCAGCGGGACGAAGGAGGGCATGTCCACGAAGATCCGGCCGTCGGGACCGAAGCGCAGGAAGAAGACGCCGAAACCGATCAGCCAGGCGACACCCCACGGCCACAGCAGCAGTCGCGGGTCGGGGGTGAGCCGGCGCTCGGTCAGGGCGCGCTGAGACTCGATGAGCCGCAGTGACTCAGCGGGGTCGGTCGGTGGGAGTTCGTCATCCTCGTGGTCCATGCAAAGAACTTTACCACGCAAAGCTAAAGAACTTTGTGCCATAAAGTTGAAGGACGCTGTCTAGGCTCAGGGCCGTGAATGATCTGGTGCTGCGAGCTGCCGATTCCCGCGAGCTGGCGGCTGTGCTGACGTTCTGGGCGACCGCCGCGGAGAACGCGAGCCGGCCGCCGGACAGCCTGGCGGCCGTTGCTGCGCTGCATCTGCGGGACGCGGACGCCCTGATCCTGGCCGTCGAGGAGGACCGGATCATCGGCACGATCATCGCGGGCTGGGACGGCTGGCGGTGCCACCTCTACCGCTTGGCCGTGCACCCGGAACGTCGCCGTGCGGGCATCGGGGGCGCGCTGATCGCCGCCGCCGAGGAACGCGCCCGTGCCCTCGGCGGCACCCGCATGGACGCGATGGTCCTCGACGACAACGACCAGGCCCACGCCATCTGGGCGGCGAACGGGTACCACCGCCAGGAGGACTGGTCCCGCTGGGTCAAGCCCCTCTGAGTGCAGCCGTCCCTGGGGGCGAGACCGGGACAGGGCCGAGTGGTCCGGGCAGCGGCGCGGAGTGCACCACCGAAAGCCCGGACACTGCACGGGTCAGGACCACGTAGAGCCGGTGCAGGCCGCGGGGCTCGGCGGCGACGATCTCGGCCGGCTCGACGACAACAACATGGTCGTACTCGAGGCCCTTGACGATCGTGGCCGGCACGACCGTGACGCGCGCCTCGGAGTCGACGTCGTCGGGGGTCGCGGCCTCCAGGCCCGCCGTCGCGAGGTGGGCACGCACCCGGTCCACCGCGGTGTCCGCCGCGATGACAGCGACCGACCCCTCGTGCTCCAGCGCCGTGGTCACCTCGACCAGCATGGCCGCATCCACTTCGGACGGCGTCGGCACGGCGACGATCGCGAGGTCACCGTCGCGGCGCAGGGAGACCGCCTCGGGTACGTCGACACCGAGAGCGGGCAGCAGCTTGTTCGCCAGCTCGACCACCACGGCGGGCACGCGGAAGCCGATGGTCAGCGGGACGATGGCCGCGTCAGGTTTGCCCAGGTGGCGGAGGGTGTCGCGCCAGTCGGCGGCGGCCCAGGGGGCGGTGCCCTGGGCGAGGTCGCCGAGCAGGGTGATGGAACCGTGTTCGCTGCGCCGGGCGATCGCCCGGGCCTGCATCGGGGACAGGTCCTGGGCCTCGTCGACGACCACGTGGCCGAAGCTGGTCTCGCGTTCGAGCAGGCCGGCGGCCTCGTCGAGGAGCACCAGGTCGGCGGGGCTGAACTTCGCGGCCTTCACCGTGCGGGGCGCCTTGGGCCAGAGCAGGACGGCCTGTTCGTCGGCGGTGAGGATGCCGTCGGCGGCCGCTGACAGGACGTCGGGTTCGGAGAGCAGGCCGACGACCAGGGCCTCCGGGGTCACGGCGGGCCACGAGGTCTCGAGGAAGTCGCGTACCTGAGGGATCTTGCTCATGCGGCGCAGCCAGCCCTCGCCGGGGGAGTTGCCCGTGCGGTATTCGGACTGCCGCTGCAGCAGGCCGACCACGCGGGCGCGGACCCGCTCGCGGCCCACGGTGTAGGGCAGGTCCTCGCGGCGGGCCTCGTCGACGATGCGGCGCAGCGGTTCCGGGTCGATCCGCCACCGGTACGAGCCGTCCGACACCATGATTGGCTCGACCGGCTTGCCGAGGCGTCCCCACAGGGCCCGGCGGAGCACCTCGGCCATGCGCGGGTCGTGCTTGAGCAGCGTCGCCGCCTCGGTGTCGCGGCCGCGTACGGGCGCCCGGGCGATCAGGTCGTCAACCGTCGCCTGTTGCACCTCGACCTCGCCGAGGGCCGGCAGCACCGCCGAGATGTACGAGAGAAACGCGGTGTTCGGCCCGACGATCAGCACCCCGGACCGGCGCAGACGCTCGCGGTGCAGGTAGAGCAGGTACGCGGCGCGGTGCAGCCCGACCGCCGTCTTACCGGTGCCGGGCGCCCCCTGGACGCAGATGGAGTCCTCCAGCTCGGCGCGGACCAGCTCGTCCTGCTCGGGCTGGATGGTCGCGACGATGTCGCGCATCGGGCCGACGCGAGGGCGTTCGATCTCGGCCGTCAGGATTCTGCTCTTGGTGCCGAGCTCTTCGCCGCGGTCCAGGTGCTCGTCCTCGAAGCTGGTCAGCTCGCCTTTGACAAAACCGAACCGGCGCCGGGTGGCGACGCCCTGCGGGTCGCGGACGCTGGCGCGGTAGAAGGACTGGGAGAGCGGTGCGCGCCAGTCCAGCACCATCGGCTCGCCGGCGTCGTCGGTGACGTGCCGCCGCCCGATGTGGTATTTCGCCTCGTCGATGTCGAGCTTGCCGAAGAAGAGTGGTGTGGTCGGGTCGTCGGCCAGTTCGGCGACGCGGCGCGACAGGGTGCGGCCCAGGGCTTCGGCGCCGTACGGGTCGCCGGCCACATCGGCGCCGACGGCGAAGAGGGACTCAGCGCGGCCCCGCATGCGGCCGAGGGCGGCGCGGGACTCGATCAGGTGGGTGCGTTCGTCGTGCAGCTCGTCGTCGAGGTCGGGTTGGGCAGGCAGCGTCATCCGAAGAACCTTTCGGCGTCGGTGGTTTTTGTTCGGCTGACCTGGGCCGCCCGGCGTCCCCTCTGCGGAAGAGGTGTCGGCTGTGCCCGATGGGATGCGCGCGGTCCCCGCGGGCGAGCGTTCGATGCTACGCGGCTGCCCCTGACGACGCGACGTAATAAGACCGGGATCATGGGTGCATGGCGGACGAGCGCGGCAACAGGAGAATCACTGACCCTCAGGTGATGCGGGCGCTGGCCCACCCGGCCCGGATCGAGATCATGGAGCATCTCGCGAGTACCGGTGCGGTGATCACCGCGACCGAGTGCGCCCGGCTGGTCGGGCTCTCGCCCAGCGCCACCAGCTACCACCTGCGGGAGCTGGCCAAGTACGGCCTGGTCGAGCACGCGCCGAGCCGTGGCGACGGCCGTGAACGGGTGTGGCGCAGCACCGACCCCAGTTTCAGCCTCGACGGCGACGTCGAGGAGCCGGAGGCCTGGGCGGCCGAGAGCGCCCTGGTCGACGCCTATCTGACCCGCGACTTTGCGCGCCTGCGGCAGTGGTGGGCCGGCATGCACGAGGAGCCGAAGCAGTGGCGTGATGCGAGCGCGCTGATGAACCAGATGCTGCTGGTCACCGCGGATGAGCTGAGCGAGGTGTCGGACAAGATCCGCGAGGTGCTCGCGCCCTATCAGCGGCGGACCCGGCTGGCCGATCCGCCGGAGGGCGCGCGAACGGTCGCCGTCCAATACGCAGCCTTCCCCGTGGACGCAGACTAGACAGGCAAGTTGTGAAGGAATACTTTCGAAGTATGTCCTTCACAACTACGGAGTCGCGCTGGACCGACGTCTATCTCGCGGCGGGAGCACGCGGCGTTTCCGTCTGCGGTGACTTCCTCGCCGCCACAGCACTGGCTCTGGCGTTGCAGTCGGCCGGCGCCGGTGGACTGGCCGTCTCGGGTCTGCTGCTGGCGGCCGCCCTGCCACTGGCGGTGCTGGCCCCGATCACCGGGCGGATCGCCGACCGGGTGGACAGCCGCAAACTGCTGATCATCGCGGGCATCGCCCAGGCCCTGGTCTGCGTGGCTCTGGCCTTCGCCGAGGGCACAGTCGTGATCATCGCCCTGGTGGCGGTGCTGGCCTGCGGCCTCGCGGTGACCCAGCCGACCCTGGCCGCGCTGCTGCCCGCGATGGTCCGCCGGGAGCATCTGGCCCGTGCGAGCGGCATCAACCAGACCGCGGGAATGGTCGGCATGCTGATCGCCCCGGCGGCGGCCGGCCTGCTCGTCGGTCAGTTCGGCATCCGCGTGCCTCTGCTGATCGATGCCGCCACCTATCTCTCTCTGGTGGCGGCCGGCCTGCTCATCCGTACGCGGAGGGTCCCCGCAGCCGGGCTTGCACGCAGCGAGACGGTGGCCTGGCGCTTGCGGGACGACCGGCTGGTCGCTGTTCTGGTCGGCGCGATAGCGGCGGTGGTGGCCGGAGTCGGGGCGATCACCGTGATCGAGGTCTTTTTCATCCGCGAGACCCTCGGGGCGTCGACCACGGTGTTCGGCCTGCTCAGCGCCACCTGGACCGCGGGGATGCTCGCCGGCGCCTGGTTCTTCGGCCGGGTCGGTGACCGCATGCCGGGGCCCGCCCGGATGGTTCAGGTGACGCTGCTGTGCGCCGGGGTCACCTGCGCGGTCGTGTTGCTCGCCGCCGGAGCCTGGCATGCCCTGCTGCTGGTGCCGCTCTGGCTGATCGGCGGCGCCGGCAACGGCGGGATCAACGTGCTGACCAACGTCGTGATGGCGGAACGTGTGCCGGAGCAGGCGCGTGGGCAGGCGTTCGCCACCCTCGGCGCCGCAGTGCAGGGCGCCGGGATGCTGGGTTATGCCGTCGCCGGCCCGCTCATCGACCGTTTTGAGCCGCGGCTGCTGGTGGCCGCGGCGGGTGTGGCCGGTCTGGTCGCGGTGGCCGTCTGTCTCCCGGTCGTGCGGCGGGCCGGACGTGAGATTGCTCCCTTGCCACAGGTGGGGGACCGGCAGGTGCAACTCGCCGGAGATAGCGTCAAGACATGAGCGACGCTGTACAACGTCCCCGGGTCGGGCACATCCAGTTCCTGAACTGTCTGCCGATCTACTGGGGCCTGATGCGCTCCGGCGCTCTGCTCGACGTCGACCTGCACAAGGACACCCCGGACCGGCTCAACGCCGCCCTGGTCGCCGGTGACCTCGACATCGGCCCGATCTCCCTGGTCGAATACCTGCGCAACGCCGACGATCTGCTGCTCCTGCCCAACCTGGCGGTCGGCAGCGACGGGCCGGTGCTCTCGGTCAACCTGGTCTCGACGCGGCCGCTCGACGAGCTCGACGGCCGTCCGGTCGCGCTCGGTTCGACGTCCCGGACCGGCGTGCTGCTGGCCCAGATGCTGCTCGCCGACAAGTACGGTGCCGAGCCCGAATACTTCCGCTGCCCGCCCGAGCTCACGCAGATGCTGCTCGAGGCCGATGCCGCGGTCCTGATCGGTGACCCGGCCCTCCGCGCCCTGTACGAGGCCCCGGCGCTCGGCCTCCACGTCACCGACCTGGCCGAGGCCTGGAAGGAGTGGACCGGTCTGCCGATGGTCTTCGCCGTCTGGGCGGTACGCAAGGACTTCGCCGCCGCCAACCCGGGTGTCGTGAAGGACGTGCACGAGGCGTTCCAGCGCTCCCGTGATCTGTGTCTCGGCGAGCTGGACGACGTCGCCGAGTCCGCCGCGCGCTGGGAGCCGTTCGACGCCGCGACGCTGGCGACGTACTTCCGGGCGCTGGACTTTTCGCTGGGTGAGCGGCAGATCGAGGGTGTGCGGGAGTTCGCCCGCCGGGCCGCCGCGCGGGGCGAGGCACCCGCGTTGCCCGAGGACGGACCGATCTTCGCCCAGGTATAGCCCGCTTTCCTCCCGGCGGGGTAGCGCCGGGACAAGGCTTCTCCTAGTCTTCGCGGACCTTCTCACTGCACATCGAAGTGGTGACCATGCGTCTGCACTCCTTTCTCGGCCGGCTCGCCCTGCCGGTCGCCCTCCTCGGACTGACGACCATCGTTGGTGCCGCGGCTCCCGCGCATGCGGCTGAGCCCGACGACAACTGGCCGCTGATCGACATCCTCGTTCCGGAGCGGGTGGTCACGGTTGACGGCCGCAGCAAGGCCGTCCCGGTCGAGATCTTCAACCTCGGTGGTGCGACCGCCAAGGGCATCGTCGTGGAATACGGCGCGGACTCCCCGATCGACCCGAGCATCGGCTTTACGCCCCCTCCGGGCTGTGGGCCGACGTCCTGCAAGATCAATGATCTGGCTCCCGGGGCCCGCAAGGTGCTGACCTTCACGGTCAAGCCCACGGCCGCCCTGCCCGATCTCGGCGCCAGCTTCGACGTCGGCGTGGCCGTCGGCGGTCCCGACGGAAAGATGGTCGCCTCGGTCACCGTCGTGCGTGCCACCGCGGGTGCCGACCTCGAGGTCGCGCCGATCGCGGACATCAAGCTGGCGCCGGGCAAGTCGGCGCCGGTCCCGGTCGAGGTGCGCAACAACGGCAACAAGCCCGTGGAAACCGTCGCCCTCGGTTTTGTCGGCGAGCCGTACGTCAGCTTCCCGGCGAAGTACAGCAACTGCCAGACGGTCGAGGACCTGCTCGGGGTGGTCTGCTTCTTCGAGCAGACGATCGGCCCCGACGAGATCCTCACCATCGACCCGTCGACGCCGTTGACCGTCAAGGCCGCAGCGGACGCCCCCGGCCCGGCCGACTACTACGCCGGCATGTTCGCGTTCGGGGCCGACGACGACCTCGACCTGGCCGCGGCCACGGCCAAGAAGGCCGCGCTGCAGAAGTCCGGCACCAAGCTGGCGCTCGTGCCGCTGCGCCAGAGCCTCGCCGAGGACATCGACGAGAGCGAGCTGAACGACTGGGACAACATCGCGTCGTTCGTGGTCAAGGTCTCCAAGAACCCGGCTGACCTGGTCGCGATCGGTGACAACTTCACCGGCGCCATCGGTGACACCCGCACGATCAAGGTCGGTTTCCGGAACGACGGCCCGGCGGCCACGATCTGGCCGCAGCAGAACTCGTACCTGTCGACGAAGGTGCGGATCCCGTCCGGCCTGACGCTGACCGAGGTGGACGACAGTTGTGTCCCCGCCGGTGACGGCGAGCCGTCGTGGGGCCAGGAGGGTCAGGTCTCCGGTCACGACTACCTCTGCGTCGCGCTCGGCAGTTATGCCAAGGGCGAGAAGGTGCTCTACTCCTTCACCGCGAAGATCAACGACGGTGAGAACGAGGACGAGGGCACGGTGACCGTCAACGGCGGTGTGCAGGACCCGAAGACCAGCAACAACGTCGCGAAGATCGAGGTGAAGGTGTCCTCCGCCGGTGGCGGTGGCGGCCTGCCCGTCACGGGTGCGCCGGCCGGTCTGCTGGCCGGTGGCGGTGCGCTGCTGCTGGTCGGCGGCGCCGTTGCCTTCGTGCTGGCCCGGCGCCGCCGGATCGTCACGATCGCGGAATAGGCTCCGACTCCGGTACGGGAACCGTGTGGGTTCCCGTACCGGAGCGAGTACCGCCCACGGGCTGCCGCGGGACCGTCCGCACGATCTTCTTCGGCAGCGGTGCCGTGCGCATCCCGCGCAGGGTCAGCAGGCTGGCGAAGAGGCCCGAGAAGACACCGATCACGCCGAGGGCGATGGCCGTCGCGGACGGCAGCACCAGGCGGATCGTGCCGCGCGGGTCGAGCTCACCGAAGCCGGCCTGGCCCCAGTTGGTCACGGCGATGATGGTGCCGGTCAGGCCGAGCGCCATCAGCGAGAGCCCGATCATGATGCAGCGTTCGAAGGTCAGCCAGCGTGCCCAGCGGCTCGGCCGGTCGTCGCGGACCAGCCCTTCGAAGCGGCCGTAGAGCTCCGCAAAACCGCCGAAGAGCATCAGCTGGGCGCCGACCAGGACCGCCAGGCACGCGTAGACCAGGGCGTTCACGTCGAACTCGACACCGGCGACGTGCCGGGAGCCGGTCGCGAGCCGCGCGGTGCCGATCAGGCCCAGCAGGAACACGATCAGGCCGGGCCAGACCAGCGTCCGCCGCGGTGAGAAGACCAGCAGGAACCGCAGGTGGCGCCAGCCGTCGCGCCACGTCCGCAGGTGCGGGGCACGGCTGCGGCCGTCCGGCTGCAACGTCGTCGGCACCTCGGTCATGTCGTAACCGTTCAGCGAGGCCCGCACGACCAGCTCCGACGCGAACTCCATGCCCGGCATGCGCAGGTCCAGGTCGCGGATGCGGTCCCGGTCGAAGCCCCGGATGCCGCAGTGGAAGTCGCCGATGCCCTTGAGGCCGAAGAGCGCCCGGCCCAGCCAGGACAGCACCGGGTTGCCGAGGTACCGGTGGAGGAACGGCATGGCGCCCGGGCTGATGCCGCCCCGGAAACGGTTGCCCATGACCACGTCGTGGCCTTCGCGGAGCTTGTCGATGAAGGGCCCGAGGTGGGACAGGTCGTAGGAGTCGTCGGCGTCCGCCATGATGACGTAGCGACCGCGGGCCTCGGCGATGCCGGTGATCAGCGCGGCGCCGTAACCCTTGCGCGGCGCGTGCACCACCCGGGCACCCGAGCGGACGGCTATCTCCTGCGAGCCGTCGGTGGAACCGTTGTCGCTCACCAGGACCTCACCCTGAACGCCCAGCTCGGCGAGCGACCGCAACGCCTTGCGAACACAGGTCTCGAGGGTCTCCGCCTCGTTCAGGCAGGGCAGCAGGACGGTGACCTCGACGTCACTTGACATGTTCGGCGACTGCTTTCTTCACTTGGGTCGGAATACTGATGGTGCGGACCGGCGCATCGGCCGGAGGTGGCGGTTCTCTCTTGAGACGCGCGGCAGCCACGATTCGGTTGACAGCCAGGGCGATTCCCATCGGGATCAGCAGCACGGCCGGGTTTGCGTACCGGTAATCGAACATGCTGGTCGCCACCGAGACGACGATCAGGCCGAAGCCGGTGCCCACGAAGAGCAGCGCGTCGGCGGCACCGCGCCAGCTGAAGCGGCGCGGCCGGAAAACCGCGGCCAGCAGCGCGAGCACAATCCCGACGGCATAGACCGTGCCGGGGGTGGTCATTTTTTCCCCGTACGCGCGGAGCTGCTCACCCCGTGGATTCGGCACCTTGATCGTGGGCTCGGGCACACTGAGCGGCGAGAACGTGTCGAGGTAGTACGCGGCGTTGCACGACTCACCGGGCATCGCCGGCGGCAGCCACTTCTCCTGTGGACACCGGTTGTACGGCCACAGCGGCGCCGACGGCAGCAGATGCCAGCCGATCTCGGTCAGCACCATCCCGAAGTAGTCACCCGGCTGCTGCTTGATGACTTCCTTGGCGAACTCGCCGATGAACTCGTCGTTGATCGTGCTGGGGTAGAGCCGGTTGACGGGGCTGCTCGGATTCCAGATGTACTGGTCCGGCCGCTGTTTCCAGCGCAGCGGCGCGTTCGGCATGCAGAGGCTGCGCTGCAGCGGTGTGAGTTCGAGCTTGTCGCAGTCGGCGATCGGCATGACCCGGCCGTACAGGAAGCGGCCCTGGAACTGCCCGAACGCGTAGACCTTGTAGGTCTGGTGGTACCAGACGAGGTAGCCACCGAGGATCAGGCCGACCGGCAGCAGGAACACGACGAGCCGCGCCCAGCCGACGCGCCGCACCAGCAGGTAGAGCACAACCAGCGCCACGACGGGCAACCCGACGGTCCGGGTGATCGCGGCAAATCCGAGCAGCAGGCCGGCGATCCCGGCCGCGAACACTCCGATCTTTTCCCGCCAGCCCAGCACGATCAGCGCGAAGACGGTCAGCGCGACATAGGTGGTCTCGGCCAGCACGTAGTGCTCGAGGGTCAGCTGCCGGGCGTCCAGCGCGATCGGCACCATGGCCAGCGCCGCCAGCCACGGCCAGACGCGGCGGTGCACCAGGAACGCATATCCGGCAACGATCAGGCAGAGGCCGAGAATGTGCTGCGCGACCGCCACGTGCTGCAGCGGTCCGGGCACAAAAGGCTTCAGCAGCACCGAATACCCGAACGGCCGGATGTCGTACGGGATGTTGTCGTACGCACCGGCCACATAGGGCCTGCTGTCCGGGAAGAAGAACGCATACGGGTACGCCCGGAGCATGAGCAGGCGCATGACAACGGCGGCCGCCAGCACGAGGAGCAGGAACGAGTGCCGTCGGACAGCGGCAAAAGCCACATAAGCCACTCGTCCGGCCGACGACTTCCGATCTTCCGTGTCGGCGCTCGGGGCGCCGGCGGTGATCGTCAAAGGACATCCAGGACGGCCGGGGCTAGTAGGGCGGTCCCAGTCTGGCAGGCGGGTTGTGAAGCGGCCGTCATCCGAAGAGATGACGATTAATGCCGGTTTGTGGGCTTCAGGTGACGGGCGTCACAGCCGAGGAATCGACTTCGTCCAATGTCGCCAGACCCGCCTGGGCCATGACCTGCGAAAGTTCACGACCATAAAAGTCCAGGCACTCGCGTACGCCCTCAGCGCCGCCGGTCGCGAGTGCCCACAACACCGGCCGCCCGATCAACACGGCTGTCGCACCGAGCGCCAACGCCGTCAGCACGTCGGCGCCGTTGTGGATGCCGCCGTCGACGAGCACCGGCACCCGCCCGCCGACCGCCTCGGCCACCGGGCCGAGCGCTCGCGCCGTCGAGAGGGCCCGATCGAGCTGACGTCCGCCGTGGTTGGAGACGATCACTCCGGCCGCGCCCGCTTCGACGCACCGAACGGCGTCCTCCGGGCGCAGCACACCCTTGACCACCACCGGGCGGCCGGAGATCTCGGCGAGCCAGGAGATCGCGTCGGGGCCCAGAGCCGGATCCTGCTCCAGGCCCGGCGGCCGGTTCGCCGGTCCCAGCTCGCCGGCCTCCGGCACCGCACGCTTGAGGACATAGGGGGCGTCGGCGGTGAGCACGATCGCCCGCGCGCCCGCCGCCACGGCCCGGCGTACGTTCTGCTCGGTGATGCTGCGGTCCCGGAGCACGTAGGCCTGGAACCACCAGGGCCGCGTCAGCGGGATCTCCTCGAGCGGCCGGCCGGACCGGGAGCTCAGGACAAACAGGGAGCCGGCCGCCTCGACGCCACGGGCCGTGGCGGCCTCCCCCTCGGGATGCGCGAGGGTGTGCAGTGCGGTCGGCCCGACGAGCACCGGCGCGGCCAGGCGTGCGCCGAACAGCTCGAGCTCCGTACTGATCCGCGAGACGTCCCGGAACAGCCGCGGGACAAAACGCCAGTCGCGCCACGCAGCGGTCGCCTCGTCCCGGGAGATCTGCTCGCCGGCGCCGTCCCGGTAGTACGCGTAGACGGCCGCGGGAAGGGCCATCCGCGCTGCATCCTCGTGCATCTTCCCGCTCCGCTCAGCCGGCCAGGATCTGGTCCAGGGCGGCGACGTCCTCGGCGGTGAACCTCCAGGTGCCCGCCTCGGCGTTCGCCCGCACCTGCTCGGCGGAGGTCGCACCGGCGATCACGCTGGCCACGGCGGGCTGGGCGAGCAGACCGGCGATCGCCACCTCGAGCAGGCTGTGCCCCCGCTCCTCACCGAACTTCGTCAGCGCCTCGATGGCGTCCCAGTCGGCGCCGTCGAGCCAGCGCTGGTAGCGGTCCTGCGACAGGCGGCTGCCCTCCGGCGCCGTCTGCCCGCGGTGGTACTTGCCGCTGAGCAGGCCACTGTCCAGCGGGAAGAACGGCAGCAGGCCCAGCCCGAACTGCTCACAGGCCGGCACAACCTCGTCCTCGACCTCGCGGTGCAACAGGCTGTACTGGTTCTGCGCGCTGATGAAGGGCGAGTGGCCGGCGGTCCGTGCGGTCCAGTCCGCGTCGGCGATCTGCCAGCCGGCGAAGTTGGAGTTGCCCAGGTAGCGGACCTTGCCGCTGCGGACCAGGTCGTCGAGCGCCGACAGGGTCTCCTCGATCGGCGTCGACTCGTCCGGCTGATGCATCTGGTAGAGGTCGAGGTAATCGGTGCCGAGGCGGCGGAGCGAGGCCTCGACCGCCCGGACGATGTACCGCCGGGAGCCTCGCGCGCCGAAGTCGGCGCCGTTCAGGCCCTCCATGTCCATGCCGAACTTCGTGGCCAGCACGATCTCGTCACGCCGCCCCTGCAGGGCCGCACCCAGGAACTCCTCGGACGCGCCATGCGGGCTTCCGTAGATGTCCGCGGTGTCGAAGAGGGTGATCCCCGCGTCGAACGCCGCGTCGACGACCGCCCGGGTGCCGTCGACGTCCAGCTTGCGGCCGAAGTTGTTGCAGCCGATGCCGACGACGGAGACGACCAGGCCCGAGGTGCCGAGGCGGCGGTAGCTCATCTCACTCATGATCCGACCCTATGCCGCCCCGGTTGCGCGAAATAACCCGGTAATACATCAGCCGTTGTCTATTGACACACAGTGTTAACCATTTCAAGCTGTGAGAGCGCTCTCTGGCGTACCCACCGCGCCGTCCGTCTCCGAGGAGTCATCGTGCGTACCAGATCCAAACTCCTGCATGCGCTGGCCGCGATAGCTGTGGCCCTCCCCGTCGCGGCCGTCTCGGTCGCGTCGCCCGCCCAGGCCATCGGACCGGCGATCCTCCCGGTCACCGTCACCAACAACACCGGCCGTGGCGAAGCCGTCTACGTCTACGTGATCGGGATCAACCTCAACACCAACCGCCTCGGGTACGTCAATCAGGGCGGAACCTTCACCCCGTGGCCGGCCGGTGCGAACCCCCCGTCGCCCGCCCCCGACGTGGCGATCGGCGGGCCCGGCAACGGCGGCGCGACGACCGTCAACTTCCCGCGTGGCTTCTCCGGCCGTGTCTACTTCTCCCTCGGCGAGAAGCTCAAGTTCTTCCTGACGCCGGACGGCCTGGTCCAGCCGGCGCCGTGGGCCAGCGGCGACGCGAACTACAACATCCTCTTCGACTGGAGCGAGTTCACCTACAACGACTCCGGTCTGTGGCTCAACAGCTCGCAGGTCGACATGTTCTCGGTGCCGCACGCGGTCACGGTCACGGGCGCCTCCGGCGTCACCAAGAAGACCGGAGAGCCGGTCAACAACGGCCGCAACAACGTGATCAACGCGATCAAGGCCGCTCCGGGCTGGGCCAACACGGTCTACACCCGCTCCGACGGTACGGTGCTGCGCGCACTCGCCCCGGGTAAGGCCGCGGGCGCCGGTCTGCTCCCCACGAACTACCTCGACTCGTACATCACGTCGGCGTGGAACGCGTACGTGAACAAGACGCTGACGGTCGTGCCGTTCGGGGATCAGCCGAACACGAAGTACTTCGGGCGTACCACGGGCAACGTCATGAACTTCACCAACAGCGCCGGTGCGCGGGTGGCGTCGTTCAACAAGCCGTCGTCGGCCAGCGTCTGGGGCTGCGACGGGGACCTGCCGGCACCGAACGACCTCATCGTCGGCCCGATCTCGCGCACGCTCTGCGCGGCCCTGAACCGGGGCACACTCGGCACGATCGACACGCAGCCGAGCACCAACGCGGCGCAGTTCTACCAGAACAGCCCGACGAACCAGTACGCGAAGATCATCCACCAGAACATGGCGGACGGTAAGGCGTACGCGTTCGCCTTCGACGACGTCGGCGCCTTCGAGTCGCTGGTGCACGACGGCGACCCGCGTGCTGCGGGCCTGATCCTGACGCCGTTCGGCGCCGGTGGCCCGACGACCCCGCCGCCGTCCGGCAGCGGCCAGTCGGTCATCAGCGACTGGAACGGCAAGTGTGTCGACGTCCCCAGTGGGAACTTCGTCGACAGTGCGCCGCTGCAGACGTGGACCTGCAACGGCAGCAACGCCCAGAAGTGGACCGCGGTCAACGGTGCGCTGCAGGCGCAGAACAACAAGTGCATGGACGTGGCGGGCGGCTCCACCGCGGCCGGCTCGGCGATCCAGCTCTACACCTGCAACGGCACGGGCGCGCAGCAGTTTGTGCTCTCGGGTGCGGGTGACCTGGTCAACCCGCAGTCCAACAAGTGCGTGGACATCAAGGACTGGAACGGCGCCGACGGTGCCCGCCTCCAGCTCTGGGACTGCGCCGGCACGGCCAACCAGAAGTGGCACAAGGGCTGAGCCTCGCCTGTAGGAGGTGGCGGATACCGATGGATCCGCCACCTTCGCCCTATGTGGACCCCTGTGGTTCGGCCAGGTCGCGATAGGCGGGTCGCAGAATGTCCACAATGGGGATGTGTCGCACGCGGACCTGTGGTGAGTCCAGGACGCGCAGCAGCAGCTCCGGTGGGACGGTGACACGGCCGGGGCGTTCGCGCAGACGGCTCAACGAGATGCCCGGTGTGTAGAAGTCGTGGAGACGGGTCTCGAGTGCAACCTCGTCGACCGCCAGGGGGTCGATGGTCTCGACGGGCTCGGGCAATCCGCGCAGTGCGGCCAGCAGCTCTTCGCGGCCGCGACCTCGCCACGCCAGCACCAGGAACGGGTCGTCGTCGAACGCTTCCGCCAGCACGTAGAGCACAGCGGAGACGTGTTTGCAGGGCTTGCCCCAGTCGGGGCAGGAGCAGTCCATGTCCAGTCGGGACGGAAAGAGCGGCAGCTCCAGCTCGTCAAAAACGTCGACCAGCTCGTGGGGCATGTCGCCCGCGAGCAGTGCCGCGCGGTACAGGGCCTGCGATCCGAGCGCGTCGAGAATCCGTGTCCACTGTGGCTTGTCGAACGCCGGGATGCTGATCGTCACCTGGTAGGGCTCCGGCCGGGAACCCTGCACCCGGCCGGTGACCTGACCGGGCGTCAGCTCGAAGTCCATGACCTGACCCTTGCGGGCGTAGGACCGGCCGCGCGCCAGCCGGCCCGCGTCGCAGGTCTGCTCGAGGATGTCGACAAAGCGGCGGGACCACCACTGCTCGCCGATCTTGCCGCGTTTGGCGCGCACGGCCAGGCCGCCGTCCACGTGGATCGGGCCGGTGCTGTCGAACCAGCGTCCCTCGGGGTCGACGGGCATGTCAGCTCACCGCCACGGGGTCGAGGGACAGCAGCTCGCGCAACTGATCGGTGTCGAGGTTGGTCACCCAGTCCTCGCCCGTGCCCACCACCGCGGACGCCAGCTCTTTCTTGCGCTCGATCATCGCGTCGATCTTCTCCTCGAGCGTCCCGGTGCAGATGAACTTGCGGACCTGCACGTTGCGTGACTGTCCGATGCGGAACGCGCGGTCGGTGGCCTGGTTTTCCACTGCCGGGTTCCACCAGCGGTCGACGTGGATGACGTGGTTGGCCGCCGTGAGGTTGAGACCCGTGCCGGCTGCCTTGAGCGACAGCAGGAACAGCATCGGCTCGGTGTCGTTCTGGAAGCGGTCGACCAGCTCGTCGCGTTTGGCCTTCGACAGTCCACCGTGGAGCCACAGCACCGGCCGGTCGAGGTGAGCGGCCAGATAGGGCTGGAGCATCGTGCCGAACTCCGCATATTGCGTGAAGATCAGCGCCTTGTCGCCGTCCTCGATGATCTCCTCGGTCAGCTCCTCCAGCCGGGCGAGCTTGCCGGAACGCCCGGGCAGCCGCGATCCGTCCTTGAGCAGGTGCGCGGGGTGGTTGCAGACCTGCTTGAGCTTGGTCATCGCCGCGATCACGTTGCCCCGCCGCTGAATGCCCTCGCTGCCGTCGATGACGGCCATCATGTCCTCGACCACGGCCTGGTAGAGCGTCGCCTGCTCCGCGGTGAGCGTGCACCAGACCTTCATCTCGTTCTTCTCCGGCAGGTCGGAGATGATCGACTTGTCGGTCTTGAGGCGCCGCAACACAAACGGACCGGTGGCACGCTTGAGCGCTGCGGTCGCGTCGGCGTCGCCGCGCACCTCGATCGGCTCCTGGAACCGCCGCCGGAACCGCTTGGCCGGCCCGAGCAGTCCCGGGTTGCAGAACTCCATGATGGACCACAGCTCGGCCAGATGGTTCTCCACCGGCGTACCGGTCAGCGCCAGCCGCGTACGCGCCGGAATGTCCCGCACCGCCTGCGCCTGACGGGTGCCGCTGTTCTTGATGGCCTGCGCCTCGTCACAGGCAATCCGTCCCCAGTGGACCTCTCGCAGCAGCCCGAGGTCACGCAAAGCCGTGCCGTACGTGGTGACGACCAGGTCCGACGCCGCCACCGTGTCGCGGAAGTCCTCGTCGCGCTTGCGGCCGCCGCCGTGGTGCACGTGCACCCGCAGGCTGGGCGCAAACCGGGCGGCTTCCTTCTGCCAGTTGCTGACCAGCGACATCGGGCAGACCAGGAGGGTCGGTGCGACCGGTGTCTCCGCGTCGAGCCGCTCGGCGAGCAGCAGGGACAACGTCTGCGCCGTCTTGCCCAGACCCATGTCGTCGGCCAGGATGCCGCCCAGCCCGAGCCGCGCCAGGAAGTGCAGCCACGACAACCCGCGCTCCTGGTAGGGGCGCAGCGTCCCCTGGAAACCCGGCGGTGTCGGCACGGGTGTCAGTCGTTCCGCGGCCTGGCCCGAGATCAGGTCACCGAGAGAGCCGTCGGCGTCCACCTCGACCAGGGGCAGATCCTCCTCACCCCCGTCGACCACCTGTTGGAGCACCTCGGCGGCGGTCAGCTGACCTTCACGCCGGCGGCCGACGGCTTTGAGCGCGGCCTTGAGCTGGCGATCGTCCAGCTCGACCCACTGGCCACGGATCCGCACCAGCGGCACCTTCAGCCGTGCCAGCTCGGCCAGCTCCTCGGCGCTGACCGTGCCCTCGCCGATCACCAGGTCGATGCGGAAGTCGACCAGCTGATCGAGCCCGAATCCCGACTCGGCCGCGGCCTTTCCGGACGGCGTCTTGCTGCGGGTCCGGGTGGTGAGCTTGAGCCCGACCGCCTTCCGCCCTGCCCAGGCCGGCAGCTGCACGCCGAACCCGGCCGCCTGCAGCAGGGGAGCGGACTGCCGCAGGAACTCGTGGGCCTCGCTGGTGCTCAGGGTCATCGCGTCGGGCTGCGCCCGGAGCAGCGCCTCGTGCAGCGCCGGGAACAACCGCACCGCGCGGCCCAGCCCGGCCAGCAGCGTCTCGTCGGGCTGTGAGGGCAGCCCGGGCATCCGGGCTCCGGTCCACAGGTCGGCCGCCGGCAGATAGAGACTCGGGTCGTCCGCGGACTGCAGGGCGAAGTCCAGCGCCCAGTCGTCCTCACCCGGCGGTGGCTCGGCCAGCCGGAAGCTGACCCGGATCGGCCCGTTGGCCTCGTGCGCCGCCCGCAACCACCCGATCAGGGGCTTGGCCAGCTCGGCGACCTCGGCGGGCCGCGCCCCCGGCAAGGCCGGATCGGGTGCGGTTAGCGCGGCGATGAAGCGGTCGGGGAGTGGAGCCTTCGGCCCCGGCCGGATGCCGACCATCAGCCGCTCAGGCATCAGCTGCCGTGCCGCCGAGTCGACAAGCACCTCGAGCGCATCCCGCAACGTCCGCCCGACGCCGCTGCCGCCGGCATCGGAGGGGGCGTCGTCCGTCGTGCCACCGCTGGTGGTGACGGCGCGGCAGATCGGGGGCAGGGCGGCGGCGAAGTCGCGGTAGGAAGCGGCATCGGCGCCGGTGAGCACCGGTTGCCAGCGCGCTGCCGGCACCCCGGACTCCGTCACCAGCTGGGGCAGCATCCGCCCGCGGCGGGCCAGGTCGCACGCCTGTCCGGCCAGCACGCAGAGGTAGCGCAGCGACACCGCCGCGCTCCACGGTCCGTCCGGGTCGGGCTCCGCGAGCGCGCTGAGCGCCTCCAGCGCGCTCTCCGCGGGCAGGACCAGCGCCGGCGTCTCCCAGGCGCCGAGCCGCAGACCTTTGCCAGGTGCCTCGCTGCCGGTCTCGGGCGAGGGCAGCGGGCCCTTGGCGGTGCCCGGCAACTGCAGAGTGACCTCGGCGGCGCCGGCCTTGGCCAGGATGTCGCGGAGGTCGTCCGACGAGCCGGTCAGCGCCGCGGCGAGCGCCTCGGACGGCACGGCGAAGGGATGGGGGCGGCGACGAGCCCGCGATGAAGAGGTCAGCGGGAGCGCGGGATCCTCGGCCCAGAGGGCGAGCCTCCCGGGCGCTGACTCACCGGCGATCCACACGCCATGCACGACGAGCACTGGCACTCCGATTCCGATCGACCTGTCGAGGTTAACGACTGAGCACCCCGGTGGCTCATGAGGCGGCCCACTCGACCAACTCGTACGAGATGCCGTTCGGATCGGCGACCATGAACAAGCGCTCGCCCCACGGCTCCTCACGCAAGGGGAGGGTGATCTCGACGCCCTCGCCGCGGAGCCTTTCCTGCTCGGCCTCCAGATCATCGACCACGAAGGCAACGATCACTCCGGCTGCCCGCTGCTCGCGGAGGGGCTCGGGCAGCACCTCGATGCCCCGGCGGAGGAACACGAGGTCGACCCCGGCGTCGTCGCGGCCCAGGGAGACGAAGCCGTCGGCGGACATCCGCTCGCTGAAGCCGAAGTGGTTGACGAGAAACTTGCTCGATGCGGTGACGTCGTCGACGGTGAGTGAGACGGCGGACGAAGAGATGCGCACGTGAACCCCCGATTAGTTGGACGCTGTATAAGATACGCCGTACAGGAAAGGAGCGCCACCCCGTGGCCGAGGCGCGACGCACCATCGACCTGCTCTGGTTCGAGGAGCCGGAGAGCCGGCGTGGCCGCAAGAAGGGCCTGACCGTGGCCCAGGTGATCGACGCGGCCATCACGCTGGCGGATGCCGAGGGTCTCGAGGCCGTGAGCATGCGCCGCGTCGCCCAGGAGCTGGGCGTGGTGCCCATGACGCTCTACACCTACGTCCCCGACAAGGCCGCGCTGCTCGACCTCATGCTCGACACGATCTACCTGCGGATGTCACGGGAGGACCGGCCCGAGGCGCCCTGGCGCGAGCGGCTGCTGGCGGTGGCGGAGGAAAATCGCCTGCTCTACGCGAGCCATCCCTGGGCCGCCGGGCTGTCCCGCAGCCGGCCGCCGCTGGGTCCCGGCCTGATGGCGAAATACGAGCACGAGCTGCGCGCCTTTGCCGGCACCGGGCTCGACGACGTGGAGACCGACTCGGCGCTGACCTATCTGCTGGGGTTCGTGCAGGCCGCGGCGCGGGCCGCCGAGGACGCCCGGCTGGACGCGGAGCGCAGCGCGCAGAGTGATCAGCAGTGGTGGGAGGAGAGCGGCCCGCTGCTGGCCAAGGTCTTCGACACCCATGCCTACCCGACCGCCGTGCGCATCGGGGCCGCGGCGGGCGCCGAGCTGGGCGGCGCCTTCAACCCCACCCACGCGTACGTGTTCGGTCTCGAACGTGTCCTGGACGGTCTCGGCGTGCTGATCGAGCGGCGGGCCAGTGACCCGCGCCGCTGACGGGTGCCACGGGCGGGACGTAGTCTTCGAGGCGTGACGGCGAACCAGGAGATCGACAGCATCCTGCAGCGCGGTGCCGACGGCGGGCGGATCACGCCTGAGGAGGCGTTGCTGCTCTACACCGACGCGCCCTTCCACGCCCTCGGCGAGGCGGCGGACGCGGTCCGGCGGCGGCGGCATCCGGACGGGATCGTCACCTACCTGATCGACCGCAACATCAACTACACGAACGTCTGCGTCACGGCGTGCAAGTTCTGTGCCTTCTACCGGGCGCCGAAGCACTCCGAGGGCTGGTCGCACCCCATGGAGGAGATCCTGCACCGCTGCGGCGAGGCGGTCGATCTCGGCGCGACGCAGGTGATGCTGCAGGGCGGTCACCACCCCGACTACGGAGTCGACTACTACGAGACGCTGTTCTCGTCGGTCAAGCAGGCCTACCCGCAGCTGGCCATCCACTCGATCGGCCCGAGCGAGATCCTGCACATGGCGAAGGTCTCGGGTGTCTCCATCGAGGAGGCGGTCCTGCGGATCAAGGCGGCGGGTCTCGACTCCATCGCCGGTGCCGGCGCCGAGATGCTGCCCGACCGGCCGCGCAAGGCGATCGCTCCGCTCAAGGAGTCGGGTGCGCGCTGGCTCGAGGTCATGGCCGTCGCTCACCGCAACGGCCTGAGCTCCACCGCCACGATGATGATGGGCACCGGCGAGACCAACGCCGAGCGCATCGAGCACATCCGGATGATCCGCGACGTGCAGGACCTGGCCGTGGCCAACGGCTACACCGACTCCGCCGTCGAGGCCGAGGGCAGCGTGGGCGGCTTCCGGGCGTTCATCCCGTGGACCTACCAGGCGGAGAACAACCACCTCAAGGGCCGCACGCAGGCCACCACGCTGGAATACCTCCGCTTCATCGCCGTCTCGCGGCTCTTCTTCGACAACGTCTCGCACCTGCAGGCGTCGTGGCTGACCACCGGCAAGGACGTCGGTCAGCTCGCCCTGCACCTCGGTGTCGACGACCTCGGCTCGATCATGCTCGAGGAGAACGTCATCTCCTCGGCGGGCGCCCGGCACCGGTCCAACCTGCACGAGTTGATCTGGATGATCCGCACAGCGGGACGGATCCCGGCGCAGCGGGACACCCTCTACCGTCACCTCGCGGTGCACACGACGCCGGCCGACGACCCGACCGACGACCGTGTGGTCTCGCACTTCTCGTCGACCGCGATGCCTGGTGGCGGCGCGGGCCGCACCGAGCTCCCGCTCGTCGACGTCTCCTGACCCAGCGGGGAGTGGGCAGATGCTGCCGGGCCTGACCGAGGTCCAGGAGTGGACGACCGCCGGCGGGGTGCCGCTGATGAGCGCCGTCATCCCGGCCGACCACCACCAGGTCTGGCGTCAGCTGCGGGCCGAGCACCGCCACACCGGGTGGTACCCGCTGCTGACCTGGGGCGCGGCCGTCGTGGCGGAGGACTCCTTCGAATATTCGAACGACATCCAGGGCCCGGAAGCGCTGGCCCGCGCCCTGGAGGTCGACCCCGCGGAACGGATGGAGCTGCTCACCCGGTCGGTGATCGGCTGGGGCCTGGAGGAATACCCGGGCAGCGAGATCGAGGAGTTCCGCGAGCACGACCCGGAGCTGCTCGCCGCCGAGCTGGTCCCGGTCACGACCCGTCCGCCCGGTCGCCGCATCTACACCTCGGCCGAGGGGGAGTACGAAGTCCTGCTCGTCCAGGCCACCGCCGGGTACGAGATCCCGGCGCTCGTCCCCGGGCTGATCCGGCCCGCGAACTGGTTCGGCGCGGAATGGCATCCCGACCTGACCATCGAGGACCACGTCGCGGTCTACCGGCTCTGGCACCACAAGTACGGCGCGGACCTCTACTTCGCGGGCGGCAGCCAGCTCGAGCTGGCTGTCACCCGGCCACCGGTCACGCCGCTGGAAACGGCAAAGTGTGCGATCGAGCAGTGGGTCTACTGCGGTGACCTCGCGCAGAAACTCGGTGATCCCGTCGATGTCGCCCGCCGGCAGGCCCCGGCGGATCACTGGTCGTTCTGGTGGGACTGACGGACCGATGAAAATGAGGGGGCTCGATGGGCCGTACGACCGTCCGGGTGGCCCATTCGGTCAGGTACGGGTCAGTGAAGTGTGCAGGGGCGGATTGCTCCTCGGTAACGAGCTGCGCGTCTCCCTGGTAAGCCCTGTTCCCGCTGGTTACGTTGCCTGCGTAACACCGCAACACTGAAGCGTCGCCACGACTCATGACCGTCGGCGGCGGGGTCGGACCCGACCGATGGCGGTCGTATATATAACGCACGAGGCACGGGCGGGATGGGTCACCATCCCGCCCGTTCTGTATGCCCGGGTGGGACAATCTCGAATTGTGACGCGCGCAGATCTGGACAAGCAGCCGCACGAGGTCGCCGAGATGTTCGACGGCGTGGCCCAGCGGTACGACCTGACCAACACGGTGCTCTCCTTCGGGCAGGACCGTGGCTGGCGCCGGGCGACGCGGGCGGCTCTGGGGTTGCGGCCGGGCGAGCGGGTCCTCGACGTCGGTGCGGGCACCGGCATCTCCACCGAGGAGCTGGGACGCTCCGGGGCGTTCGCGGTCGGCGCCGATCTGTCGACGGGCATGCTGCGTGCGGGCCGGAGCAGCGGCCGGACGGTTCCCCTGGTCGCCGGCGATGCCCTCAAGCTGCCGTTCCCCGACGAGGCGTTCGACGCGGTGACGATCTCCTTCGCCCTGCGCAACGTCGTCGACACCGGTGCGGCGCTGCGGGAGCTGGCCCGGGTGACCCGGCCGGGCGGGCGCCTGGTGGTGTGCGAGTTCAGCCACCCCACCAACACCGCGTTCCGGACGGTTTATCTGTCGTACCTGATGCGGAGCTTGCCGGTCGTGGCCCGCGGGGTGTCGAGCAACCCTGACGCGTACGTCTATCTGGCCGAGTCGATCCGCGCCTGGCCGGACCAGGAGGGTCTGGCGGGCCGCATCGCGGCGGCCGGGCCGTGGTCGCGGGTCGGCTGGCGGAACCTCACCGGGGGCATCGCCGCCCTGCATCGCGCCACGAAGAGCTGAAAAACAGCGTTTGCCCGTTTCCAGACGGTGCGGGGTGTTTAGCTGGGTTCCATGACGACAATCGACTATCTGGTCGACGACTCCGATATCGACGTGCCGATCGACGACCGCGACGAGGGCGAGCGCCGGGCCCTGGAGCTGGCGCATCGTATCCGGCAGGTGGCCGTCACGGACCCGGAACATGCACAGCAGCTGGTGGATGAGCTGATCGTCGCGCTGGACGCCGCGATGGGCGGTACGTTTTCGGAGCACCTGGACGGAGTCGCCCGCGAGGTCGCAGAGCGGGCACTCGAGAAGAGCAGGAACGGTCACGGAGCGGGCATTTCACCATACGGAAACAGTTAGGGTTCCCTAACCCCCATTCGCTTCGATGGCCGTCTTAGACTCCGGACTGGGCTGGCTTGTGAACTGTTTCACGAGCCCGCGCTTGACGGAGGTGAGCCGTGAACGACCTCGCTACAGCAGGAGGAACCGTCGCCGACGAGGCCGACGTGATCGTTGTCGGGGCAGGGCCGGGTGGCTCAGCCGCGGCGTACCACATGGCCCGGCACGGCCTGCGCGTGCTGCTGCTCGAAAAAACCGAGTTCCCGCGCGAGAAGGTCTGCGGTGACGGCCTCACTCCACGCGCGACCCGCCAGCTGATCCGGATGGGTGTGGACACCTCCGAGAAGGCCGGCTGGCTCCACAATCGCGGACTGCGGGTGATCGGCGGCGGCGTACGCCTCGAGCTCGACTGGCCCGAGCTCGCCAGCTTCCCCAACTACGGCCTGGTCCGTACCCGCCTCGACTTCGACGACATGCTGGCCAAGCGCGCGGTCGAAGCCGGCGCGCTGCTGCGTACCGGGGTCAACGTGACCGGACCCGTGCTCGACGCGGACGGCCGCGCGATCGGGGTCGAGGCCAGGGTCGGTCCCGGTAAGGAACCCGTCCAGTATCGCGCGCCGCTGATCGTCGCGGCGGACGGTGTGTCCGGCAAGTTCCCTCTCGCGATGGGCCTCGCCAAGCGCGACGACCGGCCGATCGGTGTGGCCGTCCGGCGCTACTACCAGTCGCCCGCCCGCGCCGACGACGACTACCTGGAGTCCTGGCTGGAGCTGCGCAGCGCCCAGGACCGCGAGCGGCTGCTCCCCGGGTACGGCTGGATCTTCGGTCTGGGTGACGGCCGGGTCAACGTGGGCCTGGGCATCCTCAACTCGTCGAGCGCCTTCGGCAAGACCAACTACCGCGCGATGCTCACCGACTGGCTCGGCACGACGCCCGAGGACTGGGGCATGCGCGACGAGGCCAACGCGGACGGCCCGATCCTCGGTGCCGCCCTGCCGATGGGCTTCAACCGCGTCCCGCACTACACGCGCGGCGTCATGCTGGTCGGCGACTCGGGCGGCATGGTCAACCCCATGAACGGCGAGGGCATCGCGTACGCGATGGAGTCCGGCGAGCTGGCGGCGGAGGTCGCCGTCCAGGCGCTCGCCCGGCCCGCCGGCCCCGACCGCGAACGCGCGCTGCAGGCGTACCCCGCGGAGTTGAAGATCCGTTTTGGTGGGTACTACCGACTCGGTGGGGTGTTCGTGAAGCTCATCGGCAACCCGCAGATCATGCGGATCGCCACCAAGCACGGCATGCCGCACCCGACGCTGATGCGGTTCGTGCTCAAGCTCCTGGCCAACCTGACGGATCCGCGGGACGGGGACGCCATGGACCGAATCATCAATGGTCTGACGAAGGTTGCACCGGCGGTATGAACATCCAGGCCACCCCGGTCGACGCCACGCGAATCCGGATTAATAGTGTGAAGCGGCTAACAGTCGAGCAGGAGACAGCATGACGCTCAATCCTTATGTACCGATCGTCGGGCTGCTGATCCTCGGCGCGCTCTTTGCGTTGTTCTCGGTGTCGATCGCGCCGATCGTGGGTCCCAAGCGCTACAACCGGGCCAAACTCGAGGCCTACGAGTGCGGCATCGAGCCGGCGCCCCAGCCCATCGGCGGCGGCCGCTTCCCGGTCAAGTTCTATCTGACCGCGATGCTCTTCATCATCTTCGACATCGAGACCATCTTCCTCTACCCGTGGGCGGTGTCCTTCGAGGCACTCGGCCTGTTCGGCTTCGTCGAAATGGTCCTCTTCATCGTCACCGTCTTCATCGCCTACACGTACGTGTGGCGACGCGGCGGACTCAACTGGGACTGATTGACATGGGAATCGAAGAGAAGCTGCCGAGCGGCATTCTGCTGACCTCCGTGGAGAAGCTCTCCAACTGGGCCCGCAAGTCGTCGTTCTGGGGCGCCACTTTCGGCCTCGCCTGCTGCGCCATCGAGATGATGGCCGCCGGCGGCCCGCACTACGACCTCGGTCGCTGGGGCATGGAGGTCTTCCGGGCCTCGCCCCGGCAGGCCGACCTGATGATCGTCGCGGGCCGGGTGAGCCAGAAGATGGCGCCGGTCGTGCGGCAGATCTACGACCAGATGCCCGAGCCGCGCTCGGTCATCTCGATGGGCGTCTGCGCCTCTTCGGGCGGCATGTTCAACAACTACGCGATCGTGCAGGGCGTCGACCACATCGTGCCGGTCGACATCTACCTGCCCGGTTGCCCGCCGCGGCCCGAGATGCTGATCGACGCGATCCTCAAGATGCGCGAGAAGGTCATGGCCGCGCCGCTCGGCCCGAACGGCCGCAAGATGCTCGAGGCCCGCCGGGCCGAGGGCAAGCTGCCGCTCGTCGCTCCCGGCGCCATGCCCTCCTCGTACCGCGTGGACAAGGCCCGCCGGGCCGAGTGGACGCAGGCCGTCAAGGAAGGTCGCGAGGAGCAGCTCCGCATCGAGAACTGGATGAAGCTGCAGCCGCACCTGCGGGAGGGTGGCAAGTGAGCGTCGAACAGAATCCCGAAGGTGCCCAGCTGGGCGCGCCCGCGGAGATCCCGGACAACCCCCAGAAGGGCATGTTCGGCATCACCGGCAGCGGTGACGTGTCCGGCTTCGGTGGCCTCGTCCGCCGGCGGCCGACCAGCGCCGACAGCCCGCGCCCGTTCGGCAGCTACTTCGACGAGGTCCACGACGCGCTCGAGGAGGCCTACCCGGCCTTCGCCGACGCGATCGAGAAGGTCGTCGTCGACCGGGGTGAGCTGACCCTGTACATCGCGCCGGAGCGGATCGCCGAGGTCGCACAGATCATGCGTGACGACGAGTCGCTGCGCTTCGAGCTGTGCTCGTCGGTGTCGGGCGTGGACTACCTCGCCTCCGACACGCGCCGGCTGCACATCGTCTACGAGCTGATGTCGATGACCTACCGCCGCCGGGTCCGCCTCGAGGCGGCCATCCCGGCCGGTGGCAGCCTGCCCAGCGTGACCAGCGTCTACCCGACCGCCGACTGGCAGGAACGGGAGACCTACGACATGTTCGGGGTCGTCTTCACCGGTCACCCCAACCTCACCCGGATCCTCATGCCGGATGACTGGGAAGGCTTCCCGCAGCGCAAGGACTATCCGCTCGGCGGCGTTCCCGTCGAGTACAAGGGCGCCGAAATTCCGCCGCCGGACCAGCGGAGGGTCTACCAGTGACGACACCCGGATACGCGACCGAGCGGGAGACCACCGAAGGGCGCGTCT
This sequence comes from Amorphoplanes friuliensis DSM 7358, assembly GCF_000494755.1. Taxonomy (NCBI): domain Bacteria; kingdom Bacillati; phylum Actinomycetota; class Actinomycetes; order Micromonosporales; family Micromonosporaceae; genus Actinoplanes; species Actinoplanes friuliensis. Next base: position 352,368 of record NC_022657.1, read on the forward strand.
TCAACATCAGCGGCGGTGACTGGGACACGGTCACCGGTGCCGTCGACCCGCTCAGCAACGAGAAGATCGTTGTCAACATGGGCCCGCAGCACCCGTCGACGCACGGCGTGCTGCGGCTGGTCCTCGAGCTCGAGGGCGAGACCGTCACCGAGGTCCGCCCGGTCATCGGCTATCTCCACACCGGCATCGAGAAGAGCCTCGAATACCGGAACTGGACGCAGGGCACGACGTTCGTGACCCGCGCGGACTACCTGGCGCCGCTGTTCAACGAGGCCGGGTACTGCTTCGCGGTCGAGAAGCTGCTCGGCATCACCGACGACATCACCGAGCGGGCGCAGACGATCCGGGTGCTCTTCATGGAGCTCAACCGCATCTCGTCGCACCTGGTCTGGATCGCCACCACGGGCATGGAGCTCGGCGCGATCTCGATGATGCTGTACGGCTTCCGCGAGCGTGAGTACATCCTCGACATCTTCGAGGAGACCAGCGGTCTGCGGATGAACCACGCGTACTTCCGCCCGGGCGGTGTCGCGCAGGACGTTCCCGACTCGGCGATCAAGAAGATCCGCGATCTCCTCGTGTACCTGCCAAAGAAGCTCAAGGAATACGAGGCCATGCTCTCCGGCCAGGTCATCTGGCAGGAGCGCACCCAGGGTGTCGCCGTGCTCGACGTGACCGGCTGCCTGCAGCTGGGTGTCACCGGCCCGGTGCTGCGCTCGGCGGGCCTGGCCTGGGACCTCCGCAAGACGATGCCGTACGGCGGTTACGAGAACTACGAGTTCGACGTTCCGACCGCGCAGACCGCCGACGTCTGGGGCCGCTACCTGGTCCGTATGGCGGAGATCCGCGAGTCGCTGAAGATCGTCGAGCAGGCGCTGGACCGGCTCAGGCCGGGCCCGGTGATGATCGCCGACAAGAAGATCGCGTGGCCGGCCCAGCTCGCCGTGGGTCTCGACGGCATGGGCAACTCGCTCGAGCACGTCGCCAAGATCATGGGTCAGTCGATGGAATCGCTGATCCACCACTTCAAGCTCGTGACCGAAGGCTTCCGGGTCCCCCCGGGCCAGGTCTACGTCGGTATCGAGCACCCGCGCGGCGAGCTCGGCGTGCACGCGGTCTCCGACGGTGGCACGCATCCCTACCGCGTGCACATGCGTGACCCGAGCTTCGTGAACCTCCAGGCCATCCCCGCGATGGCGGAAGGTGCGCTGCTGGCCGACGTCATCGCCGGCGGCGCGTCCCTGGACCCCGTGATGGGTGGGTGTGACCGCTAAATGTCAGAAACCACGGTGGACTTCTCCCCGAGCGCAGCGCCGCTGGCCGAGAAGCTCCTGGAACCAGCCCTCGAGATCATCGCTCGCTACCCCATCGGGCGCGAGCGCTCGGCGCTGCTCCCGCTGCTGCACCTCGTGCAGACCGAGGAGGGGCACGTCAGCCCCCGCGGTGTCGCGTTCTGCGCCGAGGTCCTGGGCATCAACAAGGCCCAGGTCGGCGCGGTGGCGACGTTCTACACGATGTACAAGCGCCGCCCGACCGGTGAGTACCTCGTCAGCGTCTGCACCAACACGCTGTGCAACGTCATGGGCGGCCAGGAGGTCTACGACGGTCTCGTCGAGCACCTCGGCGTCGGCCACGACGAGACCACGGCCGACGGCAAGATCACGCTGGAGCACGCCGAGTGCCTCGCGGCCTGCGACTACGCGCCGGTCGTGACGGTCAACTACGACTTCGCGGTGGACAACACGTCGCCGCAGGCCGCGGTCGACCTGGTCGAGAAGCTCCGCGCCGGCGAGCAGGTCACGCCGACCCGCGGTGCGCGCATCTGCTCGCTCAAGGAGATGCAGTTCCAGCTGGCGGGCTTCGACGAGGAGCGCGAGGGTGCGGTCGGGGACGGTCCCGCCGGTGCGCCCACGCTCCGCGGTGTGAGCCTTGCGCAGGAGCACGGCATCGCGGTGGCGAACTTCAACATCGACACCCCGATCACGACCACGAAGCCGGCCCGTGACGAGTCCGCCAAGGCCGTCAAGGACCCGGGCCCGCGTTCGGCTTCCACCACGAACGACGCCGAGACCGGCAAGGTGGCCGGTGTCGCGCGCAAGGCTGCCGAGGCCGTCAAGGCCGTGGCGGCGACGGTCGTCGACAAGGTGGAGCACCGCAAGGCGGGCACCACCACGAAGGCCGGCGACGTCAAGGACCCCGAGGTCCGCACCGGCGAGCAGCGCAACCCGGACGCCTCCACCCCGGCGCCCGACCCCAGCACGACCAAGCCGGGCACGGCTGTCCCGTCGAACCCGGCCGAGGCGGCCGGTCTCGCCGACAACCAGGCGGCCGGCGACGGCAAGCCTGCCGGTGACAGCCGCGGCAACGAGGAGAAGAAGTGACTCAGCCACGGCGCGAGGTGCTCCAGAAGCTCACCCCCGTCCTCACCAAGCGCTGGCTGTCGCCGGACGCCTGGAAGATCGACACGTACGAGCGGCTCGACGGGTACGCGGCCGTCCGCAAGGCGCTGGACGTGCACCCCGACGACCTGATCCAGCTGATCAAGGACTCGGGCCTGCGCGGCCGCGGCGGCGCGGGCTTCCCGACCGGTCTCAAGTGGGGCTTCATCCCGCAGGGCGACGGCAAGCCGCACTACCTCGTCATCAACGCCGACGAGGGCGAGCCGGGCACCTGCAAGGACCTGCCCCTGATGACGTACGACCCGCACTCGCTCGTCGAGGGCGCGATCATCGCGGCCTACGCGATCCGGGCCAGCCGGGCGTTCATCTACATCCGCGGCGAGGCCGTGCACGCCGCCCGCCGGCTGCGCAACGCCGTCAAGGAGGCCTACGCCAAGGGCTACCTCGGCGAGAACATCCTCGGCTCCGGGTTCGACCTGGACCTGGTCGTGCACAGCGGCGCAGGTGCGTACATCTGTGGCGAGGAGACGGCGCTGCTCGACTCGCTCGAGGGCTTCCGCGGCCAGCCCCGGCTGCGCCCGCCGTTTCCCGCGGTCGCCGGCCTGTACGCGAGCCCGACGGTCGTCAACAACGTCGGCACCATCGCGAGCGTCCCGTACATCGTGCTGGGCGGCGCGGACTGGTGGAAGAGCATGGGCACGGAGAAGTCGTCCGGCCCGATGATCTACTCGCTGTCCGGCCGCGTGGTGAACCCCGGCCAGTACGAGTGCGGTCTCGGCATCACCCTGCGCGAGCTGATCGAGCTCGCGGGCGGCATGCAGCCCGGCCACACCCTGAAGTTCTGGACGCCGGGTGGCTCCTCGACGCCGCTGCTGACCGCCGAGCACATCGACACGGCGATGGACTTCGAGGGTGTCGCCGCCGCGGGTTCGATCCTGGGCACCACGGCGATGCAGATCTTCTCCGACCAGGACTGCCCGGTCTACGCGACCTGGCGCTGGCTGGAGTTCTACCACCACGAGTCCTGCGGCAAGTGCACCCCGTGCCGTGAGGGCAACTACTGGATGGTGCGGACGTACCGGCGGATCCTCTCCGGTCAGGGCACCCACCAGGACCTGGACACCCTCCAGGACACCGCCGACAACATCTTCGGCCGTTCGTTCTGCGGTCTCGGCGACGGTGCCGCGACGCCGGTCATGTCGACGCTGAAGTTCTTCCGCCAGGACTACCTGGACTACATCGAGGGCCGGACCGCTCCGCGGCTGTCCGAGAAGGCCCTGGTAGGAGCGCACTGATGACGGACGTTGCCAAGAAGACCGACACCGTCACGCTCACCATCGACGGCGTCGAGGTGACCGCGGCCAAGGGCGAGTTGGTCATCCGGGTCGCCGAGCGGATGGGCACCGCGATCCCGCGGTTCTGTGACCACCCGCTGCTCGCGCCCGCCGGCGCCTGCCGCCAGTGTCTGGTCGAGGTGGAGGGCCAGCGCAAGCCGGTCGCCTCCTGCACCCAGACGGTGGCCGAGGGCATGGTGGTCAAGACGCAGCTCACCTCGCCGGTCGCCGAGAAGGCGCAGGGCGGCGTGATGGAGCTGCTGCTGGCCAACCACCCGCTGGACTGCCCGACCTGTGACAAGGGCGGCGAATGCCCCCTGCAGAACCAGGCGATGTCGAGCGGCCGTGTCGACTCGCGCTTCCACGAGCACAAGCGTGAGTACGAGAAGCCGATCCACATCTCCAGCCAGGTGCTGCTGGACCGTGAGCGGTGCATCCTCTGCCAGCGCTGCACGCGGTTCTCCGAGGAGATCGCCGGCGACAAGTTCATCGACCTGATGGACCGCTCGTCCGGTGAGCAGATCAACGTCTACCGCGACGACTTCTTCGGCGGCGAGGGCTTCGGTGACGGCCAGGCCGGCGACGGCGAGGGTGACGTCCCGTTCAACTCGTACTTCTCGGGCAACACGATCCAGATCTGCCCGGTCGGCGCCCTGACCGGCGAGCAGTACAGGTTCCGGGCCCGCCCGTTCGACCTGGTCTCCTCGCCGTCGGTCTGCGAGCACTGCGCCGGCGGCTGCGCGAGCCGTGTCGACCACCGGCGGGGCAAGGTGCTGCGGCGCCTGGCCGGCGACGACCCGGCGGTCAACGAGGAGTGGAACTGCGACAAGGGCCGCTGGGCCTTCCGCTACGCCACCGCGCACGACCGCATCATGAACCCCCTGATCCGCGACGCCGGCACCGGTGAGCTCCGCGAGGCCTCCTGGAGCGAGGCGCTTCTCGCGGCCGCCGAGGGTCTGCAGGCCGCCAAGGGCAAGGGCGTCGGTGTGCTCACCGGCGGCCGCCTCACGGTCGAGGACGCGTACGCGTACGCGAAGTTCGCCCGGGTCGCGCTCGGCACCAACGACATCGACTTCAGGGCCCGCCCGCACAGCGCCGAGGAGGCCGACTTCCTGGCCGCTTCGGTCGCCGGGGTCACCGACGTGACGTACGAGGACGTGGAGAACGCGACCTCGGCGGTCATCGTCGGGCTCGAGCCCGAGGAGGAGGCCGCGATCCTCTTCCTGCGCCTGCGCAAGGGCGCGCTGAAGAAGAAGCTGAAGGTCACGGCCGTGGCGCCGTACCTGAGCCGGGGCTTCGAGAAGCTGAACGCCGCACTCGTGACGGCCCTGCCCGGCGACGAGGCCCGGCTGCTCGACACCGACGGCACCATCGCCGCGGCACTCGCCGCGCCCGGTGCTCTGCTGATCGTCGGCGAGCGCCTGGTGGAGACGCCCGGTGGTCTGTCGTCCGCCGCGAAGCTGGCCGAGCGGACCGGGGCGCGACTCGCCTGGATCCCGCGCCGCGCCGGCGACCGTGGTGCGGTCGACGCGGGCTGCCTGCCCAACCTGCTCCCCGGTGGCCGCCCGGTCACCGACGAGCAGGCGCGGGGCGAGCTGGCCCGGGCCTGGGACGTCGACTCCGCCGTGCTGCCCGGCACGTCCGGCCGGGACGGCGACGCGATCATCGCGGCCGCCGCCGCGGGTGAGCTCGGTGGCCTGCTGGTCGCCGGTGTCGACCCCGCCGACCTGACCGACCCGCGCCTCGCCGAGCAGGCGCTCGACGCAGTGCCGTTCATCGTCAGCCTGGAGCTGCGGCAGAGCGCGGTCACCCGCCGCGCCGACGTGGTCTTCCCGATCGCCCCGGCGGCCGAGAAGCCCGGCACGTTCATCAACTGGGAGGGCCGCCTGCGGACCTTCGAGACGGTGCTCAACACCACCGCGATGACCGACGGCCGGGTCCTCGAGGCCGTGGCGGCGCTGATGGACGTCACGCTCGGCACGGGCGACGTCGGTGCGATCCGCCGCGAGCTGGGCGCGATGCCCGCGAGCCGGTCGGCCCGCCCGACGCTGCCGGCCGTCGAGCCGGTGGCCGTGCGCAAGCCGTCCGCCCAGGAGGCGCTGCTCGCCACCTGGCACCAGATGCTCGACCTCGGTTCGCTGCAGGACGGCGACGAGGCGCTGGCCGGCACGGCCCGCCCGAGCGTGGTCCGCCTGGGCAAGGGTCTCGCCGAGTCGCTCGGCGTGGCCGACGGCGACGCCGTCACGGTCAGCACCGACCGCGGCGGGATCACGTTGCCGGCGGCGATCACCGATCTGCCCCCGCAGGTGGTGTGGCTGCCCACGAACTCGCCGGGCTCGACGCTGCGTCGCAGCCTCGGCGTCACCTCGGGTGCGGTGGTCCGGCTCAGCGCCGGCAAGCCGGGTCCGATCCTCGCTCAGGGGGCGAACAACTAGTGATGACCTCGATGATCCTCGCCAACGCGGAGGATCCGACCCTGCAGACGTTCGAGAACGACGTCTGGTGGATCGTCCTCATCAAGCTGCTGGGTGTGTTCGTCATCCTGCTGCTGCTGACGCTCTTCACGATCAACTACGAGCGCAAGGTCGTGGCCCGGATGGCGGTCCGGCCGGGCCCCAACCAGGTCGGCCCCAAGGGCTGGTTGCAGAGCCTCACGGACGGCGTCAAGCTGCCGTTCAAGGAGGAGATCATCCCGAAGACCGCCGACAAGGTGGTGTACTTCATCGCCCCGGTGATCTCGGCGACGGTGGCGTTCACGGCGTTCTCGGTGATCCCGTTCGGGCCGGTCGTGTCGATGTTCGGGCACAAGACCGCACTGCAGCTCACCGACGTGCCGATCTCGGTGCTGGTGCTGCTCGCCTGCTCCTCGATGGCCGTCTACGGCGTTGTGCTGGCCGGCTGGGCGTCCGGTTCGACCTACCCACTGCTCGGTGGTCTCCGGTCGGCCGCGCAGATGATCTCGTACGAGGTCGCGATGGGTCTGTCGATCGTCGCGGTCTTCATGACCGCCGGCACGATGTCGACCTCGCAGATCGTCGCTGCTCAGGCGGGCAACAACCCGACCGAGGCGTTCGACATCTTCGGGTGGAGCCCGACCCCGCCGAGCTGGTACGCCGTCCTGCTGCTGCCCAGCTTCATCATCTACTGCATCGCGGCGGTCGGTGAGACCAACCGGGCGCCGTTCGACCTGCCCGAGGCCGAGTCCGAGCTGGTCGGTGGCTTCCACACCGAGTACTCGTCGTTCAAGTTCGCGCTGTTCTTCCTGGCCGAGTACATCAACATGATCACCGTCTCGGCGTTCGCGACGACGCTGTTCCTCGGCGGCTGGCGCGCACCGTGGCCGATCAGCTGGTGGGAAGGCGCCAACAGCGGCTGGTTCCCGCTGATCTGGTGGCTCGGCAAGGTGCTGCTGCTGCTCTTCGGCTTCATCTGGCTCCGGGCGACCCTGCCCCGCATGCGCTACGACCAGTTCATGCGCTTCGGCTGGAAGGTGCTGATCCCGGTCAACCTGGTCTGGATCCTCTTCCTGGCCGGTGTCCGGGTCACCAACGACCGGATCGAGGGCGGTGCCCGCTTCCTGGTCTACATCGTGGCGGCGGTGGTCGTGCTCGGCATCGCCCTGCTCTGGCCGGCCAGCAAGAAACCACGCGAATACTCCATCGAGGAACAGCTGGCCGCCCGCCCGCCGGGCAGCTTCCCCGTACCTCCGATGGATCTGCAGGTGCCTCCCAGCCCACGGGCGCGCCGTGCCGTCGCCGAACGCCAACCGGCCACGGTCGGCGGCATGACCCCCAGCCCGGACGACAACACGTCAGACAAGGAGGTGTGACGTGGGAACGTTCACGGGCTCGTTCAAGGGCTTCGGAGTGACCTTCGCGCACATGTTCCGCAAGGTCATCACGACCGACTATCCGTTCACACCGCCGACGCCGGCGCCGCGCTACCACGGGCGGCACATCCTCAACCGGCACCCGGACGGCCTGGAGAAGTGCATCGGCTGCGAGCTGTGCGCCTGGGCCTGCCCGGCCGACGCGATCTACGTCGAGGGTGGCGACAACACCGACGAGCAGCGCTTCTCGCCGGGTGAGCGGTACGCCAGCATCTACCAGATCAACTACGCGCGCTGCATCTTCTGCGGTCTGTGCATCGAGGCCTGCCCGACCCGTTCGCTGACCATGAGCAACGAGTACGAGCTGGCCCGGGACAGCCGCCAGGACCTCATCTTCACCAAGAAGGAGCTCCTGGCGCCGCTGCTGCCCGGCATGGAGCAGCCGCCGCACCCGATGCGGCTCGGCGAGACCGACAAGGACTACTACCTCGGCGCGCTGACCAACCCGGGCACCTCGGCCGGGGCGGAGCGGGTCCCCTCGTCCGAGCGGGGCACCGACGACGCCTCGACCGCGGGTACCCCGGGTGACCGGCCGGAGACGGCGGGGACGCTGCGCCGCGACGACGCAGCCGATCAGCCCAAGGAGGTGGCCCGATGATCTCGATCGCGGCCGAGGCGGCCGGTCAGGTCTCCACCGGTGAGGCCTGGGGTTTCTGGATCCTGGGTTCACTCGCCGTCATCGGCGCCCTGGGCATGGTCGTTGCGCGCAACGCGGTGCACTCCGCGCTCTGGCTGGTCGTCACCATGCTCTGCCTGGGCTTCATCTACGTGATCAACCAGGCCCCGTTCCTCGGGGCGGTGCAGATCATCGTCTACACCGGCGCGATCATGATGCTGTTCCTGTTCGTGCTGATGCTGGTCGGCCGGGACGCGTCCGACTCGCTGATCGAGACCCTGCGCGGGCAGCGGATCGCGGCCATCCTGCTGGGTGTCGCCTTCGGTGTGCTCGTCGCGACGGGTCTGGCCCGTTCGCTGGGCGGCACCGAGGTGGTCGGACTGGCCGAGGCCAACGCCGCCGGCAACGTCCAGGGCATCGCCCGGCTGCTGTTCACCAAGTACGTCTTCGCTTTTGAGGTCACCTCCGCGCTGCTGATCACCGCAGCGGTCGGTGCGATGGTGCTCGCGCACGTCGAGCAGGCGAAGGAAGACATCGCCGACCAGGTCACGCGCATGAAGGCGCGCTTCCGCCCGGGCTCGTACCCCGGACCGAAGGCCGGCCCGGGCGTCTACGCGAACACCATGTCGGTCGCTGTGCCGGCCCGGCTGCCCGACGGCAACGGCTCCGAGCGCAGCATCTCGCCGATCCTGCCCGTGCGCGAGCTGACCTCCAGCGAGGCCGCACCGAAGAGGACAGAGAAGTGACTCCGGACTATTACCTCGTACTCGCGGCGATCCTGTTCACCATCGGCGCCGCCGGCGTCCTGGTCCGCCGCAACGCGATCGTGCTGTTCATGTGCATCGAGCTGATGCTGAACGCCGCGAACCTCGCGCTGGTGACCTTCAGCCGCATCAACGGCACGCTCGACGGCCAGATCATCTCGTTCTTCGTGATGGTCGTGGCCGCGGCGGAGGTCGTGGTGGGGCTCGCCATCATCATGTCGATCTTCCGGACTCGGCGCTCGGCAAGCGTCGACGACGCCAACCTCCTCAAGTACTAAAGGGGCCTTCACGTGGAACAGACAGTGGAGTATGCCCACGCGACGGGGCTGCTGAGCGGAATCTGGCTGTTGGTGGCCATTCCGCTCGCCAGCGCCACGGTCCTGCTTCTGCTCGGCAAGAAGGCCGACAAGTGGGGGCACTGGCTGGGCGTCCTGGCGGTCGCCTCGACCTTTGTCCTCGGCCTGTCGATGTTCTTCAGCCTGCGCGGCCTCGACCCCGAGGCCCGCTCGGCGGAACAGAGTTTGTGGGACTTCATCGCGGTCGGCGGACTGCACGTGGACTTCGGGTTGCTCTTCGACCCGCTCTCCGGCGTGTTCGTCCTGCTGATCACCGGTGTCGGCTCGCTGATCCATCTGTACGCGGTCGGCTACATGGAGCACGACGAGGGCCGGCGGAAGTTCTTCGCCTACTTCAACCTCTTCGTCGCCGCGATGCTGCTGCTGGTCCTCGGCAACAACTACGTGATGCTCTACTTCGGCTGGGAGGGCGTCGGTCTGGCGTCGTACCTGCTGATCTCGTTCTGGTACACCCGGCCGTCGGCGGCCACCGCCGGCAAGAAGGCGTTCCTGATGAACCGGGTCGGCGACGCCGGCCTGGCCATCGGCATCTTCCTGATGTTCGCCACGCTGGGCACCACCCAGTACGACGAGGTGTTCAACGGCGTCACCGCGCTCTCCGGCGGCACCGTCCTGATCCTCGGCATTCTGCTGCTGCTCGGCGCCGCCGGTAAGTCCGGTCAGTTCCCGCTGCAGGCGTGGCTCCCGGACGCGATGGAGGGCCCGACCCCGGTCTCGGCCCTCATCCACGCCGCGACGATGGTCACCGCCGGCGTCTACCTGATCGCCCGCTCCAACGCGATCTTCTCGGCGAACGCCACGCTCCAGACGATCGTGGTCAGCGTCGGTGCGCTCACCCTGCTGCTCGGCTGCATCATCGGCTCGGCCAAGGACGACATCAAGCGCGTCCTCGCCTGGTCGACGGTCAGCCAGATCGGTTACATGTTCCTCGGCGTCGGGCTCGGCGGTGGCGCGTACGCGCTGGCCATCATCCACCTGCTCGCGCACGGCTTCTTCAAGGCGAACATGTTCCTCGGCGCCGGCTCGGTCATGCACGGCATGCACGACCAGGTCGACATCCGGCGTTTCGGCGGGCTGCGCAAGTACATGCCGTACACGTGGATCACGTTCATGATGGGCTGGCTCGCCATCATCGGCATTCCACCGCTGTCCGGGTACTTCTCCAAGGAGCCGATCATCGCGGCGGCCTTCGAGCGCGGCGACTGGACCTCCTGGCTGTTCGGTATGGCTGCCCTGCTGGGTGCCGGCCTCACCGCCTTCTACATGACGCGGCTGTTCCTGCTCACCTTCCACGGTCGCAAGCGCTGGACCGAGGACATCCACGAGCCGCACGAGTCGCCGTTCATCATGACGATCCCGCTGATGCTGCTGGCTCTCGGCTCGATCGGCGCCGGTTTCCTGATGGCCAGCGTCGTGCCGGACTGGCTCGAGGCGACCTTCGGCGGCGAGCACGTCGAGCACGAGGCGGTGATCCCGCACAGCCTGATCACGGTGCTGTCGCTGGTCATCACCGTGCTGGGTGCGGGACTGGCCTGGGCGCTCTTCCGCAACGGCACCGCCGAGCAGGAGCAGCCCGCGGGCGTTCTGGTCACGGCGGCCCGTCGCAACCTCTACACCGACGCCTTCAACGAGGCCGTCTTCGAACGGCCGGGCATCTACCTGACCCGCGCGCTGGTCTACCTCGACAGCAAGGGCATCGACGGCGCGGTGAACGGCCTCGCGGCCACCGTCGGCGGTAGCTCGGGCCGCCTGCGCAGGCTGCAGACGGGCTTCGTCCGCTCGTACGCGTTGTCCATGCTCACCGGCGTAGTCCTGGTCGTCGGTGCCTTCCTCGCGATCCAGTTGGGATGGTTGGCGTGACCGACTTTCCGTTCCTGTCCATCCTGACGCTGTTCCCCCTGGTGGGCGCGGCAGTGGTGGCCTTCATCCCCAAGACCAGGGCGCAGCTGGCCAAGACGGTGGCACTGGTCTGGTCGCTGCTCGTCCTCGCGCTGAGCGTCGTCATGTGGATCGTCTTCGAGGCCGGCGGCGACCGCTTCCAGTTCCGCGAGTCGTACCAGTGGATCCCGACCTGGGACGCCCGGTTCACCTTCGCCGCGGACGGCATCGCCCTGGTGATGCTCATGCTGATCGCGGTCCTGGTGCCCGCGGTGATCCTGGCCTCCTGGCACGACGTCGACGAGAGCAAGCGCTCGGTGCCGACGTATTTCGCCCTGCTGCTCGCCCTCGAGTGCACGATGATCGGCGTCTTCGCGGCCGCCGACGTGTTCCTGTTCTACGTGTTCTTCGAGGTCATGCTCGTGCCGATGTACTTCATCATCGGCTCGTACGGCGGCGCCCGTCGCCAGTACGCCGCGGTGAAGTTCTTCCTGTACTCGCTCGTCGGCGGTCTCTTCATGCTGGCGGCGGTCATCGGCCTGTGGGTCGTCGGCGGTCACACCTTCGACTGGCAGAAGCTCAGCGACGTCTCGGCGGCGTTCGACACCAACACCGCCCGCTGGCTGTTCCTCGGCTTCTTCATCGCGTTCGCGGTCAAGGCGCCGTTCTTCCCGTTCCACACCTGGCTGCCCGACGCCGGTGTCGCCGCTCCGGCTCCGGCCGCCGCCCTGCTGGTCGGTGTGCTGGACAAGGTCGGCACGTTCGGCATCCTGCGCTACTGCCTCCCGCTGTTCCCGGAGGCGTCGCGCTGGTTCGCCCCGGCGGCACTGATCCTGGGCGTGATCGGCATCATCTATGCGGCACTCCTGGCGGTCGGTCAGCACGACCTGAAGCGTCTGGTGTCGTACACGTCGATCGCCCACTTCGGCTTCATCGGCATCGGCATCTTCGCCTTCACCACGCAGGCGGGTACCGGCTCGGTGCTCTACATGGTCAACCACGGTCTGGCGACCGGCCTGCTGTTCCTGGTCGTCGGCATGTTCGTGGCCCGCCGCGGCTCGGCCCTGATCAGCGACTTCGGCGGCGCCGGCAAGCTCGTGCCGGTCCTGGCGGGCGTGCTGTTCTTCGCCGGTCTGGCCTCGCTGGCCCTGCCCGGCACCGCGCCGTTCGTCAGCGAGTTCCTGGTGCTGATCGGCACGTTCACGGTGCACAAGGTCTACGCCGTCATCGCCACGGTCGGCATCATCCTGGCTGCGGCCTACGTGCTCTGGATGGTGCAGCGCACCACGCAGGGCACGCTCAACCCGGCCCTGACCGAGGTGCCGGCCATGCACAAGGACATCACGCTGCGCGAGAAGATCGTCGTCGCGCCGCTGGTGCTCCTGCTCCTGATCCTCGGCTTCTACCCGAAGCCTGTCACCGATGTGATCAACCCGGCAGTCGAGGCAACCATGCAGGACATCGGCACGACCGATCCCGCACCGACGGCGGTCGCGAACGGAAGGGTGGCGCCGTAGCCATGGGAGACCTCAAACTGCCCGACATCAGCTATGGCGCCCTGGCGCCGATGCTGATCCTCTTCGGAGCGGCGTGCCTCGGCATCCTCTTCGAGGCCATCATCCCGAAGCAGCGCCGCCACGGCATCCAGCTCGGCCTGGCCCTCCTCGCCCTGGTCGCCGCCCTGGTCGCGGTCATCCTGGGCCGCAACAACCGGGTCGTCACCATCGGCGGCGCCGTCGCCGTCGACGGCCCGACCGTCTTCCTGTGGGGCTCGATCCTGCTCCTCGGCATGGTCTCGCTCCTGCTGATCGGCGAACGCTCGGTCGAGCAGGGCGGCGCCTTCGTCTCCCAGGCGGCCATCACCGTCGGCTCGCAGAAGGACCTCAAGCAGGCGGGCGGCCAGCCCGGCGCCACCGAGGTCTACCCGCTGACCGTCTTCGCCCTCGGCGGCATGCTCCTGTTTGTTGCAGCGAACGACCTCCTGACCATGTTCGTGGCCCTCGAGGTCTTCTCCCTGCCGCTGTACCTCCTGTGCGCACTGGCCCGCCGCCGTCGCCTCCTGAGCCAGGAAGCCGCCCTCAAGTACTTCCTCCTCGGCTCGTACGCCTCAGCGTTCTTCCTGTTCGGCGTGGCCCTCATCTACGGCTTCGCCGGCGCGGTCGACCTCGCCGCCATCCACACGGCCGTAGCCGACCCCAACCGCAGCGAAGTCCTCCTCTTCGGCGGCCTGGCCCTCGTCTCGATCGGCCTGCTCTTCAAGAGCGCGGCGGCCCCCTTCCACGTCTGGACCCCGGACGTCTACCAGGGCGCCCCCACCCCGATCACGGCCCTCATGGCGGCCTGCACCAAGGTCGCCGCCTTCGGCGCCCTCCTCCGCATCCTCTACGTGGCCTTCGACGGCGTCCGCTGGGACTACCAGCCGGTCCTCGGCGTCATCGCCGTCCTGACCATGCTGACCGGCGCCATCCTGGCGGTCACCCAGACCGACATGAAGCGCCTCCTGGCCTACTCCTCCATCGCCAACGCCGGTTACCTCCTGGTAGGCGTCCTGGCGCTGAACAAGGAGGGCCTGTCCAGCACGATGTTCTACCTGGTCGCCTACGGCTTCTCCGTCCTGGCCGCCTTCGGCATCGTCTCCCTGGTCCGCGACGCCGACGGCGAAGCAACCCACCTCTCCAGGTGGGCCGGCCTGGGCCGCAAAAGCCCCCTCTTCGCCGGCGTCTTCTCCTTCATCATGCTGGCCTTCGCCGGCATCCCGCTGACCAGCGGTTTCACGAGCAAGTTCGCGGTCTTCGGCGCAGCCATCGACGGCGGGCAAACCTGGCTCGTCATCTTCGGCGTCATCACGAGCATGATCCTGGCGTTCCCGTACCTCCGGGTGATCGTCATGATGTGGCTCTCCGAGCCGGGCGAAAGCACCCCGTCGGTCTCCATCCCCGGCTTCCTCACCTCGGCCGCCCTGGTGATCGGCGTCATCGCAACGCTCGCCCTGGGCGTCGTCCCGGCCCCGCTCCTGGACCTCACCAACGACGCAGCCCAATTCGTCCGATAACTCGCGGCGACTTGCACGAAGGCCCCGACCGGGTTCCGGTCGGGGCCTTTTGCCGTTTACTCCCGGCCGGTGCAAATCAAACTCCAGGCCAGGACATGTCGTCCCGTCGAAAGCGAGGCACGTCGTTGCCCGTCGGAGGCGAGGCGTGTCGTGGCTGTTGAGAGGCTCGCGGTGCCCGTCAAGGGCGTGCCCGTCAAAGGCAGGGCATGTTCGTGCCTGGTTGCATGGCACTGACCGTCGCTCACGCCGAGACCGGGCCCGGCCACCCAATCGCCCAGCGGCTCATAACCGGGCACCCGCACCCTGCCAGCTCCGTGCTCCCCAAGAGCCGCACCCTGACCCAACTTCATCGAAGTCGGCCCTTCCCGGGCTCCTTGTGGGCCCGACTTCATTGAGGTTGGTGCTACGCGGGCTCCTTGTGGGCCCGACTTCATTGAGGTTGGTCCTTCCGGGCTCCTTGAGGGCCCGACTTCATCGAAGTTGGTCCTACGCGGGCTCCCTGAGGGCCCGACTTCATCAAAGTTGGTCCTACGCGGGCTCCCTGAGGGCCCGACTTCATTGAGGTTGGCCCAACCCGAGCTTCTTGAGGGCCCGGTTTCATCGAAGCTGGCCCTACCGAGCCCCTTGAGGACCCAACTTCATGGAAGTTGGCTCGGCCAAAGTCCCTCGAAGGCCCAAGCTCCTTGAAGTGGGTCCTGTCTGGGCCATTGAGAGCCCCGACTTCCTTGACGTTGTGTTGACCTTTGCCGTCGCTAGGCTGCGGCCGCCTCGATCCGTGCGCGAACTGACGATCCCGGCCCTACACATGCCTCGGTTCCACCCGCGCAGCGCTCGACTTCACCGCGCAGGCCCCGGCTCGACCTGCGCAGCGCTCGACTTCCCGCGCAGGCCTCGAGCACATCTGCGTACCGGGCAGTGTTGGCACCGGGCCGGCCTGAGCTACACCCGGAGCCTCGACATCGCTGAAGTCGGTCCTACCTGAGTTCGTTGAAGGCCCGACTTCATTGAAGTCGGGCCTATTTCGGCCTTTCAGGGCCCGACTTCATTGATGTTGTGTTGACCTTGCCGTCGCTCGGCTGCCGTCGCCTCGGCTCTATGCCGACGGGCCCGGACCCGCCGACGAGAACGCCCAGCGTCGACGCCTCCGCCGACACTCGTCCGCGAAGCGACGGTCTCGGTCTCCAAGTAGGCCTCGACCTCACCTGCGTAGCGCCAGTGTCGGCACCGGGCCGGCCTGAGCTGCACGCTGAGCCTCGACATCGCTGAGTCGGTCCTACCTGAGCCCGTTGAAGGACCGATTTCACTGAGGTCGGTCCTACCCGGGCTGGTTAAAGGCCCGGGTTCCGTTGAAGTCCGTCCTACCCGAGCTGGTTGAAGGCCCGGTTTCCTTGAAGTCGGTCCTACCCGCCCTCCTTGAAGGCCCGACTTCAAGGAAGTCGCCCCTGCCTAAGCCTTTGAAGGCCCAACTTCGTTGAAGTTGGGCCTGGTCTGAAGCTTTGAGGGGCCGATTTCATTGATGTTGTGTTGACCTTGGCGCGGTGTGACCGCGTCCGGTCGATCCGCGCGCGAAGTGAGGTTCTGGCTCCGTGGGTCTCAGCTCCACCCTTGAAGCGGCTGTCCGGGCCCTGGCTGGTTCCGTGCAGACAGGGGTGGGGACTGGCTGAGGCTTTGAGGGCGCACGGCCGCGGGTCCGGTTTGGGGTGGGAACTGGGCTCTGTGATGTATTGCGGTGTGCCAAGTTTTGGCGTCGCGGGCGACCGGGGTTACCCGGGCGGCGGCCTTCTGATCAGGGGGAGTGGGCAGGTGCCGGGGGCGGGTGACGGAGGGTGCAAAGGCGAACGCGTACGGGAGAATCGTTTTTGATCTTGTTCGGGTGACCCCTGGGCCCGGTGTTGTCGGGGGCGTATGGCATCGTGAAAGTGTGGTTAGCATCGGTGACAGCGCGCTGACGTCGCTTGGACTTGACATCGATCCTGGGGTCGACGTGTCGGTGTCGGCGACGTTGGTTGCTGTGGAGGATGAGCTGCGCAGCAATGTTGCCAGTGCTGATCCGCTGGTGGCCGAGGCGGCGCGGCATCTGATGGATGCTGGGGGGAAGCGGTTTCGGCCGTTGATTCTGGCCCTGGGTGCGCAGATGGGTGATCCGACGCGGGCTGAGATTGTGCCTGCGGCGCTGGTTGTCGAGTTGACGCATCTGGCCACGCTTTACCACGACGATGTCATGGATGAGGCGGCTGTGCGGCGCGGGGCGCCGAGTGCCAATGCGCGGTGGGGTAATTCGGTCGCGATTCTGGTCGGTGATTATCTTTTTGCGCGGGCTGCGGACATTGCGGCTTCGCTCGGGACCGAGGCTGTTCATCTGCAGGCGCGGACGTTCGCGCGGCTGGTGCACGGGCAGATCGCGGAGACGGTCGGGCCGCGGGGTTCTGATCCGATTGCGCACTACCTGCATGTGATCACTGAGAAGACGGCTTCGCTCATCGCCACGTCGGCGCGGTTCGGGGGGCTTTTTTCGGGGGTGACGCCGGAGCAGGTCGAGGCGCTCACCGGTTATGGCGAGACGATCGGCATTGCTTTCCAGTTGTCCGACGATCTGCTGGACATTGCTTCCGAGTCGGTGCAGTCGGGGAAGACGCCGGGCACCGATCTTCGTGAGGGTGTGCCGACACTTCCGGTGCTTTATGCGCTGGCCGGTGATGACACCGATGCTTCCGCGGTGCGGCTGCGGGAGCTCCTGGCGTCCGGGCCGCTCGTTGATGACGCTCTGCATGCTGAGGCTTTGGGCCTGCTGCGGGAGTCCGCGGCGATGAAGCGTGCGCGGGAAACCGTTCGCACCTACGCCGAGGAGGCTCGGGCTCAGCTCGCGCCGCTGCCGGCCGGTTCGCCCCGCAAGGCGATGGAGTCGCTGTGTGACTTCATCGCCGACCGCACCAGCTGACGGCGCCACCTAGGCCGGCCAAGCACGAGCCGGCCAAGCACGAGCAGGTCAGCTCATCGCCGCCGCGTGGCGGGCGAGCATGCGGCTGCCGACGACCATGGCGGCTGCGGCCCACACCATGGCGATGGCGGCGACGGTCCACATCACCGGATAGCCGGCTGCGGCGGCCAGAGCGCCCAGGCCTAGCGGTCCGAGGCAGCCGCCCGCGTAAACGCCGGTCTGGGTGATCGACGTGGCGGCCGCGGGCGCCTGGGGGTGGAGGCGGACGACCGCGAAGTTCATCAGGCCGGGCCAGGCCCAGCCGAAACCGAAGCCGAGCACCACACCGGCGACCAGCGTCACCGTGCCCGCCACGGCCATCAGGGCCAGGCCGACGGCACCTACGGCGAGCAGGGCGGCGATGACGGCGATCTGACGGGACGGGAAGCGGTCGGCCTGCCAGCCGCCGAAGACCCGGGCGATCACGCACACCGCGCCGCCCAGGGTCAGCGCGAGACCGGCCGTGCCGGGGGCCATTCCGCGGGCCGCCGCCGAGTCGACCAGGAAGGTGCCGAGCGCGTTCGCCGAGCCCGCCGCGAGGGTCGCGCCCACACCGATCACGATCAGGGCCGCGGTGGCCCGCTCTCCGCCGCCCGTCTGGCGCCGTTTTGTCTCATCCTTCTCCGACGGTACGAGCCAGAGCGCGCCCGCAGCACCGACCGCCGCGAGGACAAACGCCCACCTCCAGCCGACGGTCAACGCCACCACCGGTACGGCCGCACCCGCGAGCAGCGTGCTGACGGGGATCGCGGCCTGTTTGACGCCGAACGACAGGCCCTGGCGCCGGACCGGGACGTGCCGCGACAGGCTGGTGTTGCTCGCCAGCTGGCCGAGAGCGTTGGCGGCCGCACCGAGGGCCAGGATCGCGATGAGTGTCCACAGTGATCGGGCCGCGACGGCGATCGTCAGCAGTGACACGGACGCGAGCGCGATGCCGGCGCGGGCGATCGTGGTCGAGCCGAAGCGTTCGACGAGGGCGCCGGCGGGCACGGAGGCGAGGGCGCTTGCCCCGAAGTACGCCGAGACGGCCAGTCCGAGGCCTGCCGGGGAAAACCTGAGTTCTTCTCCGATTTGTACGGCGAGTCCGCCGACGAGGAAGACCGGGACCGAACAGGCGATGGTCGTGGTAAGCGCGCCGGTCACCGCACGCCGCGGCTGAACCGCATCAGTGCTGGTAGATGCGGTTTGGGCGGAGGAGATCTGCGGCTCGGCCATCAAACGGAGGTTATGCCCCGCAGTGGTGATCCCGGGACGGTGAGTGTCAATGACCACACGTGCCGTAAAGATCGGTCTTGATCGACACGCTTCAGGCATTCCGTCGGGGGAAGATTATTCATATGGTGTAAGTCCCCGGCGTCGGAGGTGGCTGTGCGCGACCCCCTGGCGGAGCCGTCAGATCTCATCCGGAGCGTGTCACGCGCCCTGCGTGTGCTCGAATCGGTGGGTCGGGCCCCGCGTGGTCTCACCGTGAAACAGATCGCTCGGCGGTGCGAGCTGACTGTCGCGACGACCTATCACCTTGTCCGCACCCTGGCCTACGAGGGCTACGTGATCCGCCGGGAGGACGGTACCTACATCGTCGGTCTGGAGATCGCGGACCGCTATCGCGAGCTGGTGTCGGCGTTCCGCGGACCGCCCTCGGTGGGCGAGGCGCTGCGGCGGGCGGCGGTCGAGACCGGTTACAGCCACTACCTCGGCCGGTTCGTCGGCGGCAGGATCGCTGTCACCGCCTCGGCGGAGGGCGCCCGGTCGCCGTTCATGGACGACATGGCACCCGGCTTCGACGAGGGCGGCCACGCGACCGCGCTCGGCAAGGCCCTGCTGGCCACGCTCACCGCCGACCAGCGCGCCCGCTATCTGCGTGACTGGGGCATGCGGGCGTTCACCCCGGCCACGCTGACCTCACCCGAGGCGCTCGAGGCCGACCTGGCCGCCGGGGAACGCCGTGGCATGCAGCTGGAGATGGGGCAGTTCCGGCAAGGGCTCGCCTGCGCCGCCGTCAACGTCGTCAGCGACCGCGACATGGAACGCCGGCTCGTGCTGGCCTGCGCCCTCCCGGCCGCCGAGATGCTGACCTCGGCCCGCGTCGTCCGGGCGAAGCTCACCGCCGCTGCCCGGAATGTCGCGGAAGCACTCTCGACGGGTGATGCTGCCACCGCCTGAACTGCAGGCTTAAGACTCCTTTGAACCGCCCGACCCGTGTGCACGTAATACGGGTTGGAACGCGCGGAGGAGGTCGGCAGGCTTGGAAGATCAGGATGCCGAGCTGCTGCGCGCTCTGCAGGACGAGCACGGGGAAGCCCTGTTCGCGCACGCCGTACGCCTCTCCGGCGGCGACCGGCAGCGGGCAGAAGATCTTGTGCAAGAGACGCTGTTGAGGGCCTGGCGCTATCCCGAAGCGCTCGACCCCGAGCGCGGCGCGGTGCGGTCATGGCTGTTCACCACCGCGCGCAACCTGGCGATCGATGCCTGGAGGCGCCGGTCGGTCCGGGTGGGCGAGGTGGTCACCGACATGATTCCCGAGCCGCCGCCCAGCGCGGACGAGGCGGACCGGGCCGTGGAGGCCTGGACGGTCGCGGAGGCACTGGGGCGTCTCTCCACGAGCCATCGTGAAGTCCTGGTGGAGTGCTTCTACCAGGGGCGTTCCGTTGCCGAGGCCGCCGCGAGACTCGGGGTCCCACCCGGCACGGTCAAGTCGCGCACGCACTACGCGCTGCGCTCGCTACGCATGGTTCTGGACGAGATGGGGGTGACGGGATGAGGTGCGACCACGAGCACGACGACGGTGCGTACGTCCTCGGTGCCCTCTCTCCCGCCGAACGCGCGGCCTACGAACGCCACCTCGCGACCTGTTCGTTCTGCCGTGAGGCGGTCGCGGACATCGCGGTGCTCCCGGGTCTGCTCGGCCGGCTCGACCCCGCCGACTTCGAGAAGCTGCTCGCCCCGGACTTCCCGTCGCCGCCACCCCGCAACCGGCGGACGAGCATGCCCGAGCTGGTCTCGGCCGCTCAGACGACCAGGCGTCAGGAACGCCGGAAGGTCCGTTTCCGCGTGCTCGGCTCCGCGCTGGCGGCTGCCTGCCTCGCGCTGGTCGTGGGTGTCGGGGCGGTCTTCTGGATGGGCCGTGACGCGACTCCGCCGGTGGTGCCCGGTCCGACGGTGGCGATGACGCCGGCGAACGAGCGGGTCCCGGTGACGGCCCAGATCAACCTGACGGGTGCGGCCGGCGGCACGAAGATCAACCTGGTCTGCTTCTACAACCGGGGCAATTCCGAGTCCGAGCCCTACCGGATCCGGCTCATGGCGTACGGGCCCGACGACGAGAGTGAGCAGCTCGGCTCGTGGGTGGCCTCGCCCGGCAAGGAGTTCAGCATGTCCGGTGTCACGCACTTCACCGACGGCACGCTGTCCCGGCTGGCACTGGTACGCAACGACGACAAGACACTGTTGTCGTACGACGTCCCCTGACGAGACCCCTCGTCAGCGCGGCGGAAGGGCGGCGGTTGGTTCGGCGGTGGCGGCCGCTGAGGCAGCCGCCGTCCTCCCTTTGGTGGCTTTGGTGGCCCGGGCCGATCGCAGGCCGTCCACGGTGAAGATGATCAGCGCGATCCAGACCAGGCCGAAACCCGCGAGCCGCGCGGCCGGCATCGGCTCGTGGAAGAGCAGCACCCCCCCGGCCAGCTGCAGAATCGGCGCGACATATTGCAGGATCCCGAGCCCGACCAGCGGCACGCGGTTGGCCGCCCCGGCAAAGAGCAGCAACGGTACGGCCGTAGCAATGCCCGAGAACAGCATCAGCACGGTGTGCGTGGCCGACACGTGCCCGAACTCCGCGCCGCCGGTCGCGTTGAGCCACCCGAGGTAGACCAGCGCGGGCACCGCGAGCACGGCCGACTCCACGAACAGACCCTCGGCCGGCGGCAGCCCCAGCCGCTTCTTCACCAGGCTGTACGACCCGAAACTCGCCGCCAGCGCCAGCGCGATGTACGGCAGGTGCCCGTAGTCGACGGTCAGCACCGCCACGGCCAGCCCGCCGATCCCGACAGCGGCCCACTGCCACGCCCGCAGCCGTTCACGCTGCACGGTGACACCCAGCAGGACCACGACCAGCGGCGTGATGAAGTACCCGAGCGCCGTCTCGACCACCCGCGACGAGTTGACGCCGTAGATGTAGGTCGCCCAGTTGACGCCGATCAGCAGACCCGCGAGCGTGATGCCACCGAGCAGCCGCCGGTCACGGGCCAGTTGGCCGAGGAAACGCCAGTTGCGCAGGACGAGCAGCAGCAGACTGATGAACACGACCGACCAGATCACCCGGTGGGCGAGGATCTCCAGCGGTGGCGACGGCGCGAGCAGCTTGAAGTAGATCGGGAAGAAGCCCCACAACACGTAGGCCGTCAAGCCGTACAGATAACCGCGTCGTTCCTCGCCCATGCCCTCACGGTAAGGGTCGTGGCGTGATGCGGTCCTTGCATATGTTCCAGCTCACCGGGCCAATCCGCCGGCAGTGGCCTGGAGGTCGCACTCCATCCAGCGTTCGCCGTCGACCGGCGTGAAGCCCAGAGGCGCATAGACACCCTGCGCGGTCCGCGTCACGAGCAGAAACCGCCTCAGGCCGCGAGCGGCCAGATCATCGCGCAAGGCCCGGACCAGCCACCGCCCGAGACCGCGCCCCCGCCAGGCCGGATCGACAAAAACATCACACAGGTACGCGAAGACGACGCCATCCGTCACCACCCGCGCAAAGGCGACCTGGCTCCCGTCGGCTTCGCGGTAGATGCCGACGGGCTCCGAACCCGCGGTCGCCCGGCGCATGACGTCGGCGGGCCGCCCGGTCGCCCAGTAGGTCCCGGCGATCCACTCGTGCACCAGGTCGTGGTCGACCCGCTCGGGATCATCGGTCAGCACGAAGCCGTCGTCGCGGCGTTCGTTCAGCACGCGGTGCGCCCGTTCTCCCGGGTCAGTCGTCGTCCCCGCCGTCCGGGACCAGCATGTTCAGCACCCAGCTCACGACGCCGACCAGCAGCGCACCGAGCACGGCGCTGGGCCAGAAGTCGTCCACGTGGAACGGCAGGTCGAACTGCCCGGCGATCCAGCTGACCAGCAGGAACAGCAGACCGTTGATGACCAGGGAGATCAGGCCCAGCGTCAGCACGTAGAGCCCGCAGCCGATCGTCTTGATGATCGGGCGTAGGACCGCGTTGACGATGCCGAAGATCACCGCGACCGCCAGCAGCGTGCCGATCTGACCGCCGATGGAGTCGGTGGTGAGGCGGATGCCGCCGATCAGCAGAGTCGCGATCCACAGTGAGACGGCGGTGATCACCAGCCGGATGAGGATGCCCATGGCACCGGATGGTGCCACGACCGGGCCACCGAAGCGGGCGACACTCCCCGATCTTGACCGGCTCGTTGCCCGGCCTGTCCCGACAATTCCGATCAATAGCCGGTTTTGCTCCCGGCCCTCAGCCTCGGACCGGAGGGCCGATCAGCTGTGCCTCGATCGGAGTTTGCGACAGGGTCGCCCAGCGGACCGCGCGCCTGTTGATGACGCCAACCATGTCCGAGCGGATCTGGGTCAGCCACTTGGCGGTCTCACCCAGGCCGAGGGCGGCGCCCACGAGCGTCGCCTCCTCCGGGCGCAGCGGCTGGACCACCAGCAGGTCGGCCCGTGAAGCCACGTCGGCATCGGCCGGGCTGAAGTCGTCGCGGACCACCAGCGTGGCCTGCCAGCCGGCGCCGGGGCGGTTGTCGGCGCCCACGGGACCGATGTCGACCACGACCAGCAGCGGGTGCAGGGCCGAACCCGGGGGGACCTCCACCGCGCGGCCCGGCGGGATCACGGCGATCGCCTCGCCGGGCACCGCCGCGCCGCGGACGAATGGCTCCCAGGCCTGCGGGCGGGCCGTCTGCACGACCACGCGGGCCCCGAGGGCCATGGCCCGCAGCGCGACCAGCTGGGCGCAGCGGACACCGCCGACGAGCAGCGCGCGGGTCTGCTCGGGCCGGAACAGCCGCGCGATGACCGGCTCGCCCTTGCGGTTGCTGCCGATCATGAGACCGGCGCTGCTGATCGGCAGCTGCAGGTCGTCGAGCAGGTCGGCGCGGGCGGCGTCGAAGCTCGGGCGGCCGGGCAGACCCGGTGCCGACGGAATGCCCAGCGGGAGGGTCGCGGTCAGGCCGTCGAGGTGCTCGCCGTCGAGCCGCCGTGCCGTGGCGCGTTCGCCGGCCAGGAGCTTGCGCAGCGCCTGGGTCGCGACCGAGAGCGAGGCGGTGTCCGGCGCCGCGAGACGAACGGTCAGGTCGATCTCGGTGTCCGTGCCGGTGGCCGAGCGGGGACCCGCACCGAGCGCGACGGTCGTGGCCGCGGCGGGCAGGGTCAGCATGCGCGCCACCAGCCGGCGTGACGTCTCGATCCGCAGGTCGGGCCAGCGGCGCAGGCGGAACGTGGCCTGCGTCAGGCTGCCGACCCGCAGACCGGGCCACGTCTCCTGCGCGATGCCGATGCCGTCGTCGTGAGCCAGCTCGGCGATGACCCGCAGGGCCGCGGCCTCACCGAGCGGACGCGCCGGGGTCGGATTGAGCCGGCGCAGCAGCTTGCGGACGAGCCCGGACAGCGCCCGCCGCAGATCCTCCTCGGACCAGCCCTCGGCGCGCATCACGCGTACGGCGAGCAAGGCCCGGCTGTGGCCGAGCAGACGGCCGTCGGTGAGCTGCCTGTACGAGTTCGCAGGCGTGCCTCCGCCGGCCCGCAGCGACGGCGCCGGAGCGCCGATGAGCAGGAGCTGCAGGCGGCACGGCGGATGCTCGGCACCCGCGGGCGGCAGCAGGCCGACCGGCGACGGCAGCGTCACGGTCTCCTCGGCGAGCAGGCCGTTCGGGTCGCCGAGCTCGAGGACGGCGGTGAGGCCGTGCCCGTCGACGATCACCGCGGCCGGATCACCGCCGAGCTCGGCCTGATCGATCCGCGACCCGGGCGCGACGAACTCCAGCAGCGCGGTCGGGGCATCGGCGACCGGGACAGCATGCTTGCGACCGGCGAAGTGCATGCCCGTGCCCAGCCACTCGAACGCCCAGCGGCCGCGGAGCCGCAGCCAGGTCACGGCGAGCAGGATCACGGCGAGGAACGCGGCCGCGGCGAACGTGATCGGGCCGTTGATCGCGCCGACGAGTAAGGCCGCGGCGGCCACTTGAGTGCTGACCAACTGACCGGTGCGAATACCGAACAATCGTCCATGCCGGACACGTTGGGTGCGCACCTTGGGCAATTGCTGTCCGGCGCCACTGAGCTCGGGGAAGCTGCGGCCACCCGCCACCTCTGCCGTCACCGTGCGCCTGCCTTTCCGTGGTTCGCCTGCCTGAGCGGCCTCATCGTATGGCCCGGGCGGCCGGAGCAGGGGGCAGCATCGATATCCACAGGTTGCCCGGCGGGGATACCGTGACTGCGTCGGAGTCGCTACCGTCAGCGACGCCAACAGGAAACAAGCTGCTCAGAGGTGCCCCCCACCAGCTGGTGGAAACGGTTAATCTGAGGGCTACGTCAATGCGCCGGTGGTCGTTCCGCACGACTTGTCCACTCAGGACCCGGCGCGACGACAGACGATTCAAGAAAGCGGGGTGACGTCCGGAGTGTCCGAGACGCAGGCAGAAGCCGCGGTGATGGCGAAGACCGCCACGCAGTTCGAAGGTGTCAACAATTCGCTCACGTCGATGCTGAACAAGCTGATGAACGAGCTTTCTGTGCTGCAGACCGCATGGGTCGGCAGCGGCGGCAAGGCGTTCGAGACGGTCAAGGTCCAGTACCAGAACGACCTGTCGAAGCTGAACAAGGCCCTGGCGGACACCGCCGAGGCGATCAAGACCTCCGGCATCAGCTACACCAACACCGATGACTCGGCGGCCAGCATGGTGACCAAGTCCGGTGGCGGTGGCTACTCACTGCCGCTCGAAAACTAAGCGGGGGAGGATCACTTCATGAACGACGGTTTGCTGAAGGTCAATTTCAGCGCCCTGGCCCAGGCCGGAGCGGACATTCAGAAGGCGCTGAACGAGCTCGAGTCGCAGCTCAGCCAGCTCGAGGCCGATGCTCGTCCGCTGGTGGCGACGTGGGAGGGCAAGGCGCAGACCGCCTACGCCCTGCGTCAGCAGCAGTGGACCCAGGCGTCCACCGATCTGAAGGGCATCCTCCGGGACATCAAGGTCGCGGTCGACCAGTCCGCCACGGACTACGCCACGACCGAGGGCAACGCGGAGAAGCGCTTCACCTGATCTTCGTGGTGTGCAACGGCCGGAACGATCGTTCCGGCCGTTCCCGTCTCCGCAGCTACTTTCGGTCATCGGGCCGTGTCGCTGCGCGACGCCGACCGGTTCCGGCGCCCCTTCTCGGCTGTATGCATACGGCCGCCCATTGTGATCGTGGCCTGACCTTGTAGGTTGTACGCGTTGAGGTGGCCCGTTCGCCGCGAAGGGAGAGGTGGACGTGACCGAGTGGGAACCGGCTACGGACGCCGAAGTCGCGATGCGCAACGCTCTGCGCACCGACGACCAGGAGTCCTACTTCCGTATTCTCGCCGGTGTCGATCTACTCCTACCGGTCTCGGCGGATGCCCTCGCCGGCCTCGCGCCGCTCGGTTGGGGTACGTGGAGCACCGGCGGCCGCACTCACGTGCTGGCTTTTACCTCCCCGTCCGCGCTGCAGGCCTGCCTGGCCGACTACACCGGCTCCGCCCGGCGTGTCGCCTACGCGGAGCTCGCTGACACCTGGCCCAACCTCGAATGGTGGCTGGCGGTCAACCCCGGTCTGCCGATCGAGGGATACCTCCCGGCCTGGTTCGTGGCCCAACTCTCCCGCGGTGACCTGCGCCTGCCCACCCGCGGCCCGGGCCGCGAGGGCAGCAACGCCCCCAACCGCATCCAGGACCTCCACGCGGCCGCGACGCTGGCGGCGACTGCCGCAGCTCAGGGCTACGCAGCCAACAAGCCCGGCGGCCCGATGACCGACCAGCCGATGTCCGGCGCCCCGATGTCGGGCGCTGGGGTGGCTGGGGGATCGTCCGCGGGCGGCGCGGGTTATGGCGGCTCCGGCTACGGTGCCGCGGCGTCGGGTGGCTCGGGCGCTCAGAGTCCGGCTGCCGGTGGTTCTGGTTCCGCAAGCGGCGTGCCCGGTTCCGAGCGTCCGATGCCCGCTGCCGGGCCTGGTGGGTCCGCTTCCGGGTCTGGTGCGCCTAATTCTTCGCCTGGTGGGCTTGCTGCTCGGCCCGGCGGGCTCAATTCCGGAGTGAATGCTTCCGGTGCTGGTGGTCTCGCCTCCAGGTCGGGTGCACCCTCTGGACCGGGTCCTGCTTCCAGGCCGGGTGCACCTTCGGGACCGGGTGCTGCTTCCGGGCCCGGTGCTCCTTCTGGGCCGGGTGCGCCTGCCTCCAGGGCGGGTGCGCCGGCTGATGCGCCGGTCGGACCGGGTGGTCTGCCGCTGCGAACGCCCGGCGCGGTGCTGCCCAGTGGCCTTCCCTCCCGCGTGCCGGGCACTCCGCCCGGGCTCAGTGGTGGCGGCCGGGGCAGCGACATCCCGGGCGGCCAGTTCAACGGCTTCGGCGTGTCCGATCGCAGCGCCAGCGCCCAGCCTGGCGGCGGTGCCGACCAGTCCGGTTCGGCTCCCGCTCAGCCGGGCGGTTACGCGGACCAGCCTGGTTCCGGCCCCGGTGGCCCCGGTGGTTACGCGGATCAGTCCGGTCCCGGCCCCGCTCGTCCCGGTGGTTTTGCGGACCAGCGCGGTTCGGCCCAGTCGGGCGGTTTTGCGGATCAGTCCGGCTCGGGTTCCGCGCAGCCTGGCGGTTTTGCGGATCAGCGCGGTTCGGCCCAGTCGGGCGGTTTTGCGGATCAGTCCGGGTCGGGTTCCGCGCAGCCTGGCGGTTTTGCGGATCAGCGCGGTTCGGCCCAGTCGGGCGGTTTTGCGGATCAGTCCGGGTCGGGTTCCGCGCAGCCTGGCGGTTTTGCGGATCAGCGCGGTTCGGCCCAGTCGGGCGGTTTTGCGGATCAGTCCGGGTCGGGTTCCGCGCAGCCCGGTGGTTTTGCGGATCAGCGCGGTTCCGCCCAGTCGGGCGGTTTCGCGGATCAGCCCGGGTCGGGTTCCGCGCAGCCCGGTGGTTACGCGGATCAGCCTGGTTCTTCCGGTCAGCCCGGTGGTGCGGGTGGCAGGTCCATGCAGCCCACTGCCTACGCCGGTGAGTCCGGCGGGTCTTCCTCGCGGCCGGCGTCGGGTCTTGATGGCGCGTCCGGGCAACCCACTTCGCCGCGGCTGGGTGGTGGGTCGGAGGCGGGTGCCGCCGGTCCGTCCAGCCGGCCCACGGGGTTTGCGGGGCCGTCCGGCGTCTCCGCAGCGTCGGCGGCGACGGACGATGACAGTGACACCGTTACCGCCTCGCGGGACGAGGATCAGCCGACCTCCGGGGACGCCGAGTCGTCTCCGTCCGGTGTGTCAGCGCAGGGCGCGAGCAGCAGTGAGGTCCCGGCCGCTTACCGGTCACCGACGATTCCGGCTCGTGAGGCATCCAGCGGTGCAGCCCGGCCGAACGTCCCGAGCGCCCTCGATGCGCTGGCGAGCAGGACCGGTGGGTCCAGTGCGCTCGATGCGCTGGGGAGCCGCGGAGGTCGGGGTGCCACCGAGATGCCGCCGTTGCAGCGTCCGGACGCCAAGCTGCCCACGCGGACGCCGATGGCGCAGACGCCGCCGCTGCCTGCGCACATTCCGCCGCCGGTCGAGGTCGACGAGGGCCCGGACGAGAACGACAGCGCTCCGGGTGGGCTGCCGCGACGGCAGGTGACGCCGCCGTCCGAGCGTCCGCCGTCGATGGCTGCCGCTGCTCAGGCGCTGGCCGGGCGCGCGCCGGCCGCCGAGCCTCCTGCCCCCGCACCGCAGCCTGGCCTGGCTCCGCCGGTCATTCCCGGTGCGGGTGGTGCTGGTCGTTCCTCGACGCCGCCGGTTGTTCCTGCGGCTGCCGCAAGGCCGTCCGTGCCGGCACCCGCTCCGGCGCAGGCGCCGGTGTCAGCGCCGCCGGTTAGCCGGGAGCCGGCCGACGACGATGACGACTTCGTGCCCGCCAACGAGGTCGAGCGTGACCTCTACCAGGCCGTGGGCGAGAGCAGCACCGACTCGTTCCTCTCCACGCTGCTGCTGGCCACGGTGCTCGTGCCCGTCGCGCACAACTCGCGGCCGGGCAGTGCTCCCGGTGAGTCCGGGTTTGCGTTCCGGACCGAGGAGATCGACGACGAGCGGTTCCTGGTCGTCTTCACCAGCCGGGACAGGCTGGGCGAGCACTTCGCCGAGCCCACCCGTACGGTCGGGGTGCGGTTTGTCGATCTGATCCGTAACTGGCCGGATCCGGCCTGGTCGTTTGCGGTGAACCCGACGTCGGCGATCGGCGCGAAGTATCCGGGGCCGCAGGTCATCGCGCTGGCGAGCTGGGCCGTGGAGGCCGGGCTCGGCGGCGACCCGGCGGATGCGCCGGTCGAGACCGGTGCCGTGACGCCGTTGCCGACCGAGCAGTCCGCGCAGCTGACCACCATGCAGAAGGCCGTGCCGGCCGAGCAGATCGACTACTACCTCGAACGCGGCTACGACCGGGTTGCCGGGTTTGTGCACCGGGCGGGCGAGGTCGAGCATCTGCGCAGCCCGGGGGAGCTTTTTGCGGCGCTCGGCCTGCTCTACGACGGTTCGCCGTACCAGCCGGACGCCAAGGAGGCCTTTGTGCTTCGCTGGCCGGCGCACCGGCCCAGCCTCTACCGCATTCCGTACGGCGGGCAGAGCGAGCAGGCGCTGCGGGCCATGGACGGGTGGGTCATCGAGCGGCCGCCGTTCCGGGGCAACGGGTTTGCGCCCGGCGAGGGCAAGGACGTCATCGCGGAGTTCAAGGTGGACAGCGTGCGGCTTCCGCACGGTACGCAGCTGTGGCGCATGGACGAGAACGGCGACGAGCGGATGATCGCGATGTTCGACTGCGACGCGCCGGTGTGGCGCCGGGTCGGTGAGCAGTGATGCGCGACGGGTACGTGGTGACGTGGCACGGCCGGGAGTACGACGCGGCGCCCGACGGCGAGAATGTGCGGATCTACGCGCCCGAGCCCGGTGACGGTTTCGAGGAGGCCCGGCCGGGCCGGTACGTCCGTGTGCTCGAGCCCGGCGAGTTCGGTGATCTTGTCTACGTGCGCACGACGTGCTCGTGGCGGGGTGAGCCGTTCATCGTGCTGGCCGAGGCCGACTCGTGGCTGCGCCTGGAATACACGGGCGGCCGGGCGCCGGTCGCGCACGGTCTGGGGCTCGAGGAGTTCGACTTCGGCGTCTACCAGGGGTGGGCCCCGGCGCACGAGGTCACCGACCTCTACGAACACCGGGTCTGACTTCTAGGCTTTCAGCCAGCGCAGGACCTCACCCGTCACGACGTCGGGTGCTTCCTGGTGGATGAAGTGGCCGGCGTCCTCGATGAGGCGCCACTCGTAGGGCGCGATCACATATCGACCCGAACCCTGCGCCGTCCTGGGCAGCACCGCGGTGTCCAGTGCGCCGTGCATCTGCAGCGTCGGGGTGACCAGCGGCTGCTGCATCAGCTTGACGAAGCGGTATCCCTGCAACCGCAACGCCGACCGGAACACCCACCTGTACGCCTCGAGCGCGCAGAACGCCGCCTGCGGGATCTGGATGGCCTCCCGGCACCGGGCGACGTATTCGGCGTACTCGGGCGTCTCCGTCCACCTCGGACTGCTCCAGCGCTCGATCAGCTCGCCGACCAGGGCCGCGTCGTCCTTGGTGAGCACGTGCTCGTACCGGGGGACCTGGAAGCGGAGAAGTCCGGCGCTCGCGGAGAACTGGCCGCGCGGGTCGGCGAAGAGCGCCGCCCGTAGCCGCAGGGGGTGGGCCGCGCCGAGCACCACGAGCCGGCTGACCATCTTGGGGTGGAACGCCGCCGCGGCCCAGCCGATCATGCCGCCGGCGCCCGCACCGACGATCATCGCCGAGCGTTCGCCGAGTGCCCGGATCAGACCGGTGACGTCGGCGGCCATCGTGTATCCGTCGTAGCCGCGCGGTGGTTTGTCGCTGGCGCCGTAACCGCGGAGGTCGATCGCGACGGCCCGGAAGCCCGCGTCGGCGATCCGGGTGAGCATGTCGTGCCACGTCCACCAGAACTCGGGGAAGCCGTGCAGCAGAAGCACGAGGGGCCCGGTGCCCGCCTCGACGACGTGGAAGCGGCTGCCGTTGGCGCCGACAAAACGGTGGGTCCACGGACCTTCCGTCAGGACGCACGTCTCGTCCACCTGGGCACTCATAAAAAACAGGGTACGGGTCAGGGGAAATGCTGGACGGCGCCCATGGCGACGGGGGTGCCTTCGCCACAGTTGATGCGCAGCTTCGCCGGGGTCAGACGGGCCTTGATGTGATCACCCTTGGTCAGGGTGACGCCGGCGTCCGAGTACATCGCGTAGGGGACGCCGTCGAAGGTGACGAGGCCGTAGCAGGGGCCGGTGCCGCCGCGGGTGACCGTGCCCTCGGTCCAGCCGGCCGGGATGTTGTCCGTCGGCGTCTTGGGGATGCCGGCGGGCTTCGAGGGCGGCGCACCGGTCGGCACCGAGTTGTAGGGGCCGCTGGGCACCGGTGTGGGCTCGGTCGAGCTGGGGGCGGCACTCGGCGTGACGCCGCTGGGCGTGACCGGCACGGAGGTGCCCGGTGTCACGGCAGGCCCGGAGCACGCCGTGAGGAAGCCGAGGACCAGGAGCGTTGCTGGAGCCGTACGGGGAAAAGCGATCATGACGAACCTCCGTGAGTGAGACCCGGATCGGCGGCCGAGGGTTCCCGGCGGAGGGGCGGAAAAAGGGGCGACGCCCGGGGGCCGAAGCCCCCGGGCGTCGCTGTGGTGCGGTCGATCAGGAGAACTTGACCTTCAGCGAGGTGCCGTTCTGCTCGACAACCTTGATCTTCACGCCGACCGCGGGGAGCTTGACGCCGGCCCACGGGATCTCGTCGTAGAAGTACTTCTTGGTGTCGTCGAACGTCGGCTGCGCGGCCTGGCCCCGGATGTAGCTGGGCTTGCCGTTGATGTGCAGCGTGAACGAGTCCGCCTTGGTCGTGCCGAACGGCGCGTCGTAGAGCTGGATCCGCGAACGCCACGGGACACCGTCGAGGTTGTAGAACGGCGCCGGGTGGCTGTCGATGATCAGGTTACGACCGCCGCCGGGGTGCACGTTGACGTTGTTGTCAGCGAACGACGTGTCGTTGTACGAGATCAGCAGACCCTGCTGGTACGCGAAGTGCTCGACCCAGTCCGGCTTGGTGGTCGCCCAGCCGAAGTTGTACGGGCCCGTCTTCAGGTACTTGTCGTACGACGTGTAGGTGCGGTTGCCCGCGATGTAGAAGTTGTCGTACTCGGCGGTGATCGACGAACCCTCGACGGAGAAGCCGGCCGCGGTCCACTCCGGGGTGCCCTCGGCACCGTCGGTGGAGACCACAGCGCCATTCGCCGTGATGGTCAGGTCGTCGCCGAAGAAGCCGCCCGCGGAGAGGCCACCGTCGGTGATGTAGTGCAGGCGGACCTGCACCTTCTTACCGGCGTACTGCGTCAGCGGGATGCTGATGTCCTTCCACGCGCCACCGCTGTCGCCACCGAGAGCCGGGCGCGGCGGCACTGCGCCGTCGACGCCGAGCGGGGCACCGTCGACCGTGCCGTTGAGCGCGGTCCAGGTGGTGCCGTCGGTGGAGCCCTCGAAGTAGAGGTAGTCGTAACCCTCTTCGATGTTGTAGCGGCCCTTGAGGTCGAACGACGCCGAGGTGGCCGCCGTGAGGTCGACCGACTTGGTCAGCGTGGTGTTGAGGTTG
The DNA here is from genome assembly GCF_000494755.1 of Amorphoplanes friuliensis DSM 7358. Taxonomy (NCBI): domain Bacteria; kingdom Bacillati; phylum Actinomycetota; class Actinomycetes; order Micromonosporales; family Micromonosporaceae; genus Actinoplanes; species Actinoplanes friuliensis. The sequence continues at coordinate 384,493 of NC_022657.1, forward strand.
TCGTCGTTGCCGGAGAAGTACTGGCTCTCACCGGCGAACGGCGCACCGAGGTCGGTGGTGACCTCCTTGTCGGGCAGGACCACGACCGCGGCCTGCGCCTTCTTGGTGTTGTACTCCTGCGGGCCGAGGTTCAGGGTCTTCTTCTGACCCGCGACGACGGTCTCGTAGTCCAGCCAGCCGAGCTGCATCTTGTTCCAGGCGCCGAGGTCACCGGGGCGCGTGCCGAGGGGCTCGCCCGCGCCGGAGAGACGGCTCTGGGCCATGAGCGTCCAGAACTCGCTGTTGTTGTTGCTGCCACCGGAGGTGTCGTAGTCGTCCGGCAGACCGAGGTCGTGGCCGTACTCGTGAGCGAAGACGCTCAGGCCGCCGTTCTCGGGCTGGACGGTGTAGTCACCGATCCAGATGCCGGTGTTGCCGATCTGCGTGCCACCCGCCTTGTTGGTGGCGGGGCCGGTGACGCCGGCCGAGGTGTTGTACGCGTACCAGCGGTGCGCCCAGATGGCGTCCTCACCCTGCTGCGGGTCACCGTCGGACTGGTCGCCGCCGGCGTGGACGATCTGGAAGTGGTCGATGTACCCGTCGGGCTCGTTGAAGTTGCCGTCGCCGTCGAAGTCGTACCGGTCCCACTGGTCGAAGCTCGCCATGTCGGCCTTGACCTGGGCGTCGGTGCGACCCGAGGCCTTCTGGTCGGCGACCCACTGGTTGGCGGCGTCGGTGACGAGCGCCCACATGTTCGTGTCGGTGCACAGGCCGGTGATGTCGCAGTCGCGACCGTACCGGGCCTCGTTGTACTTGACCTTCACCCAGTCGGAGACCTCGCCGTCGACCGAGTAACGGCCGGACGACTGGGTCTCGTAGTAGGTCTTCAGGGACTCGGCGTTCTTGCCCTCGCCGAAGTACAGGTCCTGGTAGTGCGCCTGGTTGTAGTCGGACTGCCAGACCGTGCTGTTGTCCTTGGTGCGGTCGGGTGACGGGATCGCGTTGTGCAGCGGTCCCTCGAACGTCGTCGGGCCGGCCGTGGCCGGGTCGCTGTCGACGTCCGGGTAGTTCGGGTGCCGGTCGTTGCCGAACTCGGCGAGGATCACGAAGATCCGGTCGGTCTGCTCACGGCCGACCTCGACGTACTGGTCCTGGCCGGCCTTCGCGACCTTGCGGTTGGTCTCGCCGCCACCGCGGGTCTTGCCGACCTTCGCAACAGTGCTGCCGCCGCGCTTCTGCGTCTTGACGGTGCCCTTGAGGATGCCGTTGACGGCCTCCTGGCGCAGCTCGCGGCGCTTGTCCTCGAACGGGTTGGGGAGGTCGTCCACCGGGGCCTTCTTGCTGGCCTGGGCCGGGGCCGGATCCACCGGGGGCGCCGCCATCGCTGCTGCCGGGAGCATGATCCCGACGCTGCTGACCATCGCGGCGCCGAGTAGTCCCACGACTACTTTGCGCACTACCGTACCTCCGTTGACGTGACCGATCGCGCTGTGTGCAGCGGACGGCGGTAAACGGCCCCGTGTTTCGGGGCTCACGTGAAGGTATGCAAACACTCAGATGTATGGAAGTGGCTGTGACAAATGAATTTAGATCTTTACGTGAATGTGCCGATGCGTAGGGACAAAAGGGTCAGCGCATCTCGTCCAGGGCGTTGACCTGGAGGAGTTCCCCCGGTCCACAGTCGATTCGCAGCGTCGACGGCTCGGCGCGCACCTGGACCCGGACCCCCTTGATCAATTCACGGCCCTGATTCTCGTACAGCGCAAATTGCCGGCCGTCGTCGGTGACCAGGCCGTAGCAGGGGCCGGATCCGCCGCGGTTGACGGTGCCGACGATGAGGTCGTCGTACTGGAACTGGTCGGTCGGGGTGCTCGGCGGTGTACTCACGGGCTGCTGCACTTTCTGTACCGGTTCGCTGCAGCCGGCGAGCAGGATCGCTGCCAGCAGGGCGAGCAGAATTTTGGCCATGCCTGCTCGGACGGCCGTGGGCTGTCCGGGGTTCCGTCCCCCACATGCGACGACGCCCGGGGAGTTCCCTCCCCGGGCGCCGCTCAGGTGTCCCAGGTCAGCTGATCTTGACCTTCAGGGTCGTGCCGTCAACGCTGACGACCTTCATCTTCACGCCCACCGCCGGCAGCTTGACGCCGTGGTTCGGGAGCTCCGCGTAGAAGTACTTCTTGGTGTCGTCGAACGTCGGCTGCGCGTCCTGGCCACGGATGTAGCTGGCCTTGCCGTTGATGTGCAGCGTGAACGAGTCGGCCTTCTTCAGGCTGAACGGCGCGTCGTAGACCTGGATGCGGGCGCGCCACGGCAGGCCCTCGAGGTTGTAGAACGGCGCCGGACGGCTGTCGATGATCAGGTTGCGACCCATGCCCGGGTGGACGTTGGTGTTGTTGTCGACCTGCGACGTGTCCCAGTAGGAGATCAGCAGACCCTCCTGGTACGCGTAGTGGTCCACGAGGTCGGGCTTCGCCGGCAGGTAGCCGAAGAAGTACGGGCCCGTCTTCAGGTACTTGTCGTACGAGACGTAGCTGCGGTGGCCCGCGATGTAGAAGTTGTCGAACTCCTTGGTCGACGTGGCACCGACGATCGAGAAGCCGTTCAGGGCCCAGGTGGAGGCACCCTCGGCACCGTCGGCCGACACGGTCGCGCCGTCGGCGGTGACGGTGACGTCGTCACCGAAGAAGCCGCCGTCGGAGACGCCGCCGTCCGTCAGGTAGTGCAGACGGAACTTCAGAGCCTTGCCGGCGTACGCGTTCAGCGGGATCGCGATGTCGGACCAGGCGCCCGCGGAGCTGCCGGTCAGTGCCGGCGTGTTGCTGGCGTCCCGCGGGAGGGCGGCGCCGTTGAGCGTGCCGTCCAGCCGGGTCCAGGTCGCGCCGTTGTCCGTCGACGCCTCGAAGTAGAGGTAGTCGTAGTCGGCCTCGATGTCGTAGCGGCCCTTGAGGGTCACCGCCGCCGTCGTCTTGCCGGCCAGGTTGATGTCCTTGGTCATCGAGGTGTTCAGGTCGTCCGCGTTACCGGAGAAGAACTGCCCGTTGCCCGCGAAGGGTGCACCGAGCTCGGTCGTGACCTCCTTGTCCGGAAGTACCACGACCACCCCCTGGGCCTTCGCGGTGTTGTACTCCTGCGGGCCGAGGTTCAGCGTCTTCGACTGTCCGGCGACGACGGTCTCGTAGTCGAGCCAGCCGAGCTGGAGCTTGTTCCAGGCGCCGAGGTCACCGGGACGGGTGCCGAGCGGCTCACCGGCGGCGTTGAGGCGGCTCTGCGCCATCAGCGTCCAGTGCTCGTTGTTGTTGTCGCCGCCACCGGAGGTGTCGTAGTCGTCCGGCAGGCCGAGGTCGTGGCCGTACTCGTGGACGAAGACGCTCAGGCCGCCGTTCTCGGGCTGGATCGTGTAGTCACCGATCCAGATGCCGGTGTTGCCGATCTGCGTGCCACCGAGGAGGTTGCCCGACGGGCCGGTGCGGCCCTGGTCGGTGCCGTACGCGTACCAGCGGTGGCTCCAGATCGCGTCCTCGCCCTGCTGCGGGTCGCCGTCGGCGGCGTCGCCACCGGCGTGGACGATCTGGAAGTGGTCGATGTAGCCGTCGGCCTCGTTGAAGTCGCCGTCACCGTCGAAGTCGTAGCGGTCGTACTGGTCGAACGACTTCATGTCGGCGGCGATGTCGGCGTCGCTGCGACCCTGGGCCTGCTGGTCGGCGACCCACTTGTTCGCGGCGTCGCGCACGAGCGCCCAGGTGTTGTTGCAGACGTTGCTGCCGCAGAGGTCACGGCCGTACCGGGCCTCGTTGTAGTTGACCTTGACCCAGTCGGTGACCTTGCCGTCGACCGAGTACCGGCCGGAGGACTGGGTCTCGTAGTAGGTCTTGACCGACTCCTTGCCGGCGCCGGTGCCGAAGTACAGGTCGCGGTAGTGCGACGGTGCGTAGTCCGCCTGCCAGACCGTGGAGTTGTCCACCGCGCGGTTCGGGGCGGGGATCTTGTTGTGGAGCGGGCCCTCGAAGGTGGTCGGCCCGGGGATCGCCGGGTTGCTGTCCACATCGGGGTAGCTCGGGTGCCGGTCGTTGCCGAACTCGGCCAGGATCACGAAGATCCGGTCGGTCTGCTCGCGGCCGAGCTCGACGTACTGGTCCTCGCCGGCCTTGGCCACGGCGCGGTTGCTCACGCCCGAACCCTGGGTGCGTCCGACCTTGACGACCGTGCTGCCGTTCTTCTTGACAGCCTTGGCCTTGCCGCTGACCACGTCGGCGACGGCGGCCTCGCGCAGTGCGCGGCGCTTGTCCTCGAGCGGGTTGGGCAGATCGTCGACAGGTGCTGAGTTGGCGCCGGACGCCTTAGCGACCGGTGCCGGATCGACCGGCGGGGCTGCGGTGGCACCGGCGGGGACCAAGATCCCGACACTGGTGACCATCGCGGCGCCGAGTAGTCCCACGACCACCTTGCGCACTACGTGTACCTCCGTTGACGTGACCGCACGCTGGGGTACAGCGAACGGCGGCAAACGGCCCCGGGATTCGGGGCTCAGGTGAACGTATGCAAACACAACGATGCGTAGGAAGAGGTGCGAGACATTGATGAACGATAGTTACCCGTTATGGTTTTTCCATAATGCAAGCACCGGCAAATGCCAGAAAATGGACCGTCCACATGAAACGGCGGCAGACCCCTACGATTTCAGGTCTGCCGCCGTACATCGACAATTGTCTCAGTCTTCGGACTTGCTCTCCTGCATGCCCGACGAGATCAGGTCCATGACCGTGGAGTCCTGAAGCGTCGTGACGTCACCCAGGGAACGGTTCTCGGCAACGTCCTTGAGCAGGCGTCGCATGATTTTTCCGGAACGGGTCTTCGGCAGCTCGGCCACCAGCATGATCTGCCGCGGTTTGGCGATCGGGCCGAGTTTCTTGGCGACGTGGTTCCGCAGTTCCTGAATCAGCTTTTCGCCCGCGTCGCCGGAAGTGTCCACATTGCCGCGCGGAATGGTGAATGCGACGATCGCCTGACCCGTCGTGGGGTCGGTCGCGCCGACCACCGCGGCCTCCGCCACCGACGGGTGCGAGACCAGTGCCGACTCCACCTCGGTGGTCGAGATGTTGTGACCGGAGATCAGCATGACGTCGTCGACCCGGCCGAGGAGCCAGAGCGCGCCGTCGTCGTCCTTCTTGGCGCCGTCACCGGCGAAGTAGATCCACTCGTCGCCCACGCCGGCACCCTTGCCGAAACGCGACCAGTACGTGTCGATGAAGCGCTGGTCGTCGCCCCAGATCCCGCGCAGCATCGACGGCCACGGCTCGCGCAGCACCAGGAAGCCACCGCCGCCGTTCGGGACCGACTCGGCCTCGTCGTTGACCACGTCAGCGGAGATGCCGGGCAGCGGGGTCATCGCCGAGCCGGGCTTGGACGCCGTCACACCGGGCAGCGGCGAGATCATCATCGCGCCGGTCTCGGTCTGCCACCAGGTGTCGACGATCGGGGCGTTGTCGTGGCCGACGTGCTCGCGGTACCACATCCAGGCCTCGGGGTTGATCGGCTCGCCGACGCTGCCCAGCAGGCGCAGCGACGACAGGTCGTACTTCGCCGGGATGTCGTCGCCCCACTTCATCATCGTGCGGATGAGGGTGGGTGCGGTGTACAGCAGGCTGACCTTGTACTTGTCGATGATCTCCCAGAAGCGGCCCTTGTGCGGGGTGTCCGGGGTGCCCTCGTACATGACCTGGGTGGCGCCGTTGGAGAGCGGGCCGTAGACGATGTAGGAGTGGCCGGTGACCCAGCCGATGTCGGCGGTGCACCAGTAGACGTCGGTCTCCGGCTTGATGTCGAAGACGGCGTTGAACGTGTACGACGCCTGCGTCAGGTAGCCGCCGGTCGTGTGCAGGATGCCCTTCGGCTTACCCGTCGTGCCCGAGGTGTACAGGATGAAGAGCGGGTGCTCCGCGTCGAACGCCTGCGGCACGTGCTGGTCGTTCGCCTGCTCGACCGTCTCGTGCCACCACAGGTCCTTGTCGCCCCAGGTGACGTCCTCACCCGTACGCCGGACGACCAGGACGTGCTCGATGCTCGGGCACTGCGCCACGGCCTCGTCGACCGTCGGCTTGAGAGCGGACGGCTTGCCCCGCCGGTAGCCGCCGTCGGCCGTGATGACGACCTTGCAGTCGGCGTCCTGGATGCGGGTGGCGAGCGCGTCGACGGAGAAGCCTCCGAAGACCACACTGTGCAGCGCGCCGATCCGGGCGCAGGCCAGCATCGCGACGGCCGCCTCCGGGATCATCGGCAGGTAGATCGCGACACGGTCGCCCGCGGTCACGCCGAGCTCGGTGAGGGTGTTCGCGGCCTGGCTGACGCTCTTGAGCAGGTCGGAGTAGGTGACCGTGCGGCTGTCGCCGGGCTCGCCCTCCCAGTGGATGGCGACCTTGTCACCGTGGCCGGCCTCGACGTGACGGTCCACGCAGTTGTAGGCGATGTTCAGCTCACCGCCGACGAACCACTTCGCAAACGGCGCGTTGGACCAGTCCAGCACCTGGTCCCACTGCTTGGCCCAGCTGAGACGCTTGGCCTGCTGCTCCCAGAACCACTGCCGGTTCTCGTCGGCCTCGTCGTAGGCCTCCGCCTTGACGTTGGCGTTGGCGGCAAGCTCGGCCGGCGGCGGGAACGTCCGCGTCTCCGAGTACAAGTTCTCCAGGGTCTCGCTCATGAGGGCGGCTCCTCTGCCATGCCGGGTCGCTTCGTGTGAACACTAGTTCTGCCAGGTGAGCCCGGCGAGGGTTGCAGGCTGTAGCGCCATCTGGGCGCGCCGAATGGCAGCCGGCGCGCAAACCATGATCGGTGCTGCGCGAATCCTGCCACTTCCGAGCCTCTTCGCGCATCCCGTGTTTCAAGTCTTTTTCCGGATACCGTTGCGCGGTGACCTCGGATCCACTTGCCCCGCTGCTCGCGCTCGCCGATGTCGAGCCCGCCTTCACCCAAGCCCGGGAGCACGTCGACGCCGCGATGCGGCATCGCGCGCTGCGCCGCAACGGCGGCCAGGTCGCCGCCGAGGTCAGCCTCCGGGCCGCGGTCGCCAGCGCCGCCCTCGAGGACCACCGGTACGACCTCGACGAGGTACGCGCCGGCACAGTCACCGATCCCGTGCTCCAGGGCGCCCTCCGCGTCGCCGAAGGCGTCGGTGGCCTGGTCGACCTGTGGCCCCGGGCTCCGCGCCAGGTCCTGGCCCGTCTGCACGTCCTGGCGGCCCGCGGTGTGGTCCCCGACGACGACCTGGGCCGGCTGACGTCCGCGGCGGACCGCATCGACGCCCTGGCCGGTCTGGTGGCCGGAAACGATCGGACACCACCCCTGCTGCTGGCCGCGATCGTCCACGCGGAGCTGATCACCCTGAAGCCGTTCGCGGGTCCGGCCGGACTCGTAGCCCGCGCGGCCGCACGGCTCACGCTGATCGGCCGCGGTTTCGACCCGCGCGGGATCGTCGGTGTCGAGGCCGGGCACCTCGCCCGCGAGCCGGAGTACACCGGATCCGCGGGCGCCTACGCCACCGGCACTCCTGACGGTGTGCGGTCGTGGCTGCGTCACTATGCGTCAGCTGTCTCCGCGGGCGCCGACGAGATCGCGCAGATCGGTGACGACGTGCTTACCCCTTCGGGTACGTAGCGCCTCACCCGGTTGGTCCCCATCTGCATCGATGTGGCAAATCGTCCGATTGCTCCCTGGCTTCGTTGGCATACTCAGGCGGGTGGGAGACGAGTGGACCCGTCCGTACACACCCGGCACCGGCCGCTGGCTGGTCATCGGCTGGGAAGCCATCGCCCTGGGCCTGCTGGGCTGGTCGACAGTCGAACAGTTCGGCCTGGCCGGCCCCGGCATCCGCGTCCTCGCCACGGCGATCGCGGCCCTGTGGGTCATCGGCGGGTGGCGCATCCGCGAGATGGGCGTCTACGTCGGTCCCGGCGGCGTCCGCATCCGCGGCCTGCTCCGGTCGCGGACGATGCGCTGGGAGGACGTCGCGCACGTCCGGCTGCACCGCCACACCCGCAAGATCGGTGGCTTCCAGCTGGAGGGCGGCATGACCGTCCTGATCGAGCGCCGCGACGGGACGATGGTCAACACGGAGTTGTGGGCGCAGGGCATCGACTTCCACTCGCGGCCGCATCTTTTCCGCGAGGTCTACCACGAACTGCGCAACCGGCACCTGGCCGCAGTCGCACCCGCCTGACGCGTTCACGCCCGTGACATGAGGACGGCGCCTCCGAGGAGGCGCCGCCGCTTCGCACGTCCTACCGGGTTATCAAGCGTGCACCTGGGTCGTTGTCGGCAGTCCTGATGAGGTGCCGCCGCAACGTGCCTGCCGTGGCTGATCGCGCGTGGGTTCCCGGTGGCCGTACACGGATCCTGCTCCGAGGTCCGCCCGTTCTTTCTACGCCGATCGCCCCTTGATCGCCAGGGGTTGACCAGGGAAAAGTCACTCACGGTCAGCTGTCAGACGCTTGGCGCAAAGGTCTTCACATTGCGGTCGGCGCGGCCTCAGGCGAGCGCGGCGCGGGTGCGGCGGTGCCGGCCGTAGAGGGCGATCCCGATCGCCACACCGACCCCCACACCGAGCGCGGCCGCCGTGATCGGCACCGCCGGCCGGTCCCTCAGGCGCCGGCCCAACGGTACGGGGTGACGGAACTCGAGCACCGGCCACGAACGCTCCAGCGCGACCTTGCGCAGGGTCCGGTCGGGGTTGACCACACTCGGATGACCGACCGCCTCCAGCAGTGGCAGGTCGCTGCTCGAGTCGGAGTAGGCGTAACACTCCGCAAGGTCGTACCCGCGCTCGTCGGCCAGCTCCCGCACACCGTCGACCTTGCTCGGACCGGCCGCGTAGAACTCCACCTCGCCGCTGTAACGCCCGTCGACGATGCCCATGCGGGTCGCGATCACGTCGGTGACCCCGAGCAGGGCGCCGATCGGGCGGACCATCTCGTCACCCGAGGCGGAGACCAGCACGACGTCCCGCCCTGCGGCCTGGTGCTCGCCGATGAGGATGGCGGCTTCGGCGTACACGTAGGGGTTGATGAGCTCTTCGAGGGTCTCGGCGACGATCTGCTGGACCTGCTCGACCTTCCACCCCTTGCAGAGTGCGGCGAGGTAGTCGCGGGTGCGCGCCATGGTCTGCTCGTCGGTGCCGCCCAGCCGGAACATCAACTGCGCGTAGGCGGACTTGACGACGTCGCGACGGCTGATCAGCCCATCACGATAGAAAGGCCGTCCGAAGGCCAGCGCGCTGGACTTGGCGATGACGGTCTTGTCGAGGTCGAAGAATGCGGCGCTCGGGCCCACGGGCCGAAAGTGTAGCCGCTGGATGCATCGCAGCGGTCCGGGAGACGCGATCGGTGTTCACCAAAATGCGACGGGAGGGAGAGACGGTCACACTGGGTACTCGACGGTAAGCCGGTACTGAGGCATGCTGGTGTTGCGACAGGGATTCATGTTGACGCCTGCTGTCCCACCCACCCCACCACAGATTCTCGGTGGTTGCGCCCCCCGCGATCACCGGGTCCGATTCGGCTCGACCCCCCCGGAGCCGAATCTCAGGACGGCCCCCGACTCCCCCGTCGGGGGTCGTTCCCATAACGGGGATCAGGCGCCGGTGGCCGAGCTGAGTGCGACGGATTCGTCCTGGTCGGTCAGGCCGAACAGCTCGCACAGTCCCGTCACGCTGAGCACGCGGCGGAAGCTCGCGCTCGGGTTGGTGACGACAAACCGGCTTTCCCCTTCGGTCGCGGCGCGGTAGCCCTCGATCAGGGCGCCCAGACCGGTCGAGTCGATGAAGGTGGCCTCGCGCAGGTCGACCTGGACCTCTGCCGGCGACCAGTCGGCAATGACATCGCGGATCCCCTGGGCGACCTCGTCCGCATTCGAGAAGTCGATCTCGCCCAGCACGGCCACACGGGCGTGTCCGTCATCGCCGAGGCTGCTCTCGACCGGGTTCTCCATGCCAACTCCATCGGCTCGGGTCGGCACCAACATACCCAACCGCGCGTCTTCCCACGCGCTGCGTGTCCGCCGGCTCCGGATATCAGATCAAGCGTCCGGGTACGCGTTATCCCACAGGTCGGGGCGTTGTCCACAGGCCGGGCGATGCCGGTTGAGGGGATCACGGCGGAGCGGAACGGTGGGTGCCCAACCGCCCGCCGCACCCCGTGGAGCCACGATGTCAGCCCGTCCTTCCGCCCGACCCGGTCCGCGCCTGCCACTGGTCGTGACAGCCGATCCGGACCTCCTCGACGACCTGCTGCGCCTGGCCGCGGCGGGTGGCACGGAGGTCGACGTCGCCACCGACCCGGTGGCGGCCCGGGGCCGTTACGCCGCCGCCCCGCTGGTGCTTATCGGTGCCGACCAGGCGACCGCCTGCCTGCGGGCCCGGCTGCCCCGGCGACCGCGAACGGTCATCGTCGGCCACACCGCCGAGCTGGAACGGGCCTGGGAGGTCGCGGAGAGCCTCGGCGCCGAACACGTCGCCGCCCTGCCCCTGGCCGAACCCTGGCTGGTCGACCGCTTCGCCGAACGGCTGGACGCGGCGGTTCCCGGCCGGATTCTCGCCGTGATCGGCGGCCGCGGCGGCGCGGGCGCGAGCATCCTGGCCGGCGCGCTGGCCGTCACCGCCGTCCGCACCGGCCATCGCACCCTGCTTGTCGACGCCGACCCGATGGGTGGCGGCCTCGACCTGGTCCTCGGCTGGGAATCCGTCGACGGCCTGCGCTGGCCCGCGCTCGCCGAGACGGGCGGTCGTGTGAGCCCGCCCGCGCTGCTCCAGGCGCTGCCCCATCGCGGCGACCTGGTGCTGCTGTCGTTCGCCCGCGACCAGATGCTCGCGGTCCCGAGCGAGGCGATGGCAACCACCCTGGACGCCGGCCGGCGCGGACGCGACGTGATCATCGCGGACCTGCCCCGCCGCCTCGACGACGCTGCCGCCCTGGCCCTCGACGCGGCCGACCGCGCGATCCTGATCGTTCCCGCCGAACTGCGGGCGACCGCGGCGGCCACCCGCATCGCGGCGATCGCCGGCCTGCACTGCCCCGACATCGCGGTGGTCGTCCGGGGGCCGGCGCCGGGACGGCTCAAAGCGAGCGAGGTCGCCCGGTCGATCGGACTGCCGCTCGCCGGATCGCTGCGACCCGAAGCGGCCGTCTGCCGGGCCCTGGAGAACGGCGACGCGCCCGCCGCCGACGGCCGCGGCCCGCTGGCCGAGCTGAGCAAACGCCTGATCCGCCAGCTGACCCAGGACGAGCGGACCGGGGTGCCGGCATGACAACACCCTTCGTGGCCTCGGCCTCCACCGGCAGACACGCACAACGCCGTCACGAACCCGCCGGGGTCGCGGACCGGGTGCGACGCCGGTTCGCCGCCGACGGGGTTGACGCCACCCCGGCCGCCGTCGTCACCGCGGTCCGCAACGAACCGGGCGCGGTGGTGCTCGGCGACACCGCCGTCCTGCGACTGGCCGACCGGGTGCACGACCAGCTGGTCGGCGCGGGCCCGCTGGCACCACTGCTGGCCGACCCCGCGGTCACCGACGTCCTCGTCAACGGCGCACAGGTGTGGGTCGACCGGGGTGCCGGCCTGCAACGCGCGGCGGTGGCCCTCGGCAGCGCCGAAGACGTCCGGCGGCTGGCGCAGCGACTCGCGGCCGCGTGCGGGCGGCGGCTGGACGACGGTCAGCCGTACGCCGACGCGCGGCTCCCCGACGGCACACGACTGCACGCCGTCCTGCCACCGGTGGCGACCAGTGGGCCGTACCTGTCGTTGCGCACGTTCCGGCAACGGCCGTTCAGCCTGGCTGATCTTGTCGAGCACGGGACGGTCCCCGCGGCGGTGGCGCCGCTGCTCACGGCTGTGGTGAGTGCGCGGTTGGCGTACCTGGTCACCGGCGGCACGGGCTCCGGCAAGACGACCTTGCTGGGGACGCTGCTCGGGCTCGTACCGCCCACCGAGCGCATCGTGCTGGTCGAGGACGCGGCCGAGTTGCGACCGGTGCACCCGCACGTGGTGGCTCTGCAGGCGCGCACCGCCAACGTCGAAGGTGCGGGTGTCGTCGGCCTTACCGATCTTGTACGCCAGGCGCTGCGGATGCGCCCGGACCGGCTGGTCGTCGGCGAGTGCCGGGGCGCCGAGATCGTCGACCTGCTCGGCGCCCTGAACACCGGTCACGAAGGCGGCGCGGGGACGCTGCACGCGAACGCCCCCGCTGACGTCCCGGCGCGGCTGGAAGCGCTCGGCATGCTCGGCGGGCTGCCCCGGGCGGCGCTGCATGCTCAGGTGCTGGCGGCGTTGCAGGTGGTGCTGCAGGTTCGGCGTACCGACCGGGGGCGGGTCCTGGAGTCGGTCGGGGTGCTGCTGCCCGCGGGGGAGCAACGGCTCGTCACGGTCGTACCGGCCTGGCGGCGCGGACGGGGTGCGGGACCGGGCGCGGAGTCGCTGGCCCGGCAGCTGACCGAACGGGGTGTGGCCGTGCCGCCGATCCTGGGAGTCCGGGCGTGACCGGGACGTCCTGGATCATCGCCGCCGCTCTGCTCGTGATTGCCGCAGCGGTGGCGGCCTGGCCGGCTCGACCCGTGTTGCGTCGGCTGCGGGCCGAGCAACCGGTGCGGCGTGCAGCTCTGCCGAATGTGGACTTGAGGCAGCTGCGTGCACTCGTCGACCGGCAGCCACGCCGCGCGGTGGCCGCTGCGGGTCTCTCGGGGGCGACGGTCGGGTTGCTCGCCGGTGGGCCGGTGGCAAGTTTTGTCCTCGCGGCCTACAGCGTCCTCGGGATGCGCGCTGCGGTGCGGCGGTCGGTGCGGCGACGCGTGACGGCGGCACGGTCCCGGGGCCTCGACGACCTCAACGCGCTGGCGGCCGACCTGCGTGCAGGGCTCGCGCCGCAGACATCTCTGGCCGCGCAGCCCTCGGATCAGCGCCTGGCCGACCTGACCGCGGCGGTCTGGCGGCTGGCGGAGTCCACGGGCGCGCCGGCCGCGGACCTGGTCGAGCGCATCGAGGCCGACGCCCGCGCCGCCGAACGCTCCCGGGCCGCAGCCGCAGCCCAGGCCGCCGGCGCCCAGGCCACCGCGGTGCTGCTGGCGGCGTTGCCGCTCGGCGGGATCGGTCTCGGCTACAGCGTCGGGGTTGATCCGCTGCAGGTCCTACTGCATACGCCGCTCGGTGCCGCATGTGCCGCGGGGGCGGTGGTGCTGCAGGTCGCCGGCCTGCTCTGGGCCGACCGCCTCACCACCGGCCCGGACCGCCCCACCGCCGCCCCGATCGGTCTCACCGTGGCTCCGGACCGCGTCGGCGCGGGGGCGGTGCGGTGAGCGGTCGCCGGTGCGTCTTTCTGTTTGCGAACGGAGTGGTTTTGATGATCGAACCTTGGTGCGGCGCTCGTCTGGTCACGACCGGACCGGCACCGAGATGCGGTGCGTTCTTGTTTCGGCCGGCTCGTGGGCTGGCGCGATGAGCGAGCCCACCTGCGGTGTGGCGGCACTGCTTCGGCCCGGTGGGCCGGTGCAGGTGCCTTTCCAGCCTTGCTGTGCGGCGGCGATCCTCTTCGCCGCGAAGGCGCCCCGAACCGAGGAACCGCCCTTCTGCCCTCGGCGGGAGTTGCCCGCCGAGGCTGCGCTCCTCGGCAAGGTGACCCCGTGAAGGCCGCGCGGCGGTTGGCCCGGCTGGACAGAACGTCCACGACCAAGGACGGCAGGGCCTTGCGGCTGGGCATGGATCTGGCCGTCGGCCTCGGGGTCACCGTGTTCATCGGGCACTGGTGGGGAGCGCTGGCCGGGGTGGCCGTCGGGTTCGGTGTCGACCGTTTCCTGGCGAGCCGGGAGCCGGCCGACATTCGAGCCGCGCGGTTGCGGGCGATCGCCGACCTGCCCATCGGCGCCGATCTGCTCGCTGCCGCGTTACGGGCGGGCGCGCCCGTCGACCGGGCGATCTGCGCGGTTGCGGAAGCTCTCGGCGGACCGCTGGGGGAGCGCCTCGACCGGGTCGGCCGATCACTCCGGCTCGGCGCCGACCCGCCGGACGCCTGGCTGCACATGTCCGGCGTCGACGGCGCTGAACGCCTGGTCGCGGCGGCCCTGCGTTCCAGCGCGAGTGGCGGTGCACTCGGCCGGGCGTTGACCCGCATCGCCGACGACCTGCGTGGTGACCGTGCCGTGGTCACCGATGCTGCCGCGCAGCGCGCCGGGGTTCTCATCGTCCTGCCGCTCGGGCTGTGCTTCCTGCCCGCTTTTGTGCTCGCCGGCCTCGTGCCGGTCGTGGTCGCCGTGCTCGGCGACGTCCTGTGACACCACGCGACAAGAAGGAGTTTTCTGTGCACAGATTCACCATCCGCGCTCTCACTGCCCGCTTCGCCGGCCTGCACGACGACGAAGGCATGAACACCGCCGAGTACGCCGTCGGCACGCTCGCCGCGGTTGCCTTCGCCGGGGTGCTCTACAAGGTCGTCAGCAGCCCGAGCGTGCAGGCGGCTCTGACGGGAGTCATCAACGAGGCCCTGAAGTGACCGGGCGCCGGTGGCCCGGCCGGCTGCGCAGGCTCACCAGCGACCGCGGTGCGTTCACCGCCGAACTGGCGGCCGGGCTCCCGGCGCTCATGCTTCTGCTCTTCGCCGGCCTCACCGCGGTCGGCGCGGTGACCGCGAAGATCCAATGTGTCGACGCGGCCCGGGAGGGAGCCTTGATCGCTGCCCGCGGTGGTGCAGGCGACCAGGACGCTCTGCGGATCGCACCCTCCGGCGCAGCGGTCGCAGTCTCCGAAGGACAGGAAACAGTGACCGTGACTGTCCGCGCCCCGGTCCCGATCCTCGGAGGCTTCCTCTCGGCAATCACCGTCCGAGCCACCGCCGTCGCCTCCCTCGAGCCTGACGGAACGGGAACCGGATGAGCGGCCACCCGGCACGCCGGCGGTTGGTGATCCGGCCACGGTCCCTGTCACCGCCCTTGCGGATCGCAGTCCAGCAAAAGTGGGGGAGCGGACGGCGGGTGGTTCGGGGTGATCGGGGGGCGGCGTCGATTTTTGTGCTGGCGGTCGGGTTGGTGCTGGTCGCGGCCGGGCTTGCCGGGGCGGCGGTCGGTGCGGCCCGAGTGGGCCGGCACGAGGCCCGGACCGCGGCTGATCTCGGGGCTCTGGCCGGCGCGACCCGGACCATCGAAGGCGTCGCAGCCGCCTGCGCGAGAGCGGCCGAGCTCGTCGGGGCCAACGGTGGCCGGATGACGGCCTGCCGGCTTCAGGGGCTGGACATCGTGGTCGCCGTCGAGGTGACGGTGACGCCGCTGCCCTTGCTGACACGGCGGGCGACGTCAGTTGCTCGTGCGGGGCCGATCTGACAGGGCGGCCAGTACCGCGTCGAGGACCGAGACGGCGCCTTTCTTGTCGAGGGGGTTGTTGCCGTTGCCGCATTTCGGGGACTGGACGCAGGAGGGGCAGCCCGTTTCGCAGCCGCACGAGGCGATCGCTTCGCGGGTTGCTGACAGCCAGGCGGTGGCGGTGGCGTAGGCGCGTTCGGCAAAACCGGCGCCGCCGGGGTGGCCGTCGTAGACGAAGACGGTCGGGGCTTCGGTGTCGGGGTGGTTCGCCGTGGAGAGGCCGCCGATGTCCCAGCGGTCGCAGGTTGCCATCAGGGGCAGGAGGCCGATCGCCGCGTGTTCGGCCGCGTGGAGGGCGCCCGGGATGTCCGGCGGTTCGACGCCGGACGCGTCCAGGAGGCGCGGGGAGATGGTGAACCAGACGGCGACCGTACGCAGGTCACGGGGTGGGAGGTCGAGGGGGCGGGTGTCGATGACCTCGCCCGTGCTGAGGCGGCGGCGCTGGTAGGAGACGACCTGGTTGGTCACGTCGACCTCGCCCAGGAAGAGGCCCACCGGGCCCGCATCCACGTATTCGCGGACCGACACGACCGCCAGGTCCGTCACGTCGCGGGCGTGGGTCGACCAGTCCGGCTCGGCCGCGTGGACCAGGGCCACCGCGTCGTCGAGATCAAGGTTGTCGACCAGATAAGAGGTGCCCTGGTGGAGGTGGACCGCGCCGGTGTGGAGCATGACGTGGGACGAGCCCTGGTCGACCGTGCCGAGCAGGCGGCCGGTGGACGACTCGACCACCGAGACCGGGCCGCCGCCGGTGCCGCGGAGGTCGACCTCGGGGCGGCCGCGGTGGGTCCAGTACCAGCCGGACGGGCGGCGGCGCAGGGCGCCGGAAGCGGTCAGCGCCTCGACCGCCTCCAACGCCGGTGTGCCACCGAACAGCAAAAGGTCGGCCTTCGTCAGTGGCGCCTCGGACGCCGCGCAGCAGAGCTGAGGGCCGAGCACGTAGGGGTTGGACGGGTCCAGGACCGTTGCCTCGACCGGGCGGCCGAAGAGCGCCTCGGGGTGGTGCACCAGGTACGTGTCCAGCGGATCGTCACGGGCGATCAGCACAGCCAGCGCCTCACCACCAGCGCGGCCGGCCCGGCCCGCCTGCTGCCACAGCGACGCCCGTGTGCCGGGGTAGCCGCAGATCAGGACCGCGTCGAGGCCGACGAGGTCGACGCCGAGTTCGAGGGCGTTGGTCGACGCCAGGGCGAGCAGCTCACCGGAGAGGAGGGCTCGTTCGATGGCCCGGCGGTCCTCCTTCAGATAGCCGGCCCGGTACGCCGCGACACGATCGCCGAGCCCCGGCACCGCCTCGTGCAGGCCGCGACTGGCCATCGAGGCGACAACCTCCGCGCCGCGGCGGGAGCGGATGAAGGCCAGGGTGCGGGTGCCCGCCACGACCGCGTTGGTCAGGAGGTCAGCCGTCTCGGACAGCGCCGAGCGGCGTACGGGAGGCATCTCGATGTTGAGGTCGTCGAGGGACGGGGGCAGCAACGGCGGCTCCCACAGCGCGAAGGTCACTGCCCCGCGAGGGGAGGCGTCCTCGGTCACGGCCTCCACCGGAAGGCCGGTCAGGCGGGATGCCGCGTCCGCCGGATCACCCGAGGTTGCCGAGGCCAGGATGAACGTCGGCGAGCTGCCGTAACGGGCCGCCACCCGGCGCAGGCGGCGCAGGACGTGGGCCACGTGGGAGCCGAACACGCCGCGGTAGCTGTGGCACTCGTCGATCACGACGTACGAGAGGCGACGGAGAAAAGCACCCCAGCGGGCGTGGCCCGGCAGGAGGGCGTGGTGCAGCATGTCAGGGTTCGTCAGGACAAAACGAGAGTGCTGGCGGATCCACTCACGTTCCTCGCGGGGAGTGTCACCGTCGTATGTGGCCGGCCGGATCCCGTCGAGTCCCAGGCGGGTCAGGGCGCGCAGCTGATCGGCGGCCAGCGCCTTGGTCGGCGAGAGATACAACACCGTCGCACGCGGGTCGTCCAGCAAGGTGGTCAGCGCGGGCATCTGGTACGCCATCGACTTGCCCGACGCCGTGTCCGTGGCCAGCACCACATGCGTTCCGTCGTGGGCGAGTGTCGCCGCCGACGCCTGGTGCTCCCACGGCGCCGAGATGCCCCTGTCCTCGTACGCGGAGATCAGCGGGCGGGCCAGCCAGCCGGGCCACGACGTCGTCCGCCCGGCACGGGCGGCGATCCGCTCGACGTGGGTGACGGGGGAATCGCTCGTGCGATGGCGTAGCCGATCGAGGAGTTCTGCAGGTCCGAACCGGGGTGATGCGCCGCGGGCGGCCGGAATGTCCGGGACGGTCGTGGTCACGTCCTGCACTGTGACACCGGTATGGCCTGAACCTCAAACGGGTACGACGGAGGTGCCGACGCGTCGCTCCCGGACCGACGGTGGTTAGATTCGTCGTGGAGATCGGCTGCCTGAAGGCTTGCCCTGTTAGGGAGGAGGACCGATGGAGCTGTCGCTGACCACCCGGACCGTCGGCGAGCACACGGTGCTCGACGTCGGCGGAGAGGTCGATGTCTACACCGCGCCGCGCCTGCGTGAACGCCTGGTCGAGCTGGTCGACGGCGGTTCGCGCAACATCGTCGTGGATCTCGCTCGTGTCGACTTTCTCGACTCCACCGGTCTCGGTGTGCTGGTCGGCGCCCTGAAGAGGCTGCGCGCCGCCAACGGCACCTTCGGCCTGGTCTGTTCGAAGGAACCACTGCTCAAGATCTTCCGGATCACCGCGCTCGACCAGGTGTTCCCGATCTTCCCCTCCGTCGAGGCGGCCATCTCGACGTCGGCCGGAGATGGCGTCGACAACCCCCCGACGGCGTGATGGCGACGGTCCGGCTCTCGTTCTCCCCGGCGCCGGTGCATGTCCGCACCGCCCGGCTGGTCGGCGTCGCGGTGGCCCGGCGGGCGGGAGTCGCCGAGGAGCTGCTCGACGAGGTCCGGCTCGCGATCGGTGAGGCCTGCACCCGTGCGGTCGCCCTGCATCGCCAGTACGGCCTGCCCGACCTGGTCATGGTCGAGATGTCCGACTCCGACGCGTACACGGTGCGGGTGATCGACCGTGCGCCGATCGAGGCGAGCGTCGGTCTCACCAAGCTGCCGCCGGATGAGCTGGCCGACGAGTCGCTCACCGACGAGGCGCTGACCACCGGTGTCGGCTTCGCCCTGCTCGCCGGTTTTGTGGACGATCTGCAGGTTCGTCCGGTCGAAGAGGGCGCCGGGACCGAGGTCCGCATGGTCTGGCCCGTCAGCCGGCACTGACACCGCGCCGCTTCAGGCGGACGAATCGCCGCTCAGCGCATAAAAGCCGCCGCTCGGCGCAAAGGCCGGGAAACTCCGAAGGGGACCCCGGAGCCTAAGCCTTGAACGAATCGGGCGCCAACCGCTAACACAGCGGTAAACATCACCACGACACGGCCGGATCCAGGTGTGACCATTGCCACGTCTGGCCGTTACAGTACGCCGGTAATCAGCTACTGCTCCCTGGTCCCGCGTCCGTGGGACCTGGTTGTCGTCTCCTCGAGCAGGGAGTGCGCCCGGAGGTCTCGTCCGCTGTCCGGGTGTTGTCGGTGTACAGGAGGACATTGATGTCCGGGACCTCCATAACCCTCGCCGCGGAAAGCGGCGGGGTGTCCCTCAGCAGTGACAACGTCACGTTTGTCATCGTCGCGATCGTCTTCGCGCTGGTGGCTCTGGCCTTCGCTGCTGTTTTCGTCAAATCGGTGCTCGCTGCCGGTCGCGGCACGACCAACATGCAAGAAATCGCGGGGGCGGTGCAGGAAGGCGCGTCCGCGTACCTGTTCCGGCAGTTCAAGACTCTCGCCATCTTCGTGGTGATCGCGGTCGTACTGCTGTTCCTCCTGCCGGTGCACGACACCGACAGCGAGACGGCGGTGAAGGTCGGCCGGTCGCTGTTCTTCATCGTCGGTGCGGTCTTCAGCTCGTTCATCGGTGGTGCGGGCATGGCCCTCGCCACCCGCGCCAACCTGCGGGTCGCCGCGGCGGCCGGCGAGTCCGGTGGTCGTGAGAAGGCCATGGGCATCGCCTTCCGCACCGGTGGTGTGGTCGGCTTCCTCACCGTGGGCCTCGGCCTCTTCGGTGGCGCGCTGGTCGTGCTCATCTACCGCAGCGACGCCCCGACCGTGCTCGAGGGCTTCGGCTTCGGCGCCGCGCTGCTCGCCATGTTCATGCGGGTCGGCGGCGGCATCTTCACCAAGGCCGCCGACGTCGGTGCGGACCTGGTCGGCAAGGTCGAGCAGGGCATCCCGGAGGATGACGCGCGGAACCCCGCGACCATCGCCGACAACGTGGGCGACAACGTCGGCGACTGTGCCGGCATGGCCGCCGACCTCTTCGAGTCGTATGCGGTCACGCTGGTCGCGGCCCTGATCCTGGGCCAGGCCGCGTTCGGTCAGGACGGCCTGATCTTCCCGCTGATCGTCTCGACGGTCGGTGTGGTCATCGCGATCGTCGGTGTGTTCATCACGCGTCTGCGGGCCTCGGACAAGAACGGCCTGACGGCCATCAACCGGGCGTTCTACATCTCGGCCGTGCTGTCCGCGGTCATCGTGGCGATCATCAGCTTCATCTACCTGCCGTCGACCTTCGCCGGCTTCGGCACGGACGCTGCGATCGACGCCGACGTGATCGCCAGCGGCGCCAACCCGCGCTGGGTCGCGATCGGCGCCGTGGTCATCGGCATCGTGCTGGCCGCCGCGATCCAGGCGCTGACCGGTTACTTCACCGAGACCGAGAAGCGCCCGGTGCAGGACATCGGCAAGTCGTCGCAGACCGGCGCGGCCACTGTGGTGCTCGCCGGCATCAGCGTCGGCCTCGAGTCGGCCGTCTACTCGGCGCTGCTGATCGGCGCCGGCGTCTTCGGCGCGTACCTGCTCGGCGGCACGTCGATCACGCTGTCGCTGTTCGCGGTGGCGCTGGCCGGCACCGGCCTGCTGACCACCGTCGGCGTCATCGTCGCGATGGACACGTTCGGCCCGATCTCCGACAACGCGCAGGGCATCGCCGAGATGTCCGGTGACGTCGACGAGAAGGGCGCGCAGATCCTGACCGAGCTCGACGCGGTCGGCAACACCACCAAGGCGATCACCAAGGGCATCGCGATCGCCACGGCCGTTCTCGCCGCGACGGCGCTGTTCGGTTCGTACACGAACACCCTGCAGTCCTCGCTGGCGGAGGCGGGCATCTCGCCCGACCGGATCGGCACCGAGATCCTCAACCTGCTGAACATCAGCAACCCGCGCAACCTGGTGGGTCTGCTGATCGGCGCGGCGGTGGTGTTCCTCTTCTCCGGTCTGGCCATCAACGCCGTCTCGCGGTCCGCGGGTGCGGTCGTGATGGAGGTTCGCCGCCAGTTCCGCGAGTTCCCCGGCATCATGGAGCGCACCCAGCGCCCCGAGTACGGCAAGGTTGTCGACATCTGCACGCGGGACGCCCAGCGTGAGCTGCTCACCCCGGGTCTGCTCGCCATCCTGGCGCCGATCGCGGTGGGCTTCGGCCTGGGCGCCGGCGCGCTGGCCTCGTTCCTCGCCGGTGCGATCGGTGCGGGCACCCTGATGGCCGTCTTCCTGGCCAACTCCGGTGGCGCGTGGGACAACGCCAAGAAGCTGGTCGAGGACGGCGCTCACGGGGGCAAGGGCTCCGAGGCGCACGAAGCGACCATCATCGGCGACACGGTGGGTGACCCCTTCAAGGACACCGCCGGTCCGGCCATCAACCCGCTGCTCAAGGTCATGAACCTCGTGTCGTTGCTGATCGCACCGGCCGTGGTCTCGCTGAGCATCGGCAAGGACGCCAACACCCCGGTCCGGATCATCCTCGCGGTCGTCTCCGCGCTGATCGTCGCGGGTGCGGTCGTGTGGATCAAGAGCAAGCCCATCTCCATGGGCGAGGACGCACCGACGACGGAGACGCCGTCGGAACGCATCAGCGCCTGATCAAGATCGACGTACGGAGGGCACCCGGCACTCGCCGGGTGCCCTCTTCCGTGTGTTGGCCGTAGTCTGCAACCCATGCGCACGGCCCGCTCCGCACCCTTACTCATCGTTCTCTCGTTCGTCGTGACACTGGGTGGTTGCGCCGGCGGTCCCGCACCCCGCGCGTGGGCCGCCTCGGTCTGCACGGTGCTGTCGCCGTGGCGGAGCGAGATAGGCACCCTGACGACGCGTACCCAGCAGCAGATGACGGCCGAGACGACGCCGGCACAGGCGAAGGAAAACCTGATGCGGCTCTTCGGAGGCGCCGAGTCGGCGAGCGAGAAGGCCCGCGCCGGCGTCCAGAAGGCGGGCGTGCCCGACGTCGACGAGGGTAAAGAGGTCGCCGACAGCTTCACCACCTCGCTCAGTGCGATGCGTGACGCGTACGGCCGGGCCAGGACCGGTGTCGAAGGCCTCGCGACCAGCCCGTCGAAAGATTTCTACTCGAAGGTGCAAGCGGTCGTGGCGACCCTGAACACCGAGTACAAAGAGAGCGAACTGGACACCAGCCGACTGGACTCCGAAGAGCTCAAGAAGGCGTTCGACGAGGCCCCCGAATGCCGATGACTCCGCGCCGATGATTTCGCGCCGATGATGGAGCGCCGCTGACCATGACCGATCCCGGGTGGCCGCTGATTCCGCGCGAGGTTCTGCCCGCGCCGGTTCAGCCCGCCCAGCGGGGCCGGCGGCGGACGATCACCTCCGTCCCGGCCGGTCGCCAGCTGTCGATCTTCGGGGTCGAGGCCGCGGATCCCTCCCTCGCCGATCTTGCCGGTCTGCTGGCGGGTCCCGGCCGCCTCGGCCGGATGGGCGGTACGGCCAGAGTCTCGGTCCGGGTCGACGCGGCCTGGCGTGTCCACGTGCTGGTCGAGGAGCTCGTGTCGCGGGGCCTGGTCGTCAACTGGGCGCCGGTCGCGGCCGAGCCCGTGGAGGAGCAGGTGGCGGAGCTCACGGCGGAGCCGTTCGAGCAGACGCTGGCGCCGGACGAGGACCAGGATCAGCCGCTCGAAACAGCGCCTGTAGATAAAGAGGAGAAGGCTGCCGCTGCGACAGTCGCGTTCGAGGTGCGGACCGCGTACAGCAGCAGGTTGAACGGGCTGGCCCGCGCCTGGCCGCCGGCCGCCGACAAGCTCTTCCTCAGCGGGCCGCGGCTCCGGCTGTGGGTCGCCGCGGCGGGCGCGCCGCGGCCCCAGGGATACGCGCTCGGTCTGGATCCCGACGGGATTCTTGACAAGACCGCCGACGCCGCGCTGACCCGGGCCGGGCTCGCCGGCACGATCCAGGAGGGTCCGGCGTACGTCATCGCAGGTCGGAGACGTCTCGCACGGCTCGCCGAGCTGGTCGGCGAACGGCCGTCAGCAGCACCCGAAAGGTTGTGGCCGGGCAGCGCAGCTGCATGACCTTCCCCGATTGTGTACGACACGACGCCATGTTCCCGGTGTACGGTGTCGCCGTCGGACGCATGCGGTGGCCGGACCGTTACCATCCGACTTCCCCATGCCCGGGGAATGTGTGCTCGTCCGGCGCGTTACGTTGAACGTCCGCGTGTCCGTCGTCCGCGACGGACCGCCGAATGAGCGAGAAGTGTGGGAGTGCCCGTGCCGGAGAAAGCCAGGACGACCCGTCTGGTCATC
Source organism: Amorphoplanes friuliensis DSM 7358 (assembly GCF_000494755.1). Lineage (NCBI taxonomy): Bacteria > Bacillati > Actinomycetota > Actinomycetes > Micromonosporales > Micromonosporaceae > Actinoplanes > Actinoplanes friuliensis. Next base: position 407,473 of record NC_022657.1, read on the forward strand.
GTCGAGTCCCCGTCGAAGGCCAAGACGATCGCCGGCTACCTGGGGCCCGACTATTTTGTCGAGGCCTCCTTCGGGCATGTCCGTGACCTGCCGCGCAACGCCGCCGACGTGCCCGCGAAGTACAAGGGCGAGTCGTGGGCGAGGCTCGGTGTCGACGTCGACAACGGCTTCCACGCGCTCTACGTCGTCTCCCAGGACCGCAAGCAGCAGATCGCCAAGCTGACCAAGCTGGCCAAGGAAGTCGACGAGATCCTGCTCGCGACGGATGAGGACCGCGAGGGCGAGGCCATCGCCTGGCACCTGGTCGAGACGATCAAGCCCAAGGTCCCGATCAAGCGGATGGTCTTCCACGAGATCACCAAGTCGGCCATCCAGGCCGCGGTGGCCAACCCGCGCGAGATCGACCGCGACCTGGTCGACGCGCAGGAGGCCCGGCGTATCCTGGACCGCCTCTACGGGTACGAGGTCAGCCCCGTCCTGTGGAAGAAGGTGATGCCCCGCCTGTCCGCCGGGCGCGTCCAGTCCGTGGCGACACGGATCGTGGTCGAGCGTGAGCGGCAGCGGATGGCGTTCCGGTCGGCGGAGTACTGGGACATCAACGCCCAGCTCGCGGTGACCGGCAAGGTCGAGGGCACCCGTTCGTTCAGCGCCACCCTGGTCGCGCTGGACGGCGACCGCATCGCGACCGGCCGTGACTTCGAGCCGACGACGGGCAAGGTCAAGCCCGGTGCCGGCGTGGTCCACCTCGACGGCGACGGGGCCCGTGGGCTCGCGGCGCGTCTCGAGGACCGCCCGTTCACCGTCACCCGGGTCGAGGAGAAGCCGTACAGGCGCAAGCCGTACGCGCCGTTCATCACCTCGACGCTGCAGCAGGAAGCCGCCCGCAAGATGCGGTTCTCCTCGTCGCAGACCATGCGGACGGCCCAGCGGCTGTACGAGAACGGCTACATCACCTACATGCGTACGGACTCGGTGAACCTGTCCGAGACCGCGATCACCGCCGCCCGCCGCCAGATCGCCGAGCTGTACGGCGCGAACAACGTGCCGCCGCAGCCCCGCCGGTACACCGGCAAGGTGAAGAACGCGCAGGAGGCGCACGAGGCGATCCGTCCCGCGGGTGACAACTTCCGCACCCCCGGCGAGGTTGCCAACGAGCTCTCCACCGACGAGTTCAAGCTCTACGAGCTGATCTGGCGCCGGACGGTCGCGTCGCAGATGACCGACGCCGTCGGCAACTCCGTCTCGGTGCGGATCCGCGCGATCTCCACCGCGGGCGAAGAGGTCGACTTCGGCGCCAGCGGCAAGACGATCACCGACCCCGGCTTCCTGCGGGCGTACGTGGAGTCCTCCGACGACGAGAACGCCGAGGCCGAGGACGCCGAGCGTCGCCTGCCGAACCTCGTCAAGGACCAGGCGCTGACGGCCGAGGAGCTCAACGCGGTCGGTCACCACACCTCGCCGCCCGCCCGCTACACCGAGGCCTCGCTGGTCAAGGCCTTGGAAGAGCTCGGCATCGGCCGCCCGTCGACGTACGAGTCGATCATGCGGACGATCCAGGACCGCGGGTACGTGGAGAAGCGCGGTCAGGCGCTCATCCCGTCGTTCATCGCCTTTGCGGTCATCGGCCTGCTCGAGGGGCACTACCCGCGGCTGGTCGACTACAACTTCACCGCCGCGATGGAGACCCAGCTCGACGACATCGCCGGTGGCGACCACGCCGCGCTGGACTTCCTCACCTCCTTCTACTTCGGCAGCGACCTCGGCGCGGACGACTCGATCGCCAAGGCCGGCGGCCTGAAGAAGATGGTCACCGAGAACCTCACGAACATCGACGCCCGCGCGATCAACTCGATCCCGCTCTTCAAGGACGACGACGGTCGTAACGTCGTGGTCCGGGTCGGTCGTTTCGGGCCGTACCTGCAGCGGGCGCTGCCGGACGCCGATGTGGAGGCGCCGGAGGACCGGGTCTCGATCCCGGAGGGCCTCGCACCCGACGAGCTGACGGTCGAGAAGGTCACCGAGCTGTACCTCGGCGGTGGCGGCGAGCGCAGCCTCGGCGACGACCCGGCGACGGGCGAGCCGGTCGTGCTCAAGTCCGGCCGCTTCGGTCCGTACGTCTCGAGCGGTGAGAAGAAGTCCTCGCTGTTCAAGACGCAGACGCCGGACACGCTCACCCTCGAGCAGGCGCTGCGGCTGCTGGAGCTCCCGCGGGCGGTCGGCAAGGACCCGGCGGGTGAGGAGATCGTCGCGGCCAACGGGCGTTACGGCCCGTACGTGAAGCGCGGCAACGACTTCCGCTCGCTGGAGAACGAGGACAAGCTCTTCACGGTCACGCTGGACGAGGCACTCGCCCTGCTGGCGGCCCCGAAGACCCGTCAGCGCAAGGCGGCGGCACCGCCGCTGCGGGAGATGGGCGTCGACCCGGCCACCGAGAAGCCGATGGTCATCAAGGAAGGCCGCTTCGGCCCGTACGTGACGGACGGCGAGTTCAACGCCTCGCTGCGCCGCGGTCAGACGCCCGAGGAGCTGACCATCGAGCAGGCGTCCGAGATGCTCGCCGAGAAGCGCGCCAAGGGCCCGGCCCCCAAGAAGAAGGCCGCCGCCAAGAAGGCCCCGGCCAAGAAGGCAGCGGCCGACGCCCCGGCGAAGAAGACCGCAGCCAAGAAGGCGCCGGCCAAGAAGGCGACCCCGGCCAAAAAGGCCACCAACGCCGCCCCCGCCGCCAAAAAAGCCGCAGCGAAGAAGGCCGCACCCGCAAAGGCCACCGCCAACGCCGAGTAACAGCCCTGTGGACGAGCCTGTGGATAACTTTCCTCAGGCTCCCAGGACCCGGTTGAGGTAGGCGTTCGAGAAGACCCGGCCGGGGTCCAGTTCGTCCCGGGCGGCCAGGAAGTTGTCGAACTTCGGGTACGCCTTCCGCAGCGAATCGGCGTCCCGGTAGTGCATCTTGCCCCAGTGCGGCCGGCCGCCGAGGGGTTCGCAGACCGCCTCGAACGCCCGGAAGTACGGCTCGTACGGGCTGCCGGAGAACTGGTGCACGGCGATGTAGGCGGAGTCGCGGCCGTAGCCGTGCGACAGCCACACGTCGTCCGGCCCGGTGAAGCGCACCTCGACCGGGAACTGCACCTTGAACGGGAGCTTCTCGATGATCCGGGGCAGGGCGGACAGCGCCTCGGACAGGCACTCGCGGGGGATCTCGTACTCCATCTCGGTGAAGTGGACCCGTCGGGGCGTACAGAAGACGCGGTCGGACCGGTCCGTGTAGGTCCGGGCCGTCAGGGCGCGGGCGGCGACCGCGCTGATCGTCGGCACGGCAGCCGGAAGCACGCGGCCCAGGCGGCAGACGCCCTGGAAGACGGTGTTGGCCAGCAACTCGTCGTCGAGCCAGCCGCGGAAGCGGGGCAGCGGCCGGTCCGACACCGGCACCTTGTTGTTGCGCTTGAGCTGCGCCCGGTCCGTGTACGGGTACCAGTAGAACTCGAGGTGGTCGTTGGTCGCGATCTGCTCGTCCAGCCCGGCCAGCACCTCGACCAGCGGCAGCGGCCGTTCGTCGGCGAGCAGGGTGAACGCCTCGACACACCGGAGAGTGACTTCGACCAGGACGCCGAGCGCGCCGATGCCGAGCCGTGCCGCCGGGAAGAGCGGGTCGGTGGAGTCGATCTTCCGAACCACACCGGCGCCCGTGACGACGGTGACCGACTCGACGCACGAGGCCAGCGTCGAGTGGGACTGGCCGCTGCCGTGCGTACCGGTGGAGATCGCGCCGGCGACGGTCTGCTGGTCGATATCGCCCAGATTGGGCATCGCCAGGTTGTTCTCCGCCAGGAGTTTGTTCAGCCGGTACAGGGGCATCCCGGCCTGCACCGTCACCAGGTTTCCGGCGATGGACACCAGCTCACCGAGCCGGTGCAGCAACATCCGGTGATCGTCGGCGACGGCGATGGCGGTGAACGAATGCCCACTACCGACGGTTTTCACCTTGTGTCCGGTGGCGGACGCCTCCTTGACGAGGGCCGCCACCTCGTCGACGCTGCCAGGGGTCAACACTTCGACGGCGACCGAATTCTGGTTGCCACCCCAGTTGCGCCAGTGACGCGCGGCTACGGGGGGTGAATTGTCACTGGTCATTCCGGCTATGTCCTCCCGACGAGCGGACAGTCGCACAAAACCGGGAATGCCGCGTGTCCCCGGCGTCCCGTCGATGCGTCTCGCTCGTTGATCCGAGTAACGTTCCGATTATCACTGCTGAGAGGGAGTGGCGACGCGTGTCGACACCAACCGTCACCACCGGACCGCTGCGGCGGGTTCCGGTGCAGGGCAGAAGCGTTGCCCGGGTCCAGCGCATGCTCGACGCCTGCGCGGAGCTGGTGGACGAGGTCGGGTACGAGGGCCTGACCACGACCCTGCTCGCCGAGCGGGCCGAGGTAGCCATCGGCTCGGTCTACCAGTTCTTCCCCGACAAGCGGGCCATCGTCCAGGCCCTCGCCATGCGCAACATGGACGCGTACCTGCAGAGTCTGTCGGCACGCTTCGCCAACGAGACGTTCGCCCACTGGTGGGACGGCGTGGACGCGGCGATAGACGCCTACATTCACATGCACCGCAGCGTGCCGGGCTTCCGGACGCTGCACTTCGGCGACGTGGTGGACCTCCATCTGCTCGACGCCGAGCGTGACAACAACGCCGTCATCGGTGACCGGCTCGCCGAACTCCTGGTGGACCAGTTCCAGCTGATGGACCGTGGCCGGCTCCGGTTCGCGCTGCTGATCGCCGTCGAGGCGTCGGACGCGCTGATCAAGCTGGCGTTCCGGCGCGACGTGACCGGTGACGAGGCCGTGCTGACCGAGGCCAAGGCGCTGATCAGGGAATACCTGCACCGTCACGTTCCCGCGTGACGCGCTAACCGAGGAACGCATACCCCTCTCCCCGGTACGTCGGGGTCGGCGCCGCGGTGTCGCCGTCAACGAGGTGCACCTCGTTGACGTGCTCACACAGCTCGCCGGCCTTGGCGTGGCGGAACCACACCCGGTCACCGGGTTGCAACTCGTCGGCCGCGGCGCCGACCAGTGGCGTCTGCACCTCACCGGCGCCCTCGTCGCCGCGGAAGCGCAGGCCCTCGGGCAGCCACGGCGTCGGCTGCCGCGACGTCCCGGGCGGTCCCGAGGCGATCCAGCCGCCACCCAGCACGGTGGCGATCTTCGGCGCCGGGCGGCGGACCACCGACAGCGCGAAGAACGCCGCCGGTGTGGGCTGCCACGTGCGATAGGCGTCGAACAGCGTCGGGCCGTAGAGGCCGGAACCCGCGGCGATCTCGGTCACCGACGGGTCCGACGCGGTGGCCGCCATGCTGCCCGTGCCGCCACCGTTCACAAACTCGAGGTCGACGTGCTCGCGGACCGCCCGGACCGCGGCCATCCGGCGTTTGAGCAGCTCGGGCAGGCTGCGCCGTTGCATCATCCGGATGCCCCGGGCTCGCAGCGCCTGACCCGGCGGCTTGTCACCGAGCCCGGCGATGTGCGCCTCGTAGGCCATCATCCCGACCAGCTTGAAACCCTGCCGCTTGACCAGTTTGGCGGCGAGCGAGCCGGCCTGCGCTGCCGAGTGAATGGGAGACCGCCGGACCCCGATGTGCAGCGGACCGGCGGGCCGCCAGGACGCGTCCAGCTCCAGGCAGATCCGCACGTCAGGACGTTGCCCGGGCGCGGCGACGGCGTCGACCAGGTCCAGGTGGGCGGGATTGTCGACCATGATGGCGATCGCGGCGGCCAGTTGCGGATCCGAGGCCAGTTCCGCGATCGCGGTCCGATCAACACTCGGGTACGCGACCAGCACGTCATCCGTGACGCCGCTGCGCACGAGCCAGATCGCCTCCGGCAACGTGTACGCCATCACTCCTGACCAGCCCGGACGGGCCAGGACGCGCTCGAGGAGGGCGCGGACGCGTACCGATTTGCTGGCGACCCGGATGGGTTTCCCGGCCGAGCGGACCGACAGCGCGGACGCGTTCGCGTCGAACGCGGCCAGGTCCACGACGGCGAGCGGTGTCTCCAGGTGCCCGGTTGCACGATCCAGGCGCTTCCGCAGGGCACTGCGTTCGACGATCACGCCAGCAACTTAACCGCTGGCGGTCTTATGCGAAACACCTTCATTTATGCGCCACCCGAACGAGCGCAACCACGGTGAGCTGCGACCGCCCGTTAGAGTGCTTCGAGCAGTGACCACGGGGAGGTAAGAGCCATCAGCACCGAAACGAGCTCAGCACGCCAGGAAACGGGACCGGTAGACCTCTCGGGGGCCGCCGCTCTGCGTTCCGTCCTGCGGATCCGGCCCTTCCGCCGGCTGTGGCTCGTGCTCAGCGTGGCCTCGTTCGGCGACTGGATCGGCACCCTCGCCACCGCGCTCTTCGCCTCCCAGCAGGTGACCGGCAGCGTGGCCCAGGGCAGCGCTTTCTCCAGCACGATCGCGATCCGCCTGCTGCCCGCCCTCCTGCTCGGCCCGATCGCGGGTGTCATGGCCGACCGGTTCGACCGGCGCTACACCATGGTCATCTGCGACATCCTGCGCTTTGTCATCTACGGCTCGATCCCCGTGGTCGCACTCTTCAGCGACTCCGGCGGCCTCACGGTCACCTGGGCGGTCATCGCGACCTTCCTCGGCGAGACCGTCACCCTGATGTGGATCCCGGCCAAGGAGGCCGCGGTCCCCAACCTCATCCCCAAGGGCCGCCTCGAGGTCTCCAACCAGCTCACCCTGATCACCACGTACGGGATCACGCCCATCCTCGCCGCACTCGCCCTCGCGGCGCTGGACGGTGTGGTCCGCGGCCCGATCGGCGGCCTGCCCGACTGGGCCGAGCCCGTCCAGATCGCGCTCTGGATCAACGCGTTCTCCCGGGCGGCCACCGCCGCGGTGGTCTTCTTCGGCATCAAGGAGATCAGCGAGGGCCATCGGGAACGCAAGGAGAAGAACGCCGAGACCTCGATGTTCCGCCAGTTCGTCGAGGGCTGGAAATACATCGGCGGCACGCCCTTCGTCCGCGGTCTCGTGCTGGGCATCTTCGGCGCGTTCGCGGGCGCCGGCATCGTCATCGGCACCGCCCGCTTCTTCACCGCCTCCCTCGGCGCCGGTGACGCGGCCTTCTACCTGCTCTTCGCGACCCTGTTCATCGGCCTCGCGATCGGCATCGGCCTCGGCCCGATGATCGTCAAGGAACTGTCGCGCCGCCGCTGGTTCGGCATGAGCATCGTGCTCGCCAGCGGCGCCGTCGGCTTCCTGTCCGTGGCGTTCCACCTGTCCATGGCGCTGTTCGGCGCGCTCTTCGTGGGCGCGGGCGCCGGCATGGCGTTCCTCGCCGGTGTCACCCTGCTCGGCGGCCAGGTCAACGACGAGGTCCGCGGCCGCGTCTTTGCCGTGGTGCAGATCGGCGCCCGCCTGGTCCTGCTCCTGGCGATCTCACTCGCCGGTCTGCTGGTCGGCCTGGGCAGCTCCCGCACGGTCTCCGCGGGCAGCATCTCCGTCGACATCTCGTCGACCCGCATCCTGCTGCTCGTCGCCGGGGTCATCGGCGTCTGGACAGGCATCAGCGCGTTCCGGCAGATGGACGACAAGCAGGGCGTACCCGTCCTCGCCGACCTCTGGAGCTCGATCCGCGGCCGCCCGCTCTCCCCGGGCGAGCAGTTCACCCGCCAGGGCATCTTCGTGGTCTTCGAAGGCGGCGAGGGCGCCGGCAAATCGACGCAGGTCACCCGCCTCTCCGAAGCCCTTATCGAAGCCGGCCATGACGTCGTCGTCACCCGCGAACCCGGCGCGACCGACATGGGCGCCCGCATCCGCAGCCTGGTCCTCTCCAACGGCGACAACTCGGACGCGCCGTCCCCGCGCGCCGAGGCCCTGCTCTACGCCGCAGACCGCGCCCACCACGTGGCGACTGTCGTCCGCCCGGCACTCGGACGCGGCGCCGTGGTGATCAGCGACCGGTACGTCGACTCCTCCCTGGCCTACCAGGGCGCCGGCCGTACGCTGCCCGTCCAGGAAATCTCCTGGCTGTCCTCCTGGGCGACCGGTGGCCTCAAACCCGACCTCGTCGTCCTGCTCGACGTCGACCCGACCGTGGGACTGAGCCGCGTCGACAGCCGCGGCCAGGGCACGGACCGGCTCGAGAGCGAATCCCGCTCCTTCCACGAACGCGTCCGCTACGCCTTCCTCGACCTGGCCTCCGCCGACCCGAAGCGCTACCTGGTCCTCGACGCGGCCCGGCCCGCGGAAGAGATTGCGGACGTGGTCGCCACCAGACTCAACAGCCTGTTGACCTCCGGCGACGACAGCCACCCGGAGCCCGCATCGACGGCGGTCCCACCCGGCCCGGACCTGAACGCCCCCGACCTGGCCGCGTCCCACGCCGGCCCGGACGAAACGCTGATCATGCAAACGGGCGCCTCGCCGGACGCCACGATGGTGATCCGCCCGGGCGCCGGCCCCGACGACACGATGCTCGTCCGACCCGCCGACTCCGACGACCCGAACGCGACGATGGTGGTCCGCGCGGCCTCCACCGACCCGAACGCCACGATGGTCGTCCGCCCGGCCTCCACGGACCCGAACGCGACCATGGTCGTCCGGGCCCCATCGTCCGACGACCCGGACGCGACGTCGGTGGTCCGTTCGCCTTCGACCGACCCGGACGCCACCTCGATCGTTCGCTCGCCTTCGACGGACCCGGACGCGACCTCGATCGTGCGGTCGCCCTCGACCGACCCGGACGCGACCTCAATTGTCCGTTTGCCCTCGACCGACCCGGACGCGACGTCGATTGTTCGTTCGCCTTCGACGGACCCGGACGCGACGTCGGTCGTTCGCTCGCCTTCGACGGACCCGGACGCGACGTCGGTCGTGCGGTCGCCGTCCACCGACCCGGATGCAACTTCCGTGGTGCGTGCGCCTGCTGACGATGCGGACGCGACGTCGGTCGTCGGACCAGCGTCCGACGATCCTGAGGCGACGACGGTCGTGGGTGCGTCTGCTGATGACTTGGAGGCGAGCTCGGTGGTGTCGTCCGCCCCCGTCGAGCAGCCTGCCGTCGCGGAGCCGGGCTCCGACGACGCGGACGCGGGCTCCGTCGGAAGTCCCGCCCCTGAGTCTGAGGAAACGACTTCTGCGGATGCGGTTACGACTTCCGCCGACGCCGACGCCGACGGGGTTTCGGCTGCGCCGGCATCTTCCGGTGACGGCGAGCTGGGGGCGGTTGACGGTGAGGTCAGTGAGCGCGCCGGTTCTGCTTCTGGGGGCGAGGGCGGGGCGCGGGGTGCTGAGCGGGTTGGTGCTGGTGAGCGGGTCGAGCGCGTGGGTGCGGTTGATGAGGATGAGACGCCGTACGAAATCTTGGAAGATCTGACCGGGAACCGGGCGCAGGCTGCCGGGGACGATGAGCCACCGCAGGTGGGCACGCGGGCGTGAAAGAGCGAGAATCGACGCCATGAGTGTGTTCGCCGACCTGGTCGGGCAGGACGAGGCTGTCGAGACGATGAGCCGGGCCGCGGCCGCCGCCGCCCGGATCGTCGCCGGTGACAACGTCACGGCCAACGGTGCGATGACCCACGCCTGGATCTTCACCGGGCCGCCGGGATCGGGCCGCTCGGTGGCCGCCCGCGCGCTGGCCGCGGCCCTGGAATGCGAACGCGACGGCACCGGCTGCGGTGAATGCCACGGCTGCCACACCGTGCTCGGCGGGACGCATGCCGACGTGCGCTTTGTGGTTCCCGAAGGCCTGTCCATCGGTGTGAACGAGATGCGCGCCCTCGTGCTGCGCGCCGGCACCGCGCCTTCCGGCGGGCGGTGGCAGGCCGTGGTGGTCGAGGACGCGGACCGGCTCACCGAGGCGGCCGGGAACGCCCTGCTCAAGGCGATCGAGGAGCCTCCTCCGCGCACCGTTTTTCTGCTCTGCACACCGTCGACCCATCCGGACGACATCTCGGTGACCATCCGCTCGCGGTGCCGGGTCGTGCCGTTGCGGCAGCCCCCGGCCGAGGCCGTGGCCGAGATGCTGGTCCGTCGTGACGGGATCGCGCCGGACGTCGCATCGTGGGCTGCGGCCGCCGCGCAGGGACATGTCGGTCGCGCCCGGCGGCTCGCGAACGACCCTGAGGCCCGTGGCCGGCGTGAGGCAGTGCTGGCCGTTCCGCGCCGGCTGACCGGTGTGGGCGCCTGCTTCGACGCGGCCTCAGCCCTGATTGCGGCCACCGAAACCGAGGCTGCCACGGCCTTCGCCGAGAACGACAGCACCGAACGGGCTGCCCTCGAGCAGGCCCTCGGCGCCGGCGGCACGGGCCGGGGCGCGGCGGGCGCGATGCGGGGTTCGGCCGGACAGATCAAGGAGCTCGAGAAGCGCCAGAAGTCCCGGTCGACACGGTCGCAGCGTGACGCCCTGGACCGTGCGCTGGTGGACCTGGCCGGCTTCTACCGCGACGTGCTGGTGACAAATCTGCGCGCACCGGTCGCGGTGGTGCACTCCGACATCGCGCAACAGTCGTCGGCCGCCGCCGAGAAGTGGTCGCCCGAAAGCACCCTGCGCCGGCTCGAGGCGATCCTGGCCTGCCGCGACGCGATCGAGCAGAACGTCAAGCCGAAGATCGCCGTCGAGGCGATGATGCTCAACCTCTGGCGCGGTTAATCCACAGGGGACGCGAAAGGCTGCACACGGGTCACTCGAACGGGTACGGTTCGGTGTCGTAACGCAACCATGGCGGTACGCCCGGTGAGGAGCCTGCGGATGCCCCGCGAGATCGACGAGGCATGGATCGACGAGGCGATCGACCGTTACCGCCGCCTCGACGTGCTGCGGGGCGAGTTCGAGAAGGCGGTCGCCGGTCACGTGGTCTCGGTGCACTCACCGGACGACTCGATCGAGGTGCTGGTGACCGCGGCGGGCGAGATCACCGACGTCCGCATCCGCGGCAGCCTGCAGCACCGCAGCGCAGCCGAGCTGGCCCGGGAGGTGCAAGCGGTGGTGACAACGGCAACCGAGGCGGCCCGCTGGGCCAGGCAGAAGCTCCACGACGAGGTGTTCGGTGCGTTCCGATCGCTGGGGGAGCGCTGATGGAAAAGCTGGCCGAGCGCTTGGACTCCGCGGCTGACGCGTTGACCACAGTGGACCGCTCGCTGTCCGCGCACGCTGCTTCCGCGAGCGCTTTCGGCGCCGACGACGAGGGTGTGCCGGGTCGCCTGGGCCGCCAGCTTCATGAACGCTGGCTGGCCGTGCTCGCCGCCCGTTCTCAGGAGGCTGCCGCCGCGGCCGCCCGGCTGACGGAACTCGCGGCGGACGTTCGCCTGGCCGCAAAGAACTACACGGAGACCGACGACGAGGTCGCCCGCCGGATCCGCCGGGGCATCTGATGGACCGACTCGACCGCATTCTCGACACGGCCGCGCCTCTGCTGCGCCGCATCGACGCCATCCTCGCCGCCGGCGGCGCGCCACCGCAGCACCGTGTGTGGGCCGAGCTGCGCCGGGTCCGGCTGCTGCCGGGTGACGCCGTACGCAGCGTGGCGGTGCTGCGGCCCGAGGAGCTGCTCGACGCGGCCCCGGAGCTTCGTGCCGACGCCCGGGCCTACGTGGTGCTTGCTGCGTCGCTCCCCGGCCCTGGTGAGTGGGCAGGCGCCGCAGCTGACAACTATGACCGGGCCCGCAGCCGAGCGGCCGACCATCTCAGCGGAACTGAACAGAGTCTGGGCGCCCGCCTGGACCGAACAGCGGACCTGGCCGACAACCTGATCGCCTGGATGCAGGACACCCGCGACGCGGTGGCCGACGCACTGGCCCAAGCTCTGAGCTCGACGGAGGCGATCGCGCTGGCCGGCGACAAGCCGGACCTGGCCTCGGCCCGCGAACTCGAGGCAGCGGCTGACGTGGCAGCTTTGCTGCTGGCCGCAGTCGCCGACGGCTGCGTCACGGCCACCGACCTCCTGCACGACACCGCCGAGCTGGCCGAAGCCCACTGAGCCGGCCGGGTTGCCATCGAGCCGGCATGGCAACGGCGCCGCGCTCGGATACCGGTTCCGAGAGCGGCGCCGCGACCTCCTGCACCCCCCGCAGGCTCAGGTCCCACTCAACGCCTCAGGCGGGGCTTTGTCGCCGGGTGCGGCTGTGAATCGGCCGCTCGGTCGAAGCAGGACAACCCCTGCGGCGTAAGCAAACCCTGCCAACGGTCGGCACGTTTCACCTCGACGGGCCATATCGAAGTTGCTCAGGGCCGAGGACGGCCCCGCATGCCGAAGACCAGCGCCGCGGCACCGGCGATCAACAGGGCCAGACCGGAGAGGGCCAGCACGTCGACGCGCGGGCCGGTGATCGGCAGGCCGCCACCGCTTCCGGCCACGTCGGACACACCGGCGCCACCGGCCGGCTCGGGGGAGACGGCGGCCACTTCGAGCAGACCCATCTCGAGGTCCAGGACAACACCGGTGCCGCTGTCCCCGTAGGCCTGCGGGTCGGAACCCTGCGTCACTGCGATGTGGATCGCGGTCGCCTTCGCGGCGATGGCGTGACCGGAAGCCGCCTGCCGGACGTCACCGAGAGAAACCTTGACGCGGGTGCCGGGGCCGGCAGCGGGAGTGGCCTCGGTGTCCGTCTCCTTGATCAGCGGCAGGTCCGGGATGGCAGGAAGACCGGGCGCAGGCGTCGGCGAGGCGGACTTCAAGCCGCCCATCTTCGGCAGACCGCTGAGCACACCCACCTTGCCGTCACCCTGGTCAGCGGGCTCGTTGGCACCTGGCGCGCCGTTCGGCGACTCGTCATCGTGCGGGGCCGTGGCGCTCTCGGAGTCCTGGCCCGGCGTCGTGTCCTCGTCGCCGCTGTCGTCGGCCGCTTCACCCGTACCGGAAAGGGATTTTGGTGTGCCCTCGTCGACGACAACCTCGATGTTGTCGCCGGCCGTGTCCAGGCGCTCGGTCTTGATGCCCTTCCCGGAGACCTCGATCACGGCAGGCAGGTATCGGACCTCGCCGCCCTTCGCGAGGGACATGCCCGCGAGCAGCGACGGCGGCTCGATCACCTTGACCTTGACGGCCCCGTCGAGCACCGACACGTCACCGCCGGTCAAAGACGCCGAGGCCACCGTCCGCGCGGCCTTCCCGCGCCCCTCGACCGCCGTGGTGCTCACGCTCGACACCTTGCGGGGTACGCGCACCAGCGGCTCGAGGACCCCGGCCCGGTTCAGTTCCGCCTCGGAGCGGGTCACGTCGCCCTCGGCCGCGCCGCAGGCCATGCCCGGGTCCCACTTGGCATGCACGGTCATCTCACCGCGCCCGAGCCGGATGGGGCCGATTTCCGTAGCGTCGATGTCGCGGCTCTTGGCCTTCTTGTGGCTCGGTGGCGCCTGCTGCTGCAGGACGTCGGTCAGGTCCTCGCGGTCCGCGGGTCCGCCGTCGAGAACCCGCGCGAGCGCCGCCGAGTTGATCGGTGACTGGGCCACCAGGGCCGACTTGGCATCACCGACACCGACATCCGTGATCGGCTTCTCCTGGCGGCCGGCCGGGCCGAGATCAAGTTTGGCGAGCCGCAGGATCCCGGAGCCGGACTGGGCGGCGTACCGCTGAGCCTGCTCGCACGGGGCCGGCGCGGCACCGGCCGGCAATGGCACCAGAAGGGCGCTGACCAGCCCGAAAGCAGCCGCAGCCGTCCGTTTCGTGGCGGTTCTCGAAGAGGCCCGGGCGGGCCCGGCGGGTGTCACAAGATCAACCCGTGCTGGCACGGCGGGCATCATCAAAAGTCCTCCCCCAAGGATTGCCGCAACGAGCGGCGTCTACGGGATGGCCCAACGAGAGTCGATGCGAAGGGGTTGCGCGGATCTATGTACTTCTGCGCCACTTCGCACCACGGGTCCGTCGCCGTAAGGTGGGTCCATGGGCATGCTGTGCGCGGTCAGCTTCAACCGGTACGGCCGTCTCTACTACCTCGATCCGGGCGAGTTCTCGCCTCAGGTCGGTGACCGCGTGTTGGTCCCGACCGACGACGGACCCGAGGTGGCGGAGTGCGTCTGGGCGGCGCAATGGGTCAGCGAGGACACCGACGGGTTCCCCAAGGTCGCCGGTCTCGCCGACGACAAGGACCTGCGCCGCGACGAGCTGCTCCGCAAACGCAAGGCCGAGGCGAAGGTCGCGGCCAAAAAGCTGATCAAGGCCCACGAACTCCCGATGAAGGTCGTGGCCGTCGATCACGTCCTGGAGCAGGGAGGCACCGGCGGCGCCCGCACCACGATCTACTTCACGGCGCCCCACCGCGTCGACTTCCGCTCCCTGGTCCGTGACCTCGGCGCGACCCTGCACTGCCGCGTCGAGCTCCGCCAGCTCTCGGCCCGCGACTCCGCCCGCGTCCAGGGCGGCATCGGCTCCTGCGGCCGCGACCTCTGCTGCGCGACCTTCCTGACGGACTTCGAGCCGGTCACCATCCGCATGGCCAAGGACCAGGACCTCCCCCTCAACCCCCTCCGCATCTCAGGCGCCTGCGGCCGCCTCATGTGCTGCCTCAAATATGAACATCCCTTGTACGCCCGTTTTCAGGCGGATGCCCCGGCTGTCGGCAGCCGGGTGACAACTCCCGAGGGTGACGGCAGGGTCGTGGCTCACAGCGTCCCGAAGGACGCGGTGGTGGTCCGCATGGACGCCGACGGCTCCCGGTGCTCCTGCAGCCGGGCCTCGGTCTGCGCTCCTCGGCAAAGCCATGATCAGCACTACGGCAGCTAAGGGGATGACCAGGCGGGTGTGAACTCCGTTTCGATCAGTGCCGCCCGCCAGGTCGGCTGACCCGCCTTCGGTCGCCCCTTTCCGCGTGGGATCACTCGGATGAAGGTGAAGGCATCTCGCAGGACTGCTCGTTGCTCCACGAGGGCGAGCTTGCCGAACTCCTCGTCGGCCGTCTCTCGTCGTCCCGCTTCGAGAACCGACTTTCGGATGCCTGCCAACTCCTCGCGGAGCCTGGCGGTGCCTGTGAGCACGGCGGCCCGCTCCAGTAGGCCCGCGGCTCGGTCCTCCACCAATTCGGCCATCAACAGCTCGATCTCGTTCTCGCGTGCCTTCAGCGGAGCCACGTCCATCGGCGCGGGCTGCTGCCCGGACATGGTCCGCCCCGTAGCCTCCATCTGCTGCAGCAACCGGGACACGACCACTCGGTCAGCGAAGTCCAGTGGGAGTTGGCAGTGTCCACGGCTCAGGGTCTCGTCCACGGGTCCTTGGCACACGTAGATCGGCGCGGAGCCGCGCTTGCTCGCGCCCATCGGCCCGCCACAAACCGTGCAGGAGGCGATCCGGGACAACAGGGTGGCCAACTTGCCCACGGTGCTGCCCGGTCGCTCGCGGCCGGCCAGGAACAGGTCCATCGCGCGCCAGGTTGTCTCGTCGACGATGGGCGTCCAGTTCCCGTCGCCCATGATTTCTCCGTACAGGGTCGACTTCGCCATGTTGCGCGGAGCCCGCAGGAGAGATCGAACGGCGACGTTGCTCCACCGGCCGGACGGGTCGTAGTCATTTCGGCGCGGTGCGCGCGCCCGGGCGGTCGCTGGGTCGGGCGCGGACGTCCTGAAGCCTGCCTCGTTCCACTCCCGGGCCACGGTCGTCAACGCCTTGCCCGCGAGCACATCCTGGTACGCCCTCAGCACGGCCGCCGCCTCCGCTCGGCGCAGCGTGCCGTCCAGTTCGTAGCCGAACGGCCGCCTGATCCACTGTGGCCGGCCGGTGCTCACCCGTAGATCGTTCGCCAGGATCTGCCGCTCGGCCTTCCGTTCCGTCTCGGCCGTTGCGACAGCGGCCAGGATGCGGGCGACCATGCGACCGACGTCAGTGGTCAGATCGATGTCGCCGGTGGCGGTGGCCAGGCCGATGTCGCGTTCCAGCGCCAGGTCGATCAAGAACTCGAGATCCTTGAGTGAGCGGGTCACGCGGTCCAGGTGCCAGGCGACGATGAGGTCCGCCTCGCCGGCTTCGATCTTCCGGACCACACGCTGCCAACCCGGGCGATCGGCGAGGCGGACAGTGGTGGCGGAAACTGTGTCATCGACGACGTCGACCACTTCCCATCCTCTCGCCAGAGCGAGGGCGCGACACGCCAGTTCCTGGCTCTTCAGGGCCGCCCTGTTCCCGGTCCTGTCCACGCTCATGCGGAGGTAGAGCACAGCGCGCAAGGTCGTGCGGGTCAGCGCGGCGGACTGCATGGCGCGTCGTCTGGCCGCACTCTTGATACGCGGTGAACTTGTCACGCGACTAGGCTAGGAGCGCGCACCAGCGTGGTCAAGCTCAACCAGAATCCCAGGCCGCGCCTGTACTTATGGCAGCTGACTGCTGTCTGCAGCGGCCGGGCCGTCGATGATGATGGGGGGCTCGATGAGGTGGGGGGTCAGGGGTTCCTGGGGGAGCAGCCAGGAGCTGTCCGGGGTGTTGTCGGGGTCGGCGACCCACTTGTGGCAGATCTTGTCGATGCCGATGGCGTGCACGGTGAGAGTCCCGTCGGGGGAGATGTGCATGCGGAGGAAGCTTTTGGCGTCCTCGATGCCCTGGCCCGCGAAGAGCTCGTTGGTGTTGACGTCGAAGAGGCTGGCGATCAGCAGGTAGAGCGACAGCAGCTGCGTGGCCAGGTAGGCGATCACCGGCCCGTAGAGGATCGCGGCGACGATCAGGGGGCCTGGCCATTCCCAGTTACGGAACGGCAGGTGGAACCAGACCCAGGTGCCGGCGGCGGCCAGGCCGATCTGGGCGAAGCCGTGGAGCACGCCGAGGATCCAGTGGCGGGAGTGTTTGGCGGCGTCGGCGCCTGGCGGCTGGGCGAAGAGGACCGTGCCAGCGAGGATCAGCAGCAGCATGATCACCAGCGGGATGCTGAAGAGGCGTTGGAGTGTGCCGCCCTGGCTCGCTGCGCCGGCCATGGCGAGCATCGTCAGGGTTTGGATGATGCCGAGCATCGTGGCGAAGCCGGCGTTGCGGATCGGCACCTTGCTGAAGACGCCCCAGCGCAGGCGCTTGGATTCCTCGACGCTCGGGAAGCGGGAGACCAGCTTGTAGTCGCGGCTGCGGCTGGCGCTGCGGGTGAGCGTCTCCTTCGGTGGGACGGTCAGCTGCTCGGGCAAGTTGTGCGTGGCGACGAGGTAGGCCCCGCCGCCGCCACACGTGATCAGATCGCGGTCCTCGCCCGTGTAGCGCGCGTAGTGGTGCAGATCGCCGGAGACGAGCAGGCGTACCTGGGCTCCGGTCGGGGCGAGGATGGTCCGGATGAAGTAGTCGACGGCGTCGTACCGGTCGGGCTCTTTGGCGGCCTTGACCCAGACCGGCGACGGTGTCATGAGGATGACCCGGTCGTCGGGGCCGAGCTTGCGGGCCGCCTCCTCGAAGTAGAGCAGCTGCGGGTCGTCGATGTAGGCGCCGAACTGCTCGTCGATCGCGAACAGGTGCCAGTTGGCGGGCAGCTCCACCGCAAAATAGGACCTGTACTGCTGGGTGCGCCAGCCGCCGATGTGCCCGTCCTTGCGGCGCGCGAAGAGGCGGAGGAAAGCCGTCAGCCCGTCGTACCAGTCGTGGTTGCCGGGGAGGGCGAAGAGCGTGGGCTGCGGGCCGTCAGCGGGAGGCTCGGGGAGGGCGGCGCGGTAGGGGCCCTTGGTGCGGTTCTCGTAACCGTCACCGTTGGCCAGCGGGTAGACCTGGTCGCCGCCCATGAGCAGCACCTGGCCGCGGGGCAGCACCTGGCCGTCGACCTCGAGCTGCGGCTGGGCCAGCAGGTACGCCACGGAGTAGGTGGCGTGGAAGCCGTCACCCAGGTCGGCGACGTAGTCGAACCACAGCTCGCCGTCGGCGGTGCCCGGCTGGGTGAAGGCGTCGCCGGGCAGGGCGTTCTGCAGCTCGCGTTTGTCGAGGTACGCACCGAAGAGGATCGCCATCAGGGTACGCAGGCCGGTGTTGAGCAGCAGCAGCGGCGCGAGCCAGCCCACCGGTCGCTGCGGTGTGAAACCCAGCTGCTCCGGCTCCATGCTCACCGGCCGCCGCGCCGCGGAAGGTTCGGCCTCGGCGGACTGCCGGCGGTGCCGCTGAGGAGGCTCTCGATCGTTCACAAAAGGCAGACTAGTCCGGTTCCGACGCGCCGCTGACCGACCCGTTCAGGGGCACGCTCGCCGATGCCGTACACTCAATGACCGTTGCCGCCTTAGCTCAGTCGGCTAGAGCGACGCACTCGTAATGCGTAGGTCGACGGTTCGATTCCGTCAGGCGGCTCAGTACAAAAGCCCAGGTCAGAGACCTGGGCTTTTGCTATTGCCGGGTTTTTCAGGCAGCCGCGGGGTAGATCAGGGTGCGGGCCAGGGACGTGATGATGCCCTGGTCGACGGGGAACGACTCGCCGAAGGCCTCGCCGCTCACGGCCGCGGTCTTCTGGCGGGTGACGTGGAGGCGGCCCTCGTCGTCACGCCAGCGGGACTTGGTGGCTTCGCCGGTGCCGGTCCAGGCGATCTTGACCTGGGTGGTGCCGGTGGTGGCGGGTGCGTCGGTGCATTCCGCCTCTTCGCCGTCGGCGGTGGAGACGCAGGTGCGGATCGTCTCCGAGTACGCCACGGTCGCCGTGAACGAGGCGGCCTTGAGCGACATCTTGGCGCGCTGCGGGGTCTGGTCGTAGGCCGTACGGAAGATGGTCGTGCAGGTGTCGCCGGCGCAGGAGCGTGTCCAGTATTCGACGTCGACCTGGGCGGCGCCCTCGAAGCGTTCGAGGTCGACGGTCAGGGTGCGGGCGGCTTCGGGGTCGTCGAAGCCTGCGTGTGCGGATTCGAAGAGGGCCGGCGCGGGGGCGGCCGTCGCGGGCGTGGCGATCAGTGCGGCCGCGGCCAGGGCGGCGCCGATCGGCACGACGACACGGCGGAGCAGGGACATGCGGGTCTCCTCAGTGGATGGATCAAGGAGGCCGATGTTAGGTGACGGGGAGGGCGGGGAAACGCCCCGACAGAAATTTCCGGAACTCGTCGCTTTTGTCGGCGGTGAGACCGGTTTTCGGTACGGCGAGGAACTGGTCACCGCCGTAGAAGAGGAGCCAGGCGGTGTCGGTCTCCACGAACTTCTCGAACGCCTCCCAGGCGATCTCCACACTCATGAGCGGGTACTCCGCGCGTACCCGGGAGGAGGTCAGGGTGATCACCTGGACCTGCCGGACGAGGGCGGGAAGTTTGGCTGTCATGGCCCGGAGTTTGCGGTCGCCGAGTCCTCGGTAGAAGAGGCCGGCGGCGACCACGACCAGGAGGATGAAGGCGAGGCCGGTGGCGTCCGAGAAGACCAGCAGCAGCACGGCGAGGACGGCAAAAACGACCGCGACCGTGGTGCCGACCGACCGCTGGAGGCGCAGCGCGTCGGCGTAGGCGGCCCTCAGGTTGGCGAGCGTCTGCTGCTCGTCGAACGCCCGCTCGACCCGGATCTCCATGGCCGCAGAGCATAGGCTCAGTACCGGAAGTTGGACACCAGCGTGGTGAGCTCGGTCGACATGCGGGCCAGTTCGCGCGTGGCCTGCTGCGACTGGGTGACGCCCTCGCTGGTGAGGCGGGCGCCCTCGGCGACGCCGGTGATGTTCTGGGCGATGTCGCCGGTGCCGGCTGCGGCCTCGCCGACGCTGCGGTTCATCTCGGCCGTGGTGGCGGTCTGTTCCTCGACGGCGCTCGCGATGGTCGTCTGGAAGTCGCTGATCTGCGCGATGACCCGGGTGATCTCCTCGATCGCGGTGACCGCGCCGCCCGTGTCGGACTGGATCGCCTCGACCCGGCGGGAGATGTCCTCGGTCGCCCGGGCTGTTTCCTGAGCCAGGTCCTTGACCTCCGAGGCGACCACGGCGAAGCCCTTGCCCATCTCGCCGGCGCGGGCGGCCTCGATCGTCGCGTTCAGGGCCAGCAGGTTGGTCTGTTCCGCGATGGCGGTGATGACCTTGATGACGGTGCCGATCTCGGCCGAGGACTCGCCGAGTTTGTTCATGGTCCGGGAGGTGGCGGCGGTCAGCTCGACCGCTTCGCCGGCGACCCGGGCGGCCTCGGTGGCGTTCTGGGAGATCTCGCGGATCGCGGCGCCCATCTCCTCGCTGCCGGCGGACACCGAGTCGACGCTGCGGGAGACCTCCTCGGCGGCGGACGACACGGTCGCGGCCTGGGCGGAGGTCTGCTCGGCGGACGCGGCGATCTGCTGGGCGACGCCGGACATCTGCTCGGAGGCGCCGGCCAGCGACGACGCCGAGCTGTCGATGGTCGAGACCGTTCCGCGGAGGGTGCCCAGGGCGGCGTCCAGCGCGCGGCCCATCCGGCCGGGTTCGTCGCGTGAGGTGAGACCGGTCGACCGGGTCAGGTCACCGGCGGCGAGGCCGTGGCAGACCGCTTCGACCCGGCCCAGCGACCGCAGGATGCCGCGGGAGACAAAAAACCCGATGAACAGCGCTCCGGTCAGGCCGGCCACCAACAGCACGATCGATTGGGTACGGCTGTCCTGGTACTTCGACTCGACCAGTGCCGCGGTGTGTGCGGCGTCGGCGGTCTCGGCCGCGATGAGCGCCTCGATGTGCCCGGTGGCGGTGGCCATCAGGGGTGACACCTCGGCGTCGCGGATCGTCTGCCAGGCCTCGACGTCGTTGCGGGCGCCGGCCGGCAGCAGCTTGCCGAGGGCGATCTTCTCGTACGCCAGCCACTTGGCCTCGAGGTCGGTGATGACCGACCGGTCACCCGCCGGATCGGTCTCCTGGTACGCCGCCAGCGCCGTCTTGAACGCGTTCGCGTCGGCGTTGAAGTCCGAGGCGTTCTTGGCCTCGGTGGCGGTGGTGTCGGAGATCAGGTGGTTGGCGGTGTCGAGCCGCGCCGACGACAGAGCAGCGTCGATCTGCCCGACGGCGGTCACCCCAGCCACGTTGTGCCGGTAGAGGTGCTGCGCGGACGAGTTGACGGAGCTCAGCGCGACCAGGCCGATGAGACCCACCGCCAGGGCGACCAGGGCGGCGAAGCCGACAGCAGCCTGAATCTTGATCCGCACGCTCAGATCGGCGGGAGAACGCGTCATCCCTCGAAAATATGGCTGATCCGGGTGTTACTTCGCGTTTCCCGAAAAGTCGGAGGTGATCGGGCGCAGCGCACCGGCGAGCGCCGCAGCCACCGCGAGCAGGACCGCGACTGCCGTGAGCGCCTTCAGCACCGTGATGTGATCACCCGCGAAGCCGATCAGGGGTGGCCCGCCGAGGAACGCGCAGTAC
The DNA here is from genome assembly GCF_000494755.1 of Amorphoplanes friuliensis DSM 7358. NCBI lineage: Bacteria > Bacillati > Actinomycetota > Actinomycetes > Micromonosporales > Micromonosporaceae > Actinoplanes > Actinoplanes friuliensis. Next base: position 428,701 of record NC_022657.1, read on the forward strand.
CCGATCGAGGCGACCACGCTGACCCGCGCAGCGGCCTTGGCCGGATCGTCGGCGGCGGCGCTCATGCCGACGGGGAAGCCGAGCGAGGCGCCGAGACCCCACAGCAGCGCACCGGCGAAGGCCGTCGCCGTGTTCGGCCCGAAGACGAAGAGCATCAGTCCGACCAGGCTGATCACGGCGAGCGCGCGGACCACGACGACGCGTCCGAACCGGTCGAGGAGAGCCGGGCCGAACCAGCGGCCGAGGGTCATCGCGGTCAGGAAGGTGGCAAAGGCGAGGGTGCCGATCGTGGCCTGGGCGCCGTAACCGTCGATCACGGCGACGCTGATCCAGTCGATGCCCGTGCCCTCGGCGAAGGCGAACGCCAGCACGAAGAGGCCGATGAGCAGTGTCCGCGGTTCCCGCCAGGTCGCGAGCGTACGGCTCAGACCACCGTCGCTGTTGTCGCTGCCGGTCTCGGGGTGCACGTCGTCCGGGCCGAAGGTGCGGACCGACAGCATGACGATCACCCCGACCAGGACCGCCGAGGCGACCAGGTGGACGCTGACGGGCACGTGCAGGGCCACGGCAGCCGCGCCGGCCAGTGCGCCCGCCACGGTGCCGACGCTGTAACCGGCGTGGAACCGGGGCATGATCGCCTTGCCGAGGTGGCGTTCGACCACGGCACCCTGCACGTTCATGGCGACGTCCCAGGCGCCGTTGGCAAAGCCGAAGAAGAACAGCCCCACCACCACGGGCGTTACACCGTACGGGTAGCCGAGCCCGACCGCGCTCAGAGCGACAAGCAGGAGAGCCGCCATCGCCATGACCGTGCGCTTCGATCCGAAGCGGGAGACGATCTGACCGGCGAGGACCAGCGACACGATCGACCCGCCGGCGATCGCGAGGAGCACCAGCCCGAGCCGGGACGGTGTCAGCTGCAGCCCGTCGCGGACCTGCGGGATGCGGGTCGCCCAGGACGCCATGGTGACGCCGTTGGCGATGAACGCGATGTAGACGGCCCGCCTCGCGCCGCGGACTTCGACGGCGGGTTCGGTGACGATGGTGGTGCTCATGCTGCTGCTCCCAGCTGGCGCGCGACGATCTGGCGGGTCTCGGCGCGTGTCGCGCCGCGGGTGGTGGACAGGGTCTTGTGCATGACGAGGCCTTCGACGAGCGCGTCGACGCCCCGTGCGGTGGTCGCGTCCATGAAGCGTTCGAGCACGGTCCGGCTCGTCCGCATCCACGACTCGGTGACGCTCCGCAGCGCCGGATCGCGCAAGGCGGCGAGGTATAGCTCGTAGGCCACGGCCCAGTCGTGCGGGTCGGCCCCGGCGCCTCCGTGGATCAGGTCGGTGATCGCGTCGATCAGCTGCTCGCGCGTCTCCACCTGCGAAAATGCCGCTTCGTAGGACCGCGACATGCGTTCCGCATGCCGGCGGAAAGCCTGCGCGAGGAGATCGTCCAGGCCGTCGAAGTGATAGGTCAGCGACCCCAGAGGTACGTCCGCAGCAGCCGCGATCCTGCGGTGAGTCGTGCCGGCAACGCCGTGCTCGGCGATGACGTCCACCGCCGCGTCCACGATCCGCGTCTTGCGTTCGGGGTCGTAGCGGCGCGGCGACCGGGCCGGCGCGGTCACGGCTCGACCGTCCGGATCACGCGGGCGGGGTTGCCGACCGCGACGACGTTCGCCGGCAGGTCCCGGGTGACGACCGCACCGGCGCCGACGACGGTGTTGTCACCGATGGTGACGCCCGGCAGAACGATCACGCCGCCGCCGAGCCACACGTTGTCACCGATGGTGATGGGCAGTGCGGCCTCCCACTTGTCCCTGCGGGGACCGGCCGCAACCGGATGGGTCGGTGTCAGCAGCTGCACGTTCGGCCCGATCTGCACGTCGTCGCCGATCGTCACGGTGGCCACGTCGAGGCACATCAGCCCGAAGTTCGCGAAGGTTCGCGCGCCGATGAACGTCTGCGAGCCGTAGTCGCAGTGGAACGGCGGCCGGATCTCGCTGCCCTCCCCGAACCCACCGAGCAGCTCGGTGAGCACCGCTCGCCGAGCGGCGTCGTCGGTCGGGTCCAGGGTGTTGAGGCGGTGGCTGAGGGCCTGCGCCCGGGCGGCGTCACGGGCGAGCTCCGGGTCGTCGGCGATGTACAAATCACCGGCGAGCATCCGCTCGCGCATACTCCGTTCGGGCATGCGTACAACCGTACACATGATGTGTACTGCTGTACACAGCGATCTGGATAGACTCCGGTCGTGGTAGCGGAGTGGGACGTCGCCGTGGTCGGCGGCGGTCCGGCAGGTCTGGCGGCGGCCCTTGCGGCGGCCTCGGCCGGAGCCCGGACGATCGTGCTGGAGCGCGCGGAACATCCGCGCTACAAGACGTGTGGCGGCGGCCTCATCGGCGCGTCACTCGCCGTCGCCGACCCTCGGATCACCGTGCCCGCCCGCGACACCGTCTCGGCCATCACCTTCACCGACCGGGGCCGCCGCGCCTTCACCCGGCGCTCGGCGCAGCACCCGGTGCTGACGATGGTCCGGCGCGACGACTTCGACTTCGCCTGGTACAAGGCGGCGGTGACCGCCGGTGCGCAGGTACGCCAGAACGCCCAGGTCCGTACGGTCGACCAGGACGCCGACACGGCCACGGTGACCCTCGTCAGCGGCGAGACGATCACCGCGCGAGTGATCATCGGCGCCGACGGTTCCGCCGCGATCACCTCGCGGCACGTCGGCGTCACCTTCGAGCAGCAGGACCTCGGTCTCGAGGTCGAGCTGGCCGCGACCGACGCCGACCGGGCCGCCTACCGCGGCCGCGTGCTCCTCGACTGGGGACCGGTGCCGGGCTCCTACGGCTGGGTCTTCCCCAAGGACGACGAGCTCACCGTCGGCGTGATCATGGCGAAGGGCAAAGGCGCCGCGACGAAGCAATACCTGGCGGACTTCCGCGCCCAGCTCGGTCTGACCGACCGCCGGGTGGTACGCGACTCGGGCCACCTCACCCGCTGCCGCCGACCGGACGCGCCCTTGCGCAAGGGCCGCATCCTGGTCGTCGGTGACGCGGCGGGGCTGTTGGAACCGTGGACCCGGGAAGGCATCAGCTACGCGCTGCGGTCAGGGACGTGGGCCGGTGAGGTCGCCGCCCGCGCGGAGATCCCCGCCGACCTCGCCGAGTACGACCGGCTGATCACCCACGAGCTGATGCCCGAGATGACGGCCGGACGCCGCCTGCTGCAGGTCTTCTCCCGGCGCCGGGCGCTGGTGCACGCCGCGATGGCAACGCCGATCGGCTGGCGTGCGTTCGAGGCGTTCTGCCGCGGTGACCTGTCGATGGCCAACGTCGTGCGGCGGCCGGCCATCCACGCCCTGATCACGCTGCTCGGCGGCCGCTGAGCCGACTCACGGCGCCCGGAGCGGCCACGGTGCCCACTGAACGGGCGCAGCGAAGCCCTCGCGGCGCGCTGCCCGCGCTTCCGCCGCCTCGATCGGCGCCTGCCGGCTGGTCCGCAGACCGGATCCGATGAGGCGCGTCTCGAGCCACGAACTGGTCAGGCCGCGGCGTACGCGCTCCCAGAGGCCACCCTCGACATGGGCGGCGACCCGCGCGCGCAGATCAGTGACCAACAAGGCCGGATCCTCGCCGCAGTCGTCACAACCACAGTCCGGCAGCGGTTCGAGAAACCACCGCCCCAGCCGCAGCACCACGCCGGGGAAGTCCGTGAAGGCGATCGACAGCGGCCCGGCCGCAGGACTGCGCGGAACCAGCCGGACAGTACGCACGACCTCGGCACCGGGCTCCGGACCGACGGGTTCCTTGGCCTCCCGCCGGTCGACGACGTAACGCTCGGTCAACTCGTCCAGCAGAGTTTCGGCGGCCTCGTGCAATACGTGAAATCGTCCCGGATCGGTGACCCGGGTGGTGAAACTGTTCGGCCGCGGCTCCGTGTCGCCCACCAGCGAAGTATGCCGCGCTCGGCCCGCGGCAACTGCCGGTATCAGTGAAGATCAGCGTTCGGCCCGTTTACTCGAACCGGAACTCCCCGGCCTTGACGCCGGCCTCGAATGCGAGCCACTCGTCCTGGGTGAAGGTCAGGGGCGTCATGCCCGGGTCCTTGCTGTCGCGGATCAGGTACTCGTCCCCGACCTTGGCGACCTCGACGCAAGCACCACTTCCGCAGAGGCTACTTTTACGCCAACCTGCGTCGTCCGTCTGTTTTGTCATGCTCACTCCTCCGTGACGGTTCCCGAACCAACGGTAAGGGATGGGCGCTTCCTGTCACAGGAGTAAAAGTGAGTGAAACTCCGATGAGGCTCACTTTTGGCGGCATTGGAACCGATGTACGTACTTTTGCCCGGCCGTGCATAGACCCCGGCCGGGTTACTGACGGTGAACCACACGATCAACTCAAACTGCGGCGGGACAAACAGGCAAAAACCTAGTCATCCCGCGCGCCGCCTAAAAGTCTTAAACTCCGCCGAACTCGCCAGCCTTGACGCCCCGGACGAATGCGGTCCACTCGTCGGTGGTGAAAACGAAAGGGGGTACGTCCGGGTTCTTGGAGTCCCGGACCATGATCTGGCCGGGGGCCTCCGCGATCTCGACGCAGGCGTTGGTGCCGCAGTAGCTGCTACGGCGCCAAGGAGACGGAGTCTGGTCGTTGAGGTTCATCGGTTCTATTGGGCCTTCCAAGTAGGCGGACTACATCGGATGTACAACCTTTCCTCCGGGAATTGGTTACTAGATTCTTTACCGCGTGAGATCACGAATTCGCTGCTTCACGAACTGTAAGGTTTCAACTTCGGTGAGTGCCGCATCCCAGAGTTTTTGGTACCGCAGATGGTGACGCTCTGTAGTCGCTCTGTCTTCGACGATCTCATCGGAGGTGCCTGTCTCGCGGTACATCACTGCGTTGGACAGGTCGTTGTCGGTGCCGATGAAGAGGATGTCGAAGCCGGCGTTGTACGAGAGCGCGGCATCAGCGGAAAAAGGAAACATCCTGATTGAAACAAGTTTTTGCTGCTCCAGGCGGAGGATCTCCTGAAGTTGGTCAGCAAAAATTCTCGGCCCGCCGACGGCCCTCATGAAGACGGACTCGTCGAGAAGGGCCGTGAACCGCAGCGACCCGACCCGCTCGACGACGGCATCATGGCGGCGGCGCCGGGCATCGAGGCCGACCTTGCGCTGTTCCTCGCTCATCTCGTCGCGCCACATGTTCATGAGCGCTTCGGAGTAGGACGGGATCTGCAGCGGGCCAGGAATGTGGAAGACCGAGTAGCTGTGTATCGACGCGGCCTCGGCCTCGTATTCGATCAAGCGACGCGTGCCGTCGGTCAGGTGCTCGCGGAACTCCGGGCTCTGGTACCAGACCTGCCGCTGGGTCTGCCGGGTGCGCGCGATCTTCGCGCTCGCGAGCATCTCGGCGATGAGCGCGCGGTCCTTGACGCCGAGATAAGCGAGCAGCGGTCGCAGATCGTTCGGCGCGATGGCAACGTCGCCGTTCTCGATCCGGATGACCTTGCTGAGGCTCCACTCCATCTCTTCGGCGACCTCGAGCTGAGTGAGTCCGGCTCGTTCTCGGGCCTCGCGCAGCACGATGCGCACGCGTCGGCGCGCAACGGTCGGCGAGTCGCCCTCAGCCATGATTCCTTCGTCCGGGAAGCCGGTGGAGCCGGAAGTTGCGAACAATTGAGCGTGGAACGGCCACCTCGCTGGCTGCCACGAGGCACCCAGCGAGGTCGCGCGTCAGCCTACTCACTGTCCTATCAGAACGTTTGACGGCGCGTGGAAGTTCACCGAAAAGAAACCTGTGATCCGTCCGAGACTTTCGGTGATCTAGGCGGCTGCGAGGCCGTACGCCCGAGGGGTCGGCCGTGTGTCCTCGATGCTCCGCCGCAGTGCCCGGGCGATCTGGTTGAACACCCGCGCGTCGGCGGACGAGTAGAGAGTGGTCTCGAGGCCGCGGTAGGACGCCTGCAGGTGCCAGATGCGGGCGGCCCGCTGGTGCTGGGTGGCCACGGTGAGCGCGGTGATGACGAGGGCCAGGGCGGCGAGGGAGTAGCCGGCGGCGGGGCCGAACGAGGCCCACACGGCTGCGGTGGCGGTGATCAGGCTCGCGGCGACGACGATCGTCGCGATCGGCCGGAACGTGGCCCGTCCCTCGACGAGTCCGACGTTGTGCAACTCGCCGACGGCGAAGATCTGAGTCGAGGAAGTGCGCCAGACGAAGTGCTCGTCGGTGACGAGTGCGTCGGGCCCGCGGTAGTAGGTGCGCATCTGCGAACTCCTTCCGTGCTCCTCTGCGAGGAGGGAAGAACGTCGCCGGTGCGACTGGAGAGAATTCCCGCCTCGCGCCTCGGGCCGGACTTCGAGAGCCAATAACGGCACCCGGTTGCCGCCGGGTGCCGTTGTGGTTTCTCCCCTCGAACTCCGCCCTTCGGTGCCTGTTCAAAGTAGAGCATGGCCACCAGTCTGATCGCTACCGTTCAACATGCCACCTTGCAGATTGCGAACAAGCATGTTGTGACCTTGGTCAGGCTGCGGCCCTGTTTTCCCAGGCAGTGGGTGGTCCGGCGTCCTCGATGGCCCGCCGCAGTGCGCGGCTCACCTGGTTGAAAACGCGTTCGTCGGACGACGTGAAGAGTGCTACGTCGGCTCCGCGATAGGTCGCTCGCAACTCCCAGCGCTGCGGGCGCAGCCGCCAGAAGACCGCGCCGGCGATGAACGCCGGCATGCCCATTGCCACCAGGCCCAGGGCGAGAAGTGGGGACGCTTTCCACAGTGGCCAGGCCGCCACGGCGATCAGCAGAAGCCCGGCGCTGACGTGGAGGGCGCCCGGACGGAAGTTCTCCACGTCCGTGCGGGTGATGCAGACGTTCCTCAGGTCGTGAATCGCGAACGTCCTCGTCGGTGCACTGCTGCCGGCGAAGATGTCGCTGGTCACCACGGCATCGGGCCCACGGTAGTAGGTGCGCATGGCGAACTCCCTTCCCGTACTCCTTGCGAGGAGAGGGAAGGCGAGCCACCATTGGCGCAGAGAGAATTCCCCGCCTCGCTCGTGCTTCTCAGAGCTTGTAATGCGACGAAGTTGCGCTTGTTGGAGGCGAGAACGGCACCCGGTTGCCGCCGGGTGCCGTTGCTTTGTCCTGCGACTCCGCCCTTGTTCCTGCATCCAGTAGAGCACGGCTACCAGGCGGGCCGCTACACATCAAGTTGCCACATCGCACCTTGCTTACCGGCCGATGGAAAGATCAATAGGCCAGCAGCACCAGCAGCAGACCGAGCGCACCGGGGATGACCTGGACAAACAAGATTTTGCGTGTGGCGGTCAGCGCGCCATAAATTCCGGCGACGATGACACAAGACAGGAAAAAAACCTGGAACTTGAGATCATCGGTGACCAGCCCATAGGCGAGTCCGGTGGCCAGGAAGCCGTTGTAGAGGCCTTGGTTCGCGGCCAGTGCGGCGCTCTCCTCGGCGAACTCGGCGGAGGTACCGAACGTGGCACGCACCCGATCTGTCCGCCACAGGAACATTTCCAGGACCAGAATGTAAAAGTGGATGAGGGCCACCAGGCCGACGACTATCTGAGCAGCCAATTCCATGCAAGCACACCTTCCGGCCGCCGGCGCGCACCGCGCGGGCCGGATCTTGAGGACACCCTAGGACACGCCCGTCATCGACGGACGTAACCGCTGACACGGTGCGTTTCATTGACACGGCGCCCGGGTAGGGCAACGACGATCGAGCAGAAGAGCAGGTAGGGGAGGGTACGCCCGGCATGGACAGTCGACTCCGAATCGCGAACCAGGCCGTGCAACCGGTCCTGGTGATGTTCCCGCTCGGCTTGTTCGCCATGGCCGTGCTCTTCGATCTTGCCAACGTGCTCGGCGGCCCCGACATGCTCGGCGCGCTCGCTTACTGGAACATCGTGGCCGGCCTGGTCGGCGGTGTCCTGGCCGCGCTGGCCGGCGCCATCGACATGATGTTCGTCCGCAACGGCACACCCGCGAAGCGCATCGGTGTGCTGCAGGGCCTGGTCAACATGGGTGTGCTGCTCATCTTCGCCGTCATCCTCATGGTGCGGATGCGCACTCCCGACCGGGTGGCCGGCGGTGGCCTGCTGGTGGTCGAGCTGCTCGCCCTGGCCGGTGCCGTCTTTGCCGCCTGGTACGGCGGCGAGCTGGTCAATCGCCGCGTCCCCGCGTTTGCCCGCGCCGAGGCCGGGAACCGCAGTTACTGAACGCAGTGACGAAGGGAAACGGACGATGGCGACATCCATCAAGGGCAAGCGTGTCGCGTTCCTCGCGACCGACGGCGTGGAAGAAGTCGAGTACACCGAGCCGCGTAAGGCGGTGGAGTCGGCCGGAGGCTCGGCCGAGCTCGTCTCGATCAAGGACGGCGACATCCAGGCCGTGAATCACCTGGACAAGGCCGGCACGTACCCCGTGGAGAGGCAGGTCAAGGACGCGGTGGTCGACGACTACGACGCGCTGGTGCTTCCCGGTGGTGTCGCGAACCCCGACTTCCTCCGCATGGATCTCGACGCGGTTCGCTTCGTCCGGGACTTCTTCTCGTCGGGTAAGCCGGTCGCGGCCATCTGTCACGGCCCGTGGACCCTGGTGGAGGCCGGTGTTGTTGACGGTCGCACGCTTACCAGCTGGCCGAGCCTGCGTACCGATCTGGCGAATGCCGGCGCGACGTGGGTCGACGAGCAGGTCTACGTCGACAACGGCCTGGTCACGAGCCGCAAGCCGGACGACATCCCGGCCTTCTGCGACAAGCTCCTCGAAGAGCTGAGCCGGTAGCCGCTACTTCAGGACCATCCGGCCGGTCGCCTCGAAGGAGGCCAGGTCGGCCAGCGTCTCGTCAATGATCATCGACTTGGGGCCGGGCAGAGCGTCCAGGGGGAAGAAGCCGGCGTCGACGGACTCGTCGGTCACCTTCTGGAGCTCGCCCTCCCAGGTGTGGATCCGGAACGACATCAGAATCTGCTGGTACGTGTGGCCCCACTCGTTGGTGTACGTGTAGGCACTGTAGAAGGCGAACGGGGTCAGCGAAGTCGCCCGCAGCCCGGTCTCCTCCCACACCTCACGGATCGCGCACTCCTCCATGCTTTCGCCCAGCTCCATCGCGCCCGCCGGGATCGCCCAGCGGCGGTTGTCGGACCGCTGGATCAGCAGGAGGCGGTTCTGGTCGTCGAGGATGACGCCGCGAGCCCCCACGAACAGGATCGTGTCGGCATCACCGACGCTCGTGCGAACCCGACCCAGATAAGACTCAGCCCACGTCAATGCCACGGGACAAGACTAGTCACGCCGACTTCTTGGCTGCCTTCCTGGCGGGGGCTTTCTTGGCTGCGGTGCTGGTGGCCGACTTGGTGGCCTTGGCGGGTGCGGCCTTCTTGGCGGCGGTCTTCTTGGCCGGTGCCGCCTTCTTGGCCGACGAGATGGGTGTGGCCTCGACTGCCTTGGCACGCTCCTCGGGAGCCTCGCCGCGGGCCTTCTTGGCGCGTTCGACGCTCGCCTTGAGCGCCGCCATGAGGTCCACCGCGGCGGCAGGCGCCTCTTCGGTCTCCTCGGGGGCGACCACTTCGCGGCCCTCGACCTTGGCGTCGATGACCTCCTGCAGCGCGGCCCGGTAGTTGTCGGTGAACTCGTCGGCCTTGAAGCTGCCGGCCATCGAGTCGATCAGCGAGCTGGCCATGGCGAGCTCGGCCGGCCGGGTCTCGATGTCCTCGTCGAGGAAACCGAAGTCCGGGGTACGGACCTCGTCGGGCCAGAGCATCGTGTTGAGGACCAGGACGTCGTCGTGGACGCGCAGTGTGGCCAGCTGCTCCCGCTGCCGCAGGGCGACCTTGACGATGGCGACCCGGTCGGACTCGGTCAGAGCGTCCCTGAGCAGCACGTACGGCTTGGCGGCCTGGCCCTCGGGCTCCAGGTAGTACGCCTTGGCGAAGAGCAGCGGATCGATCTGCTCGGCCGGCACGAACTGCAGCACGTCGATCGCCCGCGAGGTGGTCAGCGGGAGCTCGGAGAAGTCCTCGTCGGTGAGGATGACCATCTCGCCGCCGCCGAGGTCGTACCCCTTGGCGATGTCGTCGTAGGTCACCTCCTCGCCGTCGATCGAGCAGGTGCGCTTGTACTTGATCCGGCCGCCGTCGGTGCGGTGCACCTGGTGGAACCGGATGTCCTTCTCCTCGGTCGCGGAGAAGAGCTTCACGGCGATCGACACCAGGCCGAACGAGACCGCACCCTTCCAGATCGCTCGCATCTTCGTCTCCAACCCACCCGTGAGCGTTCCCCCGATCAAGGATTGCATCAGAGAGACGCCTGCGTAAGGTGTTCGTTCCTGCCTATGGTGATCAGGTGCCGGGTGCGCCGCTCTCGCCGATGCTCGCGACCGCGGGCACGCTGCCGCGTGGCCCGGGCTGGAGCTACGAGTTCAAGTGGGACGGCGTTCGTGTCCTCTCGTCGTTCTCCGACGGCCCACCACGGCTCTGGGCGCGCTCCGGCGCTGCCGTAACCCTCGCGTATCCCGAGGTCGCCTCGCTGTCGCTTCCGCCGGATTCACTCCTGGACGGGGAGATGGTCGTGCTGGACGCGGCCGGCCGGCCGTCGTTCACCGCTCTCGCCGAGCGCATGCACGTCCGGGATCCCGGCCGGGCCGCCCGGCTGGCGGCGACCCTCCCGGTCACCTACATGATCTTCGACCTGCTCCGGTACGACGGCGAGTCACTGCTCGGTCTCCCGTACGCCGACCGGCGCGATCGCCTCGAGAAGCTGGACCTGGGCCCGGGGTCGTGGATGGTGCCGCCCGCGTTCACCGACGGTGCGGCGACCGAGGCTGCCGCCCGGGAGAACAAGCTCGAGGGTGTCGTGGCGAAGCGCCTGGACGCGACGTACCTGCCGGGGGCGCGGTCGCCGGACTGGATCAAGGTCAAGTTCGACCGGACGGGCGACTACGTCATCGGGGGCTGGCGTTCCGGCGCCCGCAAGCTGGGTGGACTGCTGGTGGGCGTGCCCGGGCCGGACGGCCGCCTGCGCTTCCGGGGCCGGGTCGGTGGGGGCATCGGGTCGGCGTCGGAGCAGGAACTGCTGGCGGCGCTCGCACCGCTGGTCACGCGTGAGTCGCCGTTCGCCACCGGTGCGGTGCCCCGCGAGGACTCCCGCGGTGCCCACTGGGTCAGCCCCGATCTGGTGGTCGAGGTCCGCTACGGCAACCGCACCCCCGACGGCCGGTTGCGGTTTCCGCGTTTCCTGCGGCTGCGCCCGGATAAGTCTCCGAGCGAGTGCGTGGAGGAGGACGACGATGGCTCCTAGCCGGGTACCGGTCCAGATCGAGGGACGTGACCTCGAGCTCTCCAACCTCGACAAGGTCATGTACCCGGCCGCGGGCTTCACCAAGGGTGAGGTCATCGACTACTACACGCGGATCGCTCCGGTGCTGCTGCCGCACCTCCAGGGTCGTGCGCTGACCCGGATCCGCTATCCGAACGGCGTCGACGGCGCGCACTTCTTCGAGAAGAACGCTCCGGGCGGGACACCCTCCTGGGTACGCCTGGAGACGCTGCCGGTCCCGGGCTCGACAAAATCCCGCGAGACGATCGACTTCGTGGTGGTCGACGAGCTGGCCACGCTCGTCTGGGTCGCCAACCTGGCGTCACTGGAGTTGCACACACCTCAGTGGCGTATCGGCGAGGACCCCGACCTGATGGTGGTCGACCTGGATCCGGGTGCGCCGGCGGGGCTCACGGAGTGCTGCGGGGTGGCGGTGCTGATGCGAGACCGGCTGGCCGAGGACGGCATCACCGCGTACCCGAAGACGTCCGGGAAAAAGGGCATGCAGTTGTGCTGTCCGATCTCGGGTGAGCAGGACGCCGAGGTGGTCTCGGGTTATGCCCGGAAGGTGGCCGAGGAGCTGGCGGCCATGGTCCCGGGCTCGATCACCGCCAAGATGGCCCGCGCGATCCGGCCCGGCAAGGTTTTCATCGACTGGAGCCAGAACGCCGCGGCCAAGACGACGGTGGCGCCGTACTCGCTGCGGGCGCTGGAGTCGCCGAGCGCGTCGACGCCGCTCACCTGGGACGAGGTGGAGGCCTTCGCGACGGGTGCTGCGCAGGCCCGGCAGTTCGGCGCCGCCGAGCTGCTGGAGCGCGTCGAGGAGCACGGTGACCTGCTGGAAGACCTCCTCGAGCCCGGTCCGCGCCTGCCCTGACAGTCGCACGCCTGGAGGTACCTTGCGTCGCCAGGTACTCTGTGACGCATGGCAGACGGCGCGCAGCTCTCGACGAGCCTCAGACGCGGCACCCTGGAGTTCTGCGTGCTCGCCATGGTCGAGCACGACGACCGCTACGGCACCGAGATCGTCCGGCGCTTCGGCGAGGAACGAAATCTCGCGGCGTCGGAGGGCACGATCTACCCCCTGCTGTCCCGGTTGCGCCGGGTTGGTTGGCTGGACAGCAAGTGGAGCGAGTCGCCCTCGGGGCCACCGCGCCGCTACTACTCGTTGACCGACAGCGGCCGGTCGGCACTCGAACACTTCCGCACGGAGTGGGTTTCGTTTCGACAGACCGTCGACCGTCTCGTAGGGACCGGTGTGGCATGAGCATCAACAAGACCGACGACGCAGTCGCCGAATATCTGCACGAGCTGGAGCTGCGGCTCAGCGGCCTCCCGGTGCTCCAGCGGCGCGAACTGCTCGCCGACCTCGAGGCGCACATCACCAGCGAGCGCATCGAGCGCGCGGTGGTCTCCGAGGGTGAGGTGCTCGACATCCTCGAACGCCTCGGCAGCCCGGAGGTGGTCGCGGCCGCGGCCTACGAGGAAGCCGGCCTGCTGCAGCCGGCGGGTGCTTCCGCGGCGCCGGCGCGGGCCGGGGCACGAGTGCTCCCGGCCGTCCCGCCACCGCCGGACGCCGAGCCGATCGCCGGCCCGAAACCCCCACCGCCGTTCGCCGGAGCAGGCGCCTCGAGCGCGCCGCTCTTCGACGGGCCGCCCTTCGCGGGGCCGCCCTTCAGTGCGCCGCTGCCGCCCTACACCGGGGCTCCCGAGGGCAAGAGCGGCACGACCACCGGCATGCGGGTCGCCGTGGTGCTGGCCGCCGTGACCGCGGCCTTCCTGCTCCTCGGCTGTCTCGGCGGAGCCTTCCTGCTCGCGAACAGCACGCCCGGGGAAGCGCCCTCCGCGGTCACCGTCGAAGCGCCCGCGCCGCCGGACGAAGCACCGCTGCCGCCGCGACCCGACGGCAACTAGCAGCGCTCGACGACGGTCACACCCGGGACGTCACGGCCCGGGTGTGACACGACCTCAGTCGATCTGGGGGAGCGGCGGGCCCAGCACGTCGTCGGCGTCGACGATCGTGTACGCGTACCCCTGCTCCGCGAGGAACCGCTGGCGGTGGGCGGCGTACTCGGTGTCGATGGTGTCGCGGGAGACGACCGTGTAGAAGTGCGCCTGACGACCGTCGGCCTTCGGGCGCAGGACGCGTCCCAGCCGCTGTGCCTCCTCCTGGCGTGAGCCGAAGGTGCCCGACACCTGGATCGCCACCGCCGCCTCGGGCAGGTCGATGCTGAAGTTGCCGACCTTCGAGATCACCAGCGTGCGCAGCTCTCCCGTGCGGAACGCGTCGAAGAGGCGTTCGCGCTCCTTGTTGGTCGTGGAGCCCTGCAGGACCGGGGCGCCGAGGTATTCGCCGAGCTGGTGCAGCTGGTCGATGTAGGCGCCGATCACCAGCACCTGCTCGTCCGGGTGCTTCTCGACCAGCGCGCGGACCACCGGCAGCTTGGTGCGGGCGGTGGCCGCGACCCGGTAGCGCTCCTCGGCCTCGGTCACGGCGTAGGTCATGCGCTCGGCGTCGGTGAGGGTCACCCGGACCTCGGTGCACTCGGCCGGGGCGATCCAGCCCTGCGCCTCGATGTCCTTCCACGGGGCGTCGTACCGCTTCGGGCCGATCAGCGAGAACACGTCGCCCTCGCGGCCGTCCTCGCGTACCAGGGTGGCGGTCAGGCCGAGGCGACGGCGGGCCTGGAGGTCCGCGGTGAAGCGGAAGATCGGGGCCGGGAGCAGGTGGACCTCGTCGTAGATGACCAGGCCCCAGTCGCGGGCGCCGAAGAGGTCGAGGTGGGTGAAGGCACCGCCGCGGCGTGAGGTGAGGACCTGGTAGGTGGCGATGGTGACCGGGCGGATCTCCTTGCGCTCGCCGGAGTATTCGCCGATCTCGTCCTCGGTCAGCGAGGTGCGGGCGACGAGCTCGCGCTTCCACTGACGGCCGGCGACGGTGTTGGTCACCAGGATCAGGGTGGTGGCCGAGGCGGTGGCCATCGCCGCCGCGCCGACCAGCGTCTTGCCTGCGCCGCAGGGGAGCACGACCACGCCGGAACCACCGGCCCAGAAGCCATCGACGGCCTCCTGCTGGTAGGACCGGAGTGTCCAGCCGTCCTCGGCCAGCGAGATCGCGTGCGCCTCACCGTCGACGTACCCGGCGAGGTCCTCGGCGGGCCAGCCCAGCTTGAGCAGGGCCTGCTTGAGCCGGCCGCGCTCGGAGGCGTGCACGGCGATCGTCTCGTCGTCGATGCGGGCGCCGAGCATGCCGGCGAGCTTCTTGCTCTTGGCCACCTCGATCAGCACGATCTTGTCCAGTCCGCGGAGGACCAGGCCGTGCGTGGGGTCGTTGACCAGCTGGAGCCGGCCGTACCGGTCCATGGTGTCGGCGACGTCGACGAGCAGCGCATGGGGAACCGGGTAGCGCGAGTATTTGAGCAGGGAGTCGACCACACCCTCGGCGTCGTGGCCGGCGGCACGGGCGTTCCACAGACCCAGTGGGGTCAGGCGGTAGGTGTGGACGTGTTCGGGGCTGCGCTCCAGCTCCGCGAACGGGGCGATCGCCATGCGGCACGCCTGCGCATCAGGATGATCAACTTCCAGCAGCAGGGTCTTGTCGGACTGAACGATCAGGGGTCCGCCGGTCACCAGGTGCCCTTCGACGAGCGAGAGAAGACCCTCCAGTGTTGCACGGTGACGGACGTACTGAAGAAGGTTGATCCCGTGTGCAACGCTTCGCACAGTCTGGGCGTTAGTCAAGTGGAACCACCTGGAACCAAGCGGACCGGGAACGGATCGCGCGCGGCAGGCAACGGGGGCGCGCGGTCCCGACCGTCACTCCTCGAAGACCGCTGCCGTGATCCTGTGCAGGGCGAAGGTGTGCAACGTTTCGGTGCGCTCGTCCTCGGCGCGCAGGTAACCCGCGCTCAGTGACACCGGCCTGACCAGGCGGGACAGCGTCGCACCGTGCGAATCCACGTAACCGACCCAGACCCGGGCCTTGTCGCGGACCGCCTGCTGCAGGACCGCCATCGCCTGCGTGTGCGCCTGCACCGAGGTCAGACCCGGCACGCTCTGGCCGTTCGCCGCACGCACGGTCACCGGCGCCCGGCGGGCAGCCCGCGTCGCGATGTCACCGCGCCGGATCTGCTCGACCACCCCGGCCAGCCGTGGTCCGGCCAGCAGCGGGGGCCCGGCCTGATCGCCCGCCCGGGCCGAGGCCGAGGTACGCGGAGCAGCCCGCCTGACCTTGGGACGGGCGAGCACAGCGGCGCCGGCGGCGTCCTCGGCCACCGGGGCAAAACCGGCGTCCCGCAACGCGCCCAGCAGTCGCGCCAGCTGCAGCGGGCTGCACAGCACGGTCGGTGCCAGCCGGCGCAGCGCGAGGGTGCTCAGGCGCTTGTCGGCCAGCACCTCGGCCACCAGGGCCTCGTCGTCGCTGCGCAGGTAGGAGCCGGCGGACCCGGCCCGCAGACCGCCGTGCTTCCGCGCGGAGTCGTCGATCAGGTAGGCCAGCGCCTGCGGGATCGGGGTGCGGGACCGGCGCTGGAAGACCGCGTGCAGGTCACCGGCGCTGTAACCGACGTCCAGCGCGCGGCGGACGCTGGCAGCGGTGACGCGGTAGACGCTGGCGCCGCCCGCGGACTCGGGCTCGGCGATGACGTCCAGCTCGGCCGCCAGCTCCGGCTCGGGCGGCCCGGGCACGACCACGGACAGGTCGGCCTGCACGAGCACGTGATCGACCGGCGCGGGCAGCAGGGCGTCGAGGGCCCGGACCGCGTCGGAGGCGCCCGGGATCCGGCCGCCGTCCGGCCCGGCCCCCAGCGGGTCCCGGTCACCGATCTGCGCCTCGACCTGCAAGAGCTTCCCGTACGACGTGAGCGCACCGAGTCCGGTCACGCCGAGGGCAGCCGCCCCGGTCAGGGCGTCGCGGTGTGCCGATTCCCGCCCACGGGCGCGTCGCGGTGACTGCCAGGCCAGCAGCTCCAGCACCTCGTCCGCCCTCGGGGCGGTGCCGGGCGGCACGTCGCTCAGCGCGGCCAGCACCTCGCGCCGGGCCTGCGGGGCTCCGGCGCGTTCGGCGTCCGGGGCGAGCGTGTTGATCGGGCGGTCCCGGTCGTCACGCTGCCCGATCAGTCCGGGCTGCCGGGTCATCGCCAGCCAGGAGTTGGCCAGCGCCTCCCACCGCTGCGCGATGCTCAGCGCCCGCCACAGGTCATAGGCGCTGGTGGGGAGGAAAATCTCGTCGACCAGGCCGGAGGCGCGACTGGTCGTGACACCGCGGCCCGTACCCGCCGCGTCGGCCTCGCCGAGCAGACCGGCCGCGTAGGCGATCTCGATCAGCGCGGCGGCGGACGGCTCGTCGAGGTTGGCCGCCCGGGCCAGGCGCTTGAGGTCGCGGACGCCCAGACCGCCGGTTTTGAGGACCACGGCCGGCTCGCCCGACAACGACTCCAGCAGCGTCTCGACGTGCCGGACCGCCTCCATGGCCTGCCCCGCACCCGCCGAGTCGACTGCCTTCGGGTCGCGGACCGGGCTGTCGGGCGTCGGTGGCACCGGTCGCAGCTGACCCAGCGGCCCGGTGTCGCGGCGCAGCAAGATGCCGACCTCGCGCGGCAGCTCGACCAGCTCCCCGTCGGCCCGCGGCGCCCGGCCGGCCTCGGAGACCTGCACCAGGATGTGGTTGTCGATCAGCCACTGCACGGGCTCGGCGACGCTGCCGTTCGAGCTCAGCGCCCCCACGGGCGGCCCGGCGGCCAGGCGGTCGAGGACGGCCCGGGCACCCGGCGAGGCCGCCAGGACGGTCCGGCGGAGCTTGGCCTTGTCCGCACACAGCGCGGCGGCCTGCGCGTCCAGATAGTCGGCGGGACGGCCCAGCCCGGCCGGATAGGGCGAGGTCACCTCGTCGACGGCCCCGACGACCTGCAACGCCTCCTCCGGGCCGTGCAGCAGGAACCGGGCGCGGAGACGGTCGATCGCGACGCGCACGTCGGCGGGATCGGCGCTGCCAGTGGTGAGCTCGAGGATCGCCGCGACCGAGGTCTGCGCGGTCTCCACCGCACGGCTCAGGCGGGCGGCGTCGAGCACGGCCAGCGTGAACTCGTCCAGCGTGTCGAGGCAGCGGGAGACCGAGCCGCGGGACTGGGCTCGTACGGCCAGCGCGGAGACGTCGGCCGGAACGGGCACGACAAGATCTGGGCGCAGCTGGATCAGCGCGCCCAGGGCGTCATCGGTGAGCGACCGGAGCTGGTCGGCGAATGCGGTGGCCATCGCTCTCAACGCTAGCCGTCGTGGGACGATGGTGAAGGGTCCGGGGCGTGGCCGGATCTGTTCAGACCTGAGGGGGAGTTACCTGTGGCGCGTTCACACGAGAAGGTCCCGGGCACGGGAGTCCGCGAAGGCTCGGCCGCGGACGGCCCCGGCAAGGCTGCCTCGGTGAAGGAGGGGCACCTGCCCGTCTCCGAACTCATCGCCGACCGCCCGGCCGCTCCGTCCCCGTTCGGTGACGACATCTCCTTCCCGCTGCCGGCGGAGGAGCTGAGGTACACCCCGACGACCACGCCGTGACCCCGGCGGTCGGGTTCGACCTGGACATGACCCTGATCGACTCCCGGCCGGGGATCCGCGAGGCCTACCGTGCGCTCACGGCCAAGACCGGTGTGTGGGTCGACGCCGAGCTGGCCGTGAGCCGGCTCGGCCCGCCGCTGCGGACCGAGCTGAGCGAGTGGTTCCCGCCCGAGCAGGTCGAGGAAGCGGTCACCACCTACCGAGCCCTGTACCCCGATTACGCGATCACTCCGACCGTGCCTACACCCGGTGCGGTCGAGGCGCTTGCGGCCGTACGCGATCAGGGTCTGCGGGTGGTGGTTGTCACGTCGAAACTCGGGCGGCTCGCTGCGCTGCACCTGTCGCACCTCGGCCTGATCGCCGACGAACTCGCCGGTGACCTGTTCGCCGAGGGCAAGGCGACGGCGCTGGTCGAGCACGGGGTGCGGTGGTATGTCGGCGATCACGTCGGAGACATGGTCGCGGCACGGACGGCGGGCGTTCCGGGCATCGGAGTGGCCACGGGTCCGTGCAGCGAGGACGAGTTGCGGGACGCCGGAGCTTCGCACGTGCTGTCCGACTTGACGGCATTCCCGGCGCTGCTCGCCAAGATTACGGTTGGGCCTGGCACGACCGCTGGATAACCTTGCCGTGAGCAATCGAGTCCAATGAGTGAAGTTGAGGTCAGCGGTGCCCACGGGTCGAGTGAAGTGGTACGACGCGGCGAAGGGTTTCGGGTTTGTCACCAGTGACGAGGGCGGGGACGTGTTCCTGCCCAAGGGCGCCCTGCCCACCGGGACCGCCGACCTGAAGGCCGGTCAGCGGCTGGAGTTCGGTGTGGTCGACAGCCGCAAGGGTGCGCAGGCGATGAGTGTGAAGGTCCTCGACGCTCCGCCGTCGATGGCCGAGCTGCGCCGGCGCCCGGCCGACGAGCTGCACGGCATGGTCGAAGACATGATCAAGGTGATCGAGGCGAAGATCCAGCCGGATCTGCGCCGCGGCAAATATCCCGACAAGCGCACGGCCGAGAAGGTCGCGTTGCTCGTCCACGCGGTGGCCCGCGAGCTGGAGATCTAGCCCCGCAGCGGTTTCACCGCAGGTGTGATTCCCGCCGCCGCCGCACGTCCGAGCAGGGCGTCGGCGGCGGCGAATCCTTCCGGCCCCAGGTCGAGTGTGAACTCGTTGACGTAGAGCCCGATGTGCTGCTTGACGACCTCGGGCTCCATCTCCTGGGCGTTGGCCAGCACGAACTCGTGGCTCGCGTCAGGGTCGGCCCAGGCCATGCTCACCGACTTGCGGATCCACTCGGCCGCCTCGACCGGGTCGACCTTGCCCTTGCGGGCCAGGATCGCGCCCAGCGGGATCGGCAGGCCGGTGTCGCCCTCCCACCACTCGCCCAGGTCGACCAGCGCGGTGAGGTTGTACCGCGGGTAGGTGAAGCGGGCCTCGTGAATGACCAGGCCGGCGTCGTAACGCCCCTCGGCCACCCCCGGCATGATCTCGTGGAACGGCACGACCTCGATGCGGGCCGGCGGGTTCTTCTCCGACCAGAGGCGGAACAACAGGTACGCCGTGGTCCGGTCGCCGGGCACGGCCACCGTGGCGCCGCTGAGATCCGTGCGGCCCTCGCGGGTCAGCACCAGCGGACCGCAACCCCGGCCCAGCGCACCCCCGCAGGGCAGCAGCTCGTAGTCGTCGAGCAGCCAGGGCAGCGCCGCGTAGCTGACCTTGACCAGGTCGAACTCGCCGCGTTCAGCCGCGGTGTTCGTCACGTCGACGTCGGCGAACGTCAGCTCCACGGGCTCGGCGTCGGGGATGAGCCCGTGCACCAGAGCGTGGAAGACGAACGTGTCGTTGGGGCAGGGCGAAACCGCCAGAGAAAGCGCCACGCCCTTCACCGTAACGACGTGTACGCCCCGACACCCGCAACCGAAGGTGTCTGCATCACCACACGTCGTCTGCCCCACAGTGGTTGTCCACAGGGTTATCCACAGGCTGCGGCGGCTGCCTCGGTCAGCGCGGAGAATGCTTCTCGGAGACGCCATGCCGCTCGATCACGCGGGCCGATCGGGTTGGAGATGGTCCGCAACTCGGCGAAGGGGACCGAGGCGGCGGCGCTGGCCACGCCGTAACCCTCCATCGCCTCCGCGACGGCGGCCGGGTGGCGGGCCTGCAGGGCGGCCGTGGTCGCGGCCGTGCCGGTGACCGTGGCGAGCGTGAGGATGTCGCCGATAACTGCGTGAGGGAGGGCGGCTGTCAGAAACTCGAGCAGGGTGGGGTCGGCCTCGAGGATGCTCGTGCCGAAGCCGAGTTCCTCGATCGGCAGAAAGCCGTCGTCCGACTCGGCGCCCAGATCGGCGGCGATCGTACGGGCACCGAGGACCGTGGCGCCCACGTCGGCGCGGCCCGGGAAACCGCCGGCGATGCCGGCGCTGATCACCGCGCGGTAGGGGACACCGGCGGCTTCGGCCAGGGTGAGCAGGCGCGCTGTGCCCGCCGCGGCGGCGGCCGGACCGACACCGACGGGTGCCACGTGGACGGTCGCCGGGTCCGCGCTGCCGGCGTTTACTCCGGCTTGGACCGCTTCGGCCTCGGCGGCGACCGCGGTGACGATCAGCAGCCGCCCGGGCACCAGACCGGCCGCCGTCATCGGTCGGGCTCGTCGCTGGGCGTTTTGTTGCCGTTTCCAGTCGTGGCGGACGACGGCCGGTAGATGTGGAAGCCCGGCGGGGCTGGAGTCTCGTTGCCCGTCTCGTCCGGACCGGTGCGGCCCTGGCCCGCTGACGCCGGGGAGGCACCGACGGTCTGGCTGCTGCCGGCCTGGGATCGACCGGGCTCGGCGGCGACCGTCGGCGTGGCCGGAGGTGACGGCTGGGGTGTTGCGGAGCGCTTGGTGGAGCGCGGGAAGAGGCGGCGCTTCGCCTTGGGTTCGGGTTGCTGCTCCGACGGCGCCGGTTCATCCGGCCCGGTCTTGGGCGTCGGGGCCTTCGGTGGGCGGGAACCGGACGGCCGGGTCGGGCCGGTGGGAGCGGGCGGGGTGACCGAGTCCGGCAGTGGGTCGGAGCGGGGGTCCGAGCTGTCGCCGGCCGGGGTCTCGTCCACCGTCACCGCCTCGTCCGTGGACACAACGCCGTCCGTGGACGCCGGGTCGTCCGCGGACATGTCCGGGCGGCCGTGCAGGCGTTCGTTGTGGAGGCGGCTCGCCATGATCGTGCCGCGGACGGCTGCGGCGACCGCGAAGACCGCGACGACGGTAACGCCGAGGCGGCCGTTGAACGGGATGATGCCGACCGCGCCGCCGACGACCCAGGCGATCATCAGGACGGTTTCGGAGTGGGCGAAGGCGCTGGCGCGGAGGCGTTCCGGGACGCGTTCCTGGATGCTGGCGTCGACCGCGAGTTTCGAGATGCCGCTGAAGATGGCGGCGACCAGGGACAGCAGGGCCACCATCGGCAGCGTGAAGAAGATCGCGGCCAGCACAGCCACGCCGGCGGTGATGGTCAGGCCGCTGGACTGCAACGCCAGGGGGCGGCGGATGCGCAGGCGGGTGCCGACCGCCGTCGCCAGGAACGTGCCGACCGCCAGCGAGCCGCCGACGAGAGCCACGGCACCCTGGCTGCCGATGTCACGACCGAGGAACGACGTGCTCAGGGCGCCGGCTTTGACGGCGAAGGCGAAATAGAGCAGCAGGAAGCCGTACAGGCAGCGGAAGCTGGCGCTGGCAACCAGGGTGGAGATGACCAGCTTGCCGGAGAGTGGACGGTCGTTGCCGCGGCGCAGGCGCAGCATCGCGCGGAACGGCCGCGGGACCGCCTCGGGTGGATCGGAGTCGGCTCGCGGTGGCAGGCGCAGTGAGATCACCATGCCGACCAGGAAGATCAGTGAGGCGACGCGCAACGGCCACTGCGGACCGAACCAGAACGCTGCCAGGCCGATCGGCGCGACGACCGCACCCGCGAACGTGCCGTAGACGCTGGCGCGGGCGCCCACCTGGGACAGACCGATGCCCTCGGGCAGCAGGCGGGGCACCGCGGCCGAGCGGGCGACACCGTACGCCCGGGACAGCGCGAGCACGCCGAACGCCGCCGGGTAGAGGCCCCAGCCGAGCAGGTTGTCGGAGATCACGTATGCGAGGAACGCCCGGCCGAGCATCGTCACGGCCAGGGCGTACCGGCGGCCGTGCCGGAAGTGATCGAGGAGCGGGCCCACCACCGGCGCCAGCAGGGCGAACGGCACCATGGTGATCAGCAGGTAGAGGGCGACCTTGCTGCGGGCCTCGCCCAGCGGGACGTTGAAGAAGATCGTGCCGGCGAGGCCGATCGCGATGAGGGTGTCACCGGCGCAGGAGAGCGCGTGCAGGTCGAAGAGGCGGACCATGCCGACCTCGTTGGCCGCGCCGCGGGCCCGGGCGTCGCCGACCCGGCGCGTCGCCCAGGCGCTGCCGCGCACGGAACCACGCACCAGCATCCGGAGTGCCTTCACACCGGTGCCGACGGTGCGTCCGATGGTGGGAAGCAGCGGCATCGCCCCATCCTGTCTCATCGAAGCGACTTCCGTCCTCTCCCGGGGCGGAGATCTGGGGGAGTCGCTGTGTTCCCCGTCCTTGCGTAAGGGACAATGATGCTGTGACGACCAGGACTGCAGTGCGCGCCGCCCGACTCGACCAGGTCTGTGCCGATGCGGTCGGGATCGCCCGGGGTGCCATCACCGAAGTGGACCCGAGCGACATCGGCGAGCACCTCGAGGCTGTGGCCGAGGGCGACCGGGTCGTGACCCACTTCTTCGAGAGCCACCTCGCCGGTTACCGCGGCTGGCGCTGGGCCGTCACGGTGACCCGCGTGCCGCGCTCCCGCCACGTCACCATCTGCGAGACCGTGCTGCTGCCCGGCCCCGACGCGATGATGGCGCCCGCCTGGCTGCCCTGGAACGAGCGTGTGCAGGCCGGTGACCTGGGTGTCGGTGACCTGATGCCGACCGCGCCCGACGACGACCGGCTCGCGCCGGGTTACGTGCTGAGTGACGACCCCGCCGTCGAGGACGTCTCCTGGGAGCTCGGCCTCGGCCGGTCCCGGGTGATGTCGCAGGAGGGCCGGATCGAGACCGCACAGCGCTGGTACGACGGCGACTCCGGTCCCGAAGCGCCGATCGCGACCGCCGCCCCCCGTAACGCCCGGTGCGGCACCTGCGGCTTCTACCTTCCGCTGGCCGGTTCGATGCGCTCGATGTTCGGCGTCTGCGGCAACCTCTACGCCCCCGACGACGCCCGGGCCGTCAGCGCCGACCACGGCTGCGGTGCGCACTCCGAGGCCCTGCTCGGCACGACCGAACAGCCCGTCGAGGAGCTCCCGACGGTTTACGACGACAGTGAGGTCGAGGCCGTGGCGGTCAGCCGCGCGCCCGGCTCGGTCGAGTCCGGCGAGCCCGCGGAGCCTTACGGCCACTCCTAGGGAGTGCCGGTCACCTTGAAATCGGGGTGACTCAGCGCCCGGCGCCGCCGTCGGTTGGCGTCGTGGCGCAGCATCGTCAGCAGGCCCGGGATGCCGCACAGCAGGCCGGCCAGGCACGTCCACAGCCAGCGCTCGGGTGCTCCGGCGAGCAGCAGGACAACTCCGGCGACGGCAAATGCGCCGATGCCGCCGAGCGCAAACGGCACCATCGGCGGGTCGAGCGGCTCGGGTCGCGGCTTCGTGCCCGTCACCGCATCAAGACCATGCAGGTGATGATCCTGCTCGCGCAGGTGCTCGTCGTGCGGGGCAGGGGACAGGTCGGCCACGACCATCAGACTACGTCCGCGGAGATCGTCCGTGTGGCCCCGTGACGGTTGTAACAATTCTGATCTTTTGCCGAGGTCAGCGTTCTGATTTGATGCGCCCATCGACCCCTGTTGGTCCTGTGGAAGGGCGCGTATGTCCACTGCTGCTGCTGAAGAAGTCTCGTCCGGGCGTACCCCGAAGAACGGATTTGATCGATTTTTTGAGATCTCGGCGCGCGGCTCGACCGTCGGCCGGGAGGTTCGGGGTGGTTTTGCCACCTTCTTCACGATGGCCTACATCGTGGTGCTCAACCCGCTGATCCTCGCCGCGGGTGTGGACGCGGTCGGCGGCACGCTGCCGGTCGCGGCGCTGGCGGCCGGTACGGCGCTGGTGGCCGGCGTGATGACGATCCTGATGGGTGTCGTGGCGCGTTTCCCGCTGGCGCTGGCGGCCGGGCTCGGCGTGAACGCGCTGGTGGCGTACGAGATCGCCCCGGAGATGACCTGGGCCGACGCCATGGGTCTGGTGTTCATCGAGGGCGTCATCATCGGCATCCTGGTGCTGACCGGTCTGCGGACCGCGGTCTTCCGGGCGGTGCCGACGCAGCTGAAGACGGCGATCGGTGTCGGCATCGGCCTGTTCCTGATGATCATCGGGCTGGTCGACGCGGGCTTCGTGCGGCGGATCCCGGACGCGGCGGGCACGACCGTGCCGGTCGAGCTCGGCATCGGCGGCAAGCTGGCGAGCTGGCCCGCATTGGTCTTCGTGCTGGGTGTGCTGCTCACGCTGGTGCTGTTCGTGCGCAAGGTCAAGGGCGCCATCCTGATCGGCATCCTGGTCACGACCATCTTCGCGATCATCGTGGAGGCGATCGCGAAGGTCGGCCCGTCGTTCGTCGACGGCAAGCCGAACCCGAGCGGGTGGTCGCTCAACGTGCCGGCGCTACCGGACAAGATCGTGGACCTGCCGGACCTGTCGCTGCTGGGCAAGTTCAACGTGTTCGACTCGTGGAGCCGGGCCGGCTGGCTCGTCGTGCTGATGTTCATCTTCACGCTGCTGATCACCGACTTCTTCGACACGATGGGCACGATGGTCGCCGTCGGTCAGGAGGGTGGCCTGCTCGACGAGGAGGGCATGCCGCCGCGTACCAAGGAGATCCTGCTCGTCGACTCGATCGCCGCGGCCGCCGGTGGCGCGGCCAGCGTGTCGAGCAACACGTCGTACATCGAGAGCGCCTCGGGTGTCGCCGAGGGTGCGCGGACCGGTGTGGCGAACCTGGTCACCGGTGTGCTCTTCCTGCTCGCGATGTTCCTGGCGCCGCTGGTCGTGGTCGTGCCGTTCGAGGCGGCGTCGACGGCGCTGGTCGTGGTCGGCTTCCTGATGATGACGGCGGTCCGGCAGATCGACTGGACCGACTACCAGATCGCCATCCCGGCGTTCCTGGCGATCACCCTCATGCCGTTCACCTACTCGATCTCCAACGGCATCGGCGCGGGTGTCATCTCGTACGTGGTCATCAAGCTGGCCCTCGGCAAGGCGCGAGAGGTGCACCCGATCCTGTACGGCGTCGCCGTGCTCTTCGTTCTGTACTTCCTCCGTGGGCCGCTGGAGTCCGTGCTGCTCTGACGTCGGGCGTGGTCACCGGGTGCGTTACCGTGCCCGGTGACTACGGTCATAGGCGGAAACGATGTCGTTAGCCAAGCTCATTAGCTAGGCTAAGAAACTGTGATGGAGCGGTCGGTGGCGGAGCGGGTTACAGCCGAGCAACTGGCCATTTCGCTGCGCGAATCGATCACCCGGCTCAACCGGCGGGTCCGTCAGGCCCGTCCGGTCGGCGATCTCACGTTCAGCCAGCTCTCCGCGCTGACCAGCCTCCAGCTGGCCGGTGCGCTGACACCCCGGGAGCTGGCCGACATCGAGCGGGTCCAGCCGCCGACGATGACCAAGATCGTCGGCAAGCTGGAGGAACGCGGACTGGTCGCACGGACGCCCCACCCGACCGACCGCCGCCAGGTCATCCTGGCGGCGACCGAAGAGGGCCGGGCCGTTTACACGCAGTTCGAAAAAGCGCGCAACGAGTGGCTCGCGCTGCAACTGGCCGAGCTCACCCCGGACGAACGCGACACGCTCGAGCGGGCCGCGCAGATCCTGCAGCAGGTCGCCCGAAACTGAGCGTTCCGCGCTCCCGGTCGTTCCGTCACACGTTGTTGACGCGTACGACCGATGTTCCCGCGCACTGTGCGGGATGAGGAGGCGCAACCCGAGTGCGGGCAGTGCTGAGCACGACATTCCGGTCCCTGCAGGTCCGTAACTACCGGCTGTTCGCCACCGGCCAGCTGGTGAAGCTCATCGGCGTGTGGATGATGTTCACCGCGCAGGACTGGCTGGTGCTGGACCTCTCCGGCAACTCACCCGGCGCGCTCGGCATCGTCACCGCCCTGCAGTTCCTCCCCGTGCTGCTGCTGACGCTGTGGGCGGGCAAACTCGCCGACCGCTTCGACAAGCGCAAGCTCCTGATCAGCGCCAACGCGGCGTTCGCGGTGACAGCCATCGTGTTTGCGATCCTCGTCGCCAGCGGCGTGGTCGTCCTCTGGCACGTCTTCCTCTTCGCCCTGCTGCTCGGCGTCGCCAACGCGATCGAGACCCCGGTCCGCCAGGCCTTCGTCTCCGAGCTGGTCGAGCTCCCGCTGCTCCCCAACGCCCTCGCGCTGTCCGCGGCCACCTTCAACACGGCCCGCATCGGCGGCCCGGCACTCGCCGGTGTGTTCCTGGCCCTGTTCGACACCGGCCCGGTCTTCCTCATCGCGACGGTCCTGTCGGTCGCCCCGATCTTCAGCTACCTGATGATGCGCACGGTCGACCTCTTCCGCTCGACCGCCCGCCCGTCAGCCGGCGACACCCGCATCGTGGACGGCCTGAAATACGTGTGGCGCCGCCACGACCTGCTGCTCCCCATCGTCCTGATGGCCGCCGTCGGCATGATCGGCTTCAACTTCCCGGTCACGCTGGCCGCCCTCGCCAAAATCAACTTCAACGCCGGCCCGTCGACCTTCGGCCTGCTGACCACGGCCCTGGCGGTGGGCGCGCTCGGCGGTGCGCTGGCCGGCAGCGGTCGCCGGAGCAGGCCCAGCGTGTACGTGGTCCTGGGCGCCGCCCTCGCCTTCGCGGTGTTCGAGATCGCGGTCGGCTTCTCGCCGAACTTCATCGTGGCGATGATCCTGCTCGTCCCCACCGGCTTCTTCTCGATCTACCTGGCCCAGGCGGCGAACCACCGCGTCCAGATGGGCCTCCACTCGGCCTACCGCGGCCGCGTAATGGCGCTGTACGTCCTGGTCTTCCTGGGCACCACACCGATCGGCGCGTCCCTGGCCGGCTGGTGGGGCGAGCACTTCGGGGTGCCGTCGAGCATCTGGACGGCGGGCATCTTCTGCCTGATCGCGGGCGTGGCGGCGCTGGTGTGGCAGCTGCGGTCCAGCGGCGACCACTTCTCACTGCGGAACGGCTCACGCCCCGGGCTGACCCTGGTCCGGACAACCGAGGACGAGCCGATCGTCGAGCCGGTCCCGGCCCGCGTCGCGGCCTGACTCACCCGGCCACCCACCCCTGGTAGGCGTGCAGGTCGACGTTGCTGCCGCAGATGACCGTGACCACGTGACGGCCGGCAAAGCGGTCCGGATCCTCCAGCACGGCGGCGACACCGAGAGCGGCCGACGGCTCGACGACCAGACCGGCGTGCTCCAGCAGCATCCGCATCCCCGCGATGATCGACTCCTCGCGTACGAGGACGGCGTCGTCGGCGACCTGGAGAAGATCGTCCAGAACCGCCGCGATGGGGAACCGGCCGGCCACACCGTCGGCGATGGTGTCCATCGAGTCGGTGGTGACGACCCTGCGTGCGCGCCAGGAGAGAGTCAGGGCGGGTGCGCCTTGGGGTTGCACGCAGACCACCTCGACGCCGGGTGCCAGGGTCTTCAGGACGTGGCCGATGCCGGTGGCCATGGCGCCCCCGCCGAGGGCGATCAGGACAACATCGCCGGGCGACAGGGCGCTGACGAGCTCCAGGCCGATGGTCGCCGCACCCTCGCAAGTGTCGAGGTCCAGGCTGTCCTCGACCAGCCGGACGCCACGCTGACGCGCGAGGGTCACGGCTCGTTCCCTTGCCACCTCGAAGTCGCCGTCGACCAGCTCCAGGTTTGCCCCGAAGGAACGGATCCGGTCGAGCTTGACCGCCGGCGCGAGGCGTCGTGCCACCACGGTCACATCCAGGCCGCGGCGACTGCCTGACCAGCCCAGAGCTTGCCCCAGGTTGCCGGCGCTGGCGCACACCACCGCGGTGGCGCCCTGGTCGGCGAGGCGGCTTGCGACCAGTTCCATGCCGCGGCCCTTGAAGCTGCGTACGGGGTTGGCGGTTTCGAGCTTAATGCTCACTGTGCAGTTGAGTTGGCTGCTCAGCGGGCCGCAGTGGTACAGGGGTGAGGCTAGGAAGACGGGGTTGATGACTTCGCGGGCGGCGCGGATCCGGTCAAGGTCTAGTCGGGTCTGGATCACAGTCGGTCAATCTAGCGACTCGCCGGGCTTCGGTTAGTAAGTGTTTACCAACTGGGGCGGGCGGCTGTGTCTCTCGGTCCGCTACCGACCAGCGGGATGGCTGCGCCCCCGGTTGGGAGCGTTTACTAACTCCAGCGGGTGGCTGGGCGCCGCCGGTTAGTGAGCGTTTACCAACTCCGCTGGGCTGGCTGGACGCCGCCGGTTAGTGAGCGTTTACCAACGCCGCTGGGCTGGCTGGACGCGCTCGGTTAGTGAGCGTTTACCAACCCGAACAGGGTGGTCGGCGTCCCCGGTTGGTGAGCGTTTACTAACCCGGGCCGAGCGATCGCGCGTCTCCGGTTGGTGAGCGTTTACTAACCCCTGGGTCGGGCGGCTGTGCGCCCCCGGTTGGTGAGCGTTTACTAACCCCGAAGCCTTCGAGTCAGCGGGCTGCTTCGCAGCTGGACGTATGTGCGGCTGCCTCGGCAGTCGCTACGCCCTGGTCCTGGGCACGGATCGCGTCGACCAAACGAGTGTGGTCCATGTACTCCTCAGGCCGGAGCTCAGCGCCAAAATGCCCCCGCAGCGACTCCCGGATCACCTGGCCAAGGTCGGCGTACAGGGCGATCAGCGCATCGTTGTGAGAAGCCGCAACCACCGCCGAATGAAACGCCGTGTCGGCGTCGACGAACGCATCACGCACGCCCGTGGCCCACGCCTGTTCGCGCTGACCCAGCAGCATGTCGAGTCGCTCCAGGTCGTCGGTGGTGCGGCGGCGGGCGGCGAACCCGGCGGCCGCTGCTTCCAGCGTGCCGCGGAGTTCGGTGATGTGGTCGGGGTCGGCGGTGGCGAAGCGGCGCTGCATCACGCCGGCCAGCTCGCTTGTGGCGATCACCCAGGTGCCTGAGCCTTGGCGGATGTCGAGCAGGCCGTTGTGGGCGAGCGCGCGGATCGCTTCTCGTACCGTGTTGCGGGCCACTCCCAGCTGCGTGACCAGCTCGGGTTCCGTGGGGATCCGGGAGCCGACCGGCCAGGCGCCCGAGGTGATCTGCTGGCGCAGGCGGGCGATCACCTGATCGGAGAGAGATGCGCCACGCGGGACTGGACCCAGATTCATCCCATCATTCTATGATGGGTTCCATGACGATAACCAGCACCCCACCACGTACGAAGGGACGGATCCGTGTTCTCGCAGTTGTGGGCCTGGTGCTGGCCGCCATCAACCTCCGCCCCGCGGTCACCAGCCTCGGACCCGTGCTCGAGGAGGTACGCGCCAGCCTCGGCATGAGCGCCGCCGTCGCCGGACTGCTGACCTCGGTGCCGGCGCTGTGTTTTGCGCTGGTCGGTTTCACCGCGCCGCTGCTGGCGCGACGCTGGGGCACCGGCGGAGTCATCGCCCTGGGGATGACCGCGCTGGCTGCGGGTCTGACCGTGCGGCCGTTCGCCGGGGGGACCGCCTCCTTCATCGCGCTGACCGCACTGGCGCTCGCCGGGATCGCCCTGGCCAACGTGCTGCTTCCCGTGGTGGTGAAGCAGCGCTTCCCGGACCGGGTCGGCGCGATGACCGGCCTGTACTCGGTGGCGCTCAATCTCGGTGCGTCGACGGCGGCGGCGGTGACTGTTCCCCTGACCGGGGCGTTCGGCGGCGACTGGCGGTGGGGGATCGGCGTGTGGGCGCTGGTCGCTGCGTCGGCGTTGCCCGCCTGGGTGCTTCTCGCCCGTGAGCGCACCCCTTCAACCACCCCTTCCGTACCCGTCACAGCCGCGCCGGCGCTGCGACTCACGCGTAATCCGATTGCCTGGTCGTTGGCGGTCTACTTCGGGCTGCAGTCGACCGTGGCGTACGTGATCATGGGTTGGCTCCCGCAGATTTTCCGCGACGCGGGGATCTCGGCGGGCACCGCCGGACTGCTCTTCGCCGTCACCGCGCTGCTCGGTGTGCCGCTGTCGTTCGTGCTCTCGGCGGTGGCCGGCCGTCTGCCGCGGCAGAGCGGCGTCGCCGTGATCATCGGACTCTTCGGGCTGGCCGGTTACGCGGGGCTGTGGGCCGACCCGGCTGCCGCGCCATGGCTGTGGGTGGTGCTGCTCGGTGTCGCGAACTGCTCGTTCCCGCTGGCCCTGACCATGATCGCGCTGCGGGGACGAGACACGGCAACGGTCGTCCGGCTCTCCGCGTTCGCGCAGAGCACTGGATACCTGCTGTCCATTCCCGGTCCGATCGCGGTCGGGATCCTGTACGAACACACCGGCAGCTGGAAGATCCCCCTGGCCGTTCTGGCGCTGCTGATGGTGCCGCAGATGATCGCCGGGTTCCTCGCCGGGCGCGACCGCCAGATCGGCTGAGGACAGACCTGTGGATATCTCTGGCAGACCGGCTCATCCGAACGGCCCTCTCCGTTCTCCCGGAGGAAGCCTTAGCGTCAGACCGTGGCAATCTCGCACATAGTTGTGCTCGCGACAGCGCTGCTGGCGTTGCTGTGCCTGCCATGCGCTGTCGCGGTCGTCGTCTGTGCTGACGAACTGGTCGCGCGGCGCACCTGGACCCGGCACGGGCGCCGGGAGATCCGTGCCCTGCGCTGCCTCGAGCGGGACCTCACCTCCGCCGACCTGGAGAGCCGCCCGCCGGCGCCCGAGCCCGACATGGCCGAGCTGGTCGCCGACCTGCGCCGCCTCAACCGGCAGCGTCGCAGCGGCCCGACCCGGCATTCGGCGACCTGGCTGGCGGCGGTGCTCGAGGCCTACGACGAGCGGCTCGAGCTGGCCAGCCGCCACCTCGGCCTGGACGAACACCTCGCCCAGCTCGAAGGCATGGACCGCGAAATCGAACGCGTCCGCGTCGAAGGCCTCCTCCACGCCGCCGGCCTCCGCCTCCGCACAGCCTGACCCCGCCCGCCTTGACCGCGCCCACGCGGCTTGACCGCGCCCACGCGGCTTGACCGCGCCCACTTAGCTTGACCGTGCTCACCCGGCCTGACCGCGCCCACGCGCAGTTGAAACCGCGCCCACGCGGGTTGACCGCACGCATAGCCCGGCGGCGCCGCGCGAATCTCACGGCCTGGCCGCGCGCGAAGACCTGACGGCGCCGCACTCCGCGCGAGACCGTTACGGCCTAACCGCGACCGCGACCGCGACCGCGGTCTGGCCGGGCAGCGCATCGCACGAGAGCCCCACGGCCTGACTGCATCCGCACGCGGCCTGACCACGTGCGGGCGGGTGCCGCGGCCTGGGTGGGCGGGATCCGGCGGGCGGGGCAGGTGCGGGCGGGCCCCGCGGGGCTCTACAGTCGCGGCGTGCGGCTCTTTGTGGCGGTGTTCCCGCCGGACGATGTGCGCTGGGATCTTCGGCGGCGGCTCGCTGCCGCCGGCAACGGTGACAGCAGGCGCAACGGTGACAGCAGGCGATCGGCGGCGCCCGAAGTGGATCCCGCTCTGCCCCAGCGGCACAAGGGCGGTATGCGCCTGACCGCGATCGACAAGTGGCACGTGACCTTGGCGTTCCTCGGCGAGGTGCCCGGCGAGCAGCTCCCCGATGTGGAGAGCGCCCTCGACCAGGTGGACGTGCCACGTGGGGTTGAGCTGCGGCTTGCCGGGGGTGGTGAGTTCGGGCGTGGGCGGTCGACCGTGCTGTGGGCGGCCGTCGAGGGCGACCTGCGGGGGCTGCGCGCGCAGATCGTGGATCGGCTGGCGGACGCCGGGCTGCCGCAGGACGGGCGGGATTTCACGCCGCATCTCACGGTCGCGTACACGCAGGATTCGGCGGTCAGCCACGCGCTGGAGGGGTACCGGGGGCCGTCGTGGGTTCTGGACGGGATAACCCTCGTCCGGAGTGATCCGAACGAGGGTTACACGCGGTTGAGGACCTGGTAGTCAGGAGCTTTCGCGGGCCGCCGGGCCGCCGCCGAACAGGACGTCGTCCCAGCTCGGGAGGCGTTTGCGGGGCTTGGCGGTCTCCTCGGACTCCGACGACTCGCCCTGGGGCTGGCCGACCGTGCGCCGGGGGCGCAGCACCGCCAGGCTGGGGACGGCCGGGACCTCCTTGGGGAGGTCGGCGTCGTCGTCGAAGGCGGAGCCGGGGCCACCACCGAGCAGTGCCGCGGCACCGCCGGCGACCGGGCGCCGGGACTCCTGCGGGGCCGCTTCCAGGCCACGGCCGGAGCCCTGGTTGAGGGGGCGGTCCAGCGAGGCCAGCAGCGCGTCGCGACCGGCGCGGATCGGGTCGCGCGTCGGGCGGGGCGAGTCGGTCGAGGGCAGGCCGCGGCCGCCGCGGGAGGGCTCGTTGATGCGGGACGGGCCGGGGAGTCCGTGGCCGCCGCGCTCGTGCGGGGTGCGTTCCGGGACCGGTTCCTGACCGAGGATCTGGGTCGGACGCTCGGCGCAGAGATATTGCGCCATGTCGTCGTGCGGGGCCACGACCTGGCGGCCCTTGTCGAGATCCCACATCGCCTGGGCGGTGGCCTTGCCCGACGGCCACGTGGCGACGATGCGCCAGGTGCCGTCCTCGCGGCGGAACGCGTCCCAGGAGATTTTTTCGGTGTCGATGCCGTGCTGGGACAGGCGGCTGTCGACAACCTCGGCCAGCGGGGCACCGGAGTCGGAGGTCTTGAGGCGGGTGCGGCGTGCGTGCTGGGCCAGCATGGCCCGCTCCTGCAGCACCGGTCCCGCATAACGCAGCACCCGGTCGACCGGGACACCGGCGACCCGGGCGACGTCCTCGGCGGACTCGCCGGAGCGGATCCTCGCCTGGATGTCGCGGGGTGACAGGGACGCCATCACCTCGGCGTTCGCGACCGCGACGGCAGTGCCGATCGGGTGCGGTGTGCCGTCGGATTGCAGCGCGCCGCTGATCCGGTCGTCGATCGGGAGTGCCAGGAGTCTGCCGACCTCGTCGGCGAGCACCAGGGCCTGACCGTCCTCGGAGAGGGCCACGAAGCGTACCGGCCGCATGCGTTGCCTCCGTCCCGTCGCTGGCCTGTGCTCCCGAGAGTCAGCCACCCGGGCGCGTTTCGGAACACGGTACGCGCCCCGGTCACCCGATGGTGGTAAGCCACGCCGTCAAAGTCATTGACCTGCGGAGATGATCTTCACTCTAGAAGGTCACCACTGCGGTGGCGGTGCCGGCGAGCCCGTCCGTCGATCCGACGAGGATCTGGTCGGCGCCGCGGGGCAGCCGGCCGGCCGGTGGGCCCAGGGCCGGGTAACCGAGGCGGACGACGTTGACGGAGTTCCGCCCCAAAGCTTCGACGGACAGGACGACCGTGTCGCCACCCGCCCACGCCACCGGGGTCAGGCGTTGCTCGTCGGTGACCGTGAAACTGCCGATGTCCGAGCCCTGCTCGTCCGCGCCGGACGGCACCACGGTGAACAGCGACGCCGTCGACCCGTCCAGTTTGCAGAGCAGCAGCCTGCCGTTGAAGAGCGGCGCCGGCAGCATCGTCGTCGCTTGCCGGGTGCAGGGCAGGCCCTGCGGCAGCGCCCGCGAGGCGACCAGCGTGCCGTCCGTGCGTACCGTGGAGAGCCGGCCGGGGGTGGTGACCAGGAGGCGGTCGGTCTCGTCCCAGCGCAGCGACTCGCCGGGCCCGGCGCCGAGCTCCAAGGTCTGGCGGCGGGCGGTCAGGTTGATCGTGTCGACGAGATAAATGTCGTGGAAGCCGTGGGCGGTGAGCTCGTCCGCCGGGACCTCCCAGATCGGCAGGGCCAGCCAGTTGCCGTCCGGCGACCACGCCGGCTGCCCGGCCCAACCGGCCAGGTCGAGGGTCCGCGGGGCCGGGTCACCGGAGGTCGACATGATCCGCAGGGTGGACCGATCGTTCACGGTCACGACGTTCGCGTAACGGTCGAGGTTGGGCGAGACCGCGGCCACACCACCGGGGGCCTGGCGATAACGACCGGTGGTCGGGTCGATCACGAAGGATCGCCCGCCCACGACATACGAGGTCACCACCCGCGGCCCGGTGGTCGGCTGGCCCGCTGCCGGCGGTGCGGCTCCGCGCCGCACACTCGACAGACCCAGCGGTACGGCGACAACCGTGATCAGAAGCAGCACAGCGGCAGCCCCGCCCACCAGGGCACGGCGTCGACGCCGTTCGGCCCCGGCCAGCGCCGCCTCTCCGAGTTCCACCGGGCGGGCCTGGTCAGCCAGGGTCTGGAGGGTTCGGCGGACCCCCTCGACGGTGATGTCCTTCATCGGGTACCGCCTTCCGTGGCCAGTTCGACCTGTTCGGTGGTGAACTCGCGCAGTCGCAGCAGGGCGCGCGAGGTCTGGCTGCGCACGGTGCCGGCGGAGCAGCCGAGCACCTCGGCGACCTCGTCGACGCTGCGGTCCTCCAGATAGCGCAGCACCAGCACGGCCCGTTGCCGCGGTCCGAGCTGGTCCAGCGCCGTCCGCAGGTCGTCGCGCAGCGCCACGTCGCCGGCGAGGTCGCCGGGCGCAGCTCGGTCCTCGGGCTGTGGCACCGGCACTTCCTGCCGTCGCCAGCGCCGCCACCAGGAGATGTGCTCGTGGTACATGATCCGGCGCGCGTACGCGTAGGGCTCGGTGAGCCGGGTCCATCGGGTGGCGACACGTTCCAGTGCGGTCTGCACCAGGTCCTCGGCCGCCTGTTGCTGCCCGGTCAGGGCGAACGCCACCCGCATGAGGGACGGCGTCGACAGGCGGACGAAGGTCAGGAAGTCGTCCTCCGCGTCGGCATTCACAACCTATGGAGCATCGGCACGGATAAAACGTTGCATGCCGTGAGTGAGAGTTCTACAAAGACGGCATGTCAGTCGAGTTGCGCCCGATCACGCAGGAGAACCTCCGGGCTGTCACCAAGCTGGAGGTCCGGCCCGAGCAGAGCGATTTTGTGGCGCCGAACGCCGTCAGCATCGCCGAGACCTACGTTTATCCGAAGGCCGAGCCGCGGGCTGTCTACTCCGGTGACGAGCTCGTGGGTTTTGTGCTGTTCCATCCGCTCGACAGCGACAGCCGGGGCCACGGCATCGTGAGGCTGATGATCGATCACCGCTTCCAGGGGCAGGGCCTCGGTCGTGCGGCGCTCGAGGAGGCCGTCGCGTTTGCGGTGCGCGAGCACAACGCGCAGCGCGTACGCCTCAGCGTGGTGCCCGCGAACGAGAAAGCCCGCGGCCTGTACAGCTCCGCGGGCTTCGTCGAGACGGGCGAGATCGACCACGGCGAAGTCGTCATGGTCCGCGAGATCTAGCCGTTCACAGCCCGGCGCGCGGTGTACTCGGTGGTGCGGTGGGTCGGGTACTGGATCAGGTTGTCCGGCTCCTCGTCCACTGTGGTGGTCCAGCGGCGACCGGTCTCCACCGGCTCGTCCTCCCAGGCGGGGCGCGTACGGAACTGGCGGCCGTAGTCGAGCATGCCGTCGATGAGCCGGTCGACGTCGCGCGCCGGGCGTACGACAAGACGCATGAACTGGCTGGTCATGCCCAGTTTGTTGCCGCACTCGCGGGTGTAGACGCCGTGGTTGGCGACGAGGTAGTCGCGCAGGGACACACCGGACCACTCGGTCGGCAGCTTGACCAGGATGAAGTTGCCCTGTGACGGGAAGACGGTCAGGCCGGGGATGCGGGCGAGCTCACCGGCCATCGTGCGGCGGTCGCGGCTGAGCAGGCGCAGGCTGTCCTCGTACTCGTCGTCGTGCTCCTGGATCATGTAGACGACCTTCTCGGCGAGCGAGTTGAGGTTCCACTTCGGCAGCGCCTTGCCGATCCGGCCGGCGATGGCGGGGTTGGCCATCAGATAGCCGAAGCGGATCCCGTGCAGGCCGAAGTTCTTGCCGAGGCTCTTGAGGACAACCGTGTTGGGCCGGATCACCGCGTCCGGGCCGACGGACGGGTATTGCTCCGCGTCGGAGAAGTCGATGAACGACTCGTCGATGACCACCAGGTCGAGGTCGCCCAGCGCGTCCATGAAACGGATCACGTCCCGGCGGGCGAGGTAGCCGCCGTCCGGGTTGTTGACGTTGCAGACCACCGCGACGCGGGAGCCCCGGTCGCGGATGAAGCGCACGTAGTCGTCGAGGTTGAGCCGGAAGCCGTCGCGTTCCTGCAGCGGGAACATGTCGACCCGCTTGCCGGTCTCCAGTGGCTGGTCGGTCCACCGGCCGAACGTCGGGATCGGGATCGCGATGCTCTCCTTGATCAGGAGGTGGTCGATCCAGGTGATCAGCTCGGTGGAGCCGTTGGCCATGGCCACGGTCTGCGGGTGCAGTCCCAGCACACTGGCCAGTTTGTTGGTGATGCTGGACGAGTCGCTCGGGTAGTACTTCAGGATGTTCTTGAGGTCCCGGGACAGCTCGTCGAACATCTCCGGCGTGGGGAAGTACGGGTTGCACGGGATGCAGAAGTCGACGATCTCCGCGCCCTCGTCCATGCTTCGGGAAAGATCGAAATAAGAGGCGCTGTGCGCCCCCTTGTGCAGGATCGAGGTATCGATACCCGTCCGTGCCATCGCGCCTCCCGAGTCCAGCGACATTGCCGCCGGGCAGTACGGGAGACGCGACGGGATCGTTCAGAACTTATGGATGACGTAATCGATGCAGCGCGTCAGCGCCTCGACGTCAGCCGGGTCCACCGTCGGGTAGAGCGCGACCCGCAGCTGGTTGCGGCCCAGCTTGCGGTAGGGCTCGGTGTCCACGATGCCGTTGGCGCGGAGAACCTTGGCGATCGCCGCTGCATCCACCCCCTCGGCGAAGTCGATCGTCGCGACGGCGTTGGACCGCAGCGCCGGGTCGGTGACGAACGGCGTCGCCACGTCGGAGCGGTCGGCCCAGCCGTAGATGGCCGCGGCGCTCTCCGCGCTGCGCTTGGCCGCCCAGCCGAGACCGCCCTGCGCGTTCATCCAGTCGACCTGCTCGGCGGCGAGGAACACCGTCGCGAGGGCCGGGGTGTTGTAGGTCTGCTCCAGGCGGGACTGCTCGATCGCCGTCACCAGGTCGAGGAACTGCGGGATGTACCGCCCCGACGCCTTGATCTCGAACGCACGCTCGATCGCCGCCGGCGACATCAGGGCGATCCACAGGCCGCCGTCCGACCCGAAGGCCTTCTGCGGCGCGAGGTAGTAGACGTCGGTCTCGGTCAGGTCGACCTCGAGGCTGCCGCCGCCGGAGGTCGCGTCGGTGAGCAGCAGCGCGCCCGGGTCGGCACCCGCCACCCGCTTCACCGGCACGGCGACACCGGTCGAGGTCTCGTTGTGCACGCTCGCGTAGGCGTCCACACCGGCCTCGGCGGTGAGGTAGGCCGCGCTGCCGCCGGGTGCCTTGTGCACGGTCGGGTCGGCGAGGAAGGGCGCGTCCGTGACGGACTTGACGAACTTGGCGCCGAACTCACCGAACTCGGCGAACTGGGCCTTGTCGCGGATCAGCCCGAACGTGGCCGACTCCCAGAACGCGCTGGTGCCGCCGTTCGAGATGATGACCTCGTAGCCGTCGGGGGCGGAGAAGAACTCGGCGATGCCGGCGCGCAGCCGGGCCACCTGCTCCTTCACCGTCTTCTGCCGGTGCGAGGTCCCCAGGAACGTCGTCGAGACGCGGGACAGCGCCTCGACCCCCTCGGGACGGACCTTGCTCGGGCCGGAACCGAACCGCCCGTCGACAGGCTTGAGGTCGTCGGGAATCCGGATCGGGTCAGCCACGGGGGGTCCTTCCAGCGGGTGGATCAGCAGTTACAGATTATGCGGGACGGCGTCCCAGCCCTCGACGTCCTGGGGCTTGCGGGTGTCGGGTCCGACATAGAGGGCACTCGGGCGCACGATGCGGCCGAGCTTCTTCTGCTCGAGGATGTGCGCGCTCCAGCCGGCCACCCGGGCGCAGGTGAACATCGACGTGAACATGTGTGCGGGCACCTCGGCGAAGTCGAGCACCACCGCGGACCAGAACTCGACGTTGGTCATCAGGACCCGGTCGGGCTTCCGCGCCTGCAGCTCGGCGAGGGCGGCCTTCTCCAGCGCCTCGGCGACCTCGAAGCGAGGTGCGCCCAGCTCCTTGGCCGTGCGCCGGAGCACACGGGCGCGCGGGTCCTCGGCCCGGTAGACCCGGTGACCGAAGCCCATGAGCCGCTCGCCGCGGTCGAGCACGCCCTTGACGTAACCCTCTGCGTCGCCGCTGCGCTCGACGGCCTCGATCATGTGCAGCACCCGCGACGGTGCGCCGCCGTGCAGGGGGCCGGAGAGGGCGCCGATGCCGGCGGAGATGCAGGCCGCGGCGTCGGCGCCGGTGGAGGCGACGATGCGGGTGGTGAAGGTGGAGGCGTTGAGCCCGTGCTCGGCCGCCGAGATGAAGTAGGCGTCGACCGCCTTGACGTGCCGGGGGTCGGGCTCGCCCCGCCAGCGCTTCATGAAGCGCTCGACGATCGTCTGGGCCTTGTCGATGTCCTTCTGCGGCACGGCGGGCAGGCCCAGACCGCGGGCGGCCTGCGCGACGAAGGACAGCGCGGTGACCGAGACGCGGGCCAGGTCGGCGCGGGTCTGGTCCTCGTCGATGTCGAGCATCTGGTCGAGGCCCCAGTAGGGCGCGAGCATGGCGACGGCCGACTGCACGTCGACGCGGATGTCACCGGAGTGCACCGGCACGGGGAACGGCTCGGCCGGCGGCAGCCCGGGGCCGAACCGGCCGTCGACCAGCAGGGCCCAGACGTTGCCGAAGGACACCTGACCGATGAGGTCCTCGATGTCGACACCACGGTAACGGAGCGATCCGCCCGCTTTGTCCGGCTCGGCGATCTCGGTCTCGAAGGCGATGACGCCTTCGAGGCCCGGCTTGAAATCGGACACGTCGCGCCTCCTGAGGACCCGCCGGACGAAAGCCGTGGGTGTTTCATCTTGCCGCTCGGTGACCGGCTGGTCGACCCGCGGGAGTGTGCTGTCTGCGACACCTATCCTCGCCGACCTGACGGGCCGCCGTCCGGGACTTAGGTTCGTTGGGTCAATCTTGGACAAGGGAGCGCGTGTGACCCCGGATTCCCCCTCGCCCGCCGGCATGCGGCGCGACTACACCGAGCACGGCGCGCTGCTCGAGACCGGCCTGGCGGCGGACTGGACCGGTCAGTTCGGCCGCTGGTTCGCCGAGGCGAGCGCGGCCGGGCTGCCCGAGCCCAACGCGATGATCGTCGCGACCGCCGACACCGAAGGCCGCCCGAGCGCCCGCACGGTGCTGCTCAAGGGGTACGACGAGCGCGGTTTTGTGTTCTTCACCAACTACGCCTCCCGTAAGGGCACCGAGGTGCTGGCCAACCCGGCCGCGAGCCTGGTCTTCCCGTGGTTCCCGATGCAGCGGCAGGTGCTCGTGGCCGGAGCCGTCGAGCAGGTGGACCGGGCCGAGACCGAGGCCTACTTCGCGACCCGTCCGCGCGGCTCGCAGCTGGGGGCGTGGGCCAGCCCGCAGAGTCAGGTCGTGCCGGACCGGGCTGCCGTCGAGGCCGGGCTGCAAGCGGCGCTCGAACGCTTCGGGAATGACGGGGACGTCCCCGCGCCGCCGCACTGGGGTGGGCTGCGGGTGGTGCCCGAGACGGTCGAGTTCTGGCAGGGCCGCAGCAACCGGCTGCACGACCGGCTGCGCTTCCGGCGTACCGAAGAGGGCTTTGTGGTGGAACGGCTCGCACCGTGAGTCAGGAGCCGGTGGAGGCGACCGAGAAGGTCGTGGAGGGAAAGCGCAAGAGCTGGGTCATCGATGTCCGGCCCCTGCGCGGCGTCGCCTACCGGCGGATGTGGGTGGGCAACGGCGTCGCGTACTTCGGCTTCCAGTTCACCTCGGTCGCCGTGCCGGTCGAGATGTTCGCGATCACGCACTCGTCCGCCTGGGTCGGTCTGCTCGGCATCGCGGGTCTCGTGCCGCTGTTGATCTTCGGCTTGTGGGGTGGCGCCGCGGCCGACGTGGTCGACCGGCGCAAACTGCTGCTGGCCAGCTCGACGCTGGCCTGGATCGCGACCGTCGGTCTGCTGGTGCAGGCGGTCCTCGGCCTGCACAGCCCGATCGTGCTGCTCGCGCTGACCGCGATCCAGTCGGCCGGTTTTGCGATCAGCTCACCCGCGCGGCAGGCGATCATCCCCCGGATCGTGCCGGCCGACCTGGTGCCGGCGGCGAACACCCTCGCCTACACGACGACCACCGCCGGGGGAGTGCTCGGACCCCTGGCCGCGGGCCTGATCTTCGGTGCCTGGTCGGTCGACACCGGCGTCACCGTCGCGTACGCCGTGGACGCGCTGCTGTTCACGATCTCGTTCTGGGCGACCTACCGGCTGCCGCCGATCCCGCCCGTGCTCGACGACGGGGTGACCGAGAAGCCCACGGCCGGCCTGCGTGGCATCGCCGACGGCCTGCGCTTCCTCGTCAAGCAGCCGGTGCTGCTGCTCTCGTTCGCGGTCGACATCATCGCGATGGTGCTGGCCATGCCGCGGGCGCTGTTCCCGGAGATCGCCGAGGACCGCTTCGGTGGCGGCTCGGCGGTGGGCTGGCTCTTCGCGGCCATCGCGATCGGTTCGGTGATCGGCGGTCTGACTTCGGGCTGGATCGGCCGGATCAAACGACAGGGTGTGGCCCTGGTCATCGCCGTCGTGGGCTGGGGTGTCGCGGTCGGCCTGGCCGGTCTTGCGCACTCGCTGTGGCTGATGGTGCTGCTGCTGGCCGTCGGCGGCGCAGCCGACCTGGTCAGCGCGGTCTACCGGCAGTCGATCCTGCAGACCTTCGCTCCCGACCGGCTGCGCGGGCGGCTGCAGGGCGTCTTCACCGTGGTGGTGGCCGGCGGGCCGCGACTGGGTGATCTCCGGGCCGGCGCGACAGCCGACATCACCGGCCCGACCGCCTCCTGGGCGGGCGGCGGGTTCGCGGCCGCGGGCCTCGCGGTGGTGCTCGCGCTCGCGTTCCCCGCCCTGCTTCGCTACCGTCCTCCCGCTGACGCGGAGGTCACCCGATAATGTCAGCGTCATGACTGACGTCGTGGCGG
Source organism: Amorphoplanes friuliensis DSM 7358 (assembly GCF_000494755.1). Classification (NCBI taxonomy): domain Bacteria; kingdom Bacillati; phylum Actinomycetota; class Actinomycetes; order Micromonosporales; family Micromonosporaceae; genus Actinoplanes; species Actinoplanes friuliensis. Next base: position 469,772 of record NC_022657.1, read on the forward strand.
CGAAATCTGGGTTGCAGTGGTCCATCGAGGCCGACGGCCACCGGGCCGTGATCGTGGAGGTCGGCGGCGTCCTGCGCGGCTACTCCGCGAACGGGCGGGAGATCCTGGACGGCTTCGGGCCGGACGAGATGTCCCCCGCCTCGGCCGGTCAGATCCTCGCGCCCTGGCCCAACCGGATCCGCGACGGGCACTACACCTTCGAGGGCACGTCCTACCAGCTGGGGCTGACCGAGCCGGACAAGCACAACGCCATCCACGGGCTCACGAACTGGTCCCGCTGGAAGCTCGCCGAGCAGACCGGCGACTCGGTGACGGTCGAGTTCGACCTGCCGCCGCAGATCGGTTACCCCTGGTCACTGACGCTGCGGACCCGGTGGAGCGTCTCCGCCGACGGCCTGCGCTCCGACCAGGAGGTCGTCAACACCAGCGACCGGAACGCGCCCTGGGGCTTCTCGGTCCACCCGTACCTCCAGCTGCAGGGGGTCGCGGTCGACGACACGCTGCTGCACGTGCCCGGTCGCAGCCGGGTGCTGGCCGACGCCCGGCTCCTGCCGATCGGCGCGGTCAAGGTCGCCGGCACCGACTACGACTTCACGGAGCCGCGCCGCGTCGGTTCCGCGGTCCTGGACACGACGTGGGGTGACATCGACCACGACGCCGACGGCGGTTCCGCGGTCACGATCGCCGCGCCGTCGGGCGATCAGTCCGTGACCGTCTGGGGCGACGAGAATTTCCGCTGGTGGCAGGTCTTCAGCGGCGACACCCTGACCGGTGAGCGCTTCCGCCGGTCGTTCGCGATCGAGCCGATGACCTGCCCGCCGGACGCGTACAGGTCGGGTCGGGACCTGATCGTGCTGGAGCCGGGGCAGACCTGGCGCGCGTCCTGGGGCGTCCGGTCCACGGCGGCCTGAGATGGAGTTCGACGAGGTCCTCCGCCGGCGCCGGATGATCCGCACGTACGACCCGGACCGCCCGGTGCCGCCGGAGCTCGTCGACAAGCTGATCAAGCACGCTCTGCGCGCGCCCTCGGCCGGCTTCTCGCAGGGCTGGGGCTTCCTCGTGCTCCAGGAGCAGGCCGACCGCGATCTCTACTGGTCGGTGACCGCCCCGGCCGACGAGCCGGCCGCCGGCTCCTGGCTGGACCGCATGCGCACCGCGCCGCTGATCATCGTGGCGCTCTCCAACAAATCGGTCTATCTCGACCGGTACGCCCAGGCGGACAAGGGCTGGACCGACCGCGACGAGAGTCGCTGGCCGGTGCCCTACTGGGACATCGACACGGGCTTCGCCGCGCTGCTCATCCACCTGACCGCGGTCAACGAGGAGCTGGCGTCACTGTTCTTCGGTGTGCCGGCCGAGCGTGTGGGTCCGTTCCGGGAGGCTTTCGGCGTTCCTGAGGAGTTCGTGCCGGTCGGCGCGCTCACCGTCGGATACCCGGCGGCGGACAAGAGGTCACCGTCACTACGCCGGGGGCACCGCCCGGTGGACGAGGTGGTGCATCATGGCCGATGGGCAGGCTCGCTAGGCTGACAGGCATATCGGCCTGCCCGTCGGGTAAGGCGTGCGTGAGGACCGAGGGGAGCGTGCCGTAGTGATCTTCAAAGCGGTACGGGACGGAGCGCCGTACCCCGACCATCACACGACACTCAAGAGGTGGGCCGAGATCCCGCCCCGCCCGATCCGGCTGGCCGACCTGATCACCACCAAGCGCGAGCTCGCGCTGGACAAGCTGCTGGCCGAGGACTCGACCTTCTACGGCGACCTCTTCCCGCACGTGGTCGAGTGGCACGGCGGTCTCTACCTCGAGGACGGCCTGCACCGTGCGCTGCGCGCCGCGTTGCAGCAGCGCAACCAGATTCACGCGCGGGTCCTCGTCATCGGCAACTAACACCGCTAGTTTTGACCGTATGGCCGTCTCACCGCTCGATCTCCTCGACCTCGACGCCCTGCTGACCGACGAGGAGCGCGACGTCCGCGCGCTCGCCCGCCGGGTGGTCGACGACCGGGTCCGACCCCACATCGCCGGCTGGTACGAGCGTGGTGAGGTCCCCGTCCGCGACCTCGCCCTCGAGTTCGGCAAGCTCGGCCTCCTCGGCATGCACCTCACCGGGTACGGCTGCGCCGGCGCCTCCGCGGTCGCGTACGGCCTGGCCTGTCTCGAGCTGGAGGCCGCCGATTCCGGGGTGCGTTCCCTCGTCTCGGTGCAGGGTTCGCTGGCGATGTACGCCATCTGGAAATACGGCAGCGAGGACCAGAAGCAGCAGTGGCTGCCCGGCATGGCCGCGGGTGAGCTGATCGGCTGTTTCGGGCTGACCGAGCCCGACCACGGCTCCGACCCCGGCAACATGGCGACCCGGGCCCGCCGTGACGGCGACGACTGGATCCTGACCGGCGGCAAGATGTGGATCACCAACGCGCCGGTCGCCGACGTGGCCGTGATCTGGGCCCGGACCGACGAGGGGGTGGCCGGTTTTGCCGTCCCGACCAGCAGCCCGGGCTTCTCCGCCCGGGAGGTCAAGCTCAAGCTGTCGCTGCGCGCCTCGGCCACCGGTGAGATCACCCTCGACGACGTCCGCGTGCCCGAATCGGCCCGGCTCCCCGACGCGCGCGGCCTGAAGGCCCCGCTCTCCTGCCTCACCGAGGCCCGCTTCGGCATCATCTGGGGCGCGCTGGGTGCCGCCCGTGACTGCCTGGACACCGCCCTCGCGTACGCCGGCAGCCGCGAGCAGTTCGGCCGCCCGATCGCCGGTTTCCAGCTGACCCAGGCCAAACTGGCCGACATGGCCCTCGAGCTGCAGAAGGGCTACCTGCTGGCGTTGCACCTCGGGCGCCGGCACGACGAGGTGGGTCTGCGCCCCGAGCAGGTCAGCGTGGGCAAGCTCAACAACGTCCGCGAGGCCATCAAGATCGCCCGGGAGTGCCGCACGATCCTCGGCGCGAACGGCATCAGCGGCGAGTACCCGGTGCTCAGGCACGCGAACAACCTCGAAAGTGTGCTCACGTACGAGGGAACCTCGGAGATCCACCAGCTCGTCATCGGGCAGAAATTGACCGGTCTCAACGCGTTCGGCGGCTGACCGCGCTGCGAGTGTCGTACCCCTTCCGTACCGTGGGTGTCACCAAGGGGGTGAGCACCGATGGCCCAGTCCAGTGAGACCGACGAACCGACACGGGAGTATCCCGAGGTCGAGGACCAGCCCACACCTGCACCGGCGGAGCCCGCGCGCCGCATGGGCGGCTTCGCCCGTGTTCTCGTCTTCACCGGTGTCGTCTTCGCGCTGATCGTGGCGATGTGCCTCGGCCTGCGCGCGGTCAACGTCCTGCCCAGCTTCGACAACCCGTTCTCCGACAAGACGACGGACCGCAGCCAGCCCGTGCTGCTGCAGTCGATGCGCGACCTCAGCCGCTACGTCGCAGCCGACGGCACCTTCCAGGTCATCGTCGACCTGCAGGAAAACAAGGAGAACATCCCCGACTTCCTGCTCAACAAGCGGACGCTCTTCGTCGGCTCGGGCACGGTCGAGGAGTACGTCGACTTCAGCACCCTCGCCGAGGGCGCGATCACGGTCAACAACGACGACAAGTCCGTCAAGATCGAGCTGCCCGCACCGCAGCAGGGCCAGGCCGCCCTCGACATGGAGCGCAGCTACGTCGTGGCCGAGGAGCGCGGCCTGCTCAACCGCATCGGTGGCGCCTTCAGCAGCAACCCCGACCAGCAGCAGCGCGTCTACCAGATGGCCCAGCAACGCATCTCCGAGGCGGCGCGCAGCAGTGGCCTCGACCAGCGCGCCCGCGACAACACCCAGAAGATGCTCCAGGGCCTCCTCACCAGCCTGGGCTACACCTCGGTGACAGTGACCTTCGCCAGCCCGTAGGAGCGCCCGTCAGAGCGCCCGTCAGAGCGCCCGGTCAATGGGTCCGTGAAACAGGGCGGCGCCCCTCCCGACGAGGGAGGGGCGCCGAACGGTCGAGGTCACTCGTTGGGCAGCAGTGCCCAGAGGATGATGTAGATCAGGAACTGCGGGCCGGGCAGCAGGCAGGACAGGACGAAGATCAGTCGCACCATGCCGGAGGACATCCCGAACCGGCGTGCCAGGCCGGAACAAACACCGGCGATCCGTCGGTCGTCGCGGGGGCGGGCCAGTCGGCGGGCCAAGTCACTCACTCCACTCAGTTCTGGTTGCGGCCCTGCGCCGCAACCATGTTCAACGGTAGGTGCCCGGCGCGACTCCGCCCTCGATCCTGAGGTGGAGAAGCGCATTCGCATTCCCGTAAGGGCTACCCGTACCCCGTGTGAAACCACTGTTAACATCGGGGCAAATTCCGCCCCCTGACGCCCTGTCACCGGGGGCGGTTCAGGTGGGAGGGGATGTCTCGGTGACACTCGCCGTGCTGTGCGGGAGCACCGGCAACGACCTCGATCCGGGTGCGGCCCGCCGGCTCGCCGACGAGCTCACGGCGGCGCTGACCGCGGCCGGAGCCACCGCGGTCGTGCCGGTGAACGGCCTCGATGTCGCCGGTCAGCTCCGGGAGATCGCCAGGATCGCCGCGGACGCAAACGGGCCCGTGCTGCTGTGCGCGGACAACCTTGTCGCGCATCCGAGCCTGCTGTGGACCCTGGCCACCGAGCCGGCCGGTCGCAGCACCGCCCTGGTTGTCGCCGAGGACGGCGGTGACCTCCGCGAGGAGCGCGGCCGTCTGGTGGCCGCGACCGACGGCACCTCCCGTTTTCTGGGTGCCATCTCGATCGCTCCGGCCGACCTGCCCATCCTTGCCGCGAGTGCTGCCCGCGCGGCCGGAGACTCGGGGTTCGGCTCCGGCCCTGTGGGCCACCTGCCGGCATCGGGTGGGCCGCCCGCCGCGACCGCCGCGATCACGGATCCGGCGTCCCGCAGTTCAGCCGGCCGGGATGCTGTGGATGTTCTGCTGCCGGAGCTGCTCGCCGGGGGGCTCGTGCCCATCGCGACGCGGGTGCGGCTGCTGCATGCCGAGCGGGTGCACACCGACGCCGAGCTGACCGCCGCGCGGGCCGCGGTCGCCGCCGTCGACGAGGACTCCGCCCTGCTGCGGCTGGCGGTCAAGGAAAAAGACGACTTCTTCACCACGTACGCGGTCAGCAACTGGTCGCCCCTGGTCACCAAGTGGTGTGCCCGCCTCGGTCTCAGCCCGAGCGGCGTCACGGCGCTGTCGGTGCTGTTCGCCGTGGCCGCGGCGCTGGCGTTCTGGCAGGCCTCCCGGCCCGCGATGATCGCCGGTGCGGTGCTGCTCTACCTGGGATTTGTGCTCGACTGCGTGGACGGGCAGCTGGCCCGGTACACCCGGCGGTTCGGGGCGTTCGGCGGCTGGCTGGACACGATGGCGGACCGGGCGAAGGAGTACGCGGTCTACGCCGGTCTCGCGGCCGGTGCCGAGCGGGCCGGGCTGCCCTTCGCCTGGCCGCTGGCGATCACCGCGATCCTGCTGCAGACCGTGCGGCACATGACCGACACCTGGTACGGCGCACTGCACGACGAGGCGGCCGCCCGGCAGTCAGTCGGCACCGCGGGCAACACCGATGCCGGTGGCGGTGTGGGTGCGCGGCTGAGCCGTGCGTCCAACCGTGTGCAGGCCGACACCGGCTCGGCCGCGTACTGGTTGAAGCGGATCGTGGTCTTCCCGATCGGCGAGCGCTGGGCCCTGATCGCCGTGCTGGCGGCGCTGAGCAACGGACGGGTCGCCCTGACCGCGGTGGTGGTCTGGGGGTTGCTTGCTGCGGCGTACACGCTGGGTCTGCGCTCTTTGCGGTCGCTCTCGATGCGTGTCGGTGTGCTGGACACGGTCGACACTTCGCAGCACCGCGACGACGGGCTGCTGGTGCGGGCGGTGCTGAGTGCCGCCAAGGTCAAGGCGCCGCTGGCGGCGACCCTGGTGGCGGCTCTGGCGCCGCTGGTGCTGGTGGCCGCGGTGCTGGCGGGTCTCGTGCCGCTCGGCACCGAGTACGGCACCTGGGTCAACGGTGACGTACTGGTGCCGCTGGTCCGCGCCGACGGTGGCGCGGCGATCGCGCTGGTGGTGACCGCGGTCCTGGTGCTCGGCGCGGGTCTGGTGGCCCGGTCCCGGCACGGCGGGCCGCTCGACTGGCTGATCCCGGCCGGTCTGCGGGCGGCCGAATACCTGGTCGTGGTGGCCGTCGGACTGCTCTGCTCGGTGCCGCCGCCAGTTGTTTACCTGCTGTTGTTCGTCCTGGCACTCCAGCACTACGACCTGACCGCCCGGATGGAGAAGGGTGCCCCGGACGTGTCCACGCACGCCTGGTTCGGCTGGGACGGCCGGGTCGTGCTGCTCGTGGTGTGTGCTCTGTCCGGGGTGGCGACGATGGGGGAGTTGCTGCTCGCTGTCGCCGTGGGCGGCGCCTTCCTGGTGGGGGCGGTCAGGGACTGGAGATCCGGAGGTTCGTAGTGCCCCTGCTCAGCGTGGTGCTGCCGGTCCACAGGGTGCAGGGCTATCTGCGCCAGTGCCTCGACTCACTGCTCGAGCAGGTCTTCACGGACTTCGAGGTGGTCGCCGTCGACGACTGCTCACCGGACAACAGCGGCGCGATCCTCGCCGAGTACGCGGCGCGTGACCCGCGTATCCGGGTGGTCACGCTGACGGAGAACGTCGGCCTGGGCCGCGCCCGCAACATCGGGCTCGACCAGGCCACCGGCGACTACGTCTGGTTCGTCGACAGCGACGACTGGCTGGCCCGGGGCGCTCTGACCGCGGTCGCCGACCGGCTCACCGACACGGACGCCGACGTGCTGGTCGTGGGGTTCGACCGCGTGCACTGGGACGGGCGCGTGGCCCGGCCGGGTGCCGGTTCGCTGCTGTCCACCGCGCCGCGGACGTTCACGGTCGCCGAGTGGCCCCGCGTGCTGTCCGTGCTGCACGTCGCCTGGAACAAGATTGTCCGCCGGGAGCTGCTGATCAGACTCGGTCTGCGCTTCGAGTCCGGATGGTACGAGGACGTCTCGTTCACCTTCCCCGTGCTGGCGGCGGCGGACCGGATCAGCGCGCTGGGCCGCACCTGCGTGCACTACCGGCAGCGGCGGACCGGGGCCATCACGCGTACGGTCGGTGACCGGCATTTTGAGATCTTCGATCACTGGGCACACGCGTTTGCGCTGGTCGAGAAGTACGCCGAGCAGCCGGAGGTGATCCGGCCGCAGCTCTTCCAGCGGATGATGTGGCACTACGTGACCGTGCTGCGCAATCCCGAGCGGATGCCGCAGGGCTCGCGGCGGCGCTTCTTCGACCGGATCGTCGAGGACTTCCACCGGTACCGGCCGGACAGCGGGTATGAGCCGCCACCGGGACCGATGGGTCTGCGGTTGCGGCTGATCGAGCGGCGGTCGTTCCTGTCGTTCCGGGTGCTGGACCGGGCGGTGGCCGTGGCGAAGACCCTGAACCGCCGGCGGCGGGTGCCGGCCCTGAAGCTGCGCGGCCTGACCAAGCGACTGCGCCAAGCCGCCTACCGGGGCTATTACCAGCTGCAACTGCGGCTACCGGTGGACGACAAACTCGCGCTGTACGCCGCGTACTGGTACCGCGGGGTGACCTGCAACCCGGCGGCGATCTCCCGGAAGGCCGCCGAGCTGGCGCCGGACGTGCACAACGTGTGGGTCGTCGGCCGGGCGCGGGCCCGCTCGGTCCCGCCGGGCACCGATTACGTGATCGCCGGCTCACTGCCGTACTACCGTGCGCTGGCGCGGTCCCGCTGGCTGATCAATAACGTCAACTGGCCGAACTGGGTGGTCAAGCGGGACGGCGCCGTCCACCTGATGACCCACCACGGGACCCCGCTCAAGATGATGGGCCTCGACCAGGTGGACCACCCCGCGGCGGCCAAGGACCAGGACTTCCACGCCCAGATGCGCCGCGCGGACCGCTGGGACTTCAGCCTCTCGGCCAACGCGCACACCACGGTGGCCTGGGAGCGTGCCTACCCCTGCGGTTACGAGACCCTCGAGTCCGGCTATCCGCGCAACGACCGGCTCGCTGCCGCCTCACCCGGCGAGACCGCCTCGGTACGCGCAAAGCTCGGCATCGCGCCGACGGAACGTGTTGTCCTCTACACGCCCACACACCGCGAGTGGCTACCGCTGGGTCAGCAGGTGCTGGACGTGGAGGCGCTGGCCGACCAGCTCGGCCCGGACACGGTGCTGCTCGTCCGGGCGCACTACTTCTACGTCGCGCCCGAGCAGAAGTCGCCGGCGCGGCGCGGGCGGATCGTGGACGTGTCGGCGCACCCGGTCGTCGAGGACCTCTATCTGGCCGCCGACGTGATGATGACCGACTACTCGTCGGCGATGTTCGATTTTGCCGTCCTGGACCGCCCGCTGGTGATCTTCGCGCCGGACTGGGAGGCGTACCGGGAGCTCCGCGGTGTGTACTTCGACCTGATGGATCTTCCGCCGGGTGTGGTCGCGCGGACCTTCGCCGACCTGGTCGCCGTTTTTGCCACCGAGGCGTACGCGACCAGGGAGGCGGCGGCTCTGCGGGCCCGCTTCCGGGAGCGTTTCTGCTACCTCGACGACGGCCGGGCGGCGGAACGGGTAGTGCGCCGCGTGTTACTGGGCGATTCCGGGAAGTAAATCTTGAGGACACCGCCGCGCCGCCGCTGAAGGCGTCCGGCCGGGCCTCGTGCACCGCCACCTGCGCAGACGATGCATTTGGTTGATCTTGTGACGTCCATAAATGGGTGACGATCCGGTGACTGTCGGCAAATGGCACGTTCACCCGATGGCAGGCATCGATGGGTGTGGTCACGCTAAGCCATCGTCGCAGCTCAAACGCAGGAGGTTGACGGTGTCCACCGTCGCGCTCAAGGACGTCACCAAGGTCTGGCCGGACGGTACGGTCGCGGTCGACAAGGTCAGCCTGGACGTCGAGGACGGCGAGTTCCTGGTCCTCCTCGGGCCGTCCGGCTGCGGTAAGTCGACCATCCTGCGCATGATCGCCGGGCTGGAGGATCCCTCCGCCGGCGCCATCCTGCTCAACGGCGAACCCGTCATGGACCTCGCACCCCGCGATCGCCAGATCGCCATGGTCTTCCAGGACTTCGCGCTCTATCCGCACATGACCGTGGGCGACAACATCGGCTTCCCGCTGAAGCTCTCGGGTGTCGAGCCGGTGCCCCGCGGCGAGCGGATCGGCGACGTGGCCAGCGCGCTGGGCATCGGCGACGTGCTCGCGCGCAAGCCCGGGCAGCTCTCCGGCGGTCAGCGCCAGCGGGTCGCCATGGGCCGGGCCATCGTGCGCCGCCCCGGCCTCTTCCTGATGGACGAGCCGCTGTCCAACCTCGACAGCGGCCTGCGGGCCGAGCTGCGCGCCGAGATCACCGGACTGACCCGTGAGCTGGGCGTCACCACGATGTACGTCACCCACGACCAGGCCGAGGCGCTGACCATGGCCGACCGCGTGGCGATCATGCGCAAGGGTGTGCTGCAGGACCTGGGCACCCCGACCGAGGTGTACGGCCGCCCCGCCACGCTCTACGTCGCGGCGTTCCTCGGCGCACCCCGGATGAACCTCCTCGAGGCCTCGGTCTACGTGCACCTCGACCGTTACATCGCCCTCAACCTCGGTGAGCAGGCGCTCTACCTGCCCTGGACCGACATCCGGGCGCGGGCCATCGCGCACTACCACGGCGAGCGCATCGTCGTCGGCATGCGGGCCGAGGCCCTCACCCCGGTCGCCCCCGACACCCCGGGCGACGTGCTGCAGGGGCGCATCCGCTATCTCGAGCACCACGGGCACGAGTCGCTGGCGTTCCTGGACATCGGTGCGACGGCCATCGTCGTCGACGAGCTCGGCGGCGCGGTCACCGAGACGAACACCGAGACGGGCGCCCTCAAGCGCATCGGGGGAGCGCTCCAGCGGCTCACCGGCCGGGGCGACAAGGCGGTCCTCGAGCGTGAGGACCCCGAGAAGACCTCGGTGCTCAGCGACCCGGGCCGGCACCACCGGCGCCCGGCCGAGCTGGCTGTGCGGCTGGCGCCGTACCCGGCCGTTTCACCGGGTCACCCGCTCGCGATCAGCGTGCGGATGGACGCTCTGCATTTCTTCGACGAACGCGGTGACCGCATCGACGTCGGTTGGCGCTGAAACTCGGATTTTCGGTGGTTCTTGCGGCTGCCACGGAGGCGGTACACAGCGTAAGCTGCTCGGCGGTGAAGGAAACTGTCGACCATGACGTGCTGCGTCCGGCTCCGGGCAGGGAGTCGCCGGACGGCACGGCGGTGCCCGCAAATCCCGATCGGCAGTTCACCCTGCTGGACCGCACGTTCGGCCGTGACGAGATCACCGTGGTCCGCCACGAGGTCACCGCGCGGCTCGACCGGGCCGGGCTCGGCGACCGTCTCTCCGGCTTCGTCCTCGCGATCAACGAAGTCATCACCAACGTCGTCCTGCACGCCGGGGGCCACGGCAGGATCGTGCTCTGGGGCACCTCCGGTTCGCTGTGGTGCACGGTGACCGACTCCGGCCCCGGCATCCCGGAGCGATACCGGCACCCGCCCGAGGTCCCGGAGGCGTTCGAGGTGGGCGGCCGGGGCATCTGGCTGGCGCACCAACTGTGCGACGAGGTGACGATGGCGACGGGCCCGATCGGGACGACTATCGGACTACGCGTAATCGTCTCCCCACGCAATAACACGTCTGACCTGGTCAACGGGGCATCAACAGGCAACTGAACACGGAATGAAACGCCGTGGAAATGTCGTCCTGCGCATTGAGGCGTGTTGGCCATCCGGGACGACTACATTGGGCCAGTGCTAGGACTACCTCCTCATGTGACGGCCTGCCTCTTCGACCTCGACGGTGTGCTCACGCAAACCGCTCTGGTGCACAACGCGGCCTGGAAACAGACGTTCGACGCGTTCCTCCAGATCTGGTCCGCCCAGCACGGGCAGCCGTTCGTGCCGTTCGACTCGGGCGCCGACTACCACCAGTACGTCGACGGCCGGCCGCGCGCCGACGGTGTCCGGACCTTCCTCGCCTCCCGGAGCATCACCCTGCCCGAAGGCACGCCCGACGACAGTCCCGACGCGGAGACCGTCAACGGCATCGGCAACCGTAAGAACGAGCTCGTCCTGCAGAAGATCGCCGAGGGGGCCGTGCAGGTCTACCCCGGCTCGGTCGACTATCTGCACGCCGCCAAGGACGCCGGGCTACGCCGGGCTGTCGTTTCGGCCAGCGCCAACTGTGCGGACGTATTGAAAGCGGCCGGTATCGCAGATCTTCTCGAGGTGCGCGTGGACGGTGTGACCGCTCGTGCGGAACACTTGCCGGGCAAGCCCGCGCCGGACACCTTCCTCTACGGCGCGAAGCTGCTCGGTGTGGCACGGGAAAACTGTGCCGTCTTCGAGGACGCGCTCGCCGGTGTGGCCGCCGGCAAGGCGGGCGGATTCGGCATCGTGATCGGTGTGGACCGTGTCGGTCAGGCCGACGCACTGCGGGAGCACGGCGCTGACATCGTCGTGCAGGACCTCGCCGAGCTCCTGAAGTAAGACCCCTTTACAGACTTTCTCATTTCGAGAGGCACCACCGTGATCCGTGAACGGGCCTACCCCGTCGACCCCTGGCACATCAGGGAGACTCGGCTGGACCTGGACCTGCTGGCTCAGTCCGAGTCGGTCTTCGCCCTGGCCAACGGCCACATCGGCATCCGGGGGAACCTGGACGAGGGCGAGCCGCACGGCCTGCCCGGCACCTATCTGAACTCGTTCTACGAGCTGCGGCCGCTGCCGTACGCCGAGGCGGGCTACGGGTTCCCCGAGTCGGGCCAGACCATGGTCAACGTCACCAACGCCAAGCTCATGCGGCTTCTCGTCGACGACGAGCCGTTCGACGTGCGGTACGGCGAGCTGCGCTCCCACGAGCGCACCCTGGACCTGCGCGCGGGCACGCTCGAGCGGATCGTGGAATGGGTCTCGCCCTCCGGGCAGGCGATCCGGGTCCGCACCGTGCGCATGGTGTCGTTCACCCAGCGGGCGGTCGTCGCCTTCCTCTACGAGGTCGAGCCGCTGACCAGCTCCGCCCGGCTGATCCTCCAGTCGGAGCTGGTCGCCAACGAGCAGCTCCCGCCGACCAGCAAGGACCCCCGGGTCGCGGCTGTGCTCGATCACCCGCTGCAGGCCGAGGAGATGCTGGAGCAGCGCACCGGCGGCCTGCTCGTGCACCGCACCAAGGCGAGTGACCTGCGGATGGCCGCGGCGATGGAACACCTCGTCGAGGCGCCGGGCAAGCACGCCATCACCACCGAGGGGCACCCGGACTGGCTCCGGACCACGGTCGCCACCAAGCTCGAGCCGGGGCAGAAGCTGCGGGTCGTCAAGCTGGCCGCGTACGGCTGGTCCAGCAACCGCTCGCTGCCCGCGGTGCGGGACCAGGTCGGTGCCGCGCTCGCCAGCGCCCGTCTGGACGGCTGGGAGGGCCTGGTCGAGGCCCAGCGTGATTACCTCGACGCCTTCTGGGACCACTCCGACGTCAAGGTGGAGGGTGACCCGGAGGTGCAGCAGGCCGTGCGCTTCGGGCTCTACCACACGCTGCAGGCCGGTGCCCGCGCCGAGCAGCGGCCCATCGGGTCCAAGGGCCTCACCGGCCCGGGATACGACGGCCACACCTTCTGGGACGCCGAGACGTTTGTCCTCCCGGCGCTCACCTACACGCAGCCGGCCGCCGCGGCGGACGTGCTGCGCTGGCGGCACTCCACTCTGGATCTTGCCCGGGAGCGCGCGCAGACCCTCGGGTTGCAGGGCGCGGCCTTCCCGTGGCGCACCATCCGCGGGCAGGAGTGCTCGGCCTACTGGCCGGCCGGCACCGCGGGCTTCCACATCGGCGCCGACATCGCCGACGCGGTGCGCCGGTACGTCTCGGCCACCGGTGACTACGACTTCGAGCGTGACTACGGTCTCGAGCTGCTCGTGGAGACCGCCCGCCTGTGGCGTTCGCTGGGGCATCACGACCGGCACGGCCGTTTCCACATCGACGGCGTCACCGGCCCCGACGAGTACACCGCCGTGGTCGACGACAACATCTACACCAACCTGATGGCGCAGCAGAACATGTTCGCCGCGGCCGACGCGGCCAAGCGGCACCCGGACCTCGCCCGCAAGCTGGGCGTGGACGACGAGGAGTCGGCGTCGTGGCGGGACGCGGCGGCCTCGGTGCACATCCCGTACGACCGGGAGCTCGGGGTGCACCAGCAGTCGGAGGGCTTCACGCGGCTGCAGGAGTGGGACTTCCAGAACACTCCGCCGGAGGTCTACCCGCTGCTGCTGAACTACCCGTACTTCGACCTGTACCGCAAGCAGGTGGTCAAGCAGGCCGACCTGGTCATGGCCATGTACGTGCGCGGTGACGCCTTCACCCCCGAGGAGAAGGCGCGCAACTTCGCGTACTACGAGGCGCGGACGGTCCGGGACTCGTCGCTGTCGGCGTGCATCCAGGCCGTGATGGCGGCCGAGGTGGGTCACCTCGAGCTGGCCCACGACTACCTGGGTGAAGCCGCCCTGATGGACCTGCACGACCTGCACCAGAACGCCCGTGACGGCGTCCACGTGGCTTCCCTGGCCGGCTCCTGGATCGCCCTCGTGGCCGGTCTGGGCGGCATGCGGGACTCGAACGGCCAGCTGTCGTTCGCGCCGCGCCTGCCCAGCCGGATCAACGGCCTGGAGTTCTCCCTGCTCTGGCGCGGCCTGCGGCTGCGGGTGGAGGTCACGGCGGACGAGGTCACCTACTCGCTGCGCAACGGCGGTGGTTCGGCCCGGCTGGACCTCCTGCACCACGGCAAGGAGGTCACGATCACCCAGGTGAAGCCGGTCGTGCTGCCGATCCCGCCGCAGGGCCCGATGGGCCCGGCGCCGACGCAGCCGGCCGGTCGGGCCCCGGTCCGCCGGGCCACCGGCAGCTGACCGAGCTACAGCAAGAAGCCCCCGTCCTCGAGGAGGACGGGGGCTTTCTGTTGGTCCGGAGCAGCGCTAAAGCATCGAGACGTGGACGTGGTCCGTGTGGTCGGACGGGCCGGAGTAGGACTTCCAGCCGGTCGCCGGGAACCAGATCTGTCTGTTCCAGATGACGTACAGGATGCCGAGCCGGTCGGCGTTACGGACCAGGAACGCCATCAGGTTGTTGCCGTACTCCCGGGTGTCCTGGTTGTGCCAGGGGGCGAAGCCGCTGTTCTGCAGGGACCAGTCGCAGGCCCGGCCCTTGGGATGCTCGAACGGTCCGCCGTTGCGGTGACAGCCGACGAACCTCTTGAACTTCGCCTTCTTGACTTCCTTGTACATGTGGAAGGTCCGCGGGGTGATGCAGCCGCTGGTCGTCGGGTCGTTCACGCTGCACGACTCCGGGCCGAAATCGCCGTCGGAGTTGCGGGGAGCGGGGGCCGCCACCGGTGACTTGGAGAGGACAAAGCCGCCGGTCACGGACTTGCCGCCGACCTTGGCCAGGGCGTTCTCCGCCGACTCCTTCTGCTTTTTCATCGAGGCCAGATTCTGCTGCTGGGCCTTGACCTCCTGATCGAGGCGGGCCTTCTGCGTGCTGACGTCGTCGATCGCCTCGTACAGCTCGTGCAGCTTGCCGTCGTTGATGGCGTTGATCTCCTCGAGGGAGACCGCCTTCTTGAGGAAGCCGTCCGGGCCGTCGGTGTTGAGCAGGAAGCCCATCGTCGAGATGCCACCGGTGCGGTACTGCTGGGCCGCGACCGCGCCGACCTCGGGGAGCAGAGAGTCCCGCCGGGTCTCGGCATTCTTGACCTTGAGGGCCAGACCCAGCTGGGTCTTGGTCGACTTCGCAACCGCTGATTTGGCCGCCAGGAAGCGTCGTCCCGTGGAGTCGAGGACGTCGTTCAGGAGCGGATCGTCATCGCCGTCGTCGGCGGTCGACGACTTCTTGTCGTCGTCGGGGTCGGCGCTCGCCGGTGATGCGGGCACGAGCAGCATCGTGACCGCTACGAGCGGTGCCAGGGCGAGAACGAGCCACCGGCGGGGTCTTGCCGTCATTCACAATCCTTCCGCGTGACCACCGACCGGGTTAGCTGACGGGTTCGGGACGGAAGCGATCCCTACCACGGTTACGTGGATTCACCCCACTACTACACATGGGTCCCCGGCTCGCCTCGCGGCGATTAGGCGGTGGGCTGCCGGCACCTTGGGGGCGGTGCCTTCTTGGCAGTGACCGGCGGCCAGCTTACCTGACAACTGCCCTGGTGACAGTCCGGCAACGGTGGTGAAAAGCGTTACCCGGCAACGACTTTCCGTTACTGCTCGATGGAATGACGCAGGTCATAGCCCGTAACGGCACATCAATGTGAGTCGTTGCATTCTTTCCGTCACGAAATCACGCCGCGTATTTGCATTGTTGCGCTCAGTACGACACCTGTCGATTCGTGACATCGATGGGTAGTGTTCGTCACGGTCTCACAGCAGACCGCCGCCTAATCGCCGCAAGGCGAGCCGGGGACCCACCCGTGTTATGGGGTGAATCCACGTCACAGTGGTAGGGATCGCTTCCGTCCCGAACCCGTCAGCTAACTCGGTCGGCGGCCGACGGAAGGAAAGCACGTGAGGCTCAAACCTGCCCGCCGGCGATTAGCGACCGTCCTCGCGGCGCTCGTCGCCACCACGGGTCTGGCACTCGTCGCCCCGTCCTCCGCCTCGGCGTCACCCCGGCCGCTCGCCGCGCCCGGTGACTCGGGCGACGACGGTGAGGGCGGCTCGAAGTCCCTGGTCCAGCAGCTCGAGGCGGCGTCCAAGGGCTTCGTCGAGGCCAAGGAGGCCCTGGCGACCTCCAGGAAGCGCCAGCAGCAGCTGATCGACAAGCTCAAGGAGATCAACACCGAGCTCGGCCCGAAGCAGGCGGCGCTGGACGACATCGTCCAGCAGTCGTACCGCACCGGGCGGCTCGGGCCGATGACCGCGCTGGTCACCGCCGACTCCACCGGCAGCATGCTGGACCGCGTACAGACCCTGGAGACGATCGCGGTCAAGCAGGACCGGGCCGTCCGCGATCTGAAGGACTCGAAGACGCAGCAGGAGCAGGCGAAGGTCGCGATCGACGCCGAGATCCGCGACCAGCAGCGTCAGCTCACCGTCATGGCCAAGCGCAAGACGCAGGCCGAGAACGCCCTGAAGGCCGCCAACGCGGCCAGTGGCAGCTCCGACGCCTCGGACTCGTCCGGTGGCAGCAGCTCCAGCGACGGCGGCAGCAGCTCGAAGGCCGCCGCGGCGCCGCGGAACTCCAACGGTGAGCTGCCCAACGAGTCCTGCAGCATCAACGACCCCACCTCGTCCGGCTGCATCACGCCGCGCACGCTGCACGCGATGAAGGAAGCCAAGAAGGACGGCTTCACACGCTTCGTCGCATGCTTCCGGCAGCAGAACAGCGGCGAGCACCCCAAGGGTCGTGCCTGTGACTTCGCCGCCGACAAGAACGGCTTCGGCGGCGACGCCACAGGCAGCAGCAAGACGTACGGCAACCAGCTGGCGAACTACTTCATCAACAATGCGAGCCGGCTGGGTGTGCTCTACGTGATCTGGTTCCGGCGGATCTGGCTACCGAGCAGCGGCTGGAAGTCGTACTCGGGGGCCGGTGGGGATCCGTCGAGTGATCACACCAACCACGTGCATCTCTCGATGCGCTAGCTCCGGCGGGGAGTGCGGGGCCTACCGCTTGGTGTAGGCCTCGTACTCCTTCAGGACCTCGTCGGTCGGGCCGTCCGCGCGGATCAGTCCCGACTCGAGCCAGATCGCGCGTTCGCAGGTGTCCCGGATCGACTGCTCGCTGTGGCTGACCAGGAAGACCGTGCCGGCCTGGGCGCGCAGATCGCGGACCCGCTGCTCGCTGCGCCGGCGGAACTTCGCGTCACCCGTCGCCAGCGCCTCGTCGATCAGCAGGACGTCGTGCTTCTTTGCCGCCGCGATCGAGAACCGCAGCCGCGCCGCCATGCCCGACGAGTACGTCCGCATCGGCAGCGAGCTGAAGTCCCCGCGTTCGTTGATCCCGGAGAACTCGATGATGTCCTTGGTCTGGGCCTTCACCTCGGCCGGGCTCATGCCCATGGCGAGGCAGCCCAGGACGACGTTGCGCTCGCCCGGCAGGTCGTTCATCAGGGCGGCGTTGACACCGAGCAGCGACGGCTGCCCGGCGGCGTAGATCGCGCCCTTCTCCACCGGCAGCAGACCGGCGATGGCCCGCAGCAGGGTCGACTTCCCGGAGCCGTTGGTGCCGATCAGACCGACGGCCTCACCCTTGTACGCGACGAAGCTGACGCCCTTGATCGCGTGCACCTCGCGCAGTGTCGCGGGCTTGGCACCGGTCACGATGCGCTTGAAGCTCGCCAGCGGGCTGCCCGTGCCGGGCGTGGCCGACTGGTGCACCCGGTAGACCACGTGAGCGTCGTCGACGATGATCGTCGGATCGCGCCGGTCGTTGCTGGAGACGTCAGCCACGGCCGTACCCCTTCTCTCCGCGCCAGAAGTAGACGTAACCGCCGAGCCCGGCCACGAGGGCCCAGGCGACGGCCTCGAGCCACAGCACGCCGGCGGGCGCCGCCAGCGGCACGTCCTCCATCAGTGCGTGCCGCATGAGGTCGATGAAGACGAGCAGCGGGTTGGCCTCGACCACGGCCAGCTTCCAGCCGCTGAGGTGCTCGGTGAAGCGGGTCACCGGGTAGAGCACGGCCGAGCCGTACAGCCAGATCCGCATGATGAACGGCACCAGTTGCTTGAAGTCGGCGACCTTGGAGCCGAGGCGGGCCACGGCCATCGCCAGACCGGCGTTGAAGATCGACTGGAGCAGGAAGATCGGGACGATCAGCAGCCATTCCCAGGTGATGCGCTCACCGAAGGCCAGCACGATGACCATGAGGACGGCCAGCGAGGCGATCATGTTGCGGATCTCGACCATGACGATGGCCAGCGGCAGGCTGGCCCGCGGGAAGTGCAGGGCGCGGATCATGCCCAGGTTGCCGCTGATCGCCTGGATGCCGGCCTGCACCACCGACTGGGTGAAGCCGAAGATGAAAACGCCGGTGCAGAGGTACGCGACGAAGTTGTCGATGCCGCTCTTGGTGTTGAGGACGACACCGAAGATCACGTAGTAGACCGCTGCGTTGATCAGCGGCGTCAGCACCTGCCAGAAGATGCCGAGCCGGGTGCGGCCGAGCGCGGAGGAGACCTTGGCATTGGCGAACGACGTGATGAAGTGCCGGTAGGACCACAGCTGCCGCGAGTAGTCGCGCAGGCTGGGGAGCTTGCCGGCAGCGCTCAGGCCGTGCTTGCGGGCCAGCTCCTTGAGCGAGAGGCCGGTTTCGGAATCGGCGACCGCCGTAGGGGGCATGGGGTGGCGCTCCGATCTGGTCGGTCCGGTGGGGGTCGAAGACCTCGGTGCATCGTCCGGGAACACACTGACAAGTGTGCGCCGATGGAACGGGATCGTATCGACGCTGGGCCCGAAACTATCCGAATGAGCGCCAGAACGCAACCGTTGCGTCCTCGCGTATAGTGACCCCGTGGCAACAGCGAAACGTGCACCCGCCGGAGCGGCGGTGCTCCGCGGGGACATCACCGCGGCCATCCGGAATGCGGTCATGCACGAACTGGCCGAAGTCGGTTACGGCCGGCTCTCCATCGAGGCGGTCGCCCGCCGGGCGGGTGTCGGCAAGACCGCAATCTACCGCCGGTGGAGCAACAAACTCGAGATGGTGCTCGAGATCGTGTCCGCCGTTGCAGAGCGTAGCGTGCCCATGCCCGACACCGGTAGCTTCGCGGGCGACCTGCAACTGATGATGTTCATCGTCAGCAAGGCGCTCCAGCACCGGATCGCCTCGCAGATCATCCCGGACCTGATGGCCGAGGCCGCGCGCAATCCGAAGATCGCCGAAACTCTCCAGCGGGCACTCCGCACCCACCAGCAGGCGGTGGGTGACCAGATTGTCGGTCAGGCAGTCACACGCGGTGAGCTTCCGGCCGGCACCGACGCCAATCTTGCCGTCGATCTGATGCTCGGCCCGCTGTACTGGCGGCTCGCGGTCTCACGGACCCCGATCGACGACGACTACCTCGAGAACCTCAGCACCGCCGTCATGGCCGCGCTGAAAACGAGCCGGCCAGCTCAGTGACCTGCCGGGCGCGGATACCCGCGCCCACGTCCTCCGGCGTCATCGGCCGGGCGAAGTGGAAACCCTGCGCCCGGACGTAACCGAGATCTCCCAGCTTCGCGGCCTGGGCCGGCGTCTCGACACCCTCGGCCACCGCTTCGACCCCCAGGGCCCGGGCCAGCTGCAGCACGGCGCCGGCGATGGCGTCGGGTCCCGGGCCGGGCGCGAACGACCGGTCCAGCTTGATCTGGTCCACCGGGCAGTTCGCCAGCAGGCTGAGCGTCGACGCGCCGGTGCCGAAGTCGTCGAGCGACAGGCGTACGCCCAGCGCCCGCAGCCCGCGCAGGTTGTCCTGCGTCGCGCCGCCGCCCACGGCCGTGGACTCGGTGATCTCGATCGTCAGACGGCCCGCGGCCAGCCCGGAGTCGCGCAGCGCGGCCGCCACCTCGGCGGCGAAGCCGGGCTCCTGCAGCTGCCGGGCGGACGCGTTCACCGACATGGTGCCCGGCGCCAGGTCGCCCAGGTCGTCGATCCACGCGGTGGCCTGACGGCAGGCCTCGCGCAGAACCCAGCGGCCGAGCGGCACGATCAGGCCGGTCTCCTCCGCGCCCGGGATGAACTCGCCCGGGCCGAGCAGCCCGCGCTCCGGGTGCTGCCAGCGGACCAGGGCCTCGACACCGGTGAGCCGGCCCTCGGGCAGCGTCACCACCGGCTGGTAGCGCAGGACCAGCTCGTCCTGGTCGAGCGCGGCCAGCAGAGCGGCGGTGAGCCGGTTGCGCTCGGCGCCGCGCGCCTCCATGCCGGGCCTGTACCGCTGGTAGCCGCCCTCGCCGCGTTCCTTGGCCTCGTACATGGCGATGTCGGCCCGGCGCAGCAGGTCACCCGCGTCGTCGTCACCGGCCTGACCGTCGACCACCCCGAAGCTGGCACGCACGCCGAGCAGGTGGCCGTCGATCTCCACCGGCACGGCGAGCGCGTCGGCGATGCGTTCGAGCACACGGTCGACGGTGTCGCCACCGACCCCCTCGAAGAGGATGGCGAACTCGTCGCCGCCGAGGCGCGCCACGATGTCGGTCGGGCGCACGCTGGCGCGCATCCGGTCGGCCACGGCGACGAGCAGCCCGTCGCCGACCGAGTGGCCGAGGGTGTCGTTGACGGTCTTGAAGTCGTCGAGGTCGATCAGCACGATGCTGATCGTGTTGCCGGGGCCCGCGTTGGCCACGCCGGCCTGGACCCGGTCGCCGAAGAGTGCGCGGTTGGCCAGCCCGGTCAGCACGTCGTGCGTGGCCTCGTAGCTGAGCCGCTCGTGCGCCTGGACGGTCTCCGTCACGTCCCGCGAGTTGCTGACCACACCGGCCACACTCGGCACGTCGGTCAGGTTCACGCTGATGATCTCCAGCGTCCGCCACGAGCCGTCGGCGTGGGACATCCGGGCCTGGTAGGTGGCGGAGTTGCCGGGCCGGCTGATCACGTGCGCGACGTTGGTCGCGACGACTTCGCGGTCGTCGGGGTGCACCCGGTGCGCGATGTTGGTGCCGGCCATCGGCTCCGGCTCCGAGCCGAGGACCCGCCGCACGGCCGGGCTGATGTAGTGGATCCGGCCGTTGGGCGCGGTGATCGTCACGACGTCGGTCGAGTTCTGGACCAGCAGGCGGAAGCGCTCTTCCCGGTGCTCGAGCCGGGTGACCAGGTTGTCGTTGTCGCGCAGGGCGATGAGCTGACGGATGATCACCAGGCCCGTCAGCAGCACCGCCACGACGGTCACCGGCAGGCGGTCGCTGCTGTCGACCGCGACGACGTAGATCAGCAGCGCGTTGGTCGCGGCGGCCATCACGTACGGCAGCGGGGAGGTCCGGCGGCGGTTCGGGGCCGGCGGCAGGCCGTGAGCCCGCGTCCCGGCCGCACCGAACGCGACCAGGAACGCCGCGACGGGGACGCCGAGCAGCGTGATGTCGAGGTGGGGCCGGGTCGCCAGCAGCGGTGTCAGAGCGGTGACCAGACCGGTGGCGACCAGCGAGGAGCCCAGGGCCCACATCGAGCGGTGCCCGAGCGACGTGGCGCCGGTGGCGGCGACCTTGGCGATGGCGAGCATGGTGACCAGGCCCGTGATCACGAAGCTGACGCTGGCGACGATCGAGACCGTGCCGGCTGCCGAGCCCTCGAAGAGCCGTTGCGCGGAGAAGTGCCAGAAGAAGACCGCCGCGCCCGAGACCAGGATGCCCACGTCCAGGCCCGTGGTCACCAGCTGGCCCCGCGTACGCGCACCCAGCGGCAACCCGAAGAGCGGCCACGAGAGCAGCAGCAGGAACGCCGCGTGCAGCAGCCCGGTGACCGCGCCGACCCGGGTCGACATGGCGAGCCCCGGACCGATCGAGTCGATGACGTGCGAGGTCATCGCGGCGGTCAGGACGGCGAACGCAAAACCGAACCGCCGCCAGAAGAGGCGTGCGGCGTCGGTGAGGCTCGGGTCGGTGCTGCTGCGCCGGCACACCACGGTCGCCACCGCGGCGCTGACCGGCATCATCGCCCAGCCCAGGATCGTCGGACCGATCTCCCCGAACGCGTAGACGACGGTGAACCACACGGTCCCGGCGACTGCCAATGATCCGGAGATCAGGAGCAGCCGCCGGTCCCACGCCGAAGTGCGTGGTGCGTGGTCCATGGTTCTCCTCTCGTGCGGGGCGCCGTTACCCGCACGATCGGTTCCGGCGGGAGCCGGATGAGCATTCCGGACTACGGAGCCGCGTTCAAGAGGTCGAGCACGCTGTGCTGGCAGGAATGGTTCGTGCTGACGTACGGACCGGCCCAGTGGCTGCCGTACGCGTCGAAGCTCGTGCGGTTCTTCGCGTACGCGGAATCGGCCTGTCGCCGCAGGTAGGCATCGTAGGGCCGGCCCACAGCAGCGTTGAGGACGCCCAGCCCGCGGACGAACGGGCCCTTGAACGAGACGCCGTCACCGCTGCACTGGTCCGGTTCGTTGGGCTCGCGCAGGATGCCGTTGTTGTTGAGATAGGTGCTCGTGGTGGCCGCGTCGCCGATCCGGCGGGCCACGGTCAGCGCGTTGGCGTCGCCCGTCAGCCGGTTGAGCTGCACCAGGGCGTTGATCAGCACACCCTGGTTGTAGGTCCAGGTGACGTCACCGTTGTTGCGGCAGGTGCTGAGGTTGACACCGTCGTTGACCAGGTTCGAGCTGTTGATCATTCCGGTGCTCTGGAACCAGCTCCAGCCCGCCTGCGCGCGCCCGCGATAAACGCTGTCACCGCCGATGCGCTGGGACAGGGCCGCGTTGAGCTGGATGTAGAGGCTGTTCGCGATGGCGTTCTTGACCGTGCGGTCGGTGCGCCAGTAGATGCCACCGCCGCAGCGCGTGTCCCAGTAGCTGAACATGTGGTCGGCGTCCGCACGGGCGGTGCTCAGGTAGCGGCTGTCGCCCGTCCGGTCGTACGCGGCCACCCACGCGAGTCCCCACCAGCCGGTGTCGTCGAGGTACTCGTTGCGGAACTGCCCCTGCCGCGCGTTGATCTGCTTGTCGTACGTGGTGGCGATCGCGTAGTCGTAACTGTGCATCCCGGTGATCCGGCTGTTGTCGATCAGCGCGGTGAGGGCGTTCGCCCCCGTCCACCAGCCGTTGGTGTCGAAGAGGCCGGTGCCCTGGTCGAAGCGCATCATCAGGGCGGTGGCCGCGGCCGTGCGCCGGTCCGCGGCGTTCCAGTTGCTGCGGGCCCAGCCGGTGCAGGTGAGCTCGGGCCGGTCGCTCGCCTTGCCGCAGGCGCGGAGCACGCCGACACCGCGGGAGCCCCAGTTGTCGACGTTGAACATGCTGGTACGCCAGCCGCCGGCACCCGCGGGGACCGTGGTGTCGCCGAGCCGGCTGTCGCCCGACCACGTGCGGCCGCCGTCGAAGGAGCGGTCGAGCCAGACTTGGTCGCCGGCCTGACCGTTCTCGACGGTGGCCCAGATCATCGCGTCGGTGTCGTTGATGTGGACCTTGAAGGAGCGGCCGTGCAGGGTGCTGGTCGTCGCGACCCGGTCGCCGGGGGACAGGGCGGGGTCGCGGCCGTCGCAGTAGCGGTTGCAGATGGTGGCTGCCTGGGCCGCCGAGCTGGTCTGGACCTGGAGGAGGACGGTGGCGGCGACCGTGAGAGCCGCGATCCACTTGTGGCGCATGGGGGATACCTCCGTGCCGGTGGGTGCACATGGGCTATCTGTTAATAAAGTACGCAGATTGTTAACAGTCAATGCCTGATGTGAATTCTTAAGCCGCGCGTCAGGCCTGCCGAAGTTAGGGGCCCCCACCCGCACCGTCCCCCCGGAGCACACCGATGCGATCACCTCGCGTAGACGCGACCATCTTCGGCGCGGCCCCGCTGCTCGCCCTGGCCCTCGGCGGTGTGCCCACCGAACGGATCACCGAGGGTGCCACCACGCCGATCACCCCGGACGAGCTGCCACTGCTGATCGGGGAGTGGCTCAACCCCGACCACACCGTCCGGCTGCGCCTGTCCGCGGACTGGTCGTTCGAGGGCCGCGTCGAGGGACGGGACCGCGGCGCCAAGGGCACCTACCGGCCCGACGGCGCCGGCCTGGTGCTGCGTGACGTCTCCGGCCTGCGTACGGCGGTGGCGGTCGCCGAGGACGTCCTCGAGATGGCCGGACACCAGCTCTTCCGGGCCTGAGAAATGTCGGTGGTTGATGCCATGCTGACCGCGTGATCGATTGGCTCTCCAGCGTCGCCTTCACCACGTTCGGCGTGGGCACCACCTGGGCCGAGGTGCTCGGCTTCGCGACCGGCCTGGTCAACGTGGGTCTGCTGGTGCGTCAGCACATCCTCAACTGGCCAGTCGGCATCCTCAACGTCCTGCTGCTGATGCTCGTCTTCTGGTCCGCGGGCCTCTATGCCGACGCCGGCCTGCAGATCGTCTACGTGATCCTGGGCTTCTACGGCTGGTGGGCCTGGCTCTACGGCGGCGCGCGCCACACCCGCCTGGTGGTCCGCAGCACGACCCGTCACGAGTGGCTGCTGCTGGCGGTCGCCGGTGTGCTGCTGACCGGCGTGATGTGGTTCTTCCTCGACCGTTTCACCGGTTCGACGGTCCCGCTCGCCGACGCGGTCACCACCGCGCTGTCGTTGCTGGCGACCTACGGCCAGACCCGCAAGCTGGTCGAGAGCTGGTGGCTGTGGATCGCCGCCGACCTGATCTACATCCCGCTCTACGGATACAAGGACCTCTGGCTGACGGCGATCCTCTACGTCGCCTTCCTCATCCTGTGCATCCTGGGCCTGCGGGCCTGGCGAGCCGCGGAGCGCGCATGACCTGGGGTCACGGGCTGATCGTCGGCAAGTTCTATCCGCCGCACGCCGGGCACCACGCGCTGATCGACGCGGCGGCCGCGGCCTGCGAGCGGGTCACCGTCGTCGTGGCGCCCTCCTCACACGAGTCGGTGCCGCTCGACCTGCGGCTCGCCTGGTTGCGCGAGACACACACGGCCAACGTCCGCTTCGTCGGTGTGCACGACGACCATCCCGTCGACTACGCCGATCCTGCAGTCTGGGACCTCCACGTGGCCGTCTTCCGGGCCGCGGCCGGCCCTGGCCCGGTCGACGCCGTCTTCTCCTCGGAGGCCTACGGCGAGGAACTGGCCCGGCGGTTCAGCGCGGAGGCGGTCACCGTCGACCTCGACCGGATCAAGGTCCCCGTCTCCGGTACGGCGGTGCGCGCCGATCCGGTCGCTCACTGGGACCTGCTCGGGCCGGGCGTGCGGAGCTGGCTGTGCCGCCGCGTCATCGTTGTCGGCGCCGAGTCGTCCGGGACCACCACGATGGCCCGCGCCCTGGCCCGGCACTACCGCACCAGGGGCGGCGTCTGGGCGCAGACGCGCTGGGTGCCGGAGTTCGGACGCGAGCTGACGGTCCGCAAGCTCGACGCGCTGCGGCGGTCCCGCCCGGAGGCCACGGTCGACGAGGTGGTCTGGGGCAGGGACGACTTCATGACGGTGGCCGACGAGCAGAGCGCAGCGGAGGACTGGGCGGCCCGCGAGAGCTCACCCCTCGTCATCGGCGACACGGACGCGCTGGCCACGACCATCTGGGAGGAGCGCTACCTCGGCAGTGGCTCCGCCGCCGTCCGCGAGCGGGTGCGCCCGCCGTCCCTCTACCTCCTCACCGATCACGAGCAGGTGCCGTTCGTCGACGACGGGTTGCGCGACGGTGAGGCCGTGCGGGCCTGGATGACCGGGCGCTTCCGTGAGGTTCTGGCTGCTCAGGGCGTACCGTGGCGGGTTTTGACCGGGAGTTATGGGGACCGGCTGCGCGCCGCGGTGGCCGCCTGTGACGAGGTGCTCGCGTCGGGGTGGTCTTTTGCGCCTCCCCTAAGCCATTCCTGATCGGGGCCGAAGGAGGGTGCATGCGGCTCATGAAGCTCCTGCTCCCGCTGCTCGCCCTGCCGGTCGCGCTCGGCGGCTGCAGCATGCTCGGACTCGACTCGGCGACCGGCACACCCGGCTCGTCCGCGAGCGCGACGCCGGAGTCCGGCGACAACTGGCTGGTCGTCGCCAACGGCAGCGCCACCCCCAGCCCGGTGCCGTCGCCCGGCAAATCACGACCGCCGGTGCTGCCGCCGGTGAAATTCCTGCCTGTCGACCCGGGCTGCGCCAAGGACTGGACCGTGGCCAAGCCGCTCATCCCGCTCGAGGTCGTGCCCGGTGCGGGCAAGCTGACCGTGACCTGGCCCCGGCAGTACAACTCCGACTACCGGATCACCGCGGTGAAGCAGCCGCTGATCTTCGGCAAACAGCCCGACTACCCGTGGCAGGCCGTCGCGGCCGGTTCCGGCTGCACGGTCACCGCCACGATCAGCGGGCTCAAGAAGGGCACGCCCTACATCGTCTGGCTCGACGCGCCGAACACCGGCCACGAGCTGGACGGGACGCGCCATCCGTACAGCGGTCGCTCCGGGGTGGTCTACCCGCTGTGAAGGTTTAAGCTGCAACCATGACCACGATGCCCGCCGCGTTCATCGGCCACGGCAACCCGATGAACGCGCTCGAGACCAACCGCTACACGAGCGCGTGGCGGTCCTTCGGCGCCTCGGTGCCCCGGCCGCGGGCGATCCTCGTGGTGTCGGCCCACTGGTACATCAACGCCACCGCCGTCACGGCGATGCCGCGACCGCGCACGATCCACGACTTCTTCGGCTTCCCGCAGCAGCTCTTCGACGTCGACTATCCGGCGCCGGGCCTGCCGGCGCTGGCCGAGGAGGTCAGCGACATCGTCAAGCCGACCTGGGTCGGCGCCGACATCGACTCGTGGGGCATCGACCACGGCACCTGGTCGGTGCTGGTGCACGCGTTCCCGGACGCCGACATCCCGGTCACCCAGCTCTCCATCAACGCCGACAAGGGCTTCGACTACCACCTCGAGCTCGGCGCCAAGCTCGCCCCGCTGCGGGACTCCGGCGTCCTGATCCTCGGCAGCGGCAACGTCGTCCACAACCTCGGCGGCGTGAACAGGAACATGCCCGACGACGGCTTCGACTGGGCCCAGCGCTTCGACTCCGACGCCAAGGAGACGATGCTCGACGACCCGCTGAACGCCGCCCGCCTCGACGCCCACCGCGACTTCCGGCACGCCGTCCCGACCCCGGACCACTTCCTGCCGCTGCTCTACCTGGCCGGCCTGGCCGGAGCAAGCCACGAAGGCGCGGACGTGCTGGTCGACGGGTACGCCTACGGCAGCCTGTCGATGACGGCGTACACCCTCGGGATGCCCGCCGCCGCGCAGACCACGGGTGGCAGCGCTGCGGCGATCCCGGACGGGCTGCCCGCCGACGGCGTCAACATCTAAGCCGCCACCTCGTAGCAGATCTCCAGGCCGTCCTCGTCGTCCCACTGCTCGCCGACCTTCGTGAAGCCGTACTGCATCGCCAGGTTGAAGGACGCGATGTTGTCCGGCCGGATGCTCACGCGGACACGCCGCACCTCCGGCTCAGCCACCGCCCGGGCCAGCAGCACCTCCAGAGCGGCCCGCGCGTAACCCTGGCGTCTCTGCCCGGGATCAACCGCGTAGCCGATCTCCACCAGGCCGCTCGCATCCGGCTTCGCGTGAAAACCGGCCCGCCCCACGGCGATCTCCCTGTCCACGTCCCAGATCACGCCGGTGACCCAGGCCGCCTCGGCCGGATCCAGCTGCACCTGACCGAGGCGCCGCGTCCACACGCCGTGGCACTCCGGCCCGGCCAGAAACGCAGACAGCCGCACCGGACTCACCGCCTCGGCCCCCGCCAGATCCCCCCGCGCCAACGCCGCAAAAACCGCCCCACCCAACTGCACAACCCGTACGCGCTGCGGCACTGCTCGGCTTTCCCTCATGCGGCCGTGGTGTTGCGGCCGCTCCATTTGGCGGCGTAGAGGCGGTCGTCGGCGGCTCGGAAGAGGGCGTCGCCGGTGAGGGCAGGGGACCAGGTGGCGACGCCGATGCTGACGGTGAGGCGGGCCTCGGGGAGGATCGTGGCTGCGGCGACGGCCGTGCGGATGCGTTCGGCGACGTCGCGGCCGGCTGTGCTGTCGCCGCGGAGGAAGACCACGAACTCGTCGCCGGCGTAGCGGACCGCTTCGTCGCCGGTGCGGCAGTGGGCGCGCAGGATCGTGGCGACTTCGCGGAGGGCGCGGTCGCCGGCGCTGTGGGAGTACGCGTCGTTGACGGCCTTGAAGTGGTCGACGTCGATCAGGAGCAGTGTCAGGGGCCCGCGGTCGCGTCCGGCGTCCACGGTGTCGAGGAGCAGGTCGAACTTGCGGCGGTTGCCGAGGCCGGTCAGCGGGTCGAGCATGACCTCGTGTTCGGCCCGGGCGCGGGCGGCTTCGGCTTCCTCGCGCTGGCCGGCCTGGCGGAGCATCGCCAGGCGCTGGAGTCGCAGGCGCCACAGCTCGCGCACCTGTCCCTCGACCGTTTCGAAGAGGTCGCGGCTGGACTGGCCGTTGTCGAGTTCCAGGGCGGTCAGTGCCAGTTCGAAGCGGATGATCGGGCGTTCGTCGGGCCGGCAGCCGTGTTCGCTCAGGTCGCGGGCGGCGATGAACTCGCGGCGGGCCTCGTGGAGCAGGCCGTGGGCGCGCAGGCTGATGCCGAGGGCCAGGTGGGCCATCCGGGCGTACTGGTAGGTCTCGCCGGTGCGCAGCGGCAGCACCGCTTCCCGGGCCAGTTTTTCGGCGACCGTCGTCTCGCCGAGTTTGGCCAGGGCCAGGGCGTGCACGGCCATGACCTGCAGGTCGGGCTGGTCGTCGAGGCGGCTGCGGGTGATCTCGGCGCTGCGGCGCAGGCGGCTGCGGGACTCCTCGGAGCGGCCGACGTGGGCCAGGCGCAGACCCCAGTAGAGCAGTGTCACCGCGTGGACCAGGTCGAACGACGTCGAGCGGTTCGGGGAGTCGTCCGCGCAGAGCTGGTCGTACGCGATCGCCGCGGTCTCGTACATCTCGGCGACGGTGGCGGCTTCGGCGAACGAGCACATCGCGGACCGGTGCCGGTCGGTGCCCGCGGGTCCGGCGTTCAGCAGTACGCCGGCGCGGGCGAGGTTGCGCATGCAGTCGACGTAGTGGCCGCGCAGCAGGTGGAGCTGGGCGAGGTCGCAGAGGGTCTTGGCCTCGTTGAGCAGCGATCCCGCGGTGCGCAGGAGTTCCTCGCCCAGCATCGTCGCCTCGACGTACCGGCCCATGGCCAGGAGGGCGTACATCTTGCCCTGGGTGAGGAGGCGGATCGTCTTCTCGTCGCGGACGGTACGGGCGATGACCAGGAACGCATCGGCCGCCGTGATCGCCTCGTGGGGCTGCCCGGTGTTGGCGAGCCGGTGCACCTGCCGGGCGAGCAGGTGCAGCGGACCGTACGCGGTCACGGGCACGGGCAGCCGGTCGCCCCGCGAGATCCAGTCCGCCATGACCCCAAGTATCAGCCGTTTACTTCTCAAGTAAATGGCCGCGTCCGGATGGCCGGACTTTTCCAGATAGTTGGAGTTTTTACGAAGATGCCCCGTACGCCGTCCGAAAGTGCAGGTGAACGACGGCGGGACGGCCGCACATCGGATCAGGGGAATGGAGTGGTGGATGGCTACGAAGAGCAGTGCCAAGGAGCGTCGCAGGAGTCGTCGGCGGGCGGCCATCGTCCTCGTACCGACCGTTGCGGGCGTGTTCGTCGCCGGCACCGCCTTCGCGTACTGGACCACGTCCGGCACGGGTACCGGTTCCGGTACGTCGGGCACCTCCGATGTTGTCACCGTGTCGCAGACCAGCACCGTGACCGGTCTGGTGCCCGGAGGGGCGGCGCAGGCCATCAACTTCAAGATCAATAACCCGAAGTCGACGAAGCAGTACATCTCCAGCGTCGATATTCAGGTCGGGAGCATCATCAGCAACGTGACGAGCCTGACCGCCGTGGGCTGCTCGGCTGCTGACTTCGACATCCGTCAGCCCGACGCGCTCGACACCGACCTCGACCCCGGCGACACCTTCTTCACGACAAAAAACGCGACGATCGCCATGAAAAACACGAACTACAACCAGAACGGCTGCAAGAACGTCACTCTGAGCCTCAACCTCACCGCAGCCTGACGCGGTCGGCGGCAGCACGCCTCGGGCGTGCTGCCGCCGTACCCGTCGCTGTAGATGATCAAGGAAGGAGGCCGGTGGTGAAGCGCGCCATGATCGCGGGTGCCGTGCTGTCGCTGCTCGCCTCCGGCGCTGCCTACGGCTACTGGGGCACGATGGGGACGGGCTCCGGCTCGGCGCAGACCGGAACCGCCGCACCGCTCACGCTCACCCCCGGCACGCCCACCACGCGTCTCTACCCCGGCGGCAGCGCGGATGTCGCGGTCACCGTCACCAACCCCAACCCGTACGCGGTCAGAGTCGGCCGTCTGGCCCTCGACACCGCCCAGGGCACCGGCGGGTTTGCCGTTGACGCCGGCCATGCCGCCTGCGGTGTCGCGTCGCTCGCCTTCGCGACCCAGAGCAACGGCGGTGACGGCTGGACCATCCCGGCCAACGGCGCACTCAGCCTGCAGCTCGCCGGGGCGCTGACCATGACGACCGCCGCCGCCAACGCCTGCCAGGGCGCCACCTTCTCCGTCTACCTGGCCACCGACCGCGATGCCTACGCCGCGGTCCGGAACACGTCCGGGCTGGTCAGCTACTGGCGGCTGGGCGCGGATCCCGATGTGGCGGACAACTTCACCGGTACGCCCGCAACCGCCCTGCCCGCCCACACCGGTACGGTCGCGACGAGCTGGACGACCTTCGCCGGCACCGACCCGGTGCTCTCCGCCGCGAACCGTGTCCGCCGCAGCGTCCCGGGCTGGTCGCTGGTCCACTCCGGTACGGCGCCGGCAAGCGCCGACTACACCGTCGAGGCCGACGTGTACGCCGCGACGCTCGTTGCCGGCGACTCGATCGGTGTGGTGGGCCGGCTCAACACGTCGACCAGCAGTTACTACTCCGCGCGGTACCGGATGTCCGACCAGTCCTGGCACCTGTACCGGACAGCCGGCGGCACGAACACCAGTCTCGCTTCCGCGGGTGCGACACTCAGCGCCGGTCAGACGTACCGGGTCCGGCTGGATCTGGCCGGCACCACCCTGACGCTGTCGATCGACGGGATGGT
This sequence comes from Amorphoplanes friuliensis DSM 7358, assembly GCF_000494755.1. Taxonomy (NCBI): domain Bacteria; kingdom Bacillati; phylum Actinomycetota; class Actinomycetes; order Micromonosporales; family Micromonosporaceae; genus Actinoplanes; species Actinoplanes friuliensis. The sequence continues at coordinate 500,533 of NC_022657.1, forward strand.
GGTGGCCACGGCCACCGATGCGACCCTGGCCGCGACCGGTCGTGCCGGGCTGCAGCTGGGCGAGAACGGTGTCAACGCCGCCGTCTCGGACAGCACGGGGCTGCACGCCGACAACTTCAGGGTCTTCCGGAACTCCGGCTCGGCCGCGTCCGACAGCGCGGGTGCCAACTCCGGCGCCTATCTCGGCTCGGTCGTCCAGAACGAGCCGGGTGCCCTGGCCGGTGACCTGAACGCCGCGGTTGTCCTCAACGGCTCCACCGGTGCGATGCGGGTGGCGCCGGCGACGGGCCTGCCGGTCGGCGCGGCCTCCCGGTCGGTCGAGATCTGGTTCAAACGCAGCGGTACGACCGACGCGGCGCTGTTCTCCTACGGGTCGGCGAGTGCCGCCAAGCTCTTCGCGGCCCGGCTGACGTCGGCGAACAACCTCCGGGTCTGGGGTTTCGCCCTGGACCGCGACTTCACGCTGCCCTACCCGACCAGCGACAACGTCTGGCATCACGTGGTTGTCACCTACGACGGCGGTGTGCTGCGGGTCTACCTCGACGGCACCGGCCTGACACCGCTGACCGCCACGCTGGACACCACTGTGGACGGCTCGGGCTTCACGGTCGGGTCGGCCACCGGCGCCTACTTCTTCGGTGGATCACTCGACGAGGTCGCCGTCTACAGCCAGGTGCTGTCCCCGGCGACGATCACGGACCACTACCGCGCCGGCCGCGGCACCTAGGACCGCAACTGTCCTGTTTGCGCCACCCTGAGCAACCGCGTATGTGCGTATGGTGAATTTATGGCGTATGCCGCGGGTGGCCGGCGCAGAGCCCTGTCGTGGGCCCTGGCGATCGAACTGCTGCTCGCCGGTGTGGCCATCGGCGCCGGTGTGCTGCGGCACGATCCCCTCGGGCCGGATTACGTCAACATCGCCGACGTGACCGCGCGACCTGCGGTGGCCGGCACCGGGTCCTTCACCTGGGACTGTGGTCGCAACGAGCGCGGTCACCGCAACACCGCCAACGTCGTGGTGACACCGGGGAAGGCCGGCCCGGCGCACCACGTGCACGACTATGTCGGCAACCTCTCGGTCGACGTCGGCTCGACGGTGAAGTCGCTGGCTGAAGGCAACACCAGCTGCGCGAACGGTGATCGGTCGACCTATTACTGGCCGGTGCTGCGTCTTGCCGGCGGGGCGGTGCAGGTGCCCGTGTCGCTGACGCTGACCTACTACGGCAACGTCCGCAGTCCGGTGGTCGAGATGCCCCGGCTGCTGCGGGGTGCGGTCGGTGACGCGTACGCCTTCACCAACGGTGGTGCCCGCGCCGAACCCGTCTGGAGCTGCTCCGGAAGCCCGGACCGGCGTACGACCCGCTATCCGATCTGCCCCGGTGGTGAACGGGTGCTGCGGGTCTTCGACTTCCCGAGCTGCTGGGACGGCCGCCGCACCGACAGCAGTGATCACCGTGCGCATCTGGTCTTCCCCCAGCCCGGCGGTGGTTGTCCGATCTCGACGTTCGCGGTGCCGCGCCTCGAGATCGTCGTCGCGTACGCCATCGGCAAGGGCACCCGGTACCGGATCGACGCTTTCCACGCGCAGCGGCACAGTCCGCTCACCGATCACGCGTTTTTTGTCAATCTGATGCCGGGTGCCCTGATGCGCGAGATCGTGCGGTGCCTGAACACCGGGCAGATCTGTCAGTAGCCGTCGCCGGTCGGGGCGTCGTCCTCCGGCGGGGTCTCGCTGTCGTTGCCACCCGTGCCACCGGCGGACTCGGGCAGGTCTCCGGTCTTGCCACCCTTGGGGTCGATCGCGAACCAGGTCCCCTTGACACCCTGGCCGTTGATGTCGCCGGCCTTCTTGTCCTTGGCGAAGTAGTACACGGGCCAGCCGTTGATCGTGACCTGGCAGGTGCCGTCGGCGCGTTCGACGTACCCGAGGATCTTGGGGTTGAGGCCCTGCGGGAAGATCTTGCCCGGTGACTTGATCAGCAGCGGCGGCCAGGCCTTGGCGCAGTCGCCGTTGCAGGTGGCCTCCGGCGGCTTGTTGGAGTCCTCGTCGAAGCGGTAGAGCGTGCGGCCGGCGCCGTCAGTGACGTAGGTACCGATGATCTTGTTTTCGGCCGTGTTGAGCTCGACGGTCTTGCTGCCCTTGCGGATGCTCTTCGGCGGCGTGATGTCCTCGTCGGACGCTCCACTGAAGATCTTCACCCACTTCTGGGTCTTGGCCACGGTCGGCTCGGGAATGGGCGCGGCCTCCGGTTCGGGCTCCTCGGCCCGCTCCTCGGCCTCGGCCGCGAGCTTCTCGGTGTCGATGGCCGGCTCCGGCACGCCGGTCGGGTCGGCCGTGGGCTCGGCCGGCGCGTCGTCGGCGGCGACGTAGTTGACGGCGGTGGGCAGGTCGGTGCGTGCACACGCGGCGAGACCAAGAGCGCTGGTCAGTGCCACTGCGGCGAAGACGGTTCGGCTGCGCTTCATGATTCCCCCTGTGAGTGAGCCGGTACGCCATCCACACGCGTCGCTTCCCGATCCGGTTCAGGAGAAAATTCATCTGAACCGATTCCCGCACCCCCTCGTGTGTGTGGAGTCAGACCGACGAAACGGGGGTCGAGGGTGGCCGGGCACGCGCTCCGTCCGGCCAGCCTCGGCGAAAGATCCGCCGTCACCGGGGGGAAGAGATGCCGGGGTTGAGACTCCAACGTCGCCGGGAGGTGGCCGATGAAGCACTGGTCAGATCCCTGTTCCAGGAACACGGGGCGGCGATGCTCGCTTACGCGACACAGCTGACGCGGGACCGTGCCGCAGCCGAGGACGTCGTCCAGGAGGCGCTCGTCCGGGCCTGGCGGCATCCCGACAGCCTGGTGAACGGCAAGGGTTCGGTGCGCGGGTGGCTGCTCACGGTCGTCCGCAACATCGTCACCGACCAGGTCCGGGCCCGCAGAGCCCGGGCGACCGAGGTCCGGGAGACCCCGGTCGAGACCGCGATCGAGGGCGACCACGCCGAGCAGGTGGTCAACTCGGTGGTGGTGGTCGACGCACTCAGCCGGCTCTCCACCGAACATCGCGAGGTGCTCGAGCAGGTCTACCTGCTCGGCAGCACGGTCGCGGAAGCGGCCAAGGCACTGGGCATTCCGCCCGGGACGGTCAAGTCGCGGTCCTTCTACGCCCTCCGGGCACTACGCGAGCTCCGGTCGCTGAGCGCCGCCGGAACGGAACGGTCTGCCTCATGAACACCAATCACGTGGACCTCGCCGGTTACCTGACGAAGTCGCTGGACGCGGAGCAGATCAGGCAGGTCGAGGAGCACCTCGCCGGCTGCGCCGAGTGCCGGGCCGAGGTGGAATCCCTGCAGGAGTGGACGATGGCACTCGAGGCCGTGCCCGAGGCGATGCTGCTGGACGGGCCGCCCGAGGGCGGTGACCTGCTGTTGCAGCGCACGCTGCGGCAGATCCGTGACGAGTCCTCCGGGAGGCGTCATCGGCGGAACGCACTGGTAGGTGTGGCCGCGGCCGTGGTGGTCGCCGCGGCGATCGCCTCCGGAGCCGCGGTCGGCCGCCTGTCGGTGGACCCGGCGGCGCCGGTCGCGCTGCCCACGCCGGTCGCGTCCGAACCGACGACGATCCCGGGGACGAAGACGGCGACCGCTGTCGACGCCGGCACCGGGGCACGCATCACCGTGGCGGTGGCGCCGGCGCCCGGCTGGGTCCGGATCAAGGCCGCCGTGGTCGGCATCCCGGCCGGTGAGCGCTGCCGGCTCGAGGTGATCGGCAAGGACGGCACGACCGTCCTCGCGGGCAGCTGGGTGGTGTCCGACAAGGGCGCCGCCGAGGGAACCACGTTGGACGGAAGCGCACTCGTGCCGCCGGACCAGGTCAGCTCGGTCCGGGTCGTGACCGAGGCCGGGAAGCAGTACACCAGCGTCGACGTCTGACCGCGGAGCTCGAGCCGGGGACGGTTTGCCCAGGACCGTCCCCGGCTCGTCAGGTCAGCCCCAGGGCGCGTGAACGATCTTCTCCACCTCGATGGTCAGCACCAGCCGGACCTGGTCACGGCCGCCGAACCACGGGTACGGCCCGCCGAGGTACTTCTGGGCGAGCTCCTCGATGCTCTCGGCGCCGCCCTTGTCGGTGATGTCGACAACACGGCCGCGGACGGAGAAGTAGTTCGAGACGTTCTCCGGGTCGGCGATCGTGACTGCCACCCGCGGGTCACGCTCGACATTCTTGACCTTGCGAAAGCCCTCGACGGTGTTGAGCAGGATGTGCTCACCGTCGGTGCCCACCCAGGTCTGGGTCAGCTGCGGTGAACCGTCGGGCATGGTCGTGGCGATGAAGCAGGGGCTGGGCTTGCGGAGCAGTTCCAGCAGGGCGGCGGGCAGATCGGTCATGACAAATACTGTACGGTACCGTTTCGTACACAAGTCAAGGAGCGGGAGACGTGACGAGCGCCCTACGCGGACACGCACGCGAGGAGGCGATCCTGGCCGCCGCCGTCGAGCTGGTGGCCGAGATCGGGTACGACCGGGTCAGCATGGACGCGATCGCCGCCCGCGCCCGCGCCTCCAAGGCCACGATCTACCGCAAGTGGCCGGGCAAGGCGCCGCTCATCGCCGAAGCCGTCCGCCGCACCGCCGAAGCCGTTCCGCCGCAGGCCACGAACACCGGCACGGTGCGCGGAGACCTTCTCGCCTCGGTCGCCGCGATCACCCGCGCCCTGACCGGGCACACCGGCCCGTCGATCATCGGCCTGACGCAGGCCCTCCGCGAGGACAGAACCCTGCGTGATCTCGTACGCGCCCAGATCGCCGACCGCAGCATCGCCCAGGGCGCCCTGATCGCGGGCAGCGCCGCCGGGCGGGGTGAGCAGGTGGACGCGGCCCGGGTCGCGCGCGTGCTCGACTTGGCCGTGGCCCAGCTCTTCCTCACCACGCTGCTCGGCGGCGCCCCACCGACCACCGCCGACCAGTCCGCGCTGGTCGACGAGGTGTTGCTACCGCTGCTCTCGCACGGCGGACCGGGTCAGCCGCACAGGGCCAGGGTGCGGGACGCGTAGGCGCCGAGGTCGCCGGCCAGGTAGGGATGCGACGGTCGGTGCCGCCGGCCGCCCCCGCGGACAGCTCCGCGCGCACCCGGGCGCCGGCCTCGGATCCTTCGATCCGGGCCGCCGCGATCGCACCGGCCCAGCGGACGACGGCCCGCTCGTCAGGCGGTGGGGAGTCCCGCTTCCTGCCAGGCTTTGAAGCCGCCGTCGAGGTCGGTGGCGCGGAGCAGGCCGAGGTCCTGCAGGGCGGCCGCGGCCAGGCTGCTCGTGTATCCCTCCTGGCAGGTCACGATCACCTCGAGGTCGTACCGGGTGAAGGAGAGGCGGGCGTCGCTGCGGGGATCGAGGCGCCATTCGAGGACGTTGCGTTCGATGACGATCGCGCCGGGGATCTCGCCGTGTTCGGCACGCTGGGCGGCCGGGCGGATGTCGACCAGGACCGCGCCGCGGGCCAGGGCACGGTACGTCTCGTGGGGGCCGACGCGGGTGAGGCGGGCGCGCGCGGCGGACAGCAGCTGGTCGATGCCCTGGGAGCCTTCGGGTGCGGTGGGCAGCAGTGTCGTGGTCACCACTGGGCCCCCGCCCGCTCGACGGTCACGACGTCCAGGCCGGCGGCGCCGATGCGGTACCGGGTCATGGTGCTCAGGGCCGGCCCGTACGCGTGGATGCTGATCGCGGGGCGGTTCGAGCGGTTCGTGATGCGGTGGATGTGCCGGGTGCCGAAGCGGCGGCCGGCGCCCTCGCCCAGCTCGCGGGCGGTGATCCGGGGGAGTCCGTCGGGGCTGGTCGCGACGGTGTCCTCGGTCAGGGTGCCGGAGTGGATGTAGAACGCGCCGGCCGAGCCGCCGTGGTCGTGCAGGTCGGTGCCCTGGCCCGGGAGCCAGGTCAGCAGCCACACCTCGTGGTCGGGCTCCTGCGCCAGGCGGTGGTACCAGCGGTCGGCGGCGTTGTACCGGGGTGCGACCGGCCAGGAGTCCGGATCGGCGGCATACCGGGTGGCCGTGGCGAGATGGTCGAGGCGGATGTCGACGACGGTCACTGCTGCTCCTCGCTTTGCATATATTGCCTATCAGTTCTATAGGTTTACAGCCACAGTACGGCCGGGAGCGGACGACGCGCGGAGAGAACCTGGAAACCGGCGCTCAGGCCGGTGGAATTACCCGAAGGGGGCGCAGAAAGCGCAGATCAGCGGGGACAGCGCGCGCTGGCGCAGCGCGCCAGGTCGATGACCCGGCGGGCTGTGAGAGGGATGCCCTGCCGCTGCATGCGCCCATCGTCGTCGGGCCGGACGGGCAAAATCAAACGTGTACCAACATGCGGGAACGGCGATCAGGAGAGGCTGGCGAGGATCAGTTCGAGGTACGCCTCGTTGCTCGTCCAGTCCTGGTCCCGGGTCGTCCACTGCACCAGGTACGTGCGGTCCGGAGCCATCGACAGCAGGACCCGGCGCTCGTGGCGGCGTACGGGCTCGCCGGGCGGCTGCCAGGTGAACTCCCAGTCGGCGCCGCCCTGCTTCTGTGTCAGTGTCGTCATGGCAACGCGGGTGTACCCGGGCAGCGAGCGTTCGGTCAGTGCCGTCTGCTCCTGGTCCTGCCAGTAGGCCAGTGCTGTGCCGGTGAGCCGGGCCGTGGCGTCGACGCGGAACGAGCGGCTGCCACCCGGGTCGCGGAAGCAGGCGGTCGTACCGTCCTGTGACCGGGTCCAGCCCTGCGGCACCGCGACGTCGAAGCCGTTCGGGTCGGAGTGCCAGAGCCAGCCGGCCGGTACGGCGTACCCCCGGTTGTCGGTCGTGCCGGAGACGGCCTGGCCTCCCGCGGCGCAGACCGCGGCCATCGCCGAGACCGCGTCGGCGCTCGGGGTGGTGCCCGGGAAGGAGCCGGGCCGCACGTCGAGCGCCAAGGCCGTGCCGGTGGTGCCGACGAGCAGGACGGCCGCGGCCAGGAGAGCGATCTTGGTGCTGCGGGCGATCCGGCGCCGTGCGGGCCGGGCCGGGATGGACCGGCCCAGCGCGGAGGCGATGGCGGCCGCGGTGCCCGGCCGCGGGATGTGCATCGGGAAGACCCCGACCGCGCGGTCGGCCACGCGCCGCAACCGGTCCTCGGCGTCCTCGGCCGTCATCCGCTTCGCGGGATCCTTCACCAGGAGACCGTCGATGATCGGGGTGAGCGGTCCGGGATGCTGGGCGCCGTCCGGACGCTCCTGCTTGGTCAGTGCGGTCAGCGAAGCCGTCGCCGTGCCGCGCTGGAACGGCGCCCGGCCCTCGACGGCGGCGTAGAGCATCGCGCCGAAGGACCAGAGGTCGGAGGCGGGGCTGGACTCGACACCGCTCAGGCGCTCGGGTGCGACGAAGTGCGGGGAGCCGAGCAGGGGCTCGGGTCCCTGGTCGATGCCCTCGAGCTTGGCCAGGCCGAAGTCCGTCAGAACGACCCGGCCGTCCGTGGCCAGGAGAACGTTGTGCGGCTTGACGTCGCGGTGCAGCACTCCGGCGGCGTGGGCCACGCGCAGGGCGCCGAGGACGTTCAGGCCGATGCGGGCGACCTCGCGGTGCGGCAGCGGGCCGTTCTCGCGGACGACGTCCTGCAGCGAGCGCGATTCGACGTACTCCATGACGATCCAGGAGCGGTCGGGGCGCCACACCACGTCGAAGACGCCGACGACTCCGGGGTGGTCGAGCCGGGCGGTGGCCCGCGCTTCGCGCATCGTGGTGAGCTGGAGGTCGAGCAGCTCGGACGTGCTGACGTCGGTGGGCGTACCGATCTCCTTGACAGCGACGCGGCGGCGCAGCAACTCGTCATCGGCGAGCCAGACCCGCCCCATGCCGCCGGCGCCGATCACTTCGAGCAGCCGGTAGCGGCCGCCGACCAGATCCTGCGCTGCGTTCATACGGGGGGATTCGGCGCCGTGGATGCCGCGGATGGGCCAGGATCGTTTTATGGTCGTTGCTAGGTTGGCGCGCGTGAAGATCCGGTATCTCCTCCATAACGCTTACGGCACCGGCGGAACGATTCGAACCGTGGTGAATCAGGCTAATTCGCTCTGCGCCGACCACGACGTCGAGATCGCCAGCGTGTACCGCAGCGCCGAAGTGCCGATCTTCGCCGTCGATCCCCGGGTGCGCCTGGTGCCGCTGACGAACCTGCGCGGGGACGGCCGGGTGTGGACCGATCCGCCCGAGCGCAAGCGCCGCCGCCTGCCGCACAAGACACGCCGGTTCGCCAACCGCCTGCCGCACGGCAACGACTTCCGCTACAAGCGCTGGGACCCGCTGGTCGACCTGGCGATCCTGCGGTACCTCTGGGCGGCGAAGGACGGTGTGCTGGTCACCACGCGCCCGGGGCTCAACCTCTTCTCCGCGTGGTTCGCGCCGCGGCGGCTGGTCCGGGTCGCCCAGGACCACATGAACTTCGACCACTACAAGCCTGCGCTGCGCGCGGCGATCCTGAAGGCGTACCCGAGGCTCGACGCCGTGGCGGTGCTGACCGAGCACGACCGGGAGACCTACCGCGCCGGGCTCGACGGCACCGGCGTACGCCTCGAGCGGATCCCCAACGGCATCCCGCCCTGGCCGCTGCCGCCCGCCGAGCTGACGTCGAAGGTGCTCGTCGCCGCCGGCCGCCTCGTCCCGCAGAAGGGCTTCGACCTGCTGATCGACGCCTTCGCCCGCGTGCACGCGAAGCACCCGGACTGGCAACTGCGCATCTTCGGTACGGGCGCGAAGCACAAGCGCCTGGCCGCGCAGATCGACGAACTCGGTCTCGAGGGCGGTGTGGAGCTCCGCGGCCTCGACAAGCGGCTGGACGAGCAGCTGTCGCAGGCGTCGATCTACGTGCTCAGCTCCCGCTTCGAGGGGCTGCCGATGGTGCTGCTCGAGGCGGCCGCCGCCGGGGTGCCCGCGGTGGCGTTCGACTGCCCGACCGGTCCGGCCGAGGTCATCGCGGACGGCAAGGACGGGTTGCTGATCCCGCCGGAGGACGTCGAAGCGCTGGCCGAGGGCATCTGCCGGCTCATCGAGCACCCCGACGACCGCCGGGCGATGGGCGCAGCGGCCCGGGAGCGCAGCTACCGCCACTCGATGCTCACGGTCAGGCAGGAGTGGGAGCGGCTCTTCACCGAGCTCAGCACCAGCCGCGGCGCTTCGCCCAGCTGAGCACCTATGCGGACAGGGTCACCGCAACCGGGGCAGATGTGTTTGATCGCAAATGGAGAAATGCGCGGTTGCGGCCGATCATTTTCTGCCCCGGATATAACGCTCCTCGTCGGCAAGATCACCGTTACGGCCTAATTGATCAACAATGTCGATCGCCGGTTGAAGATCATTAACCGGGAGCGGCCGGATCGAACGGCCGAGCCCGCCCCGGTCCGAGGTCGGCAAAGCCCTGACTGCGCCACAAAGGACGATTTGCCACCCTCGTCCGCGTGCTGCGGAGCCCTGGCGGCGCCCTTGTTCGGTGCAGCAGACCCGAAAGAGCCTCGCGCCGGTTAGCTTCTTTCAGAACAGTCCTCGAAAATATGCCCCACAGCGACTGCGTGAACACGCACCGTCGACCACTTTGGGCGTTCGTTCACCGGATCGGCCCATCGACTCCACCGTTCAGGCGGAAAGGCCGCTCGACCCGCGCGTTCGGTATTCAGAACGTTATATGGTCCCTCTGCCGCTGAGGACCGGTGTTTGAGACTCCCCTCTCACACCGACCTTCGAGCCCCCGATGAACGAGGACGGACACGTGTCGAACTCACGCCGCGGTTTGCTCGCCGCCGGCCTAGCCGCCGCCGTAGTCGGCTCCATGGGGGTCGTCTGGACCCTGAACGCCAACGCTGACGAGACGACCCAGGCCGCCGAGACGCCCGCAGCGGCCGAGGCGCCGGTCGCCGAGCCCGCAGCCGAGCCCGTCCCGGTGCCGCCGGCGGTGCTCCCCTGGGGCGAGCGGCCCCGCAAGCTCACACGTGGCAAGGCCGGCGCCAGCAGTGCCGCCGTCGCCGCCGCCGGTGCGGACGCAGCGCCCGCGGACAAGAGCGGTTCGATGGTTCCCGAGCCGGAGTTCGCCCCCAAGGGCCGCAGCTCCCGGGGCAACACCCTCAAGTCGATGAGGACGACGATCGTGCCGCCGGCGCCGCCCACCACGGGCAAGGCTGCCGCCGCGACCGAGGTCTACTTCCACTACGCGGTCGGCACCCAGACCGCCGAGGCCGACGGCACCTGGGCCAACCTGACCGTCCACAAGCCCAAGCTGGCCGACGGCGATTACCACACGCTGGCCGAGCTGGCGGTGCAGTCCGCCGACGGCCGCCAGATCGTCGAGGTCGGCTGGAACATCGACCGCAAGGTCAACGGCGACTCCGACCCGCACCTGTTCGTCTACTACTGGAAGGACCGCGAGCCCTCCTGCTACAACGCCTGCGGCTTCCAGATGTACAGCAAGACGGTCAAGCCCGGTGACACCCTGCCGGTGGGCACCCAGAAGCGGTTCGGCATCCAGCACTCCGGCTCGGTCTGGTGGATCGCGTACGACTCCGAGTGGATCGGCTTCTTCCCGGACAGCCTCTGGGACGGCAAGTACACCAAGGCCGGACTGATCCAGTGGTTCGGTGAGGTCGCCTCCCCGAAGAAGAAGCCCTGCAGCGAGATGGGCAACGGGGCGCCCCTCCTGCCCGAGCAGAAGGACTACTTCGCGCGGATCGGCAGCATCACCCTCACCAACGGCCCCGAGGTCAAGTTCGAGCCGCGGTCGACGAGCCCGTACTACTCGGCGGCCATGTCGGGCGACTACACCTTCCAGTACGGCGGTCCCTACGACGCCGACACCGAGGACGCGAAGAAGCTGCCCCTCAAGTGTTGATCGCTCAGCGCTGAAGACGCCCGGTCCCCGTCGTGGGACCGGGCGTTTTTTGTGCGTACTGAACCGGCGGGCCGCCGGCGGGGTACAACGATGCGGTGGGACGACGAGGGGGCAGCGGATGAGGCGACGGGTGAGTCCCGACGAGGAGCTGATGACCGCGCTCTACACCGAGCACTATGCGGTGCTGCTCAGCTTCATCTCCCGATATGTGCAGGATCGGCACAAGGCCGAGGACCTCGTGCAGGAGACCTTGCTGCGCGCCTGGCGGCACATCGACCACCTGGAGCCGGACCCCGGGCGTACGCGTTCCTACCTGCTCACCATCGCCCGGAACGTCGTCACGAATGCCTGGCGGGCCGAACAGCGCCGCCCCCACCTGGTCGCGGACGAGGGTGTCGTCGAGTCCGTACCGTCCGCCGACAACGTCGACCAGCTGGTCGAGGGCTGGCTGGTCGCCGAGGCGCTGGAACGGCTCTCCGACGACCACCGGGCCGTCGTCCAGGCCATGTACTACGAAGGGCAGACGGTGGCCGACGCGGCACGCAAGCTGTCGGTGCCCGAGGGCACGGTCAAGTCGCGCGCCTACTACGCGGTGCGGGCGCTGCGGCAGGCGTTCGAGGAGATGGGGGTGCTGCGATGAGCGCCGACCACGACGACCTGCGCCGGCTGCTCGGCGGATATCTGCTGGGCGGTCTCGACGACACCGACACCGACCGCCTCGACGCACACCTGCTCCACTGCGACGAGTGCCGCGCCGAACTCGACCGGCTCGCCCCCGTACCGGAGCTGCTCCGGTCTTTGGAGAATGCCCCGCCGGTTGCTGTCGCGGCCGGCACCAGGCCGAGCCCTGCGCGGATCGAGAGCCTGCTGGGCCGGATGCGCGCCGAACGCACCCGGGACCGCCGCCGCACCCTCGGCCGCCGGCTGGCTGCTGTCGCCGCGGCGGTGCTGCTCGTGGCCGGTGCGGTGGGCTTCATCGTCAGCCGCGACCAGGACGAGACTCCCGTTCCGCCGCCGATCGCGGCAGCGCCGAGCCAGCCGCTGATCACCGCCGTTTTTGAACCGTCCGACGGAAGCGGTCTGGCCGGCCAGGCCGTCCTCACCGGCAAGACCTGGGGTGTCTCCATCGACCTGCAGGTCTCCAAGCTGTCGGGTGCCGGCCCGTTCGTCTGCCGGGTCAGCAACGCCGACGGCCAGGTCGAACAGGCCGCGATCTGGGGCCCGACCCCGAGCGGCAACGCCAAGGTCACCGGGGCCAGCTCGATCCAGCTCCGCAACGTCAGTGCCGTCGCAGTGGCCGACACCGAGGGCCACGTGCTCGGCACGGCCCACCTCAACTGAATCATCGGGAACCCCCGGGCATGCTGCCGCGTGTACCAGGCATGGGAGTTCTGCCGGTGGCGGTCGACGACGATGCGGCGCCCGGCCACGGGGACCCGGAACCGGAAGCCTTCGAGGCTTTCTACCGGGCCAACGTGGACCGGGTCTTTCGCGCGCTCGCGGTGACGCTGCGCCACGACGAGCTGGCCCGGGAAGCCGTGGACGAGGCGATGGCCAGGGCTTACGCCAAATGGCCGACGGTCCGACACCTCGACAACCCCGCCGGGTGGGTCTTCCGGGTCGGCCTCAACTGGGCCACCTCGTGGTGGCGGAAGGTCCGCCGCGAACGCCCGCCCGCCGCCGACACGGCGTCGCCCTTGGCCCCACCGTCGGACAGCGCACTGGCGGCCCGTGATGCTCTGGCGCAGCTGCCGACACCGCAGCGTGCGGTGGTCACCTGCCGCATCCTGCTCGACCTGACAACCGCCGAGACGGCTGTGGCCCTCGGCCTCAGTGAAGGCACCGTCAAGAGCCGGCTGTCCCGGGGGCTGGCCGTGCTGCGTACCGCGCTGGGAGAGAAGGAATGACCATGCGGGTGGAGACGGCGATCCGGGCGGCGGCGCAGGCGACGGGTGGTTATCCGGGGAGCCTCGACGACGTCTACCGGCGCGTCCGCGACCGGCGCCGGCGTCGCCGAACGGCTGCCGGGGCCTGCGCCGGCGTGGTGGTTGTGCTGCTCGGGATCGGGGTGTCGGTGAACCGCGCGGCTGAGCCGGCTCCGCCTCCCGCGGCTGTCCCCGACGTGGCCGTGGCCCAGCGGCTCATGCTCGACGGCGCAGCCGGTTCCTACACGGGTGCCGGAGGTGCCACGGTCTCCCTGGGCGAGGAGGACGCGGTCGGTGAACTCCTGCCGGACGGTCGCCTCGTCGCGCATCGGGTCGTGGGCGCCGACGCCTGGAACCACGTTGTCGGTACGCCCGACGGTCGTGTGGTGGCTATCGGCCCCCGCAATCTTGTCCGGGGTGTCCCCATGGCCCTGCGTGACCAACTGGTGGTCGTCGGCCCGACCGGAAGCACCGAAGTGATTCGCGAGGCGGGGCAGGCCGGTGCACCGCTCACCCTGGTCGGCGCGACCTCCACCACCGCGTACCTGTGGCGCCGCACCGGTCTGGTGGCGCACGACCTGTCGACCGGGAACGAGCTTGCACTCGTGCCGGCGGACCGGGTCGGAACGATCGTCGCCGCCGACGTGGCCGGTGATCGGCTGGCCGCGGTTCCCCGGTCCTCGAGGTGCCGGCCCACCGTGCTCGACACGAGCACCGACGATGTGGTCGCGTGGACGGACCTGTCCCCGCTGCGCTGCGACCGGGTGCTCGGTCTGCGGTTGTCTCCGGACGCGCGTTCCCTGGCCGTGGCCTACCAGGCGGACGATGGCCACCGGGTGGTGATCGTCAGCCTCGACGGCGGCAAGGTCCAGGCTGACCAGGAGATACCGACGGCGCCGAGGGTGGCGCTCGCGTGGCAGGACGATCGCAAGCTGCGCGTCGCGACCTTTGCCGCCGGCCCAGCTCAGCAGGTTCGGGCCTTCACGATCACGGCCGGGCCGTAGAGCGCACGATGCCGGAAGTGCACGCGCGGGAACGTGTGCAGGGGGCGGTCAGGGCCGGGCGGTGGGGCCGTAGAGCTTTTAGCGCTGGGCCTGGGGGAGGGAGCAGGCGGCGGTGCCGCCGGGCAGAAGGTGGCGGTGGCCCGCGACCCAGCGGTAGGCCGGCCAGGCCAGCAGGCCGACGGGCTTGAACTGCAGGGCCCGGCCGGGGACCTCCCAGAAGCGGCCGGCGTCGCGCAGCAGCAGCGCGATGGCGTCCGGGCCCGAGGCGACCGTGCCGTCGGGGCCGACCCACTGCACGGCTTCCTCGACCTGCTCGAGGGTGAGCCCGAGCCGGTCGAGGTCCGCGAACTGCCAGGGCACCACGGTCGCGTGTGACGGGATGCGGCGCTCGATGAACTGCGCGCAGGACGTGCAGAACGAGCAGTCGCCGTCGTACACGAAGGTGGGCTTTTGCATGGTCCTATCTTGTCAGGTCACGCGGCGGAACTTGACCAGGTACGTCTGGGCGACGACCACCACCGCGAGGAACGCACCGCTGATGACCTGCTGGTAGCTGCTGGGCACGTTGCCGACCTGGTTGATCATGTTTTGGATCACGCCGAGGAGGAGGACACCGGCGATGGTGCCGGCGATCGTGCCCGCGCCGCCGGTCAGGAGTGTGCCGCCGATGACAACGGCGGCGATCGCGTCGAGCTCCATGCCGGTGCCGAGAACCGTGACACCCGAGCCGAGCTTGGCGGCGTTGATCGCCCCGGCCAGACCGGCGAGCAGGCCGGACATCACATAGACCCAGACCTTGGTACGCCGGACGGCGATGCCCATCAGGCTCGCGGCGTCCTCGCTGCCGCCGATGGCGTAGACGGCGTGGCCGAAGCGGGTGCGGGACAGCAGCACCATGCCGAGCACGAAGATCACCACGACGAGCCAGACGGGGTAGCCGATGCCGAGGAACGAGCCGGTGCCGAAGCTGCGAAACGCGTCGCTCTCGACGAGGTAGGTGTTCGAGCCCTCGCTGCTGATCGCGCGCATCAGACCCCGCGCCCCCAGCAGGGCGGCCAGGGTCACGATGAACGGCGCCATCCGCGTGTACGCGATGAGCACACCGTTGATCACCCCGATGAGCCCACAGACCGCGAGCGGCGCGAGGACCGCGGGGACCAGACCCCACTGCGACGCGTACGCGGAGACGACCCCACCCAGCACGTAGAGCGAGCCGACCGACAGGTCGATCCCGCCGGTGATGATCACGAAGGTCATGCCCAGCGCGATGAGCGCGGGCGGTGCCGCCGCGATCAGGATCGTGCCGGCGTTGTCGAAGCTGCGGAAGTTGGGGAACGAGGCGGCCGCGATGAGGACGACCACGACGAGCACCGCGAGCGCACCCTGGCGCTGCACCAGGCCGACGATGCGGTCGGTGCGTTCGGCCCGGCGTTCGTCGGCGGCGACGGTGGCCGCGACCTCCGGATCCGTGACGATCTGGGTCACCGGGACTTCCTCTCTCGGGCGACGTACACGGCGATGAGGATGATGACGGCTTGCACCATCTCGGTCGTCGACGGCTGCAGGTTGTGCTTGATCATGGTGGCGACGACCAGCTGCATGAGCAGCGCGCCGGCGACGGTGCCGAGGACGCGGACCTTGCCGCCGGTGAGGGGTGTGCCGCCGACGACCACCGCGGTGATCGCGGAGAGCTCGATGAGCAGGCCGACCGCGGAGGCGTCACTGGACTGGATGCGGGCCACGGCGAGCAGACCGGCGATCGAGGCGAGCACCGAGCAGACCACGTAGACCGTGATCAGGACCCGCTTGACGGGTACGCCGGCCAGCTCGGTCGCGGGCCGGTTGCCACCGATCGCGAGCAGCCGGCGGCCGAAAACGGTGCGCCGCACCACGAACGCGACCACCAGCACCAGCAGGGCGGCGATCCAGACCAGCACCGGGATCCGGAGGAAGTCGCCGGAGCCGAGGTAGATCAGGTCGTCGTTGCGGACGTCCTTGAGCTGACCGTCGGAGATGACCAGGGCCAGGCCGCGCCCGCCGACGAACAACGCCAGCGTCGCGACGATGGGTTGCAACCCGACTCTGGCGACCAGCGTGCCGTTGATCAGGCCGACCAGCACCCCGGCGACCAGCGAGACGAGGATGGCCGCGATGACGCCGTACCCGAGGTAGAGCGGGATCAGGGCCGCGGCCAGCGCCATCACCGAGCCGACCGAGAGGTCGATGCCCTCGGTGCCGATGACCAGGGCCATGCCGAGCGCCACGATGACGATCGGTGCCACCTGGATCAGCTGGATCCGCAGGTTGCTCCAGGCCAGGAAGTTCGGTGTGAACAGCACGTTGTAGACCAGCAGCAGCGCGATCGCCACGTAGACGCCGTACGCCGGCAGCCATGCCTTGATCCGCGCCAGGTCGATGGCCGGGCGCGAGACCGTGGCCGTCGCCTCACTCATTGTTGTCCTCCAGCACTACTGCCGCCGCGGCGATCGTCTCGAGCAGGGCTTCGGTGGTGACGTTCTCGTTCAGCAGTTCGCCGACGACGGCGCCGTCGCGCAGCACCACGACGCGGTCGGCGCCCTCGATCAGTTCTTCCGCGTCGGAGGACACCAGCACCACGCCGAGTCCTTCCGAGGCGAGCTCGTCGATGAGCGACTGCACCTCGGCCTTGGCGCCGACGTCGATGCCGCGGGTGGGCTCGTCGAGCAGCAGGACCTTGGGCTGGGTGGCGAGCAGGCGGGCGAGCAGGACCTTCTGCTGGTTGCCGCCGGAGAGGTCGCCGACACGCTGGTCCGGGCTGGACGCCTTGATCTGCAGCCGGCTCATGTAGGTGCGGACGATCTCGTCGATCTTGCGGTCGGAGACCAGGCCGAACTTCGACAGCCGGGGCAGCACGGCGAGGGCGATGTTCTCGCGCACGGACAGGCCGGCGACGATGCCCTCGGCCTTGCGGTCCTCGGGCTGCACGGCGATGCCGGCCTTGACGGCCTGCACGGTGGTGGGCCGCTTGAGGTCCTTGCCGTCGACCTCGATGGTGCCGCTGTCGATCGGGTACGCCCCGCCGATCGCCTTGATCGTCTCGCTGCGACCGGCGCCGAGCAGCCCGCCCAGCCCGACGACCTCGCCGGGGCGTACGGAGAAGCTGACGTCGTGCAGCTTGTGGCGGCTGTTGAGGTCGGTCACCTTGAGGACGGGTGCGGCGTCCGCCTCGGTGGCGTGTTCGCCGGCAAAACCGGTGAAGCCCTCACGGCGTACGGCCGACATGTCGCGCCCGAGCATGAGCGAGACGAGCTGGATGCGTTCCAGGTCGGCGAGTTTGCCGGTGTGCACGAGCTTGCCGTCGCGCAGGATCGTGACGGTGTCGCAGATCTCGTAGAGCTCGTCGAGGCGGTGGCTGACGTAGACGATGCCGATGCCCTGGGCGTGCAGGTCGCGGATGACACCGAAGAGGGTCTGGACCTCGCGCGGCTCCAGCGACGAGGTGGGTTCGTCCATGATGACGACCTTGGCGTCGATCATCACGGCACGGGCCAGGGCCACCATCTGTTGTGCACCCAGGGCGAGCGTGCCGAGCTGCCGCCGGACGTCGGTCGTGACGCCGTAACGGACCAGGATCTCGCTCGCCTCGCGGTGCATGCGGGACTCGTCGAGCAGGCCGAACGCGGTGCGCGGCTCGCGGCCGAGGAAGAGGTTGTGCGCGACGCTCATCAGCGGGATGAGGTTGACCTCCTGGTAAATCGTGGAGATCCCCGCCCGCTGGGCGTCCATCGGTGTGCCGAACTGGGCGGGCTCGTCGCGGTAGCGCAACTCGCCGCCGTCCGGCTGGTAGACGCCGGTCAGCACCTTGATGAGAGTGGATTTACCGGCGCCGTTCTCACCGACCAGGGCGTGCACTTCGCCCGCCTGGAGAGTGAAGGAGACGTCGTCCAGGGCGCGGACGCCCGGGAACACCTTGGAAACATCGACGACTTCTAGCAGCGCCATGAACGCATTCACTCACTTCTCAACATAATCCGTCAAGACTTCGAACATAAAGTGGGCCGGGCGGCTTGTCGGCCGCCCGGCCCACCCTCGGTGCATCAGCCCAGTGGGGCCGCGTTGTTCCAGGTGACGTCGGCGTTGAAGCCGCCCGGGTTGTCCCAGGCGTTGCCGCCGCCGTTGGTGGCGATGTAGACAGCCTCGCCGTAGTGCCGCCAGTAGTAACCGGCGTAGTTGAAGGACTCCAGCGACACGTTGCCGCTGCCGCCGTTCAGGCCCGGCTGGGCACAGAAGGTGGCGTCCTGCTGGAAGGTGGTGGTGCCGTCGTTCGTCGCGGTCTGCACCCGGTAGGCGGCGTGCCGCAGGAAACGTCCCGGGTAGTTGACCGATTCGAACGTGTAGCAGGTGCTGTCGGCGAGGCCGGCCCGCACGGTGAAGGTGGCGTCCTGCCGGTCCTGCAGCACGCTGCCCGAGCTGATCACGTCGGTCCGGGCCAGCGAGTCACGGTGCCGCAGGTACCGGGTGTCGTACCCGGCGGTGGTGACCCGGAACGACCGGTTCTGCCCGACGGTCAGGTCCGCACCGCTGCGCCACAACGGGTTGACCACACTCCACGTCGCGTCGTTGGTGAACGACCCGCCGTTGTTGGGGTCCATCCAGACCTCGGAGTTGCGGTGCCGCAGGTAGTAGCCGGCCAGGTTCGAGGCCTCCAGCGACGTGCCGCCGCCGGACAGTCCGGGCCGCGCACAGAAGGTGGCGTCGGCGTTGAATGTGCCGCCGGTGCTCGCCTCCCGGTAGACCCGGTACGCCCGGTGCCGCAGGTACTGCCCCGGGAAGTTGCGCGACTCGAAGGAGTAGCAGGCGCTGTTGGACAGACCCGGACGCACCCAGAACGTCGCGTCCTGCTTGTCACTCGTGGGGCTCGAACCGTTGATCACCGCGGTGTTCGCCGTGCCGTTCGAGTGCCGCAGGTAACGGTCGGTGAAGCCGGGTGTGGTGACCCGCAGCGAGGCCAGCTTGTTGAGCGGCAACGTCGTGCCGGTCGCCGCGCCGAGCACCCGCAGGTTGACCGCGCGCACGCTGGCGAAGTTCATCTTCTGGATCTGCCGGTCGTACGTGTAGAAGCCGTTCAGCTCCTCCTCGACGTCCGTGGGCTCGGTGTAGACCGAACCGGAGAGCCCGTTGGCCGAGATCAGGTCGACCAGCTTGCTCGTGATCTGCACGTACCGGTTGGTCAGCGAGTTGGTGTCGGGCAGCCACTCGTAGGCGAACTTGCCGGCGGTCGGCCACTCGTGGTTGGGCACGCGCAGGCCGAGGCCGCCGTACTCGCCGTTGACCGCGATGCGGGTGGCCGTCGGGGCGCGGGTGATGCCGGGGCCGACGTACATGTGGTCGTCGATCACGTCGCCGTTGCCCGGGTCCGGGTCGGAGTCGCAGCAGTTCGAGCCCGAGTTGTGGTTGACGAGACGGGTGGAGTCCCAGCTCTTCACCAGGTCGGCGATGCGGCCGGCGTCGTACTCGCCCCAGCCCTCGTTGAACGGCACCCACTGGACGATCGACGTGATGCCCTTGTGCTCGTCGATCATCTCCTTGAGTTCCTTCTCGAACCGCGTACGCCCGATGGCCGACGGGTCGCGCCCGCTGGCCAGCGCCGGCATGTCCTGCCAGACCATCAGGCCGAGGCGGTCCGCCCAGTAGAACCAGCGGTCGTTCTCCACCTTGATGTGCTTGCGGACCATGTTGAAACCGAGCGCCTTCTGCTGCTCCAGGTCGAAGCGCAGCGCGGTGTCGGTCGGTGCGGTCGAGATGCCGTCCGGCCAGTAGCCCTGGTCGAGGGTGCCGAGCTGGAAGACGAACTTGCCGTTCAGCGTCGGGCGCAGGGTGCCGCCGAGCATCGCCTTGCCGAGCGAGCGCATGCCGAAGTAGCCGCCGACCGCGTCACCGGACGCGAGGGTGACCCTCAGGTCGTACAGGAAGGGATCGTCGGGGGTCCACAGGTGGGCGTTGGGGACCGGGATCCGGAAGCTCGTGCCGACCGTGCCCGTCGCCGTGCCGACGACCGTGCCGCCGCTGAGCACCTGCGCGGTGACTGCCTGGCCGCTCGCGTTGGCGGCCTGCACGACCAGGTCGAGACCACCGGCACCGACGTTCGGGGTGGTGTCGAGGCGGGTGATCCGGGCCGGGTTGGTCGGCTCCAGCCAGACGGTCTGCCAGATGCCGGACGACGGTGTGTAGAAGATGCCGCCGCGGTTGGTCCGCTGCTTGCCGACCGGGATGTCCTGGCCGTTGGTCGGGTCCCAGACGCCGACGATGACCTCGTTGGCGCCGGCGCGCAGGGTGCTGGTCACGTCGTAGGAGAACTTGTCGTAACCGCCCTCGTGCGTGCCGAGCAGCGTGCCGTTGACCCAGACCTTCGACTGCCAGTCGACGGCGCCGAAGTTGAGCTGCACGTTGCGGCCGCTCCAGCCGGCGGGAACGGTGAACGTCCGGCGGTAGTACATGTAGTCCTGGTGCCGCATGATCCCGGAGAGAGCGCTCTCGATGGGGTACGGAACCAGGACCTCCTCGGCCAGCGTCTGGTTCACCGGCGGGGTGTTGATGTTCGAGGCGCCGGCGAACTGCCAGATGCCGTTGAGGTTCTGCCAGTCGGGCCGGGTGAGCTGCGGGCGGGGATATTCGGGGAGCGGGTTGGTCGTCGAGACCTGGTTGGTCCACGGGGTGACCAGCGGCGGGGTCTTCGGCACGAACGCCGCGGCGGGACCCGTCGTGACGATCAGGGTGCCGGCTGAGGCGGTCAGGGCCGCAACGGTCACGGCGAGGAAGCGTCGCCAGGACCTGGGTCGGTGTTCAGTCACGTGCTCTCTCCTTCGAGGGAGTGTGCTGCTCGGGGGGTGAGTGCTGGCGGCGGTGGTAACCAGCTTGAAACACATATTGACGTAACTGAACACCGGGAACAATAGAGATAAGTCAATGTGTACAGATGCCGCGCGGCGACGCCGGACACGGGTCCGACGCCGCCGCACAGGCCGACAGGTGGTGCTCAGTAAGCGCTGTTCAGGTCCGTCTTCGCGTTGCTCTCGTCGTACTCGCGGTCGCTGATGATGATGTCCTCGGGGATCGGCTCACCGTTGAAGAACTTGGTGGCCGTCTCGAAGGCGAGCGGGCCGAAGCGCGGGTTGGACTCGATGACCGAGTAGATCCAGCCGTCGACGATGCCCTGGACCGCGCCCTTGGTGCCGTCGATCGAGACGATCTTGACGTCACCGGCCTTCTTGCCGGCACCCTTCAGGGCCACCTCGGCGCCGAGCGCCATCTCGTCGTTCTCCGCGTAGATGCCGTTGATGTCCGAGTTGGACTGCAGCAGCTGCTCGGAGACCTTCTGGCCCTCCTCGCGGGAGAACTGACCGGTCTGCTCGAACGAGATCTTGATCTCCGGCGCGACCTTGGCGATCTGGTCCTTGAAGCCCTTGGTCCGCAGCGTGGTGACGTTGTTGCCCGGCGCGCCGAGCAGGATCGCCACGGTGCCCTTGTTGCCGAGTGCCGCCGCCATCTTGTCGGCCGCCCGCTTGCCCTGCTCCTCGAAGTCCGACCCGATGAAGGTCAGGTAGTCGGTGCAGGAGGTCGCGTTGATCTTGCGGTCGATCGTGATGATCGGGATCTTCTTGGCGGAGGCCTTGGCGAAGACCGAGTCCCAGCCGTCGGAGTTCAGCGGGGCGATGACCAGCAGCTGCACACCCGAGTCGATCATCTGCTCGACGTCGCTGATCTGCTTGTTGAACTGCGAGTTCGCGTTGGTGGTCTGGAGGTTGCCGGCCGGGATGCCCAGCTTGGCCGCCTCGTCCTTGATGGACTTGGTCTCGGCGATCCGGAACGGGTTCGCCTCCTTCTCCGACTGGGAGAAGCCGACCTTGGCGGTCTTGAGGTCGATCTTCGTGCCGCCGAACTGCTCCAGCGTGCAGCTCTTCGCACCGGGTGCGGCCGACTGGGCGACCTGGGCACCGGCGGAGGCGGACGTCCCGCTGCCGCCGGCCGTGTCGCTGTCCTCGGACTTCGCGCACGCGCTCGCGCTGGCAAGAAGAAGGGCCGCGCCGAGGGTAAGAACCGCCGGCCTCCAGCGGCCGGACATAGCGCTCATGACATGGGCTCCTTAGTGGTGACTGCGGCGTCGTCGGGTGGGCTTCGACGCTTAACCATCCCGAAACACATTCACGCACTATCGAACTTTTCCTGTCAAGGTCACCGTCATAACCAATCAGAAACGAACGCGACGCTGCGTCGCGGTTCGACTCCGGGATAACAGACGTGCAGGTCAGAGGCTTAGCTGCAGGTCGGAAGGGTGATTTTGCCGTATCACGGCCGTCGATCGGAAGGTTTGTTACCGATCACAATTGAACGTACCGAGGATCCGCGGCCGTGCGCTTACGGTTTCGAAAGTCGACACCGATGTGCGTCTCGTACTCCGTCATGGTCCGTTTCGGACCGATGCCGTACCGGCCGACCGAGGGGAAGCGCAGCAGGTTGGCCACACGGCGGCGGCTCGCGCGGTCCATCGCGAACCAGCCCTTGCCGGCCGGGCTGTCGAGGTGATCGGTCCAGTGCCGGGGGTTGTCCTGCCGGATGTAGTAGTGCCAGGACAGCACCTCGGCCGGGTGGAACAGGTCGTAACCCCAGGTGAAGGCCCGCGCGGAGATAGTGATCTCCTCGCCGTGGAAGTAGATGCCGGGGTCGTACGGGACCTCGTGGACAAAGGAACCGGGCGCGAAGAGGAACCCGGCCGCGATGTAGTGGGCCGGCACAGGCGTCTCCCGCAGCTCCCAGTCCGGGATGTGCTCCTGGCCGAAGACCGGCAGCCCGTCACCGGTCCACCGGTCGAACGTGATCTGCGTCGGCTGCCCCGCGCCGGTGAACGCCGCGTCCGGCTCGTAGGTCGGCGGATAGCAGCTCAGGAGCGGTTTGTCGGCGCCCGTCGCGGCGGCCAGCTCGATCAGGCGGACATCCCAGCCGGGGGCAAAACGCGTGTGGCTGTCGACCTGGAGAAACCAGTCCTCGCCGGCGTACCGGCGCATGATCTCGGCGCGCGCCCAGCAGGCACCGCGGCTCTCCCGGGCGTCGAAGTCGAGCAGCTCGACCCGGGGATGGCTGGTCAGCGGCGAGACGTCCTCGTCGCCGAAGTGCTGCCAGCACACCACGATCCGCAGCTGCTCCGGATGGCGGGCCTTGGCCAGGCAGTCCAGCACGGTCGGCACCAGCTCGGGATCCCGGTACGCCGCGACCGACACGAAGATCGTCACCAGGGGTCACCCGCCTCCGGAACAGGCACCGGGCCGAGTCCGCGTTCGGCGGCGTGGACGTTCAGCCAGCGCTCGAGCGGCGGCGCCGACGGGGCGATCCACACGGCACCACCGTCCTTGTCCACCACGACCGGTCCGCTGACGGCGCCGTCGGTGAGCTCCCCGGTACGGAACCAGCGCTCGGTGTTGAAGCCGAACACCCAGCACCAGGCGTACTCGTCGGGCGGATCGTCCGACAGTCGCAGCGGTGTTGCCGGGTCCTGCAGCTCACGCAGTTTGTCCGCGGCGCGGTCGCGCGCCTCAGCGAGGTCCACGGTCACTCCCGGCACGTTGCAGTGCGGCCATCGCCCGGTGCACGGCAACGGCGTCGATGTCCCAGCCGGTGTACGCGATGGCCCGCAGATGTGCGAGCAGGTCCGGATCGGTCAGCACCCCGTGCTGCTCGACCTGGCTGACGACGCTGTCGGGCCAGACCCACCAGCCGTCGGTGAACAGCGCCGCCTGCTGCGCGGGATCGGTCGCCATGACGGCGGCCGAGCGCAGGTAGTCCGAGGCGGCGGCCTGCTCGTCGGGGCTCAGCCTCTCCTCGGTGCCGGTCGGCCGGTCGACCGCAAAACGGATGTCCGGCGTGGGGTAGGACGCCCAGATCAGCGCCGCGTGCGCCCGGGCAGCCCACTGGTAGGAGGGCAGCGGCAGACCGGGCCGGTAGACCTCGATCTGCGAGATCCGGTCACCGGCGTCGAGCAGCGCCCGTTGCACGTCGGCGGTGATCAGCGGCAGGTCGGCGGGGGCCACGTCGATCTCGACCACGTAGATCCGGGCGGCCGAGGCGGTGCCGGCCGCGTCGACGGAGATGCGCCAGCAGCGCCACACGCCGACGGTCTCCTTCAGGTCCAGCGCCTCGAGCACCACGGCGTCGTACGCGTCGGTCGCCTCCGCGTCCCCGGTCACGTCGAGCAGCGGCGGGATCACCTCACCGGCCAGTTGCAGGGTCGCGGGCGGTACGGCGATGAACGGCGTACCGGGTGCGGCATCCACCGGGCCGTCCGCGGGCCGGGGCATCGGCGTGCCCGGTGGCGCACACGCGCGGAGGACATCGATCTCGTCGGCGGTCGTCGGGAAACGACCGGCCAGCCGCGCGGCACATTCGCCGAACCGTCCCTCGGCGAGCCGCAGCCGAAGGTCGGTCAGTTCGGCGTCGGTGATCCGGCCGGCGGCCCGCAGCAGCAGCAGGTGCAGCTGGGCGGGCGCGGGCAGACCGGCAAGAGGCCCGGTCATCGTGCGGTCTCCCGGACGAAGGCGCCGGCCAGGCGTACCGGTGCCGGACCGCCGGGATTGATCAGCAGGTCCCAGTCCGCCAGGACGGCGAGAACGTCGGTGAGCCCGGCCTGCCGCCAGTCCGGTGCGGAGACCCGGGAGCGGTGCAGCGCGCTGGTCGTGACGACAACGCAGGAGTCCTGGATCAGCGGCCGGCCGTCACCGTTCAGCGCGAGGTCGACGACGGTGTCACGCAGCACCGCCTGCAGATCTTCCAGCTCGGCGTCGCCGCGCAGCGCCAGCCGCAGCAGCGCGTCGACCGGGTCGGACGGCGAGTTCTCGTACCGCGGGACGTATTCGGGGTTGCTGCGGAACGGGCCGACCGACCCGTCGGCCTGGCGCGGCCACAGACCGATGACGGCCTCGAAGGGCGGCGTCGCGGTGCTGTCGTCCGGCTGCCATTCCGGGTCCAGCAGCAGAAAGTGATCATCCACGAGCACCGGCGTCACCCCTGCACCCGGACAGCGGCGGCCGACTGGAACAGCGCTGCGAGGGCCCGGTGCTCACCGGCCGCATCGGTGGCCGGGCGGCCGGCTGCGCGCAGGTGCGCGAGAAACTCCGTGCCCGGGGCCAGGCCGTAGGTGCGCAGGTAGTAGGAGACCGACTCTGTCCAGATCCAGCGGCCGTCGGTGCGGTAACTCATCGGGACAACCGCGCCGCGCGCCGGGTCGACCACGTCGGTCAGCCGGTCGGCCGTGGCCAGAATCGGTGAACCCCCGTCGAGGCGGTCGGCGATCCGGTCGCGGTCCGGGTCGTCCAGGCGTACGTGCGCCGGGTCGAATCCCGCGTTGCTGTCGAAGACCGGTGCCACCCGCAGCGGCGCGGGATCGGCGGCCGTCCACAGCAGAGCGCCGGAGTTGCGGGCGCGCCGCAGCTCGGCCGGCACCTCGTCACCGGTCCGGTAGACCAGGGCGTCGAGGCCGTCCGGAGCCGCGGCCGCGGTCTCCAGCACGTAGAGGCGTACCGGAGGGGAGTCGGGCGTGAGCCGCCACACCCGCCAGAGGGCGACCGAGCCGGAAGCACCGGTCACGGCGTCGACGGCGGCCTTGTCGGCGTCGTCGAGCAGGGACCGGCCGACCAGGTCCAGCAGCGGCGGTACGGCGGTGCCGAAGGTCCCGGGGTCGGGAAGCGCCGGCACGAACACCGCAAGATCCTGGTCGATCATCACCGTCACCCTCGTGTTGTGCCGCGCCCGTCCGGCACGACCCCGATCAGCATTCGAACATGACAGGACCGGTGCGCGGCGTGGCCCGGACGTGGTGCTGCCCCAACGGTCCCGCGGCCGAACCCGTTCTTACCCCGGGTCGGCGAGGACACTCATCGCCCGGTGCTCGGCCACGGCGTCGACCGTCGGTAGCCGGTAGTCGAGCGCGCGGATGTGGGCCAGGAACTCCTCGTCGGGGCTCAGCGCGTACGTGCTCAGGTAGTAGGCGACCGTGTCCGTCCAGATCCAGCGGCCGTCGGTGCGGAAGCTCATCGGCACGACGGCACCGGCGCCCGGGTCGAAGACGTCCGTCTCCTTGGCGGTCGTTGCGAGCAGCACCTGACCACCCTCCAGATAAGCGAGCACCTGGGCCGGTTCGGTGCCCGCCGAGAGCACCGGATGGTCGGCCCGGAACTGCCCGCCCCCGGCGTCGTAGGAGTCGAAGACCCGCGCGATGGTGATCGGCTGCGCCTTCGCAGTGGCCCACAGCAAGGCCGATCGCCCCCGGGCCAGGCGCTGATAGGACGGCAGTTCAACACCTGTCGTGTACGCCTCGACCTGCGGGTGTTCGACCCCGGCGGCTTCCAGGGCGTTCTGCAGTGCAGCGGTCGCGGACGGCAGCAGGGCGGGATCGGCGCTGGTCTCCAGCACGTGGACGCGGACCGGTCCACCCGCGGCCCGGTCCGGCTGCGGTGACCGCCAGACCCGCCACAGGGCCACCGGGCCGGTCACCTCGTCCAGGGCGGCGACGGCGGCCGCGTCCTCCGCATCGAGTTCGGCGGTGGTCAGATCGAGCAGCAGGGGCGCGGGGGCGGGGGAGAACGGCTCCGGGCGTACGGGTGCGAAGTCGAACGCCGGATGTGCGGCCGGATCACCGGCCGGAGTGGCACCGGCCAGCTGCGTGACCTGGCTGACGTCCGGCAGGGTGCGGACGAGCAGCTCGGCGTCGTCGGGCCGGATCGGCACCCGGTCCGCGAGCACCGTGCCGAGGACCGCCCGCGCCGCCTCGGTCACCCGCCCCTCGGCGAGCCACTGCCGCGCGGCGCTGACCACGTCGTCCGGTGCCCAGCCGGCCACCCGCAGCAGCAGCTGGTGATGCCGTGTGAGCAGCTCATCGTCGGGCTGCGCCATCGTCGCCTCCTGGGAGTCCATCAGCCGGCCCAACCGGCCCACAGCTGGGGGTCGTACCCGATCGGGCGGATCTCCTCCGCCACGATGTGCCGGTAGCCGCCCTTGTCCGGGTCGTAGCGTTTGGTCACCTTGACCACCCGGAACCGCGTGCCGGGCAGCAGCAGCACCTCGGCCTCGGTGACGAAGACCGAGAAGATGTCGATGTCGCGGCCACCGTAACCCTTGAGGCGCAGGTCGAGCAGCATCGCCGGCTCGCTGTCGGGCATGAACCCGATGCCGTTGTCCTTGACCCGGCTGGTGCTGGTCAGGCTCTTCACCGAGAACTCGTGACCGACCTGGTACTCGGCCTTGTCGGGGTTGCCGCGGTAGGTCGAGATGTCGCGGGCGGCCGGCAGCATCCGCAGCCCGTCGACCGCCATGTCGTTGTGGATCCGCATCTCGCGGAAGACGGACGGCGCGATCAGCCGGGCCCGCTCCTCCATCTGCGCCGTCAGGCTCTTCGCCTTCCACGGCTCGTAGTAGTCGATGTACGGCACGCTGCGGTACCGCGCCCGCAGATCGGCGAGGACCGGGTCGTACTTGAGGAAGCCGGCGGTGTTGGGGCCGTTCTGCGCGCCGCCCTTGATGTCCTTGCCGACCAGCTTGAGCAGCTTCTTCTCGGTGCTCAGCGACATCGTCGGCGACTCGTGGTTGGCCTCGCGTTCCAGGGCCGCGTTCATCAGCGGGTAGTTGCCGCTGGTGTACATCCAGACCGCGAAGATCTGCGCCTTGCTGATGCGGAACAGCATCTGGCGGATGTCGGCGTCGTTGCGCCGCTCCCAGTTGATCAGCTGCCGGGTCGGGTTCTTCTGGTCCCAGGCCATCGCCAGCAGGTTGTCGTAGAGCGTGTTGAAGCGGGCGCGCTCGGTGGAGTTGATGGCGCCGAACGACCCCAGTTCACCCTTGACCCGCTGCCAGTAGAGCGACTCGTACGGGGTGTGCTTGCGCCGGGTGTTCGGGCCCAGGTCACCCCACTTGTTGCCGTTGACGATGCCGGAGTGGATCAGCCGCGCGTAGACCTCCTCGGCCGAGCTGATGCTGGAGATCCGCACACCGCGGATGGCGGTGTCGGCCACCTCGGCGCCGACCATCAGCTTCCGCAGGTAGCTGTTGTTCTTGGGCAGCATCATCCAGCCGGAGAACGCCTGCAGGAAGTCGGCCGTCTTCGCGTTGGTGATGTTGAGCAGCCGGTACATCGTCATCATCCGGGCGGCCTTCCACGACAGCTCGTCGCGGGCCAGCGCGGCCAGGTTGGCCAGGTCGGCCTTGGTCGGGTTGAGCCCGACCAGCTGTGAGGCGAGGACGTCCGGCGCGAAGATGTCGCGGTTCGCCTTGGTGATGACCACACCGTTGTCCTCGAGCACGTCGCGGACCCTGTTGCGCAGCGCGGGATTGTCCACGAACGCGCGCATCTTCTTCAGCTGTGGCGTCCAGAGCCCGAGCTGGTCGGACAGCGCCCACTTCCTGTCGTTGAAGATGTCCTGGACCAGAGCCTTGAAGATGCTCTCCTGCCCGCCGTCGATCGACGCGGTGGCGGTGAAGACGGCGGACATCTGCACACCGACGTTGTCCGAGTCGAGTTGCTGGAACACCGGATGGCCCTTCACCCACGCGGCGTTCTGGTGGTGGTAGGTCAGGATGACCGCGCGCAGCTTCTGCGCCGCCAGCTGCACAGCGGTGTGGGCCCGCTGCGACTTGCGGAACGTCTCGCCGAGCCGGTCCTCGTACTCGATCTCCAGGGGTCTGACCCGCGGTTTCATCCCCTGCTCGTCGAGCATCGGCCGCTGTTGGTAGGGCCGCCCCCACGGCGCCCAGCGCTGCGCGTCGGCGAGGTCGGCCGTCAACGGGTTCGGTGCCGTCTGCGTGAGGAACTGGACCGGCTCGCCGACCTCCTCGACCTCGGCCGGGCTCGCCACGAAGGTGTGCCAGGCGCCGGTCGGCGGGAGCTTCGGCTTCGGACGGCCGTCCGGGGTGTAGCCGACCGTGCCCGACACGTACGCGTGCCCGCCCGGTGTGGTCCAGGCGGCGTGGTCCGGTGCCGTGATGCGCGTGCCGGGGAGGTGACGGGCGAGTTGGGCGGCGTACCCGTCCGGACGGCCGGTGTCGCAGACGACCAGCGTGATCGGCTGCCCGTGCCAGGCCGGGTCCTGGCGGATCAGGTCGGCGAGGTGCTCCGCGGGAATCGTCACGTCGTTGACGACCACACCGTCGGCGGTGCCGTGCGCATAGAGCGTGTAGTGCCCGGGGTGCGCCGGCATGGCCCGGGTGGCCGCCTCCTCGGGGTTCAGCAGTGAGCGCACCACGGTCGGCTCGGGCGACACCGAGGGCTCGTCCTCGATCTGGCGCTCGAACGCGACGGGCTCGGCGTCGAGGTCGACCAGATCGGCGTCCGGGTCGAAACCGGCCGGCGGGATCTCGGTGGCGACGATGTGCCTGTACGGCCCGTCGAGGTCGTCCACGTCGGTCACCTCGTCGACGCGGAACCTCGTCCCCGGCAGCAGCAGCACCTCGGCCTCGACCGGGAACGCCGAGAAGATGTTGATGTCGCGGCCGCCGTACCCGGTGAGCCGCAGGTCGAGCAGCATCCGTGGTCCGGACGAGGGCAGGAACTCGACGGCCTGGCGGTTGTCGCGGCTGGTGCTGGTCAGGCTCTTCACCGCGAACTCGTGACCCACCACCAGTGCCGGCTGGTCCTCGTTGCCCCGGAAGACCGCGGTGTCCCGGGTCGCCGGCAGCCGGCGCAGGCCGTCGATGGCCATGTCGCCGTGGATGCGCATCTCCTGGAAGACCTCGGGTGCGATCTCGGCGTTGCGCTCGTGCATCCGGTTCGCGACGGCGTCGAGAACGAAGTCGCCGGTCTGGAGTTCGAGGGTGCGGCGGTAGATGCGGCGCAGATCGGCCAGGCGCGGGTCGTACTTGAGGATGCCCGCGGTGTTGGGGCCGTTCTGCGCACCCTGCCGCAGATCCTTGTCGGTGATCTTCGTGAGCTTGCGGTGGACCTCGTCGGGCGTCTCCGGTGCGGCGTGGTCCGACGGCTGCTCCAGAACGGCGTTGACCAGCGGATAGTTGCCGTTCGTGTACATGTAGACGGCCGCCGCCTGAGCCGGGCTGACCCGGGCGAGCACGTCGGCCAGGGTCATGCCGTTGCGCGTCTCCCAGTCGGCGTAGACCTGCTTGTCCTCCGGCGGCACCGACGGGTCGTTGCTGCTGACGATGTTCAGGTTCTCGTAGATGGCGGCGATGTCGGCCTGCTCGTCCGCACCGACACTGGCGAACGAGCCGAACCGGCCGTCGAGCCGCTGCTGGTAGAGCGCCTCGTACGGCGTCCGGGGGCCGGTGCCCGCGCGGGCCAGTTCGGCGTACCGCTGGGGGCCCTGCGGCTCGGTCAGCAGCGGGCGCTCGGCGAAGGGCCGTCCCCACGGTGCCATGCGGTCGGCGTCGTACAGCTCGGGGTTCAGGGGCCTGGTCGCGGTGGTGCCGGAGAGGTACGGGCCGGTCCGCGTACCGGTGGTGTCGGAAGGTTGGTAGTAGGTCCGCCAGCTGCCGGTGGGTGGCAGCTGGGGGCGCGGGCGGCCGTCCGGGTCGTAACCCGCAGTGCCGGTGACAAACGCTTCCCCCGACGGTGTTGTCCACACGGGACCGTCCGGGGCGTGGATCGTCGTGCCCGGGAGCAGCTCCGACAGGCGGTGGGCGTACCCCTGGGGGATGCCGGTGTCGCACGCGGCGAGCGTGATCGGCTGCCCGTGCCACGCGGGGTCGGTCCGGACGAAGTCGGCGAGCTGCTCGGGGGTCATCGGCCGGCCGTCGCGGACCACCCCGTCGGCCGTGCCGTGCGCCAGCAGGGTGAAGTGCCCCGCCGGCCCGGGGAACGGGCTCTGGATGCCCGGGTCGAGGAAGCTCCGCGTGACGGAGACGTCCGCCGGGCGATCACCAGCCGGGGTGTCCAGGCCGATCCGCGCCAGGCTGTCGTAGAGCTCGTCCGACGACGTCAGGTCGTGCAGGCGCAGGCCCGGGAGGGGGACACCGGCGATCTCGCCGCCGCGCAGGATCTCGTAGAGCGAGTGGTCGTCGGCCGCCATCATCCAGCCGGCGAGCGCACCGAGGAATTCCTGCTCGGAGACGCCGGGCACGTTCAGCCAGCGGAACGCGGTCAGCAACCGGCTCGTGGTCAGCGAGGGCCCGGCCGTCACCGGGATCGCGGCGTCGTCGTGCACCTCCTTGTACCAGTCGCTCGTCGTGTCGAACGCGAAGTACGAGTGCCCGCTGACCCACGGCAGCGGCAACTCGGGACCCTGCTCGTCGGGCCGCAGCCAGGAGCGCCACGGCTCGGTGTGCTCGGCCGTGCCCTCCTCGGTGTCGACGACAAACGGCTTCTGACCGGGCCGTTGCAGGTACGCGGTCTCGTACCGGCCCAGCTCGGCACCGGACGTCCGCAGTTGCCGCGGGGTGACGGCCTGCGGGCCGCGCTTCTGGTCGCGTTCGCTGCGGGCGACCCGGCGGCTGCGCTGCTGCTCGGACGCGTCCGCCTGCCAGTGCTGCGACCGCGCGATCAGGTTGGCCGGCGTGAACGGATCGTCGGTCAGCGGGGCCGGGTTCTTCCCCTGCGCGGTCAGGGCCGCGTTCACCGCCGGCCGCAGCGGGTTGTCCAGGAACTCCGCGTACGACCTGAGCTCCGCGGTGTTGAGCCCGAGCGCGTCCGAGCGGGCCCAGTCCTTGCTCCGGACGATGTCGAGCACCACGTCCTTGAGGCTGGGCTCACCCGCGGGTGGGGTGCGGTTGAAGTAGGCGCCGTTGTAGTACGCCGTCATGACCTCACGCAGGTTGCCGTCGGTGAGCAACGCGCGCAGGTCCTCGCCGGTGGTCTGCGTGCCGGCCTGCCCCGAGCTGTCCAGCAGGTCCTGGACGAACGACCGGCGTACGCCCTGCGCGGGCGGGTTCGGGGTGACCTGGGCCAGCACCTCACGCAGCCGCTCGACGGTCCGCGTGGCCGCCTGCCGCACACGGTCCGACTGGTAGAGGTGGGTGGCGAGGCGTTGCTCGTACTGCTCGGCGGCCTCCTGCCGGGTCTCCGGGCGTCCGGGAGCCCGCGACGGGGTCTGCACCGGCGTGGCCTCGGTGGGTGCGGCCACGGTCACCGGCCGCGGCCCGGCCGTACGCGCGACGTCCGCGATCGTCGCGAGGTCGGTGTCGGTGAGGTAGTCGGCCGGACCCGTGCGCGCCTCGGTGCCCATCACCCCGGGACGGTCCGGAGTCCGGAAGAGACGGTCCGCCGAGCTGTAGCCCTCCTTCGCGCCGAGGAAGTGCAGCACCTCGTGGACACCCACGTCGGGTGAGTCGGTCAGGTTCCAGCTGTGCTGATGGGTGTCGCCGCTGGTGGTGATCTCGACCGGCGGGTTGCGGTCCGGGTCGCCGTCCCAGTCGTCCAGCATGCCGTCGCGCCAGGCCGGTGTGTCGAAAGTGAGGTTGACCTGCAGCCGGTGGCCGTCGGCGAAGGTGTACCGGCCGTTGATGTTCTCCTCGACGGTCTGCCGGATCCTCTCGGCGTACTCCCGCCGGGCGTCGGCCGGAACCGTGTTGTTGCGGGAGACCAGGTCGAGGTGCACGTCGAAGGCCCGGACCGGCCCGGGCAGCTCCCGCACCCGGAAGTTGATGGTGGTGTTCTCACCGCGCAGCAGGTGGGTGCCGCTGACGATCGGATCGGCCGCGGGATCAAAACGCTGGGTGCGCAGGTACGCCGGCGTCGCGCGGTCGTGGTCCTCCTGCCGGCGGGTCTTGTCGAGCTCGGCCTGATGGGCCCGCTGCGCGTCCCACCAGGCGTCCTCGGTGGTCCACTCCCGACCCCGCGTGGCCACCTCGGTCGCGGTCCGCCGCAGCTCCGGCGACAGGTCGGTGCCGGTGCGCTCGCGGGCGGCGGCGTCGGGCATCCGCACGGTCGCCGCATCAGCAACCGTGACCTGAGAGCCCGCACTGTGCTTCGGCGTCGTCTCCTGCGAGCGGGCCACGAGCCGGAACTCGATCCCGTACGACAGGCTGCGGGTCATCGTGTCGTCGGCCGGCTCGGTCACCGGCTTGCTGCCGGTGTGGTCGTCCCGCAGCGCCGCCTCCGCCTTCTGCCGGCGGGTCGGGTCGGTGCTGTAGAGCGGCTGCTCGTAGAAGGTCGACGCGTTGACCGCACCGAAGTTGTCGCGTTCACCGACCGCGTTGTCGGACGCCGGATGGTTGACCCCACCGGCGACAACCGGGCCGTTCATCTTCACCGCGTACGTGTGACCGGTGCTGCGTTCCACCTTGCGACCGCGGGCGCGCTCGACCGAGCTGGTGACCTCGACGGTCGCGTCGGCCCCGGCGAACCGCGGCAGCGGCACCAGACGCGCGTCGACGAACAGGTCGCGGCCGAGGCGGCCCGGCACGGGCACCGGGAAGCGTCCGGCGAGCATCGCGGGCAGGCCGGCCTTGAGGTTGGTGCCGGTCAGACCGTCGCGGATCGCGGACCGGGTGGTCTCGTCGACCTGGACACCCGAGTCGGCGAGCGCCTGCTCTCCGGCCCGGTGCAGGTCCGTCAGATCGACGAGGACGTGCTCGACCGCGGCGTTCTCCGGCAGCGTGTCGTGACCCTCGGCCGTGCGCCACTGCTCGCGGGCGTCGTCGGTGAGCTGGTCGGCGGGCAGGCGCGTGGCGGGCCGCGCGACACCCAGCGGACCGTTCGGCCGGGAGCTCCCCGGATGCGTGTGCAGCCCCACGTCCCGCACGTCCCGGAGCGTCAGGCCGTCGGGCCCGAGGCCGTTCCCCGTCACGGTGATGTCCAGACCGAGCTTCCCCCGGTACGCCGCCACGGGCCCGTGCGTGGTCAGCGACTGCGCATAGGTCCGCGCCTCGGTGTTGGTCTCGTCCGTCGTCCGTACGCCCAGATTGGCGGTGCCGACGTAACCACCACCCACGGTCTGACTCGCCGGGCCGTGTGCGGGGGACTGCGCGTCCTCGGTGACGGTGCCCTGCGCCCGCAGCGTCACCGACACCGAGCCGACCGTGCTGCCCTTGCTGCGGGTGTCGGCGTGGCTGACTGTCGTGCTGTCGCTGACCGTCAGGTCCTCGACCTGCTCGATGCCGGTGAACGTCGGCGCCTGCACGAAGTCGGCCGTCAGCGTGGCCTGATAGGTGTGCCCGCGGAACCGCCCCTCGATCCGCAGCGGCAGGGTCCGCCCACCGTTCAGCGCCCCGCCGACGTGACTCTGGGCGTTGGCGAGGAACGTCTGCAGGGCCCGGACGTTGTCGTGCGGGGTGTCCAGAGCCGACTGCGGCAGCAGCGCGTCCGCGATCTCGTCGCCCACGGTGTCCGCGATTCGTCGCCGCAGGTGCGGGATGCGGTCGCTGAGGTCGACGGTCGTGTCGACACCCCCGAGGCCGAGCGAGCGGTCGGGTGCCGGACCCAGCGCCGCACCGCGCGGATCCTCGGCCGCGGGCGCCGGTCGTTGCCCGGCCAGGTCGTCACGCTGCCGCTGCTGTTCGCGGGCGACGATGTCGCGTTCCCGCTGCTGGCGGTCGAGACGGCTGTCCTGCCGGTCCTGCTGACTCTGCCGCAGGTCGGCGGTCTCGATCTGCTGCCGCGCGGTCAGCGCGACACGCTCGGCGTGGTGCTGGGCGACACGGGCCTGGATCGCGGCGGCCAGCTGCTCGCGGCGGGCGGGCTCGGTCCGGCGGTCCACCCGCTCGGCGAACGCCCGGTCCTGCTGCTCCTGATTCCACTGGTGGCGGCGCAGGTCGGCGCGTTCCCGCCGGTGCTCGGCGGTCTGGCGGGCGCGTTCGGCGTCGTGCTCGGCCTGCTGCTGCGTGGCCTGGCCGGCGTGCCACTGCTGGAGTTTCACGTCGTTGTCCTGCTGCGTCCGCGCCAGGTCGTGCTCGCGCATCTGCTGGACCTGCGACTCGGTCATCCACATCAGCACCGAGTCCGGCAGGGTGAAGCTCTGCCCGGCCCGCTGCGTCTTCTCACCCGGCAGCACGTCCAGAACGTCGAGGTTGCCCTCGTGGCGAGCCTCGGCGATCACCTCGGCGGCGACGTCCAGCTGCACCAGCACCCGCCGCTCGGGACGGCTGCCGATCTTCAGCTTCCCGACACCGGTGAGGCTGTCGTCGGTCGTACCGCCCCAGGTGCGCTGCCAGGGGGTCAGCGTCGCGACGACCACACCGCCGGGGGTGCTCTTCGTGTCGCCGTGGTCGGTGGCCGTGCCGGTCACCGACGCGACGCCGGTGATCGCGGTGCTGACCTCGTACGAGCGGCCGTGTTTGCTGCGCGTCGCCGAGCCGCCGGAGAGCACGTCCTTGACCCGTGCGAACTCCGAGTCGGGCAGGATTCGCGGGTTGGTCGGTCGCAGCCGCACCCGGGCGTCCGCGTCCGCGTCGGCGGACCGGCGGCCGTGCCGCAGGTTGCTCAGCGCCACCGGTCGGGTGAAGACCTCCGGGTCGCCGGCCAGCCGCTCGGGGGAGAGCGCGTCGGCGATGACGGTCGAGATCCGCCCGTCCGCGAAGCCGTAGATCGGATCCTTCGACGCGGCGGTCAGCGCCTCCTTGGCCGCGGCCTGCAGGTGCTCGGCGCCCAGGAACGACTCGACCTGGCTGCCCGTGAGGTCGTGCGGATAACCACCGGTCATCCGGCTGAGCGGCGCCGGGTGCTCGATCCACTCCGGGTCGCGCGGCTCCCGGCTCGGGACGGCCGGCGGCGGGGTCGTGGAGACCCGGTGCTCAGGGACGAGCAGGTGCACCTTCAGCTCGTACGAGGTCGGAGGGTTGCTGGTGGTCGCGACCACGTCCGGCAGACCACGGCCGGGGCTTCCGGGTACGAGGTGACGGGCGTTCTGGTTCGGCCGGACACTCGATTCGGTGGTCGCCGTGATCTGCAGGGTGCCGGCGAACTCCCGCATCGGCCGGTCCCCGAGTTTGCCCTCCTCGGTCAGGCCGGGCGCATGTGTGGCCTCCGAGGTGCGGCCACGACTGACGCCGATCTCGTGCGCCTTCGTGGACGTGCGGCTGGCCTTCGGGCCGCCGAGCAGCGTGGAGAACGCCCGGCCGACCGGGCCCAGGATGCGCGCCTCCAGGCTCAGCTCGACCGTGCGGCTGCGTTCCTGACCGGCGGTGGTGGTCGTCTTCGACTTGTGCTTGTCGCCGGCCTCAAAATCGCCGCGGTCGATCAGGTCGCCGTCGGACAGGTCGGTGAGAGCGCCGCTGACCGTGACGACCGAGGTGTAGTCGTACAGCTTGCCCTGTTTGATCAGCGGGATCTGCAGGCCGGGACCGACGATGCGGTCGAGCAGATAACGCAGCTGCCGGTTGGAGAGCATCGTGCGGGCATCGGTGTCGCGGGAGAGGATCGCCTGCACACCGGCGTTGATGCCCTCGGCGAAGGCCGGGTCGTCGAACTGCTGCACGAAGGTGTCGGGGTGCAGCGTGAAGCCACGTTTGCCCGGGACGCTGCGCAGAGCCTCGGCGACGGCCTCGTAGATCTTGTCGCCGCCGCGCAGGTCGTTGATGAACGCGCCACCGAACGACTTGCCGTGCTCGATCGGCGGCGGCGCGAAGTGGGTGCGGCCGGTGCCCGTCCGTCCCCGCCAGCTCGCGAGGTCACGGTCGGGGTCGAGGGCGGTGTCGCGGATCCGGTCCTGGGTCGTCCACTGCAGGGTCTCGACCGTGCCGTCCAGCTCGCGGGCCGGTTGCCCGATCGGGCGTACCTGGAGGTCGTAGACGGTCCGGTAGCGGACCGCCGGGCCGGACGCCGTGAGGGTCTGCCGGGTGCCGGACTCCTCCTTGATCTCCTGGGTGTTCGGCCCCTTGCGGGTGGCGGAGACCTTCGGCCCGACGAGGAACGTCACCAGTGGCACATCGGTGCCGCCGCCGGCCATGCCCCACAGGTTGAACGGCCGGTCCGCGCTGCTGAGGTCGGTGTTCTCACTCGCGAACGCCGACGTGTCCGTGTGTGTCGCCCGGTCGACCGTCTCGACGACCTGCACCTGACGGGCGACGAGCCGCATCTGCACCGCACGGTTGCGCCCCGGGAAGAGCCGCCGCCACGGCTTTTCGTGCGCGCGCAGCAGCGCGTCGGAGGTGACCCAGCCCTGGTGCCGGTCGGTGGGGTCGTGAACGACCATCTTGCCGAGCTTCGCCGAGATGTTGGCCTCGCTGAAGAACTGCTGCAGCACGGTCCGCCCGGGCGCGCCCAGCCGCGTGATGTCGCCGAGTCCTTGGTCCTCGAGCAGCTTCGCGGCCTGGTCGAAGAACGTGTTGTCGGCAGGCCGGCTGACGACGCTCTCCACACCGAAACGCTTGGGCGGTGCGGCATCCAGCGGCGGATCGTCAGGGGACCGCGCCGGCAGCGCGGGCGGCTTCGCCAGCTTGGTCGGCACCCGCAGCGGCACCTCACCCTCGGCGGTCGCCGTGCCCACTCCGCGCAGCGTGGCGGTGAAGGTGATCGGCACGCTGACCTCGGCCTGGTCCTCGACCTCGACCGACGTGGTGGTCGTGAAGGTCGTGCGGTTGGCCGTCGAGTGTGTGGTCGCCGGGCCGGTCGGGATGCTCGCACCCGCGCCGAACACCGCCGGCGGCATCACGGTGACCGTGGCCTTGGGCTCGAGGTGCTTGTCGCGGCTGTGCCGCAGGGAGTGCGTACCGGTGGCCTCGGTCTTGCTCGAGGCCTGGCCCGCGGCGTCGGACTTGCCGGTCACGCGGACGCCGTCCCAGCCGAGCGTGGCCGTGACGATCAGCTCGGCCGGTTTGCCGTCGATGACCACCGGATAGGGCCGCCCGGTGCCGAGGAACTGGTCGACGTCGTCCCGGATGTCCTGCTGCAGGTCGGCGACCACCTCGGCCGGCAGGCCCGGTGCCAGCGCCCGAAGGGGAGTGGCCAGATCGGCCCGGTCGGTCGCCCGCGTCTGCTCGGCCAGACCGAGGGTCCGGCTTTCCTTCAGGTACGCGGGCAGACTCTGGCGTACCGCCTCGGGGGCGGGCAGGGCGAGGTCGCCGTCGGTGGTGAGGGCAACGCCGATCCCCTCGGGGTTGTCGTCGATCTGTTGCTGGTTGTCCGGGGACAGCGACGCGTCGGCGATCTCGTTGATGCGGTCGACGTGCCGCTGGAAGATCTCCGGCCGGTCGGCGGGATCCGCCGAGGTCATCAGCGAGTTGTCGCTGTAGACCGCGGCGGACTCCGGCGTGCGGTTGAAGACGCGGTTGTCGACGTTCTCGTCCCGCAGGCCCAGGTAGTGCCCGATCTCGTGCGCCAGGTCGAGGTCGGTGGCGGTGGTCGACCAGGTGGTCTGGGTGTTCGGGGCGTCGCCGTGCAGCTCGATGGTGGCGTGGGCGTCGGCGGGATCGTCGGTGAACTCCACGGTGACGTTGAGCTGGCCGTCACCGATCCGGAAGCCCTGGTTGAAAACGCTGTCGACGGCGTCCTTGGCCCGCTGTTCGACCTCGGCACGCTGGTCGCGGGCCGTGGGGTCCTGCGGGTCCAGGTGCACCTTGACGGTGAAGTCCCGCACGCCGTTGGGCAGCGCCCGGTAGTCGTAGGCGATCGGCCCGTCCACCCGGCCGACCTGGGGGCGTGCCGTTGTCGGCACCTCCAGCCCGGCGGCCCGGTAGGACTCGGCAACAAAGTCCGGGACACCACGGTCGGTGGCCGGCTGCTCGACCACGTCGAACGCCGACGTGTTCGCCCGGCGCGGCGGCGTCTGCTCCCGCAGGGCGTCGATCTGTGCCCGGGACGCGGGTGCCTCGACCGTCTCCGGTGTCCGCGCGTCCTGCTTGCCGCCGACCACCGGGCCGGTGCCGAGCGGAGAGGGACGTGTCGGCGGGTACGGGCCGAAGACAACACGGTCCTGGTTGTCGCGGCTGCGCTCGACGTGGACGGTGCCGGTCGCGCCCGGCGCCGCATATCGCGTGGTCCCCTGCCGGGTGTGCACGTCGATGTTCAGGCCGAGCGCCCGCGCCGACGCGTCCAGCACCACGTCGTACGCGCCGCGCAGCTGCTCGCGCTCCCGGCGGCTGCTCTCGGCCGTGCTCGCATCGGGCACGTAGCTGCCGGTCTGTGCCCGCGGCGCACCGAGAGCCGCCACGACGAAGTGCCCGTTGCGGTACGGGTTCTCCCGCCGCCGATCGGCGAGCTGTTCGAGCAGGCCCGCGGACGGCGTCGTGCCGAGCACCCGGTCGCGGATCTGGAAGCCGTCGAGGTTCAGATTGGCGGCGAGGGCGTTGAACACCGAGTCGGCGCGCAGGTTGACACCCTGCCGGGCGATCGCGGCCGCGTTGGCGAACTCCTGCCGGATCGTGTTGGCGGTGTTCGACAGCGAGAGCTGCTGCGCGGCGTAGAGCTTCTGACTCGACGGCAGGCCGACGCTGTCACTCGTGCCCGGGATGCCCAGGGAGATCGCCGGGTTCAGCGTGTTGTGCGACTGGCCGCCGAGCTGCTGCTTCTGCGCCGGCGACAACGTGGTGGCCCACGAGGGTGCGGCCGTCACCACGTTCGCGCCGGTGCCGCCGAAGTAGTGCGACGTGGCCGCCGGGTGGTACGCCGGGGTGGTGAACGCGTTTGCGGTCGAGGCGCTGCTGCTCGCGTACCCGGTGAGGCCCGTACCGGCCTTGGCCTGCTTGGGGCCGCTCGGACCGCCCGGCACCTGATTGCCGGCGTCGTAACCGAAGAACCGGCCCGAGACGGTCAGCATGCTGGTGTGCGACTGCGGCAGGGCCTTGCCGATGATGACGTCGGCCGCGAGCCGCGACAGGTCGGTCGGCACAGCGGAGTCGGCGTAATCGACCAGGAAGCCGCGACCACGGCTCGGGTGCCGGTTGTTCTGCGAGTCGACCTGCACACGGGTGTCCCGCGCGTCGCCGTAGGTGGTGGCCAGCTCGTCGGCGTAGGCGCGGTTCAGGTTGGTGCTGAGCTGCCCGAACTCCGCGGAACCCTCACCGAAACGAACCCCCGGCCGGCCCACGGTGAGCAGACCGTCGACGAAGAGGTTCGGCTCCGGCGCGTACGGGAGCAGCGGGTGGATCTCCGCCTGCCGGTCCCGGGTCTGCATGTCGTCGCGGACCGCGTTGGTGAAGTCGCGGACGAACTGCGCGGCGTTGCCGGGATCGTCGAGCCGGTCGATCGCGTCCCGCAACTTCTGCCGGGCCGAACCCTTCTCCTTGCCGATACGCCGGTCCAGCCGGTCACGGGTGTCACGGATCAGCTCGGCCGCCGACCCCACGCGATAACCACCCGTCAGCATCAGCGGCCGGTCCGGGTCGTCGTCCGCGTACGCGGTCAGCTCCTGCAACTGGTCGAACACGTGCGTGCCGGAGTCGGTGGTGCGGGCACCCGTGTCGAAGTCCTGGAACGACACGTACGGGTAGGCGCCCGTGGCCGCGTAGGCCTGCACGGCGGAGGTCAGGGCCGAGCTGTCGAGGATGGCGTTGCGGCCGCGGCCGTACAGGAAGGAGCCGGTGCTCTTGGACTTGCCGACCGCGTGACCGGTGACGGCGACCGGCCACGGGCTCTGGTTCGCCAGTTGCACGGCCTGGGCGACACCGCGTTCGAGGTCGCGGCTCACCGAGCTCGACGGGGTGTTGACGCCGACCACGAACGCGACCCGGGTGCCGGGCTGCATCCCACCGATGATGGAGTTCATGACCTGCGGCAGCCGGGCGACGTCACTGGCCGGGACCATCATGTTGACCACAAAGGCCATCGGGGCGCGGCGCCCGATCAGGTCGTCACGCACGATCGGGTACGACCGGCCGTCGACCCGGACCTGCCGGGCGACCAGGTCGTCGAAGGCGCGGTTGCGGCCGCCGGACACCTTCGGCGGCGGTGCGGGCCGTGAGCCGAGGCCACCGCGATCACGGTCGGCCGACGGTCGCGGGGCCGCGTTGTCACCGCGGTCGGCCGAGAGAACGGCCTCGGCGGTCTGGTCGATCTTGTCCAGGTGCCGCTGGAACACCTCGGGCCGGCTGTCCGGGTCGGCCGAGGTCATCAGCGAGTTGTCGCTGTAGACCGCGGCGGACTCCGGCGTGCGGTTGAAGACGCGGTTGTCGACGTTCTCGTCGCTCAGGCCGAGGTAGTGGCCGATCTCGTGCGCCAGATCGACGTCACTGCTGGTGGTGGACCACTCGGTCTGCGTTGTCCGGACATCACCGTGCAGCTCGACCGTCGTGTGGGCCTCGGCCGGGTCGTCGGTGAACTCGACATTGACGTTGAGCTGGCCGTCACCGATGCGGAAGCCCTGGTTGAAGATGCTGTCGACGGCGTCCTTGGCCCGCTGCTCGACGTCGGCGCGCTGTTCACGGGCGGTTGCGTCCTGCGGGTCCAGGTGCACCTTGACGGTGAAGTCCCGCACGCCGTTCGGTAGCGCCCGGTAGTCGTACGCGATCGGACCCTCGACCCGCGTGACGTCCGGCCGGGCCGTGGCCGGTGCCTCCAGGCCGGCCGCCCGGTAGGACTCCGCGACGATGTCCGGCACCCCGCGACCGGTCGGCGCCGACTCGACCACGTCGAACGCCGACGTGTTCGCCGTCCGCGGTGTCACGGTGCTGCGCTGGGCGTCGATCTCGCTCTTCGGTGCGGGCGACGGCACGAGGTCCGGCGTCCGCGCGTCCTGCTTGCCACCGGTGACCGGGCCGGACCCGAGCGGCGACGGACGTGACGACGGCCGCGGGCGGAAGACGATCCGGTCGTGGCTGTCGCGCGTGCGGTCGACGTGCAGCGTCTGCGTGGCGCCCGGTGCGGTGTGCCGGACCGTGCCCTGCGGGGTGTGCACGTGGATGTTCAGGCCGAGATCCCGCGCGATCACATCGGTCAGCACGTCGTAGGCCGACCGCAGCTGGTCACGCTCCTGCGACGTCGACTCGGCCCTCGCGGCCGAGGGGACATAGGCGCGCGTGTCGGCGCGCGGCGCGCCGATCGCCGCGACCACAAAATGCCCGTTCCGGTACGGGTTCTCGCGCCGCTGATCCGCCAGCTGCTCCAGCAGACTCGCATTGGCGTTCTGGCCCGTAGCGAGCGTGCGCTCCCGGATGCGGTTGGCGTCCAGGTTGAGCTGGGCCGCGAGCGCGCTGTAGATCGAGGTGTCGCGGACGCCGAGGTTCGACTGGTTGACGACGCTCGCCGCGTTGGCGAACTCCTGGCGGATGGTGTTCGCCGTGTTCGACAGTGACAGCTGCTGCGCGGCGTAGAGCTTCTGACTCGACGGCAGCCCGATCGTGTCACTCGTGCCCGGGATGCCCATCGAGATGGCCGGGCTCAGCGTGTTGTGCGTCTGACCGCCGAGCTGCTGCTTCTGCTGCGGTGTCAGCGACGTCGTCCACGAGGGTGCGGTCTGCACGGCGGTCTGGCCGCTGCCACCGAAGTACGGGGACATCGTCGCCGGGTGGTACACCGGGGTCGTGAACGCGCTCGCGGTCGAGGCGCTGCTCGTCGCGTACCCCGTGAGACCCGTACCGGCCTTGGCCTGCTTGGGGCCGCTCGGACCGCCCGGCACCTGGTAACCCGCGTCGTAACCGAAGAACCGGCCCGAGACCGTCAGCATGCTCGTGTGCGATTGCGGCAGGGCCTTGCCGATGATGACGTCGGCCGCCAGCCGCGACAGGTCGGTCGGTACGGCCGAATCGGCGTAGTCGACCAGGAACGCCTGACCACGCTTCGGATGCCGGTAGTTCTGCGCGTCGACCTGCAGCTGGCCCTGGCGGACCTCCTTCGGCACCTGCTTCAGCGTGCCGTGGCCGTAATCGGCGGCCAGCTCCTCCGCGTAGGCACGGTTCAGGCTGGTGCTGAGCTGGCCGTACTCCGCGGCACCGTCACCGAACTGGACGTCACGGTTACCCCTGATCAGTAGACCGTCGACGAAGAGGTTCGGCTCCGGCGCGTACGGGAGCAAGGGGTGGATCTTGCTCTGCCGGTCGCGGGTCTGCATGTCGTCGCTGATCGCCCGCGAGAAGTCGGACACGAACTGCGCGGCGTTGCCCGGATGGTTCAGGCGGGCGATCGCGTTCTCGATCCGCTGCTTTGCCGGTCCTTTCTCGTTGCCCACGCG
This sequence comes from Amorphoplanes friuliensis DSM 7358, assembly GCF_000494755.1. Lineage (NCBI taxonomy): Bacteria > Bacillati > Actinomycetota > Actinomycetes > Micromonosporales > Micromonosporaceae > Actinoplanes > Actinoplanes friuliensis. The sequence continues at coordinate 543,330 of NC_022657.1, forward strand.
GCTTTCGAGCCGGTGCCGGGTGTCTTTGATCAACTCCGCTGCGTCGCCGACCCGGTAACCACCGGTCATCATCATCGGGCGGTCCGGCTCGTCGTCCGAATAGGCCGTCAGATCCTGCAACTGGTTGAAGACGTGCTTGCCCGAACCCGTGGTCCGGGCGCCGGTGTCAAAATCCTGGAACGCCACATACGGGTACGCGCGATTTGCGGCGAACGCCTCCACGGCCGCCTTGGTCTCGGAACTGTTCAGGACCGCGTTGCGCGCCTTGCCGTACGGGAAGGTGCTCTTGCCCGCACCGACCGCGTGACCGGCGATCGCGATCGGGAACGGCATGGACTGCGCGAGCTGCGTGGCCTGGTCGACACCGCGCTGCAAAGCACTGTTCGGGCTGGTCGCGGTGGTGTTGACGCCCACGACGAAGGCCACCGGGGTGTCGGGCCGCATCCCGGCCGCAATCGAGTTGATCACCTGCGGGAGCCGGTGCACGTCCGCCGCGGACACCATCATGTTGACGACAAAACCCATCGGGGCTTCGGAAGTCTTGGTGTCCCGGTACATCAGGTTGTCGCGGATCGACCGGTACGAGTCGGCCGTCACAGGGATGCGGTTCCGCACCAGATTGTCGAACGCCTGATTGGTGCCACCGGGTACCCGCGGCGGCGGCGCCGGCCGCGTCCCGAGAGCACCCTCGTGATCCTCGGTGGTCGAGCCCGGTGCCGTCTCCGCCGTCTCGAGAATCTTGTCGACGTGGCGCGGGAGCACCTCCGGACTGCTGTCCGGGTCGGTCGTCGCCATCAGCGAGTTGTCATCGCGGGCGGTGGTGTTCAGGACCCGCCGGATCGGGCCGGTGTCGGCGTACTCGTCCGGCAGCCCCAGGTAGTGCCCGATCTCGTGCGCGTTCTGGATCCCCGAATCGCTGGTCGACCACTGCGTCTGCGTGGTGTCGACGGGCGTACTCGACAGGTTGATGGTGGTGTGCGCGGCGGCAGGATCATCGGTGAACTCGACCGTGACATTGAGCCGGTCATCGGTGTTGAAGAGGCTGTCGACAGCGTCCCGCGTCTGCTGCTCAACCTGCTTCTGCTGCTGGGCGGCCGTGCTGTCCGTCGGATTCAGGTGCACCCGGACCGTGAAGTCCTGCTTGCCACCCGGCAACGTCCGATGATCAAAAGCGATCAGCCCGTCGATCCGGCCCACATCCGGCCGGGCCTCGGTCGGCACATCCAGACCCGCCGACCGGTACGAGTCAGCCACGACCTTCGGTACGCCCTGATGAGCCGGCAGCTCGACGACGTCGTACGTGGTCGCGGTGACCGTCCGGGGATCAGTGGCCACACCACCGAACGGTGTCGTGTTGGTCGAATGCGGCTGGTACGGGCTGCTGATCGTCTGCACGCCGGGAATGTGCGTCGGCATGAACGAATACCGCGGGTTGCCGGCCGCCGGCGGCAACGTGGCCAGTCCGCCGCTCTGCCCGTCGAGGAAAACCAGATGCCCCGGATCAAGCTTGACCACATTGATCAGATGGCCGGTGACGTTGGTGAACGGCTTGTCGTAGGCGATGATCCCCCGCGACCCGGGCGGCAGCGTGTCCAGGTAGGCCACCAGATTGCGCAGGCTTCCCCGCGCCTGAAACCGGCCGCCCATCCGCTGCTCGAGCGACTTCAGATCCGGAATGGTGCCGGCCTTGGGCGCAACCTGCGGCGGATTCCCGGCCAGCATGCTGTCGACGATCTGCGTGGTGATGTGACAGTTCGTGTCCAGAGGGCCGAGCTTGACCGGGTTGATGCCGTCCAACCCCGGAAAGAGGTCGCGGGTCAGGACGGTGATGTCGGCTGCGGTGTGCGGACCCGCATTGACGTTGCCCGCGAGGACACGCGGTGGGCCGTTGTCGGGCGACATCGCCACGTGATTCAGCAGGTCGAGGCGGGCGTTGCCGATCTGCTGATTGAGCGCGGCTACCTCGGGCTGGCTCAGTCCGGGTTGGACGGCCTGCTGCTGCAGCTGAAGAAGCTGATCACCCCGCGAGGGCTGCGGCGCCGGATCAACGTCCATGGCGTCGTCGGTCGGCTGCTCCACGGGCATCGCGGGGGCATCGGCCATGTCGACGTCCGCGTCGGGGGCGCCGTAAGCATGCTCCACCGGGCTGACCTCGACCGGGTTGTCGGCGATGTCCGTCGGAGCGTCGACCATGGTCGGGCCGTTCGCGGTCGGCGCGGTTGGTGCGGTGGGTGCTTGGTTGCTTGAGCTGGGTCCTTGTGAAGACGGCGGCGATGCTGCGGGCGGCGGCTGACCGGGCGTTTGCGTGCTCGGCGCGGTGATCGACTGCGGCGCCCTGGTGTCCGTGATCGGTGACGGCCCGGCAATGGGTGATGGCCCGCTGGGCGTCTGTCCTTCGGAGACCGGCTCGCTATGCGTCTGCGCAGCAGGGTTTGGTGTCGCCGGGCTCGGTAGGGGACCGGGAGACTGCGCAGCGGGTGTCTGCCCCGCCGCCCGGTCCTGGTCGGCGGGCGTCTCCGTGGCCGGAGTCGGTGACGCCGCGTCAGGCGTTTGCGCCGTAGGCGTGGTCGAACCAGTAGCCTGCTCGACCGGCGTCTCAGCAGGAGCAGTCGGCACGTCCACGGCGGTCGTCGGCACAGCCGAGTTCGATGCAACCGGCGGCGGCACGGCCGGGTTCTGCGCGGTGGGTGACTGCGGGGTGGGGTTTTGCGCCGCGGGTGACGGCGAGGCCGGGTTCTGCGCGGTGGGTGGCTGCGCGGTCGGGCTCTGCGCGGTGGGTGGCTGCGCGGTTGGGTTTTGCGTGGTGGGTGGCTGCGCGGTGGGGTTCTGTGCCGTCGGCGTCTGAGCCGCGGGTGACGGCGCGGCTGGAGTCTGTGCGAGCGGAGGCTGCGCGGCTGGAGTCTGTGCGAAAGGCGGCTGCGCGGCTGAGGTTTGCCCGAGTGGCGGCTGCGCGGCGGGGGATTCGGCGGCGGGTGTCTGTGCAGGTGGGGCGCCGGTGGTGGTGTTGCCGCCGGGTTGGGTGCCCGTTTGGACGCCGGGGACCGGTGCAGGGGAGGACACCTGGGCGGGAGGAGCACTGTTCTGCGGGGCATCGGAGGACTCGTCGACGGGAATCTGAACCGCGGCGGGAGGCAGCCCTCCGGTCAGAGGCGGAGGTGATCCCTGCTCCACCGCAGACGGAGGCGCGTCGAAGCCAGGCAGACCGCCGCCGGTCGACGGAGCAGGCGCGATCGCGCCGGGTGCCGTGCCAGGGCCAGAACTGGGTGCACCGACCGGGTTCGAGCCGGCCGAAACCACCGGGGCGGCAGCGGGTCCGACGCTCGGCGCCGCCCCTGGCCCGGTGGCCGGACTCGCGGCAGGTTCTGCACGAGGCCCAGCGGCCGGGCCCGCACCTGAGCCGGTTGCCGGGCTGTCAGCTGGTCCGGTGGCCGGGTTTACTGCGGGGTTGGTGCCGGGGCCGACTACCGGGCCGCCACTTGATCCGGTGGCTGGGCTTTCAGCAGGGTTCGTGCCGGGGCCGGCAACCGGGGACGTGCCTGGTCCGGTAGGTGGGCTCACTGCGGGGTTCGTGCCGGAGCCTGCAACCGGGCCGGCACCTGATCCGGCGGCAGGGTCCACGGCTGGGTTGGCACCAGGTCCAGCGGTAGGACCCGCGCCGGGTGCGGTGGCCGGATTCGTGCCCTGACCTGTGGCCGGGTTTGCACCAAGCCCAGTAGCTGGGCTTACGCCCGGCCCAGCGGCTGGGTTTGCGCCCGGCCCAGCGGCTGGGTTTGCGCCCGGCCCAGCGGCTGGGTTTGCGCCCGGCCCAGCGGCTGGGTTTGCGCCTGGCCCAGTGGCTGGGTTCGTGCCCTGACCTGTGGCCGGGTTCGTTCCGGGCCCTGTGGCCGGGTTCACGCCCTGACCTGTGGCCGGGTTCGTGCCGGGCCCAGCTGCCGGATCCGTGCTCGGACTGACAGCAGGCCCAGCCGCGGGGCCCACGTTGGTTCCGGTGGCAGGCGCAGCGCCGGGGCCAGTGCCAGGAGCGAGGCCACGACCAGTCGTCGGATCCGCGCCGGGACCGGTTGCCGGGGACAAGCCTGGACCTGAACCGGGAACGCCCGGACCTGAACCGGGAACGCCCGGGCCTGAACCGGGACCGGCACCCGGACCCGTTCCCGAGCCGGCGCCTGGACCGGCGCCAGGACTGACATCTGCATCCGCACCCGGCCCAGCGCCAAGACCCGCACCCGAACCAGAACCGGCACCGGCTCCCGGACCGGCACCAGCGCCAGCACCGACTCCCGAACCAGCGCCAGCACCAACGCCGGCTCCTGGACCAGCACCGGGGCCGCCACCCGAACCGACACCCGGACCCTCGGCCGGGCCGGCACCTTGGCCCTCGCCCGGGCCGGCTGCGGGGACGGGTGGGCCTTCGGCCGGGGGTGGGGGTGAGTGGGATTCCGGGCCTTCGATGCCCGAGCGGGGCGGTGGCGGCGCCGGTGTGAACGGGCCGGTGCCGTTCGGGTTGAAGTTGCCGCCGAATTCGGACGCCCAGTGGTGGAGGACGCCGCCCAGGATGGAGGAGGACATGGTGGCGAAGGGGTTGAAGCCGCCGCCGCCCATCATCATCGTGAACAGGCCCTCGAAGAGGGTTTCGCCGGCGCCGGAGAAGCCTTCACGGCCGTACGGGTTTTTGCCGACCTTGGGGAACCACTTGCCGCCGATCATCTGGACGGCGCTGGCGCCGCCGCCGATGAACATGCCGCCGAGGAAGCTCAGGGCCAGGTCTTTGTAGTCGATGCCTTTGCGGTTGCCTTCGAGGATCTGGGTGAGCTGGGCGGCTGCGCCCTGCCACAGCTCTTCCAGGCCTTCCTCGATCGCTTCGACCGTCAGGCGGGCCAGGGACTGGGCCAGGCGGTTGCGGAGCTGGGAGATGAGGACGTTGACGAGTTCCTGGCCGATTTTGATGAACGACGGGACCAGGGCCGCGCCGAAGCCGGTGGCCAGGGCGATGGCGATCTCGACGACCTGGGTGAAGGCCGCGATGACGATGTTGTACTGGGTGGCTTCGGAGTCCAGGGCGTACTGGTAGGCGGCTCCGCCGAGCTGGGTGGAGACGTTGGCGCCGACGGGGACGTTCTGGGTGATGCCGTTCTGGAACTGTGCGAAGGCGTCGGCGGCCGGGCCGTCCAGGCTGCCGTTGAGCTGGTATCCGAGGGCGGCAGTGGACGAGACGCCATTGAGCAGGGTGCCGGTGAAGCCGTACAGCTCGTCGCCCATGGCGCGGAGCGCTGTCGGGTCCGCCTCGGGGAACTGTTCGCCTACGCCGTACAGGATGAGGTCGTAGGCCCACTGCCACTCGGGGTCGTTGGGGATGTGGAAGTCGACCACGGGTGCTCAGTACAGGTCGGTGACGAGGGGGACAGCCGTACCGTCGGGGGTGAAGCTGACGATCAACGGCTGGTAGTTCTCGGCGGTCGCGTCGGCGGCGGGGTTCTCCTTGACGACGAAGAACTGGTCGTCGCCCGGGTCGAGGGGCTGTCCGTCGGCGCCGGTGACCGTGCTGCCGACGACGGGGGCGATCGACTCGAAGAGGTTCGCGTCCACGCGGGTCGTGCCGTCCGGGAACCGGTTGAGCGCCTGCAGGTGGTAGCCCTCGGCCAGTGGCCGGCCGTCGACGAGCGCGGTCGCGTACTCCGGGGTCATGCGGTAGGACGAGATGGCCGGGAAGGCCTGGTGGGCTTGGGCCTCCTGGGCCGGCATCACCGACATCATCGCGCGGAGCTGGGGTTCGAGCTCGTAGGCCTTGCCGTCCATCGAGATGCGGGTGTATTTCGGTTCGCCGGTCTCGGGGTCGACACCTTCGGAGACCAGGCGGGTGTTGCCGTCCTTGCGGACGAACTCGTCGTTGGAAGCCCAGACGATCTCTTTCAGCCGGAACGACTGATCACCCACGTCGACGAATTGCTCGTCCTGGCCGGTCTGCAGGTTCTTCTCGCTGCGCAGGACCGGTTCCACCGGCTCGGCCCGCACCGCCAGCCGTCCGCGCAGTCGCTGGGCCGGCTCCGCCTCGCGGACTTCCCCGGCCGACATAGCGACCCTCCGGGTCCGGCCCAGCAGCTTCTGCGCCGGCTGTGCTTCCTGAGCTTCCCCCGCCGTGTACGCGTTGAGCCCCGCACCCTGCGGCATGCCCTCGAAGTCACGGGCAAGTTTGTGCCCGGTGTCACGGGCGTCGTCGTCCGCCAGCCGGTACGCCTTGCCGCTCTCGCGCAGACCGGCCGACGTGTAGTCGAGCGTCTCCTTGACGCCCGTGACCATGCCGTCCAGCGCGTCGAGGCCCTTGAGAAACTTCTCGGAGAACTGCTTGCCCATGTCGTCGTCGCCCCAGCTGTTGCCGTACTGGGCGCGGAGCAGTTGAAGTTGATCCAGGTAACCCTGGTAGAGCGCGCCGTGCTCGCCGTAGTTGTCGCCGAGCTGGGTGACACCCTCGGGGTTGACCCAGATCTGGCCGCTGGGCTGGCTCACTTCGCGGCCCGGCCCAGACCGAGGATCTCGCGCACGCTGGTCGCCATGCGTGGTTCCGCCGGCAGGTACGTGTCGACACCCGCCTGGCCGCTGACCATGGCCCGCGCGTCCATGCCGTCGGGCAGCATCGGGGCCAGGATCGCGGCGGCCTGGCTGGTCGCCTCCTCCTTGGCCTCGGCGAAGGTCTGCATGATCGTCGCGGTGAGCTCGGCCGGCGTCAGTCGCTTGTAGGCGCTGGTCGGGAAGCGGATGTCGGTGAGGACGCCGCTCTGGCCGACGGTCACGGTCACCTCGTGCCGGGCCGACGTCGCGGACGCCGAGATCTCGCGCATCTGCTGCTGCAGCGTGCTGAAACTGGCGCGCTGGCGCTGGTACTCCTCGAAGAGGTGCTCGATGCGTTCGTTGAAGTCCATCCGGCCCGGCCCCTTCCGTCAGAGGCTCCAGTAGAGGTCCCGGGACCGCCGGCGGAAAGGGTTGGAGGCCGGGCAGGGCGCAAACGTGCAGCCGGTCTTCCCGAGTCAGCAGAAACATTGATAAAAATCGCTGCCATGGGAGTCGAAGCAGGCAATGTTGGCCCGACGTTCGGACATCGGAGGCCGCTCACCTTGCCGCGCCGGGTTCACGTCCACCAACACTCTTGGCACGAACGCCGAGCCATCGATGAGTTCTGCGTCCTCACGACGAAAGGAGTGTCGCTGTGACGATGCCAGTGGTGCAGACCACCGAACCGGGCATGCAGGCGGCCGCTCAGGAATTCTCCGCCCGGGCCACCGAGTTCACCGGCCACCTGCAGAGCGTGAACAGCGAGATGGCCACGCTGCAGTCCACCTGGACCGGTACCGCCTCGAACGGTTTCAACCAGGCGATGGACAACTGGGAAGCGTCGTTCCAGAAGGTCATCAACGAGCTCATCAACATCATGGAAGTGATGGGCGTGAACACCAAGGGCTACGCCCAGGCCGAGGACACCGCCGCTTCCAGCGCGCAGTCCTTCGCCTCCGCTCTGCCCGGCATCTGACCGTTTCCCCTGCTCTTTTGCGAAAGGAAGTGACGGTGTCCAGTTACCGGTTCGACTTCACCCAGGCCGACGCCACCCTCACCGACATGAACCAGATCAACACCCGCATCAAGACTGCGCTCAGCGACATGGAGAGCAGCGTCGAGCGGACCCTGCAGGAGTGGACCGGTGCCGCCCAGACGCAGTACTACGCGTCGAAGGCCGCCTGGAACCAGGCCGCGAACGAGATGACGATCTACCTGGAGCAGGCGCGCAACACGCTGCTGCAGATCTCGGACAACTACGGCACCACCGAGCAGCGTCACGCTCAGATCTGGAACGACGTCCGCGGCGGCTGACCGCCGTTGCCGGGCTGCCGGGCCGGACCGCCCGGCAGCCCCGGCTGCCTTTTCCTTCCCTCGATCACGTCTACGCGGAGGCTCATCATGGGCTGGGACGACAGCTATTCCGGATTCAATCCGGACAAGGCCGAGGCTGCCGGGATCTTCACCAAGGAAGAGACCGACAAGTACATCGACGACTGGTTCGGCCAGTACGACGGCTCAAGTGTCTGGTACATGGACAAGTTCACGCCCGAGGAAACGGCTCTCTTCGAGCGTTTCGAGGACGCCTACCACCATTACGACGACGTTCTCGCGGACCATGGTGGAAACGTCCAGGACGAGTCGACCAAAGACGACCATCCGAACGAGGTCCCGTACGACGCGTACGGTGACACGGATCCGAAATACGACATCGACTCGAACTTCGAGGGTGTACCGGGGGGAAACCCCAAGGAGTATTCGGGCAGCAACAACCCGAACGGCGAGATGGTCGTCAGCACCGAGGCCATCGAGTATTTCTGCCGCGAGCTCGACGCGATCGCCCCGGACGGCAAGGGCATCCTGCTCGACGCCCGGAACTCGCTGAAGGGCATCGACATGAAGCCCGGCACCTTTGCGATCGCCGAGGTGCTGCGGCAGCGTGTCGCCGGCGCCAGCGCGAACGACGCGGGCCTGCGCGGCGACACCATGGGCCTGCTCGAGACCGTCCACTCGGCGCTGTTCGACCTGAAGAAGAACCTCCGCGAGATGGTCACCGAGTACCAGAACGCCGAGGACTTCAACAAGATGACCGCCGACCAGCTGGGTGACGCGATGAAGGACAGCTGGGGCTACATCGAGAGCATCAACGATTACGGCAACCAGAGCACAACCGCCGGTGGCGGCGCCGGCGACGGTGAAGGCGAAGGCGAAGGCAACGGTGACGGCACGTAGGTCACACCTGATCACCGGCGTTCCCGCCCCCGTTCGCCCGTAGCCCTGCTCGCTCGAAGAGGTCAGTCATGCCCCCAGAAGACCCCTCGGGTTCCGACGCCTGGACGGACCCGGCCGAAGAGGGTGCCACGTTCGGTCAGACGAACGTCACCACCACCAACCTCGGCGACTTCGAGGACTGGGCGCGGGAGGACCCGCCCGGCTGGCGCAAGCTCAAGGCCGCGGTCAACGGCGGCTCCGCCATGAGTACGGCCGACGCGGAGGCGGTGGCGCTCGACCGCGTCGACCCGCAGTCGCTGGCCACGGCGGCGGGCGCGTTCCAGCAGGCGTACGACACGCTCAGCTATCTGGAGACGTTCGTCCGCGACCACTCGAAGGCCATCGCCGGTCCCGACCGGGCCTGGCAGGGGGTCGCGGCGGACGCCTTCATCGCCAAGATGGAGTACCTGGCCGACTACCTGGGCAACCAGGCCGAGCGGATCGCGGGTGGCGACGGCACGGGCAGCGAGAGCTCGGTGCCGAACCAGCTGCTGAAGAGCGCCAACTACCTGGCCTGGGCCCAGTCCACGATGGACTACCTGGACGTCGCCTGGGCCAACATCGCCGCGGCCAACGGCGCGAACCACACCGATGAAGGCCTGGTGGCGATCAGCAGCACCAAGTTCGCCCGGCCGATGACGGACCAGATGCTCGAGGTGGTCCGCACCCTCGCCGGCCAGTACGAGCTCACCTACAACAAGGTGCAGCACCCCGGCGGTGACGGCAGCCCGGAGTTCACCACCCCGGACCCGAAGAACATCACGACACCGGTGCTGAGCTCGATCACCACACCGTTGTTCACCACGCCGAACATCACCACTCCGCCGCCCCTGAACATCACCACGCCGCCGCCGGTCGACATCACCACGGCGCCGCCACCGAACATCACCACCCCACCGCCGATCACGCCTCCGCAGGTCTCGCCCCCGCCGTCCGGCTCGGTGCCGCCGCCCGGTGGCGAGAACTTCGTGACCCCGCCGCCGGTCAACGGTCCGGGTGGCCCGGTCTCGCCGCCCCCGGTCAACGGCCCGGAGGCCTTCGAGGCGCCGCCGATCGGCGAAGGCCCCGGTGGTGGCGGTGGTGGCCCGGTGGACAGCTTCGCGGCCCCCGAGATCCCGGGCGGTCCCGAGGGCGTGAACGCCCCGCAGGTCGACGGTCCGGGCGGCCTGCCGGGCTTCGACTCCCAGAACCTCACGAACCCCGACGGCTCGCCGATCACGGACCCGCAGGGCGTGAACGCGCAGAACAACGCTCCCATCGTGCCGCCGGTCGTCCCGGCCCCGCCGGCCTCGGGTGGCGGCAGCGACAACAACCGTCGCGCTGCTCCCCCGCCGGTCGCGGACCTGCCCGACTCGCCCGGCGCCGGTGGCGGCGTGGGCAACTTCAACCCACCCGAGATCCCGGGCGCTCCCGGCTCCGGCGGCGGCGGTGTGAACGCTCCGGAAGCCCCCGGTGGCGGTGCCTTCGACGGTGTCGACGTGCCCGGCGTCAACGCACCCAACGCCAACGCACCCGGTTTCGACGCACCAGGTGTCGGCAGCCCGGGCGGCGGCATGCCGATGATGCCGGGCTCACCCGGTGGCGGCGCCGGCGGCGGAAACTCCGGCGCCCCGGAACGCCCGGACGCGTCCGGCCTGGTCGGCGGCGACCCGAGCGACTGGGCACCGCCGGGCGCAGGCACCGGTTTTGACGTGCCGAACGCCCCGGGCGGGGCGAACCCCGGTGGCGCCGGCCTGGGCATGCCCGGCGGTGGCATGCCGATGATGCCGGGTTCGCCGGGTGGCGGTGGTGCCGGTAACGGCAACGGCATTCCGGAGCGTCCGGACGCGTCGGGGCTGGTCGGTGGTGACGAGAGTGACTGGTCGGCGCCGGGTGCCGGTGGTGTGGACATTCCCGATGCCCCTGGTGGTGCGACGCCCGGCGGTGCTGGTCTTGACGTGCAGTCGCCGTCGGTTTCCGGTCCGGGCGAGACCGGGCAGTTCCCGGGTGCCGGCCAGGTTCCTGGCGGTGGCATGCCGATGATGCCCGGCTCGCCGGGTGGCGGTGGTGCCGGTAACGGCAACGGCAACGGCATTCCGGAGCGTCCGGACGCGTCGGGCCTGGTCGGTGGTGACGAGAGTGACTGGTCGCCGTCGGGTGCCGGTGGTGTGGACATTCCGGATGCGCCGGGCGGTGCGACGCCGGGTGGTGCTGGTCTTGATGTGCCGACGCCGTCGTTGACTGCCCCGGGTGAGACCGAGGGTTTCGAGAATTCGCCGTCTGCTCCGGGGATGCCGATGATGCCGGGTATGCCTGGTGGTGGTTCGCCTGGCGCGGGTGGCAACAACGGTCTGCCGGAGCGTCCGGATGCGTCTGGGCTGGTCGGTGGCGATGCGAGTGACTGGTCGCCGTCCGGTGCCGGTGGTGGTGTGGACATTCCGGATGCTCCCGGTGGTGCGACGCCGGGTGGTGCTGGTCTTGATGTGCCGACGCCGTCGTTGACTGCCCCGGGTGAGACCGAGGGTTTCGAGAATTCGCCGTCTGCTCCGGGGATGCCGATGATGCCCGGGATGCCCGGCGGTGGCTCGCCCGGCGCGGGTGGCAACAACGGTTTGCCCGAGCGTCCGGATGCGTCAGGGCTGGTCGGTGGCGATGCCAGTGACTGGTCGCCGTCGGGTGCCGGCGGCGGTGTGGACATTCCCGATGCTCCCGGCGGTGCAACGCCGGGTGGTGCTGGTCTTGACGTGCCGACACCGTCGTTGACCGCGCCTGGTGAGGGTTCGTCGCCGGGTGCGGGGATGCCGATGATGCCCGGGATGCCCGGCGGAGGTTCGCCCGGTGCTGGTGGCAACAACGGTCTGCCCGAGCGTCCGGATGCGTCAGGGCTGGTCGGTGGCGACGCCAGTGACTGGTCGCCGTCCGGCGCCGGTGGTGGCGTGGACATTCCCGACGCGCCCGGCGGTGCGACGCCGGGTGGTGCGGGCCTAGACGTGCCTGCGCCGTCGTTGACAACGCCCGTTGAGGGTTCGTCGAGTGCGCCGGGTGCGGGAATGCCGATGATGCCGGGAATGCCCGGTGGCGGTTCTCCTGGCGCTGGTGGTGGCAACGGCATTCCGGAGCGGCCGGATGCGTCCGGGCTGGTCGATGGGGATGCGAGTGACTGGTCGCCGTCCGGCACCGGCGACGGTGTGGACATTCCTGGTGCTCCCGGAGGTGCCATACCGGGTGGTGCTGGGCTCGATGCTGCGGTGCCGTCCCCGGCGGTGCCCGGTGACTGGTTCGACAGCTCCCCGAGCGCGCCGAGCTCAGGGATGCCCGCTCAGGGCGAGCCCAGCAGTGGCAATGGCACGCCCGGCGTGGCCGAGCTGGTCGAGGGCGATACGAGCGACTGGCAGCCCGGCGAAACGGCTGCTGGGGGCGTACCGGGGATGCCGATGATGCCCGGGGCCGGCGCGGGGGAGAAGGCGGCTGCCGCGGAGCGGCCGGATGCTGCCGGGTTGGTCGAGGGTGACGGGGAGATGTGGGAGCCCGAAGGGGTTGCCGAGGTGCCGAGTGCGGGAGCACCGCCGCCGCCCGTCGACCCCGCGAGCGGCTGGCATCAGGGTGTGAGTCTGCCCGAGGCCGGTGTGCCCGTACCCGGGATGATGCCTGTTCTGCCGGGGGCCGGGGAGCGTGACGAGGCCGAGCGGCCCGACGCTGCCGAGCTGCTCGAGGAGCAGGTTGTGACCTGGGCCGGCGCGGAGGGTGAGGACCGGGTGCCGGTCGTGCAGCCCGCCGAGGTCGCCGAGGACGTCGCGGGCTGGGACGACACCGGGGACGCCTGGTGGTTGCGGGGCGACGAGGACACCGGACACGAGGAGAGGGCGACCGATGCGCGACTCCCGGGATGAGGCCCTGCCGGTCTGGAAGCGGGAACGGTCCGCCACCGCCGAGCACGTTGTCGAGGATCGTCCGTTGCGGTGCGGCGGGCCGAGCTACACGCGCGCCGAGGTGCTGGCCATGCGGCGGGCCGAGCGGATGCGGCGCCGGGCGGAAGAGGCCGCGGCGCGGCGGGAGCCTGAGCCGGAGCCGGTCGAGCCGCCGAAGGACGACGACGAGGACGAGGACAAGGCGGCCGAGCGCCGCCGCAACGACCGGTACGCCGTGAAGCTGCTCCGCCAGGACGACTCGGCCTGGGGCGGCTCGGGCGCGGATTCGGGGATGCTCGGATGAGTACCGTCACCATCAAGCGGCCTCCGCGTGCCGCCGGACCCGAGGCGCCGGAAGGGGAGATCGAGCTTCAGGAGCCGCCGCTGATGGCGGAGGAGGCACCGCTCGACTTCCGGTCGTTCGCGATGATCGTGCCGATGGGTCTGGGCATGGGCGCGATGATGGCCATGTTCGGTCTTTACAGCCGGGCGCCGATCATGTACGTGATGGGTGGCGCCATGGCCGGCGGCATGCTGCTCATGGGTGTCATGCAGATCGGCAAGGCCGCCTCCGACCGCAAGCGCAAGATGCGCGGTGAGCGGCGGGACTTCCTGCGGTACATCGCCCAGCTGCGCAAGCAGGCCCGGGCGGCCGCCGATCAGCAGCGGCAGTCGGTGATGTGGAACAACCCGCAGCCGGACTGGCTCTGGTCGGTCGCGATGAGCAGCCGCTTGTGGGAGCGCCGGCCCAGCCACGACGACTTCGGGCGGGTGCGGATCGGGCTCGGGCGGCAGAACGCGATGCTGCGGTTCCTGCCGCCGCAGACCAAACCGATCGAGGACCTGGAACCCCTCGCGTCGATCTCGTTGCGGCGTTTCTCGGAGGCGTACCGGACGGTTTCCGGCATCCCCACCTCGGTGGGGCTGCGCAGTTTCACGAGCATCGAGTTCGAGGGCGCCGCGGACCCGGCGATCGAGCTCGTCCGGGCGATGGTGGCGCAACTCGTCACCTTCCACGCCCCTGATGAACTGCGGGTCGCGGTGCTCGCCACCGAGGTGCACCGCGGCCCGTGGGACTGGATCAAGTGGTTGCCGCACAACGCGCACCCGACGGCGTTCGACGCCGCCGGGCCCGTACGCATGTTCGCGAGCAGCCACGACGACCTGATGGACCTGCTCGGGCCGGAGATCGCGGACCGAGGTGACCACGACCGGGCCGCGCGTCCGGCGTCGACCGAGCCGTTCGTGGTCATCATCGCGCACCTGGTGGATCTGCCGGACAGCTCGCGGCTGCTCGGCGCCGGCATGCGCAACGTGGTGCTGCTCGACCTGACCGGGTCGATGCCCGGCGGCCCGAAGGTGCTGCGACTGTCCCTCGAGGACCAGGTCGTGCAGTTCCCGGCCGGTGACACGGTCGGGTCGGCGGTCCGGGACGGGCTCGGCACCCTGCAGGCCGAGGCGCTGGCCCGGATCATCGCGCCCAAGCGGACCAGTGGAACGCTCGACGTCGTCGAGGAGCCGCTGGAGACCAGTTTCGAGCTGACCACACTGCTCGGGATCCGGGACGCCAACACTTTCGACGTACCGACGCTGTGGAGGTCGAGGCAGTCGCAGCGCAACCGGCTGCAGGTGCCGATCGGGGTGACCGAGGACGGCGAGGTCATCGAGCTGGACCTCAAGGAGTCGGCGCAGGGCGGCATGGGACCGCACGGGCTGCTGATCGGCGCGACCGGCTCGGGCAAGAGTGAGCTGCTGCGGACGCTGGTCTGCGCGCTCGCCGCCACGCACAGCTCGGAGATCCTGAACCTCGTCCTGGTCGACTTCAAGGGCGGTGCGACGTTCATCGGCATGGAGAAGTTGCCGCACACCTCCGCGGTCATCACCAACCTGGCCGACGAGTTGCCGCTGGTCGACCGCATGCAGGACGCGCTCAACGGTGAGATGACCCGGCGGCAGGAGATGCTGCGGGCCAGCGGTTATGCCTCGCTGTTCGATTATGAGAAGGCGCGGGCGGCCGGTGCGCAGCTCGTGCCGTTCCCGGTGCTGCTGATCATCGTCGACGAGTTCAGCGAGCTGCTGTCCAGCAAGAGCGAGTTCATGGACCTGTTCGTGTCGATCGGCCGGCTCGGGCGAAGCCTGGGTGTGCACCTGCTGCTCGCCTCGCAGCGGCTGGACGAGGGGCGGATCAACCGCGTCGAGGGCCACCTGTCGTACCGGCTGGCGCTGCGGACGTTCTCGTCGATGGAGTCGCGGGCGGTCATCGGCGTCGGCAAGGCCTACGAGCTGCCACCCGAGCCCGGCAACGGCTACCTCAAGGTCGACACCACCAATCTCGTACGGTTCAAGTCCGCGTACGTGTCGGGTCCGTACACCGGCACCGGGCTGATCGGCGGTACCGAGGACGACGAGCAGGTCACCAGCACCGACGTCGTGCCGTTCACCACGCGGCAGGTCGCCGTGCGGCACGACCCGGGGCGTACGCGGCCGGCCGAGCTCTCCTCGGAGCAGCCCGCCGAGCCGGAGACCACGGGCGGGCCGAGCCTCGTCGAGGTGCTGCTCGACCGGCTGGCCGGTTCGGGTCCGCCCGCACGTCAGGTCTGGTTGCCGCCGCTGTCGGCCGCGCCGAGCCTGGACTCGTTGCTGCCCAGCGTCGTGCCGGATCCGCGGCGCGGCATGACGGTCGACGACCCGGCCGCGCAGGGCCGCCTGCGGGTGCCGGTCGGCATCGTGGACCGTCCCCAGGACCAGCTGCGCGAGCTGCTCGTCGCCGACCTCGGTGGTGCGGACGGTCACGTCGGCATCGCCGGTGCACCGCAGAGCGGCAAGTCGACCCTGCTGCGCAGCATGATCCTCGGTCTGGCCCTGACGAACACACCGAAGGAGGTGCAGTTCTACGGGCTGGACTTCGGTGGTGGCGGTCTCGCCTCGATCGCCGGGCTGCCGCACGTCGGCTCGATCGCGACCCGCATGGAACGCGACCGGGTGGTGCGGACCATCGAGGAGATCCGCCAGGTCATGGAGAAGCGTGAGAACGAGTTCGCCGACCGCGGCCTCGACTCGATGACCTCCTACCTGGCTCTGCGGGCGCGCGGCGAGATCGACGACGCGTTCGGGCACGTCTTCCTGGTCGTCGACGGCTGGTACACGATGAAGCAGGACTTCCAGGACCTGGACACGAAGTTCCAGGAGATCGCCTCGCGGGGTCTGTCCTTCGGTGTCCACGTCATCGTCACGGCCACCCGCTGGTCGGAGATGCGCACCTGGCTGCGCGACCTGATGGGTACGCGGCTGGAGCTGCGGCTCGGCGACGCGATGGAGTCCGACGTCGGCTCCCGCAAGGCGGCGACCGTGCCCAACCAGCCGGGCCGTGGACTCACCGGTGACGGGCTGCACTTCCTGGGCGCGCTGCCCCGGATGGACGGCAGCTCGACGACCGACGACCTGGCCGAGGCCACCAAGTCGGTCACCGAGGAGATCAGCACCTTCTGGCCGGGGCCGGTCGCACCCGCGGTCCGGATGCTGCCCGCGCGTCTGATGGTCGAGCAGTTGCCGGAGCCGCAGCCGGAGTTCAAGGTCTGCCTGGGCCAGGACGAGCAGCGTCTCGCCCCGGTCTGGCACGACTTCATGACCACACCGCACCTGCTGGTCTTCGGTGACAACGAGACCGGCAAGTCCAACATGCTGCGGCTGGTGCTGCGGGCGATCCAGCGCCGTTACACGCCCGAGCAGGCGAAGGTGGTGCTCGGCGACTCGCGGCGTGACCTCGACACCGCGATCACGCCGGAGTACCAGGTCGGCTTCGGCTTCACCGGTGACCGCCTCAACGAGCTCGCCGCGCAGGCGTCCGTCTCGATGAACCGGCGCGTACCCGGCCCGGAGATCTCCTCCGAGCGCATGCGCCGCCGCGACTGGTGGGAGGGCCCGGAGCTGTTTGTCATCGTCGACGACTACGACCTGATGACCAAGGGCATCGGCGTCGGGTCCACCTTGGAGCCGCTGTTGCCGCTGCTGGCGCAGGGTGTCTCGATCGGCCTGCACGTGATCGTCGCCCGCAGTACCTCCGGTGCGATCCGGGCGATGATGGACCCGGTCATCCGCCGCATGTGGGAACTGGGCTCACCCGCGACGCTCCTGTCGTACCCGAAGGAAGAGGGCAAGTTCCTCGGCGAGGCGGCGCCGCGGCGCCTGCCGCCGGGCCGCGCGCAGCTCGTCACCCGGCGGGGCGTGCGCCTGATGCAGACCGGCTACGTAGCGGAAGGAAACCGCGGATGACCACCGCTCTCAACGGCGAACTGTGCCGGATCACGGTCATCGGACCGGAACGCAAGGTCGACCTGGCCGTGCCGGCCACGACGCCGGTCGCGAACCTGCTGCCGATGCTGCTGCAGCACACCACGGCGGCGGGCCGGCCGGTCGACGGCGACACCCCCGAGGGCGCCTGGGTGCTGCAACGGCTCGGCCAGACACCCTTCGAGCTCACCGGTACGCCGGAGACGCTCGACTGGCTCGAAGGCGAGGAGTTGCACCTCAGGCGGGCCGAGGACCCGCTGCCGGAACTCGACTTCGACGACCTCGCCGAGGGTGTCGCGACCGTGGTCAACCGGCGTTCCGACCGCTGGCAGCCCGAGTACCGCCGGATCCTCTTCCTGCTGCTGTCGGTCATCGCGATGGGGGCGATCGCCGCCGTCCTGGTCGACCGGGGGCCGGTGCTGCCGCAGGTTGTCGGGGCCGGTGTCCTGGGCGGGGTGTTCTTCGCGGCCGCTCTGGTGTCGGCCCGCAATCTGACCGACGGCGCGTTTGCCCTGCTCTTCGGGGGTGCGTCCGCGGCGTTCGCGGCGCTGGCGGCGTCCAGTGCCGTCGACGGCGACCCGGCCGGTCTCGCCTGGAACGGCCCGGCCGTGCTCGCCGGGTCGGTGGCCGCCGCCGGTGTGGTGGCGGTGCTGCTCCTGGCCCAGCGGACCGTCACGCCGGCGATGCCGTTCGCGCCGCTGCTCGTCGTGGGCGTGACGGCGCTGGTCATCATCGGCGTGCTGTTGATGCAGTCCGGCTCGGACATGACGTCGCAGCGTACGGCCGCGGCCGCGATTGCCCTGGTCTTTGCGGTCGTGGTGCTGGCACCCCGGGCCGCCGTCAAGTTCTCCCGGCTGCGCGGGCCCCAGCTGCCCAAGACGGGCGAGGACATGTCGTACGACATCGAGCCGGCGCCGTCGGACCAGGTCCGCGACCGCACCAACGACGCCGACACGTACCTGACCGTGGCGATGTGCTCGACCGCGATCGTGCTGCCGGTGCTGTTCTACTTCACGATGCAGGTGGCGGGCTGGTCCGGTTGGACGCTGGTGCTCGTGGTCGCCAGTGCAATCCTGTTGCGCGCGCGTACCTTCTTCGGTGTCTGGCAACGGATCGCGCTGGTCAGCGCCGGTACCGTCGGCTACCTCATGGTCGTCATGAAGTTCTCCCAGATGATGACGCCCGGCTGGCGGTACGCGATGCTGGGCGCTCTCCTCGCGCTGCTCCTGCCGCTGATCCTCGCGGCGCTGCGGCCGTGGCCGAGGCGCATGCTGCCGTTCTGGGAGTACGCCGCGACGTTCCTCGACGTGACCACCGGACTGGCCGTACTCCCGGTCCTGGCGCAGGTGCTCGGCATCTACGCCTGGGCCCGCGGACTGTTCGGGTAGGCGCGCGTGCAGACCCAGCGGGACCACGTCCACGCCCACACCTTCATGATGGGCCGGCTCAGCTCCGCCCTCGTGCAGGGCGACCCGACCAGCGCCGAGATCCCCGGCCGTCGCGCGCAGACCGGACTGCTGATCGGCATCATCCTGGTCGTCCTCGTCGCCGGCGGCTTTGCGGTCTACGGCTGGATCGTCCCCGGCGGCAGCAAGGCGTTCCGGCAGGCCGGGGCCATCCTGGTCGAGAAGGAGAGCGGCACCCGGTACGTCTACCTGAACGGCGTGCTGCACCCGACCCCGAACCTCACGTCGGCCATGCTGATCCAGGGCAACGCGGCCAAGGTCAAGCTGATCTCCCGCAACTCCCTCAAGGACGTGCCGCGCGGCGCCGCGATCGGCATCGCCGGTGCGCCGCAGTCGCTGCCCGCGGCGGACGCCCTCGTGCCCGGGCCGTGGCTGACCTGCCTGCCCGGATCCGTCATCGACAACCCGGGACCGCAGCTCGGGGTCAACCTCGACCCGCGTACGGACAACGCGCCGCTGCCGGGTGACCGGTTTGCGGTGGCACAGAACGCCAAGGGTGTGCCGTACCTGCTGGCCGAGGGCAGGAAGTTCCGCGTCGCCGACGACGCCGTGCTGGTGGCGCTCGGCGCGGCGAACGTCCGCCCGATCCGGGCCCCGCAGGTCTGGCTGGACTGGCTTCCGGACGGTGAGGCGCTCGCCCCCGCGGCGATCCCGGGCGCCGGGACGAAGGGACCGGAGGTCGGCGGGGAGCGTCGTGCCATCGGCACGCTCTTCCGGCAGAAGCCCGCCGCCGGTGAGGAACAGTTGTTCGTGCTCCGCCGTGACGGGCTCGCGCCGATGAGCCGGACCGAGTTCCTCTTCGCCGACGCCAAGGGCGCCGGCGCACCGGTGGAGCTCGACGCGGCCGCGGTGGTCGACGCACCCAAGTCCGAGGACCGGTCGCTGACCTCACGGCTGCCCGACCTGGCCGGCCTGCGCTGGCAGGACCCGGGCCGAGCCGTCCTCTGCCTGCGCCAGCAACCCGCCTCGGCCGACTCGTTCAGCAGCACGGTCGTCTACGTGCCGCAGGACCGGTCCGCCGTGGACCCCGACGGCCGGACCTCGGTGTACGCCCGTCCGGGCACCGGGATGGTTGTCGTCGCCGTACCGAAGGAGTCACGGATCACCCCCGAGGTCTCCCTCATCTCCGAGGAGGGCACCGCCTTCACGCTCGCCGACTCGGCGACCGTGTCGGCCCTCAAGTTCGACAAAATCGGACTGGTGCCGTTCCCCAAGAGCCTGCTGGCGACGCTGCCGCAGGGGCCGTTGCTGAGCCGCGAGGCCGTTTCCGGTCTCGCAGGGAGGTAGGTCGTCATGGCAACCGGCATCAGAGCACTGCTGCGCGGTGGGAAGGGCGGTCCCGGCGGGGTCGTCCAGCACACCGTGGGCAACGCGCTCGTCCTGCACGCCAAGGACGAGATCAGCTCGGAGGCACAGTCGCTGGCGCTGTCCGTGGTGGAGGACACCGAGAACGACGTGGTGGTCCTCGACCTCGGTCCCGGACTGCCGATCGGTTCCTGGGAGTCGATGGCCGGTGTGCTGCCGCGCCGGCGCCGCGGCATCCGCCTGGTCGCGTGCGG
Source organism: Amorphoplanes friuliensis DSM 7358 (assembly GCF_000494755.1). Taxonomy (NCBI): domain Bacteria; kingdom Bacillati; phylum Actinomycetota; class Actinomycetes; order Micromonosporales; family Micromonosporaceae; genus Actinoplanes; species Actinoplanes friuliensis. The sequence goes on from NC_022657.1 coordinate 563,349, forward strand.
CCAGCACCGGAACGCGGCCGCGATGGCGGGGCAGTGGCTGTCGGAACGCCTGAACCGTACGGTCATCGCGCCCGACGGTGACCTGATCCGCGGCTCGGCCGGCGCGCTCTTCGTGCACTCGACACCCGGCAGCGGCTGGGTGCGGTTCCGCCCGGGCAAACCGCCGACCTGGGACGCCAAGCGGTACCCGACGCCGCTGTGGGACAAGGCGGCGACCGAGAAGCGCGCGTCCAGCTCCACGGGGGAGATCGAGCCGCTGCCCGGCGGCGTCTGGATCCACGACGTCCGCGAGACCGAGACGGTCACCGAACACCGCGAACGCCTGATCGCCGACGTCCCGTGCCAGCCCGAGACGATGACCGTGCTCCTCGGCTGCCCCGGGACAGCGCCGCTGTCGCTCGACGACGTGGTCCGCTTCTGGCGCGACCTCGACGACGACAGCCGCTCCCGGGCGCGCTTCGTGCAGTACGGCGACCTGCGCCTGCCCGAGGGTGAGTCGTTCGGCCAGACCCTCGCCGACCTGCTCGCCACCAACATCGTCTGCTACTCCGGCGTCCCGGTCGGCAGCCCGAACAAATTCGAGATCCGCACGGTACGCCCGGACGGCGTGCTGGGCTGGCCGCCGTTCGCGCTCGAGCTCGGCTACTCGCCACGGGCACACCCCAACTCGAAGGCGCGCCGCCCGTCGGTGCTCAGCCACCGCCCGCCGCTGCGCTGGACCGAGGAGATCGCACCCCGGGTCTACTGGTACGCCCCGGACGCGGTGGTCGAGGTCGTGCAGGCCGGTCTGTGGGTGCGTGCCGCCGAGGAGCCGGTCAACGCCGAACGCGTCCGCGGAGCCGCACTCGACCCCGAGGGCAGCACGCTGATCTTCGACGACACGATCGACACGCAGTCCGGGCGGATGCGGGAACTCGCCGAGGATCTGGCCGCGCGGCTCGACCAGCTGGCGGGTGCCGGCAGTGCGCTGCTGCCCGCGTCGGTGCTGGTGCCGGGCATGAAGCGTCCGGGCCGGGCCGAGGCGTACGTGGATGCTCACGTCGAGGCCATCGCGCCGGTGACCGCGGTGCCGGCGATGACGGTCGCGGAGTTCACGCCGCCGGTGGCGTCGCCCGCGGCGATGGTGGTCGCGGAGATCTCCGTGCCGGTCGAGCCGGTGGCCGCGCCGATCGAGGCCCCGGTCCAGACCCCGATCCAGGCCCCGATCCAGACCCCGATCCAGGTGCCGGTCCGCGCGCAGGCCGAGGTGCCGGTGGCGGCACCCAGCCAGGCCCCGGTGGCCGAGCCGGTCGAGATCCCCGTCGCCGAGCCGATCCACGCCGAGTTGATCCAGGCCGAGCCGATTCAGGCCGAGCCGATTCAAGCCGAGCCGGTTCAGGCCGAGCCGGTTGAGGCCGAGCCGGTTCAGGTTCCGGTCGCCGAGCCGATCCAGGCCCAGGTGGTCGAGCCCGTGGTCGAGCCCGTGCAGGTGGCTGTTCCGCTGCCACCCCGCGAGCCCGAGCCGGAGACCGTAAAGCTGCAGGTCCTGGAGCCGGAGCCGGTCGAGGGTGACGTGCGGGTCCAGCCCGTCCCGGCGTCCGGCGCCAGCGCGCTGCTCCCGGGCCGCCCGCTCGACGAGGAACGGGCCTGGCTGCGCCGCATGCTCAGCCGCGAGTTCGACACGATGGCCAGCTCCGTCTCGCGCATCATGTCCGAGCACCCAGGCATGCAGGGTGGTGCCCTGTCCGCCGCGGACGTGCTCGCCGATTCTGTGGCCGTACGGCTGTATCTGTCCCGGAGAGGTCAGGGCATCGATGCCGGGCTGCGGTCCGGGAAGAACGGCCCGCACGTGCCCTTCGCGCGGTGCGCGGTCTCGGGTCTGTCGCGCCTGCCTTCGTTCCGGGGCACGACGGTCTACCGGGCCACCCCGACGGCCGCCGAGTGGGACGTCTACGCAGGTCGCAAGCTGGTCACCGACTGGAGTTTCGTCAGCATGCTGACTGCGCCCTGCGCCGGTCAGGAGGGCAGCACCGACGTGCTGATCTGGTCGATGACCGCACGCCGGACGGCCCTGCTGGAGCCCGAGGGTGACGAACGGATCGAGGACCGGGTGCTGTTCCTGCCCGGGACCAATTTCAAGGTTCTCGAGTGCCGCCCGCCGTCCGGTGCGGAGCGCGGCGCGATCCTGCTGCGCGAGATCGGCAGCAACGAGATCGACGACGGCGGCCGGGTCGACCCGGACCGGGTCTCGCTGGACGAGCTGGCGGTCGCCTCGCTGCGCCGCAGCGTCGAGCGCTGGACCGGTGCCGAGACCAGGCAACGCATCGGCGCGGCCTCGGCGGGCCGCTTCGGCGTCCTGCCCGGCCTGGAGCGGAAGGGGTGACCCCATGAGCCGACAGGTGCTGACAGTGGGCGGCCAGCGGGCCGGATCGTTCCCGACGATCGGTGCCGCGCTGGCCCGGGCCCAGGCGGGGGCGACCATCTCGGTCCACCCCGGCCGGTACGCGGAGAAGCTGGTCGTCGGTGACCGCATCACGATCAGCGCCGAACCCGGTGGTGCCGTCGAGGTCTTCGTCGAGGAGGGCAGTGTCCTCGCGGTGCACGGCGAGGGTGCCCAGCTGCGCGGCATCACGCTGTCCAGCGCCGACCCGAAGCTGGCCGCCGTCGACGTGTACTCGGGTGAGGTCGCCCTGGACGACTGCCGCATCAGTGGCTCGGCCTGGGTCACGCTGCTGGCCCGGCTGCAGGGGTCGCTGGCCCTGCGCGGCTGCGAGGTCCGCAACAGCGGCGGCGCCGGCATCGTGGTCACGGCCCCCGGCACGAGCACGGTCGAGGACACCGTGGTCCGGGACGTCAGCACTTCGGGCATCGTCGTCGGTGAGCAGGGTTCGCTGATCCTGCGCCGCTGCGTGGTCCGGGACACCGGCGCGAACAGCATCTGTGTCAACGGCGACGCCAAGCTCGTCATGGAGCAGTGCGAGATCATCGGTGCGGGCAAGCCGGCCCTGGTGGTCGAGCAGCGCGGCCGGGCGCGGGTCAACCGCCTGACCGTGCGGGGCAGCGCGAACGTCGACGTCTTCCTGCGGAGCGAGGTCGACGTGGTGATCACCGACTCCGAGTTCACCGGTGCCGCGTTGCAGTCGGTGCACATCGCCGACGGTGCGGCGCCGGAGTTCAAGGGCTGCACCTTCGCCTCGGCCGGCCACACCGCCGCGCACATCACCGGCAAGGCCCGGCCCGTCTTCACCGACTGCACGGTCACGGACTCCAAGATCGGCGTCAACGTCGACGGTGCCGCGGCTCCCCGCTTCACCGGCCTCACCGTCCGGGGTACCTCCGACCACGTTGCGATCGTCAGCGCCGAGGCCTCCGCGACCGTCGACCGGCTGCGGTCCACCGTGACGCAGGGCGCCGGGCTGCTGGTCAAGGACGGTGCCTCCCTGGACGGCAGTGACCTCCAGGTCGAGAGCGGCAACGCCGTGGCCCTCGAGCTGGTCGGCGCCGCCCGCGGCACGGTCCGCGAGGCCCGCTTCACCGGTACGGGTACAGCGAGCCTCACGATCGACGGCGGCTCCACCCTGGACCTGCGTTCGACCGTGCTCCGCGGCGCCGGGCTGCGCCTGGGGGACGCCTCCGAGCTGCAGATCCGGGACAGCGAGATCGTCGACGCGTCCGGTGACGGACTGCTGGTCACCGCGGGTGCCACGGTCACCGCCACGCAGACCCGCGTACGCGCCGCGCGGCTGGCCGGTGTCCGCTGGGAAGCCGGCTCCCGGGGTGCGCTGACCGACTGCGAGATCCTCGGCAGCGGCGGCGCCGGGATCAGCGTCGAGACGACCGAGCCCGTGTCGATCACCCGGTGTGTGGTGCAGGACAGCGGCGCCGAGGACCTCCATCGCGGTGCGGACGCCCAGCCGGTGGTCGAGTCGCTCACGACCGGTGGCCGCGCGACGCCCGCTGCGGCCGCTTACGTTCCCGAGCCCGAACAGGCCGACGAGAGCGCGCCGCCCGAGCCCGAGGGTGAGCTCAGTGGCCCGCTGCGTGAGCTGAACAGCCTGATCGGTCTGCGCGGCGTGAAGCACGAGGTCACCGCGCTGATCAACCTGATCAAGATGTCGCAGGTCCGGCTCCAGATGGGCCTGCCGATGCCGCCGATGAGCCGGCACCTGGTCTTCGCGGGTCCTCCCGGCACCGGTAAGACCACGGTCGCCCGGCTCTACGGCTCGGTCCTGGCCGAGCTGGGCATCCTGTCCAAGGGCCACATGGTCGAGGCGGCCCGCGCCGACCTGGTCGGGCAGTACATCGGCTCGACGGCGATCAAGACGACCGAGCTGGTCACCAAGGCGCTCGGCGGGGTGCTCTTCATCGACGAGGCGTACACGCTGTCGGCGGGGTCGGGCGGCTCGGGGCCGGACTTCGGTCAGGAGGCCATCGACGCGCTGATGAAGATGATGGAGGACCACCGCGACGAGCTGGTGGTCATCGTGGCCGGCTACTCGGAGCTGATGGAACGCTTCCTCGAGTCGAACCCCGGTCTGGCGTCCCGCTTCACCCGGACCGTGGAGTTCCCGAACTACTCGGTGGCCGAGCTCGTCACCATCACCTCGAACCTGTGCAGCAAGCACTACTACGACCTCACCGACGACGCGATCGACGCGCTGACCACGTACTTCGAGAGGGTCCCGAAGAACTCGACGTTCGGTAACGGCCGTGTGGCCCGCAAGCTCTTCGAAGCAATGATCAACAACCAAGCTTCGCGGCTGGCCACCGTGCCGCCGACCAAGGACATCGAGCTCAACCGGCTCACCGGCGCGGACCTGGCGCCCGAGCTGGCACTGCTCGAGGACCTGCCGGTCGAGCACGTGACCCAGCCGGACTCGGCGACCAACCCCACCGGGGCGATCAACGCCGCGCGCAGCTGGCGCCGCGTCTGCGATCTGGTCGGCGCGACGGGGGTTCGCGACGCCGTCGGCGAGACCCTGCTGCAGCTGTGCGAGCTGCGCAACCGGCGCCGCGCGTACGGGCGCCACGGCAACGTCCTGCTCGGCGGCCGCTCGGGCAGCGGGCGCAGCGAGTTCGCCCGCCTCTACGCCGCCGGACTGTCCGAGCTGGACCTCGTACCGGTCGGTCACCTGGTCCGGGTCTCGACCGGGCAGGAGCTGGCACCGCAGTGGCCGGGTCAGGCACGCAGCCTGGTCCGGGCGGCGATGCAGGACGCCGAGGGCGGTGTGCTGGTGGTCGACTACACCGACGACGGTTCGGGCAACGGCGTGGAGATCGTCGAGTCGCTGGTCGAGCAGATGCGGGCCGGCCCCGGTGACCCCGTGGTCGTGCTCATCGGTGAGGACGCCGCGCTGGCGCACCTGCGGACAACCGTGCCGGGCCTCGCCGAGGCGTTCGGCCAGGAGTGGTCGGTGCCGGACTACACGACCGCCGAGCTCGCCGACATCGTCGTCCGGCATCTGGTCCGGCGGGGCCACGAGGTGCCCGACGACGTCCGTCAGGCGATCACCGGTCTCACCACCGGGCTCAGCGAGCGGACCGTCCGTGCGGCACACCTGTTCTCGTGGGGGCTCACGCGTACGGCGGCGTCACGGACGCTGGCCCTCGCCGACCTCACCGGACTGGCCGGCCGGGGCAGCCCGGATCCGGTCCCCGCCCGCCAGGCCGGCGGCCTGGCCGCGGTCGGCTGACATGAGCTCGGCTGACATGAGCTCGGCTGACAGGAGCGAGGAGGCAGCTGTGCAGCCCGATTTCCAGGGTTTTCTCGACAACGCCCGCGCGTTCGAGCAGCAGATGATCGACGCACAGTCCGATCTGGAGCGTGCCGTGGTGACCGGGCGCTCCGGCGACGGGACCGTCACGGTGCTGACGAGTGGACTCGGGCAGCTCAAGGCCGTACAGGTAGATCCGCGGGTTTTTGATCTGCGGGACGCGCGGCAGTTGCAGGACGCGATCGCGGAGGCCGTGCGGGCAGCGGCGGCGGCCGCGGGACGGCTGGCGCAGCAGAAGATGGGCCCGGTCGAGATCAACCTTTACTGAGCCGGTACCGCCACCCGGACGGGGTCGATGCCGTACTCGGCCAGCCGGCGACGGAGCCGGCGCAGGTCCCAGCGCGCGCCGAGCACGGTGTAGACCTCGGCCGCCTCGCCGCCGCAGAGGGCCGCCTCGTGCGGGCGGCGCCGGGCGGCCAGCAGCACGGCGGCGTCCTCGCAGGCCGCGGCCAGCTCGGGCACCCGCCCCACGGCCCGGTAGTGCGCGACGACCTCCAGCACGGGCTGCGGGTCGCCCGAGAGCAACGCCTGGCAGCGGGCGGCGGCGGCCCAGGCACGGGCGGGCCGCACCTCCTTGGCCGCCTCGTCGGCACAGATCTTCGTGGCCTGGCGGGCCACGTCCTCCCGGCCGATCTGCAGCGCGATCCGCATCGCGTCCGGCAGCCACTGATGGCGCAGCATCATCGGGGCGTACTCGGGGGTCAGCAGGGGAGCGAGGATCGCCAGCGCGTCGGCCGGCCGGTCCTGCTGCTCGGCGCCCAGAGCCCGCGCGACCAGCAGGAAGTCGCAGCTCTCCCGCTCGGCGTCGGTCGCCGGCAGCGCGTCGGCGGCGTCCAGGTGGGCTGCGGCCAGATCGGCGTCGTCGCGGTGCCCGGCGATCAGGGCGGCCACCCCGTGCAGCAGCATCGTCACCGCACCGGGCTCCCGCATGCCCAGGAAGGTCACACCGGGTGCGTCGTCGGTGACCGCACTGACCTCGGCGGTCGCGTCGTCCCAGCGCCCGAGCCAGTAGTACTGCACGGCCGAGGCGACCTGAAGGCTGGCGGGCAGCCGGTGGCGAATGGCGAAGAGTGCCGCCTCGCGCAGGGTCCGCTCAGCCTCGTCCAGCCGGTCGAGGTTCTGCAGCGTGAACATGCGGTTGTCGAGCAGGTCGAAGTACATGCCGGCGAAGGTCGGGTGGTCGTGCATGATGTCCAGCGCCCGATCGACGTACTCCAGGGCGCGTTCGTGATCGCGGCGGATCGAGTTGGTCAGCCACGTCGTCTGCAGCGCAAACGCGGCCTCGTACGGCTGGCCCACCGCAACAGCCTCGTCGTGCACCCGCTGCGCGTTCCGGTCGGCGCGGTCGAGGTCGTTCAGCTCGCCGCGGCGGAAGTTGGCCAGCAGCACCCGGTGCCGGGTCCGCCAGATCTCCGGCACGTCGGGGTCGTCGACGGCGCCGGCCAGCATGCCGATGGCACCGTCCGGGTCACCGCGCCGGAAGCGCATCGCCGCCAGCAGCTGGCGCATCTCCGCGCGGTCGGCCGGGTCGGTGGTGATGCCGAGCGCTTCGCGGGCCTCGTCCATCGGGTACCGGTCGTGGCGGAACTCCAGCTTGACCAGGGCGACCAGCAGGGCCTCCCGCTGCCCGACCGTGGGCAGGGTCGTGGCCAGCACCTGACGCAGCAGCTCGCCCGCGATGCGGGGTGTGCGTTTGACGACCTCCGCGTGATGCGTGACCAGCCAGCTCACCACCCACTCGTCGACCACCGGGGTCTCGGCGGCGAGCTGCTCGGCGACCCGGGTCACCGGGCTGCCACCCCGGGAGAGGACCTCGGCGGTGTGCCGGTGCAGTGTCGACCGGACCGCCGCGGGGATGCTTTCGTGCAGCGCCTGCCGCAGGAACGGGTGCCGGAAAGCCAGGTCGGTGCCGGCGTCGACCACGACGTTCGCGGCCAGCGCCTCCTCGAGATTGACCATCAGGTCGAACGGTGACCGGCCGGTCACGGCGACCACGTCGTCGACGGCGAACTCGGTGCCCAGCAGGGCCGCGAGCCGCAGCACCTCCTGGGTGTCCTCGGTGAGGAAGTCCAGCGTCGCCCGCACCACGGCCAGCAGGGACCGCGGTGCCTCCACGGACACCGACGCGTCGATCTCGGCCCGGCCGTCGCTGATCTCCACGACCCCACGGCGCAGCAGCGCGGTCGCCATCTCGCGGGCGCAGAGCGGATTGCCGCCGGAGCGGGGCACGATGCCGCGCAGATGCGGACCGATCCGGGCCCCGACCAGGGTGGTCACCAGGGCCTCGATGTCAGCGGCCGGCAACGCCTGGAGCATCAGCGTGTGCCCCTGCCGGGACTGGACACCACGCCGCAGCTGCGCCAGCGCGCGACCGTTCGGCTCGGGCCGGGCCGCGGCCACCAGCAGCAGCGGCATCCGCCGGGTCGCCGCCACCAGGCGGTCCCAGAGCAGGACGCTGGCGTCGTCGGCCCACTGCAGATCGTCGACGACGAGGACGAGGGGCGCAACGGCACAGGTCGCCCGGACGTACGCGAGCACACGCTCCGCGGCACCGGCATCCTCGGAGTCGGCCCCGTGCATCTCACCGGCGAGGGCCGCCCGCCGCGGGTCGGGTGACTCCACCTCGATGCCGAGGGCGCGGGTGACCACCTGCAGGGGTACGTGCTGGTCGAGCTCGTCCGCCACACCCCAGGCGAGCTGGCAGCCGTCGTCCCCGACAGCGGCGAAAGCGGCGGTGAGCAGCTCGGTCTTGCCGATGCCGGGCTCGCCCTCGATCCAGACGGCGGCACCCGTGCCGGTGCTGACCGCGCGGACCAGGTCGCGGAGGCGTCCGAGCTCGGTGTCGCGGCCGACCAGCGGGCGCTCGGCCAGGCCGTCCCGGATGGCCTTGGCCACCGGTGTCGGCACGATGGGGGCGACCGGCTGCGGACCGGGAGCGGTGTCCGGTTCGGACGATCCCGCCAGCACCCGCCGGTGCAGCTCGGTCAGCGCGGGACCGGGCTCGACACCCAGCTCCGCGACCAGGGTCCGCCGGGCCGCCCGGAAGACCTCGAGCGCCTCGGCGTGCCGTCCGGTGCGGTGCAGGGCCAGCATCAGCAACTCGTGCAACGGCTCGTGCAGGGGGTGGTCACGGACGAGTCCGGCCAGCTCCGCGACCAGGCCGTCGTCACCCAGCTCCATGACGATGCGCGCCCGCTGCTCGACCGCGGCCAGGCGGAGCTCGGCCAGGTGGGCGCGCTCGACCTCCAGCCGGTGACCGGACAGGCCGCCGTACGCCTCGCCGTGCCACAGGGCCAGCGCTTCGTCGAGCTGCGCCGCCGCGCCGGCGAGGTCACCGGACTCGCGCAGCTCGGTGGCCTGCGCGCACAGCTCGGCGAACCGGTCGCTGTCCAGCGCACCCGGCGAGACGCGCAGCAGGTAACCGGACGGGCCGGAGGCCAGCAACTCGTCCGTGCCCCGGTGGGTGCGGTCCGGGTCGAGGCTGCGCCGCAACCCGGAGATGTAGGTGTAGACGCTGCCGGTCGCGGTGGCCGGGGCCGACGCACCCCACACCGCCTCGATCAGCTCGTCGCGGTTCACCATCCGGTTGGCGTTCGCCGTCAGCGCGGCGAAGAGCGCACGCTGGCGGCCGGGACCGAGATTGAGCTCCCGCTCCCCGAGCCAGGCCCGGACCGGGCCCAGCACCGAGATCCGGAGCCGGTCATCGGAAGAGGTCGGCACCTGTCCTCCGTCTCCGAGGTTCGGGGATCCCATACACGTGGAGACCACGCAGCCGTCAGCGGATAACAGAAATTGGATCAGGTGAGGTGATCGAGCGCCGCATGTGGGGCACAGTCGGGTTACCCGGCAGGTTCGGGCGCAGCTGGGCGAGCAGCGTCCGGAAGCGGTTCAACCACTGCTCAGGGGCCCTGCGGGCGCTGAGCACAAAACGCACGACCTCGGCGGCGGCCGCATAGTCGCCACTGCGGTCGTGGGTCGCGGCGACGATCCAGCGCATCTCCGCCTCCAGGGTCAGGTCGGTGGCCCGGGCCGCCACCCAGCCCGCCTCCGCGACGGCGTTGCGGTTCTCCCGGAACAGCAGCCGGGCCAGCCAGGCTGTCAGCTCGAGCCGGGTGTCGTGGTCGAGGTTGTACTGCGCGCGTGCCCGCTGCAGCACGGCGATCGTGGGCTTGGGGGCGCGTACGCGCAGTTCGTCGATGTGCGCGGTGAGCCACTGACTCGCCCACGGGTCCAGCGGCACCGGCCCGGCCAGGAGCTGCGCCACCACACGTTCCGGAGCGGCCCCCGCGGCGGCGATCTTCTCGGCGAACGAACGGTGCAGCATCACCCGCAGTGCGGTCGGCGTGCCCTCGTGCAGGACGCGGGCCACGATCCGGTGCTGGAACACCAGGTGTGGTCCCCGGCCGAGCACTCCCGCCGCACGGGCCGGGGCCAGCACCCGGTCGATCTCCTCGATCGGGCGGCCGGTCACCGCCGCGACCTCCGGCACCGTGCAGATGACGTCACTGCCCGCACCGGTGTGGTCGGCGCTCAGGTAGGCCACGGCCCGCAGGATCTGCCGTGTCTCCTCACCGAGCGGATCGAGATGAGCCGAGACCGCGGCCAGCACCTCGGCCGGCAGCGGGTCGCCGGCCTCGGTCTCCGCGCCCACCGCGGCCGCAAGATGCCGCAGGTAGAAGGGGTTGCCGCCGGCGTCGGCCAGGAGGCGCCGCAGCGCCCGGGGCTCGGGCAGCTCGTCGGCCAGCAGGCGGATCAGCGCGGCCGCATCACCGGGAGGCAGCCCGCCGAGCAGCACCGGGCGCGGCCGCACCGCCCGGAGCGGATCTAGGCGATGATCGTCGGTGGCCGGTGCCCCCGCCCCCACGAGCAGCAGCGGCAGCTCCCGGGTCAGAGCGTGCAGCTCCGTCCAGACCCGCAGCGTGGCGTCGTCGGCCAGCTCCAGATCGTCGATGATCAGCACCAGGGGACCGGACGCGGCGATCCGGCGGACCACGGCCACCGCCGCCTCCGCCGTCACCAGCTCAGGGCTCTCTTCGCCGGACAGGGCCGACTCGATGCACTCGCGCAACACACCGAGCGGCATGCGCCGGGCCACCTCGTCGCCGACACCCCAGCCGACCCGGCAGCCGGCCGGTGTCGCGTCCCGCAGCGCGGCCGTGAGCAGGGCCGACTTGCCCATGCCGGCGGTGCCCTGAAGCCAGACGCTGCCACCACGACCCGCAGCGACCTCGGTGACCGCGTCACGGAGCAGGCACAGCTCGGCGGCCCGCCCGATGAAAACGTCGGCCACCGGTGCGGCGGCGGGGCTGCTCTGCCCGCCGACGACCCGGGTGTGAACCGCGCGCAGCGCCGCACTCGGCTCGGTGCCCAGCTCGTCCCGGAGCAGCGTCCGCAGCCGGCTGTGCACCTCCAGGGCCTCGGACCGGCGGCCGCTCGCGTGCAGGGCGGACATCAGCAGGCCGTGCAGGTTTTCCTGCAGCGGGTACGCCGCCACCAGCGTGCGTAACGCGGCGATCGCCTCCTCGTGCCGGCCCAGCTCCACCAGCAGTCCGGCGTGCCGTTCCACCGTGGCCAGGCGCAGCTCGGTGAGGCGCAGGCGCTGGGCCTCGGCGTACGGGCCGGGGACGCCGGTCAGCGCCTCGCCCTGCCACAGGCCCATGGCCGCCTCCAGCGCGGCGAGCTCGCCGAGGCGGTCACCGGCGGCCCGGTGCCGGCGGCTGTCCTCCCGCAGCGACTCGAAGCGGTAGACGTCGACAACGTGGCCCGGCACGTGCAGGCAGTAACTGCCGCCACCGGAGGTGAGCATCTGCCCGGCGGCCCACCGGTCGCGGCTGGGCTCGAGAACCTGCCGCAGCGAGGAGACATAGGTGTAGACGTTGCCGGTCGCGCTCGCGGGCGGATCGTCACCCCAGACCGCGGCGACCAGCTGTTCCCGGGAGACCGCGTGGTTGGCGTGCAGGGCGAGCACGCTGAAGACCGCCGTACGCCGGGCGGACCCCAGGGCGAGTTCGGCGCCGTCACGCCAGGCGCGGACAGGGCCGAGCAGACGAAGGTCCATGCCCTCGTGCGCTACCGCCATCGGTTTCCCAACCTCGTCGTCGTGGGATCGCTCCCGCCACTCAGCAGTTGAACGTGCAAGCTTTCGTTCACCGCCGACCAACGTCCCCGTCAGGTGCCCTGCTAGGTGCGAAAATCCCCGTCCCCATTCTTAATGGGGCCGCGCAAGCGTGTGAATGCGCCGCGCGCGAACCACCATAGCGCTGCCTTAGCAGGTCCGCGCGTCGCCCTTTGCAGATTCTTTACCGTTCGGGGCTCCCGGCAGAATCCACAAAAACCCACAGTGGCGCCGCGTATCCGGGCAGCGATCGGTCAACCCGCCCGCGACGACGCGGGCAAAGAAGGCGGGAGACCCGGGCATGACCGGGCCCACGGCCTTCCGTGACCGCGGCTTCTTTGGTGGACTCGCTGCCGTGCCAGGTGCCTGCCGGGTGCGCTGAGGAGGGGTCGATGAGCGGGGATTTCGCCGGTGACCTGTTCCTCACGCTCGCGACCGAGGGCCGCCTCGTGCTGGACCCGGTCAACGCCGACGAGGTCATTGCCGGGCTGGAGCGCACCCTCGCGATGATCAGGGCGAGGCTGCGGGTCATTCGCATCTGGCAGCAGCTGCCCGTGCAGCAGCTGGACGCGTTGCCGCCCGAGCTGCGCCAGGACGTGGTCGACGCGGTCTTCGTCGACCAGCTGGCACCCGGGCGTCTCGAGAGCGCGGTCGCCGAGCTGCCGAAGTACATCGAGGCGTTGCGCCGGGCCCGGGGACTGCTCCCGCCCGTCGATTAACCCGCCGCAGAACATGAAGATGTTTTTATAGTTCGGCAATGAGCTGCGTCTATGGCTAAACCTTCAGGACTTCTTCACGGCGATGAAGACGCCGTGGAGATTTTCTGAAGAACGCTTCCGGAGACTGACCCGGCCATAACGACCAAACCGGAGGTAGCAGTGGAACAGGTGCGCGTAGCCCTGCAGGCATCGGATCCGCTCAGCCAGGCGGGACTTGCCAGCTATCTGCAGTCGCGCCCGGAGCTCACGCTGCTGCGCAGCGCCGACCGGGCCGACGCCAAGGTCCTCGTCGTCTCCGTCGACCGCCTCACCACCGACGTCGTCGCCATGCTGCGCCGTTCCGCGGCCGAGGTGGGTGCGCCCGTCGTGCTGATCACCAACGAGATCACCGAGACGGAGCTGCTGACCGCCGTCGAGTGCCGGGTCGTCGCGATCCTGCCCCGGCCCGCCGTGACCGCCGAGCGCCTGGTGCACAGCGTGCTCGCCGCGGCTGCCGGTGGCGGCGTCATGCCCCCGAACCTCGTCGGTGAGCTCCTCAAGCACATCGAACGCCTCCAGCGCGACGTCCTCACCCCGCACGGCCTGAACGCGTCCGGCCTGACCCCGCGGGAGATCGACGTGCTGCGGCTGATGGCGGACGGGCTCGACACCAACGAGATCGCCGGCGAGCTCTGCTACTCCGAGCGCACCGTCAAGAACGTCATCTACGGGGTCACCCATCGCCTGAAGCTGCGCAACCGGTCACACGCGGTCGCGTACGCGTTGCGCTCCGGCATGATCTGAGGTCGTTGCGGCTGGGAGGTGAGCGGTGCGCACGGCGTCGATCGAAAAACACACGGTAGGCAACGCCTTGGTCCTGCACGCCCGCGAGCGGATCAGCCCGGAGGCACAGTCGCTGGCGCTCGCGGTCGACGAGGACGCCGACAATGACATCGTTGTCCTCGACCTGCACGACGACCTGCCCGTCGGCATCTGGGAGTCGGTGGCCGGCGCCCTGCACCGGCAGCGGCGCGGCATCCGCCTGGTCATCTGCGGCGCCGGTCAGGACACCACCGTCCTCGCCGGACAGTGGCTCTCCGACCGGCTCGGCCGCCCGGTCATCGCGCCCTACGGGCACATGATCCGCGGCGCGCACGGCGGCCTGTTCGTCCACGCGGCCGAGGGCAGCGGCTGGGTCCGCTACAGCCCCGGCCGCCCGCCCGCATGGGAGGCCAAGCGCTACCCGACCCCGGCCTGGGACGGCGCTGCCGCGGACTTCCTGCCGACCAGCGCGGTCGGCGCCGTCGAACCCCTGCCCGGCGGCGTCTGGATCCGCGACACCCGCGACCAGCCGGCGATCGGCGACCACTGGCAGCGCCTCGCCGCGGCCCTGCCCTGCCAGCCGCAAGCGCTGACCATCGTGCTCGGCTGCCCCGGCACCCCGCCCCTGGCCCTCGACGACGTGGCCCGCTTCTGGCGTGACCTGGGCGAGGAGGGTCGCAGCCGCGCCCGCTTCGTCCACTACGGACCCGTGCAGCTCCCTGAGGGTGAGCCACTGGGGCAGGCGCTCGCCGACCTGCTCGAAGCACCGATCGTCTGCTTCACCGGCGTACCGGTGGGTCGCCCCGAGCGCCCCCGGATCCACACCGTCACCGAGGACGGCGACCTCGGCTGGCAGGTCTTCGCCCGCGAACTCGGCTACACCCCCCGCGTCCGATCCACGATGCCGGCCCGCACCCCCAAAATCCTGAGCTACCGCGCGCCCCTCATGCTCGGCGACCCCGCCGGCCCCCTGATCTACCGGTACGCGGAAGACGCCGTCGTCGAGATCATCCAGTCGGGGCTGTGGATCCGCGGCCCGGTGGCGCCCAGACACGCCGAACGTGTCCGCGCCCGCGCCGCCGACCCGTCCCTGCACGCCGTCGTCGTCGAGGACACCGACCCGTCCCGCGTGGTCCGCCTCCGCGAACTCGCCGAGGACCTCGTCGCCCGCCTCGACCCCCCGACCCGCTCCCGCAGCGCCATGCAGCTGGCGACGGCGGTCGTCCGCACCGGCCAGCGTGCCCAGGCCGCGGCGGGGGGTGTTGTGGCCGACGGCTCGACGTTCCGCTTCAGCAAGGCCGATCTGGCGCTGGACCAGATCCCGACGCCTCCCGCCGCAGGCATCGAGGTGGCGGCAGCCGGCAGTCTGGAGGTTGCGGTTCCCGCCGGTCTGGCCTCCGACGAGCTGGAATCCGACCGTCACGCAGCGCCGGCGGTGGTGCTCGGGGCTGCTAGTCGCGGCAAGGCGGGCGGCAGCCTGGCTGCTGCCGAACCGGCTGTGCCCGAGCGGCGCGTGCGTGACAGCCCTCCGTCGCGGCCTGGTCCGCAGCAGGACCGCAGCGTTTCGGTTCCGCTCTGGGACGAGGCTTCGTCGGACGTAGTGATACCGCGCTTCGACCCGCATCCGACACGGCTCCCGACCCGGCCGTCTGGATCACGGTCGGGGCAGGCCTCGTCGCCGGGTGAGCGGGTGATCACGCCTGAGGTTGCGGTCCGGGTTCTGGAAGCCCTCGACCAGGCCGGTGGTCGTCCCGTGGCCGAGTCGGTGTCCCGTAGCGCGTCCACGGTGGACGGCTCCGGGTCGGTCCTTCTCGAGGATCCTCCTGCGACGGACTACGTTCCCGCCCATGCCGGCCCGTCCCGGGTCGGCCCCTCCGAACTGACAGGCCGCGGCTCGTCGGATCTCGGCTCGTCGGATCTTGGCCGGTTCGGGGGCGCCGGTTCTAGACCAGCTGAACTCAGCTTCGACCCGTCCGACCTCGGCCGCTCCGGATCGGCTCCGAGCTCTCCCGCTCTCGGCTACTCCGGAACCGTAGGCTTGGGGCCGCCTCTCAACCCGCCCGCGCCGACCGTGCCCGGTCAACGGGACTCGGGGCCGAGTGAGCCCGTTCGTTTCGAGTCCGGCAAGCCCGAGGATGGTCCCGCGGTGTTGCCGCTGGCCGCGACTCCGCGTCACCTGCGGTTCCAGACCACGCCTGAGTCCGATGCTCGCGGCCTGCCGACCCCGGTGGGTCTTGCGGAGGAGCGTGCCTGGCTGCGCAGCACCTTCAGCCGTGAGTACGACGCGGCGGCCAGCTCGGTGTCTCGTGTGCTGTCCGAACACCCCGGCTTTCAGGCGGGGCCGGACACCATGGTCGACGCGGTGGCCGTCCGCCTCTACCTGTCGGCGCTGGGTGTGGGCCTCGATGCGGCTCTGCGTGACGGGGCGATCGGCCCGCAGGTTCCGTTCGCTCGCTGCGTCGCCAGCGGTCTTGGCCGGTTGCCCTCCCATCGTGGTGCGACGGTGCTGTCCGCTGAGTTGTCCGACGCCGACCTGCGGGAGATCCGTGACCGGGGTGTCCTCACCGACTGGGGTTTCACCTCGGCTCTGACCGAGCCCCCGCCTGGCCTTCCGGGCAACGTCGACATCCTCATCTGGTCGATGACCGCGCGGCGGACCCGTCTGCTCGAACCCGATGACGACCACCGTGCTGATGGTCGTGTGCTGTTCCTGCCGGGTACCTCGTTCAAGGTTCTCGACGCGGCCGAACCTGGTTCGGAGACTCGTGGCCACCTGCTCCTTCGTGAGCTCTCCACCGACGAACCCGACCGTGGTCATGTGCCCTTCGATGATCTGGCTCTGTCGTCGTTGCGGCGCTCTGTCGAACAATGGGCGCGGTCGACGAGTCAGCCTGCTCTTGGGCCCGCTGCTACTCACCGCTTCACGACAGTTCCCGGTCTTTACTGACCCTCGGTGCGGCCGTCGCTTGCTAGCGCTGCGTGGTTGGCGGGGTTACTGCGCACCGGCGGCGGGGATGGTGTCCGTAGTTGGTTGCGGTTGGTGTCCCGCTGCGGGTCGGTGGCGCTCGTTGTTCAGGTCAACTGCTGGCACTGTGGGATGTTCGTCGTGGTTTTGTTCCGTAGCCACCGTGCGGGGGCCCGTGCGTGGTCGGCCTTATCGCCTTCATTGGATGTTCTTATCCCTGAGAGTGGGGTATCTCCTGGTCATGGCTACTTCTTGGAAGCCTGTGGATGAGCATGGGACGTTGTCGGCTGAGGAGCGTAAGGAGCTTCCGGACAGCGCCTATGCCTTTGCGGGTAAGCGTAAGGAACCGATGACCGATGCTGAGCATGTGCGGAATGCGATGGCTCGGTTCGATCAGGTGAAGGGTGTGACGGACGCTGAGCGGGACGAGGCTTTCGAGAACATCAAGGTCGCCGCGAAGCATTATGGGATCGAGATGACCGAGACGAGTTGGCGGCAGTTCGGGAAGAAGCCGCACACCACGAACAGCAGTCATTAGGCCAGGACTGAGCCGAGGCCGACCTGGATGACGACCGCCAGGGCGTAGAGGCGGATGACGGTCAGGCTCGGGTTTGCCGCGATGGTGAAGGCGCCGATCAGGGCGAGGACGATGTGGTCCGTGCCGCCGCCGTTGGTCAGGCCCAGGCCGGTACTGATCATCAGGCTCAGGACCGGGATGGCCAGGGCGACGGCGGCTGCGGCGTTCTGGCGGAGCAGGATCACCGCGGAGAGCAGGAAGACCGGCGAGGTGGCGATCGCCAGCAGGGTGGCGGTGAGGCCGTCCGTGCCGCCGCCGACGAGGTGGACCGCGTGGAAGGCGCCGCCGCTGAAGCGCCATTCCAGGTACGCCCAGCCGGTCAGCGCCGCGCACGCGGGGAAGATCAGCACGAGCATCGCGGCCTGGGTGGCGTACGGGATGCCCTGGTAGCGCCGGCGGGCGATGAGGGGTGCCGCGACGCCGATGGCCACGGCGTAGACGGCCACGTTGAGGTCGCAGGCAACGCCGATGCCCAGGGCCAGGCCGGCGCGGAATCCACCACCGGTGTCGCCGAGGCCGGTGAATTCGAGGAGTCCCGCCACGGCGAAGATCAGGGCGGCCAGGCCGGCGAAGGTGGCCAGGTCGTCGATTGCGGTGCGGGCGTAGACCGGCATCGCGCCGATGCCGATGATGACCGGGGCGATCAGCCACCACGGGTGCTGCCGGCGGCGGAGGCGGGTGATCAGGAATTCCAGCACGAACGCCGCCAGCAGCGCGCCGGCTATCCCCAGGGCCAGTCTGCCGCCGGGCAGGGCGCCGGCGATGCCGGAGGGCAGGGGCGGGTACATGTCGCGGACAAAACCGAGGTCGCTAGAACCCCACTTGATCTCGCTGCCGAGGCGGTCGAGCTTGGCGTTCGGGGTGTCGGGGCCGACGCCGCGGAAGATCGCCAGGAGGACGTAGGGCAGGGCGATGGCGCCGCCGAGGGCCAGGCGGCGAACCCACTCAGGTGCGGACCGGGTGGTCGGCGGTTTGTGGTGCGCTCCCGGGCGCCGGGTCGTTGGCGTCGACGGTGCTGAGACCATGGGCGGTCTTCTCCCAGTAGTGCGGCTTGGTGATGAGCTGCCACAGCCCCTTGTAGGCGGCGATCGAGTGCATCAGCCAGTACGCCGGGTTGAGCAGCGCCCACGCGACGAGCTTGTAGCGGCGCCGTTTGAACGCGCCCATCATCGACACGTAGATCATCAGGGCGTTGCCGAGGAGCAGGTTGAGCAGGCTCATCCACATGACCCAGCCGGGGAAGTACGGGGCGAGGGCGTCCGGCGGGACGAGCAGCGAGACGAGGAACAGCGCGTACAGCGGGGGTACGCAGAGGAAGCTCACGGGCGTGCCGCCGACCAGCATCACAAAGCCGAACGCCGCCCGCGGTCCGGTCTGCCGGAACAGCTTCACCGGATGCCGCAGGTGCACCAGCGTCGTCTGCATGTATCCCTTGATCCACCGCGAGCGCTGGCGGAGGAAATTGCCGTACGCCCGGTTCGCCTCCTCGAACGTCGTCGACTCGATGACACCGACGGTCCGGCCCAGCGCCGCGGCGCGGATGCCCAGGTCGGCGTCCTCGGTGACGTTGAACGGGTCCCAGCCGCCGAGGACCTTCAGGGCGTTCGTCCGGAAGTGGTTGGACGTGCCGCCGAGCGGGATCGGCATCCGCCAAGCCTCGAGCCCCGGCAGCATGTAGTCGAACCAGAACGAGTACTCGAGCGTGAACATCCTGGTCAGGGCATTTTCGTCGGCGTTGAAGTAATTCAGGGCCGCCTGCACGCAGACCAGTGACCGGTCACCGCGCCGGAACGCCACCACGGCCCGTTTGAGCTGGTCGGGGTCGGGCCGGTCCTCGGCGTCGTAGATGACCAGGTAGTCGCCGCGGGCCAGGAACAACCCCACGTTGCAGGCCTTCGGTTTGGTCTGCGGCGAGCCGCTGGGCACGGTGACGAAGGTGATCGTCTCCGGCGGGTTCGACGCCAGCGCCGCCTCCCGCGTCTCCCGGTCGTCCTCCTCCAGCAGCAGCAGGATCTGCAGCTTCGAGGTCGGATAGTCGAGCGCACCGAGGTTCGCCACCAGGTCCTTGACCACCTCGCTCTCCCGGAACACCGGGACAAGTACCGTGTACGGCGGCAGATCCGTGTCCTTGAGCGCGTCGACATCTTCCTTGGTCACACGTTGCAGTCCCTCGTACCGCACGCCGGTGAGGCACATGACGAACTTGAACGTCACGCTGACCAGGAACGCGAGCCCAACGGCGGCCGAGATCACCACGATCGTCCAGCGGGTGGCAAAAACCAGGCCGGCCAGGAGCAGCACCAGGCCGATCGCCAGCAGGACCTTCTGCCGGCCGTTGAGCACGGTACGCGCGGAGCGGTCCTCGTCGCGCCGCCACAACCCGAGGCACGCCTCGTCGAGCACCTGACCCCGGAACGCCCGCACGACGGCGGTGTCGATGTCGAGTCCGGTGGCCGCGGCGAAGACCACGTCGGCCTTGAGGATGCCGGCGACGTGTGCACGACGGGTGTCGGTGGGCGCCTCGGCCGTCGCGACCAGCACCCGATTACCGCCGATGTGGCGTACGGGGAACCAGCCCTCGTCGACGAGCTGGGCGGGATCGAGACCGGCGACCAGATCGTCGTCGAAGTCCTCCTCCTCGAGCGCGTCGAGGTAGAGCAGGTCCCAGGCCTCGGCGAGCACCCGGTAGACGTCGTGCCGGCGGACCATCCCGGCCGCGATGACGATGCTCTCCAGGCGTGAACCGGTGCGGATCCGGGCGCGGATCGCGTCGGCCATCTGCTGCGGGGTGAGCAGGTTCGCGTTGACGAGGAGGTCGCCCACGGCCATGGGTGCGACAGGTGACTGAACCATGCCGTCCCCCTGACCGCCGTCGGCTCCCCAGGTCAGGCTAGGAGAAACCGGACGTACGGTAGGTCCGATCCGGGTAGTTAGTGGGTCTCACCTTGCGCCACGGCTGTAACTTCGGGGGATGACGCCCGGGGGGATCAGGGACCGTTTCCGCGCGCAGATGCGCCAGGAGGTCAAGGACGCGGCCCTGCGCCAGCTCGCCGAGGGCGGACCGCAGGCGCTGTCGATCAACGCGATCGCCAAGGAGCTCGGCGTCTCCGGCCCGGCGCTCTACCGCTACTTCGCCGGCCGCGACGCCCTGCTCACCGAGCTGATCCTGGACGCGTACACCGACCTGACCACCGCGATCTCCGCCGCATCGCGCCGTCTGCCGGAGCTGGCCGCGGCCTACCGCACGTGGGCGGCTGTCCATCCCCACCGGTACAGGCTGCTCTTCGGCGCGCCGCTGCCCGGGTACGACGCCCACGACGAGCGCCTCGACGACGCCTTGCAGCGGATGCTGACCGTGCTCGGGGCCGTTGCCGTGTGGAGCCGCCTGCACGGTTTTGTCAGCCTCGAGATCGAGGGCAACTTCACGTCGATGGGAGTCGACCCCGACGGCCTCTTCGCCGCCGAGGTCGAAGCCCTCAGTAGTGCGCGGTGATCCGCCGCGCCGGCCCGTCGACGGTGATGCGCCCGCCGCAGGGCAGCACCCACTGCGGGCTGGTGTGCCCGAAGTCCACGCCGAAGACGGCCAGGGCGCCGGGGTTGTAGGCCTCCAGCGCCCGCAGCACGGCCTCCCGCTGCTCCTCCCGGTATCGGTCACGTTCCTCGACGGGCCTGGGGTCGAAGAACACCGTGGCCTTGGCCGTGGCGACCAGGATCGCCGGGAACTGCTCCAGCAGGCCGCGCTCGCCGAAGTTGCGCAGCATCCGGTGGACCTCCCCACCGGACGGCATCTCCTCGGACGTCTCCAGCAGCAGCACACACCCGGCGTAGTCCTCGACGGGCCGGACCCACCGGTCAGCCGCCAGCGTCCAGTGCAGGATCTCGAGGCTGCCACCCCACGCAGGCGCGGAGACGACCCGGTCGGGCTGATGCCAGAACCACCCGGGGCTGGGGAAGTCCGGCGGCGCCTGCGTCAGGGAGGTCCCCTCGTTCCACTCCACCTCCTCGTCGGTGAAGCGTTCCAGGGGCCGGATCTCGAGGTCACCCGGCGTGAAGAGCGCAGCCCGTAACGAGTCGGCGGAGACTGCCTGCAGGCCGCCGCCCCGGGCGACGTGCATCATCGTCGAGCCACCGTGGTACCCGGCGACACCGTGGGTCCAGAGCCAGTTCAGCAGGTTGGTGTTGTCCGAGAAGCCGAAGAACGGCTTCGGATCGGCCCGGAACGGCCCGGGATCGAGGTGCCGCAGCACGGTGATCTGGTCGTCACCGCCGATCGTCGCCAGGACGGCGCGGATCGACGGATCGGCCCAGGCTGCAGTCAGATCCGCGGCCCGTTCGGCTGCCGACGAATGCCGGCGCGTCGACGGGTATTCGACCGGCTCCAGCTGGAACTCCTCGCGGAGCCGGCGCAGTCCCTGCTCGTGCTGGGCGGGGAACTCCGCCGGAGCCGCGAAGGCCGGCGAGACGACGGCGACACGGTCGCCGGGAGACAGCTTGGGCGGGTCGGCGAAAACAGGACGCATGGACACATCCAAGCCGCGTCCAGCCGGTCGGCGCACGTCATTTAGGCGCGGCTCCGGGGGTGGACCGGCGGCCCGGCCATGTCGCAGTACGTCTGCACCGGGCTCTGGTCGCCGCCGACCGGTTCGATCGTCACCACGTCCCGGCCGTCGACGGGCGACCTCTTTGCCGGCGTGTGCGCGGGCAGGCGGCGCGGGATGAGAACGGCCGCCAGCAGACCACCGATCACCATCAGGGCCGCGCAGATCAGCATCGAGTTGCGGTAGGTCGGGTGCAGGTCCTGGGCGTCGGTGAGGTTCCCGGTGCCGATGCCCGCCGCCAGCGGCAGCACGGCCACCGACAGCAGCCCGGCTGCCCGGGCCACCGCGTTGTTCACGCCACTGGCGATGCCGGCGAAGGTGTCGTCCAGCGCGCCCAGAGCCGTGGCGGTCAGCGGCGCCACCAGCAGGGACAGGCCGAGCCCGAAGATGATCACCGGGGGCAGGACGTCCGTCCAGTACGAGGCGCCCACGCCGATGCGGCTCATCCAGGCCAATGCCACGGCGCAGATGAGTGGCCCGACGGTCATCGGGAGGCGGGGGCCGATGCGCTGGCCCAGGGCGCCGGCCCGCGCCGACAGCACCAGCATCAGCGCTGTCACGGGCAGCAGCGCCAGACCGCCGGTGAGGGGGCTGAAGCCGGACACCACCTGCAGATTGAGGACAACGAGGAAAAAGACACCGCCGTTGGCCGCGTACACGAGGAAGGTGACCAGGTTGGCGCCCGAGAAGGCCTTGGAGCTGAAGACGCCCAGCGGGAGCATCGGGTGGGCCGACCGCCGCTCGGTCAGCACGAACGCGGCCAGCCCGGCGACACCGATCAGCAGCGAGACCAGCACCTGCGGGCTGCCCGGACCGTTCGCCGGCCAGGCCGTGAAGCCGTAGGTGAGCCCGCCGAGGCCCGCGGCCCCGGTCAGGACACCGGTGACGTCGAGCCGGCGGGCGGCGTTCGGGTTGCGGGACTCGGGGACGTGCCGGGCCGCGACCACCATGACCAGCAGCGCGAGCGGCACGTTGATCAGGAAGATGAACCGCCAGTTGGCCACCTCGACCAGCCAGCCACCGAGGAACGGGCCCAGCGCGCCGCCGATGCCGCCGAGACCCGACCAGGCGCCGATCGCCTTGGCCCGGTCCTCACGGACGAACGACGCCTCGAGGATCGCCAGCGCACCCGGTGTCAGCAGCGCGCCGCCGATGCCCTGCAGGGTCCGGGCGGCGATGAGCGTCTCGATGTTCGGCGCGATCCCGCACAGCAGCGACGCCAGCGCGAACCAGCCGATGCCGATCATGAACACCCGCTTGCGCCCGAACCGGTCACCGAGCGAGCCGCCGAGCAGGATCAGCGAGGCGAGACTCAGGGCGTACCCGTTGACGGTCCACTGCAGGCCCGCCGCGCTGCTGTCGAGATCCCGCCCGATCGCGGGCAACGCGATGTTGACCACCGTGGCGTCGATGAACGCCAGGCTCGAACCGAGCACGGTCGCCAGCAGCACCCACCGTCCGGCGGAACTACGATATTCGATGAGCGGTGTTGTCACAGGGTGCTGACCAGCCCTCCGTCGATGACGAAGTCGGCGCCCGTCACGTTGCCGGCCCGGTCACTCGCGACCATCACCACCAACGCCGCCACCTCCTCCGGAGTGCTGAAACGACCCGTCACCGAGCCGCCGGCCGCCTGCGCGGCGACCGCCTCCGGGTCGACCCCGGCCGACGAACCCACGGTGGCGGCCACGCCATCCTTGCCCAGCCAGAGATCCGTCGCCACCGGTCCGGGGCTGACGGTGTTGACGCGTACACCCTGGGGGCCGAACTCCTTGGACAGGCTCTTGCAAAAGCTGGCCAGCGCCGACTTGGCGGCGCTGTAATCCATGACCAGCGGGTCGGGCAGGGTGGCGTTGACCGAGCAGACCGTCACGATCGACCCGCGGCTCTCCAGCAGGTGCGGAAGCGCGGCCCGGCTCGCCCGCACGGTCGCGAGCAGGTCCAGCGTGAGCGTCGCGAGCCAGTCCTCGTCGGTGATCGACAAAAACCCGCCCGTCCGTGGATGCGCCGCGCCCACGTTGTTGACCAGCAGATCCAGCCTCCCGTACGCCGAGACGGCGTCGTCGACGAGGCGTTGCGGGCCGTCGGGCGTACTGAGGTCGACCTCGACCGTGCGCACGCCCGCGGCCGCGTCACCCGGAAACTTCCGGGCCCCGGCCGTGACCAGCACGCCCTCCGCGACCAGCTCCGAGACGATGGCCAGTCCGATGCCCTTGCTGCCGCCGGTGACCACCGCGGTTCTGCCTGCCAGCCCGAGATCCATGGCCGGACCCTACGCGCGGGCAGGCACCCCCGGCATCCGTCAACCGACGGTCAGGCGGTGCGCCGCAGCGGCTGCGCAGCCGGCACGGGCCGGGCCATCCCGCCTCGCGCGGCGAGCAGTGCGGCCGAGGCCGCAGTCGCCGGCTTGTTCACCGGCGTCCGCTTCCGGCCCAGCAGCGTCTCCAGCCGCGTGAACAGCTCCGACCGGTGGTACGGCTTGGTCAGGTAGTCGTCGGCGCCCGCATCCATCCCGGCGAGGATCCGGTGGCCGTTCACGTCAGCACTGATCATCATGATCGGCAGGTGCGCGGTGGCCGGCTCGGACCGCAGCCGCCGGCACAGCTCGATCCCCGACAGCCCGGGCATCCGCACATCGAGCAGCACGGCATCGATCCCACCGGCGTCGGCCAGCCGCAGTGCGGTCTCCCCGTCCGCGGCCTCCACGGACCGGTGGCCGAGCTTCGCCAGCGCAAGCGTGATCAGCTCGCGGTGGTCAGCATCATCATCGGCGATGAGCACGGTCGGCACGGCAGCACCTCCAGCCAGTGGGCATTCGCAGAACTGTTCGGCACACCCGTTTCGATCGCTGAGCCCTTCCAGCACATTCCCCCGACCGGATCTGACACCCGATCCCCTCTGAGCGCGTACGTTCCCCAGATGTGTCATGCGCACGTACGTGCACATCGGCTAACATGTGCACGAACGTTCTCAGGAGGCCGTGGTGAGAATCGACAGCATCGGCGATCTAGGCCTGTTTGTCCGTGACGAGCGACGCCGGCAAGGCCTGAGCCAGGAAGAACTCGCCATCCGGTCCGGCACCAGCCGCCGCTGGCTGTCCGACCTGGAGGGCGGCAAGGTAACGGTGGAAGCAGGCCTGACACTGAAGGTGATCGCCGCCTTGGACCTCATTCTCGAAGTCGGCCCGGCCCCCACTCCGGAGATCGACCTGGATGCGTTCCTCGACAACCTCGGCGGTTCAGATGACCACTGAACTGAGCGTCCTGCTGTCCGGTCGTAGGATCGGCACCCTCACCCAGGGGCGGGGCGGTGTGCTCACGCTGCAGTACGAGGCCGGCTGGACCGAATCGGCCGGTGCCCTACCGATCTCGCTGTCAATGCCGCTCACGACCCGCGTCCACACCGGTGCGGTCGTCCGTGCCTACTGCCAAGGCCTGCTGCCGGACAGCGAACGAGTGCTCGAACGCTGGGCGCGCGACTTCTAGGTCTCGGCCGGAAATCCGTTCTCCCTGCTCAGCCACGTGGGTGAGGACTGCGCCGGCGCAGTGCAATTTGTCCGTTCTGAACGTGTCGAGGCTCTGCTCGCAAGGCAGGGTGGAATCGTTCCGCTCTCTGCGGATCAGATAGCCGAGCGGCTACGAACTTTGCGTGGTGACCCGTCGGCCTGGCACTTGGCGGGCACCGGTCAATTCAGCCTTGCCGGCGCGTAGGCCAAGACGGCGCTCTACCGGGATTTTGAGTCCGGCCAATGGGGAGATCCTGGTGGAGTCACGCCGACCACGCACATCATCAAGCCGGCGATCGCAGGCTTTGACGACCATGATCTGAACGAGCACCTGTGCCTGGCCGCTGCGCGATCGGTCGGCCTACGGGCGGCGGTCTCGCAGGTCGTGTCGTTCGGGGCCGAACGGGCTGTGGTCGTCGAACGTTACGACCGGCTCCCGGTTGGTGGCGGCACTGTGACCCGGATCCACCAGGAGGACCTGTGTCAGGCCAACGGGTTGGAGCCGACTCTGAAATATCAGAGCGACGGTGGCCCGACACCGGAATCGATCATCACGCTGCTGCGGAGGGCCGTCTCGCCCGCTCGGGTCGCGGAGGCGGAAGTCGGTCGATTTGTGGATGCCCTCGCCCTCAACTGGCTCATTTGCGGGGACCGATGCGCATGCGCCTCGCGATGAAAGTGGGGTCTGAATATCGGATCGAGGCGATCACAGGCCGCCATTGGACCGCGTTCGCTGTTGCCAACGGCCTGGATCCGAAGCGCACCATCGCTCGGGTCGATGAGCTGGCCGGTCGGCTGCCTGAGGCGTTCCGGGAGGTCGGGGGTAGCGCGGCTGTCGCAGGCATCGGCTCCGATCTGCCGGAGCGGCTGGCCGATCGGGTCTTGCAGCACACCAAGCGATGCCGGGAGGCTCTCGCGAACGCTTGACCAGGGTCGGCGCTTGGCTACTGTGCGGGGTTTCGAGGCCGATAGGGGGACGTGAGCTGGAGAAACCGTGTGCTGGCCGGGGTCGGTGGCGGATACGTCGTGAGCCTGGTCATCGTCTTCGCCGCTTCTCCGGAGGTGGCTGCCATCGCCTTCGGGATGGGCATTCTGCTCTCCACCGGGGTCGGGTTCGTGGCGGGGCTCAGGGCTGCGGGCCGGCCCGGTACGGATCGGCGCAGCCGGCTCATCTGGCGGCTGATCGCGGTGAGTTTTCTGTTCCAGATCGCCACCATGGTGCTGTTCGCGGTGCCCGGGGCGAAAATGACCTTCCCCGCGCCGGCGGACGGGGCGCGGATCAGCTTTGTGGTGTTGCTGTGCGTGGCGACGTGGGCGTTCCCGTTGAGCCGGGCGACGTCGCTGGAGCGGCGTAAGTCGGTGCTCGATGCGCTGACCGTGGTGGTTTCCGGGTCGATGCTGCTCTGGTACCTGATCCTCGGGCCGTACATGGCGGACCGGGGCACCTCGGCCGGCATCGTCGCCGCCGCGGCCGTGTACCCGATGCTGGACCTGCTGTTGATCTTTGGTTTGGCTCGGGTGTTGCTGCGCGGCACCGACAGTTCGGCCCGGCGGCCGATTCTGCTGCTGGCGGTCGGCACGCTTTTCCTCTTCGCCGGTGATGCGTGGGTCGGCTACATGCAGGCGCACACGCCCGACGTCTACCGGGACGGCAAGTGGGATTTTGCCTGCGTGCTGACCATGCATTTTCTCTTCACGGCGGCCGCGATCGACCAGAACCGGCCGCGGACCGGGCTCGCGTCCCGGCCCGGCCGTTACCGGCTCGGCGGCAATCTCCCGTACGCGGCCATCGGTGTCGGCTACGGGCTCATGATCATCGCGGCTTGGCACGAGCAGAACCGGTTCCCGTGGAGCGGGCTCACCGTCGGCGGCATCGCCATCACCGTCCTGGTCGTGCTGCGGCAGATCATGGTGCAGCGGGAGAGTGACGAGGTCGCGGCCACCGACGGGCTCACCGGTCTGGCGAACCGCTTCCGTTTTTCCGAGGTGCTGGGCCGGGGTCTGGACCGCGGCGGCCGCAACGGGCACACCACGGCCGTGCTGCTCGTCGACATGAACGGCTTCAAGCAGGTCAACGACACGATGGGGCACAAGGCCGGTGATGCGCTGCTGACCGCGTTCGCCCGGATGTTGCGGGACGGGATCCTCGGCTCCGATCTCGCGGCGCGGCTCGGCGGTGACGAGTTCGCGGTGGTGCTGCACGACATCGGTGGTGTGGCCAACGCTGAGGCGGTCGCTCGCCGGATCGCCGCGGCGACCGACGAACCGGTCATGATCGACGGGACGCCCGTCCGCGTGTCCGTGAGCATCGGCATCGCGGTGTCCGGCCCGGCGGAGCTGTCCCCGGACGAGCTCCTGCACCGCGCCGACGTGGCGATGTACCACGCCAAGCGCCGCGGCGGCGCCACCCGCTGGGCCTGCTTCGACGACCTGATGGGCGGCGACGACGGGGAGCCGTCGCTCGAGGACGACCTCCGGACCGCGGTTGCCGGCGGTCAGCTGCGCCTGCTCTACCAGCCGATCGTCGGGCTGCCGGACGGGGAGCTGATCGGTGTCGAGGCGCTGGTCCGCTGGGAGCACCCGCGGCGCGGCACGATCGCGCCCGACGTTTTCATCCCGTTGGCCGAGCGCATCGGTGTCATCGGTGAGCTGGGTCTGTGGGTGCTGCGGGAGGCCTGTACGAGCGCGCAGCGGTGGCCGGGCCTGCAGGTGAACGTCAACGTGTCACCGTGTCAGCTGGACGAGGACCGTTTCAGCACCGACGTGCGCGCGATCGTGCGAGCCACGGGGATGGACCCGGGACTGCTGGTGCTGGAGGTGACCGAGAGCGCCTTGATCGCGGAGGAGGTGCCGCGGGCGCACCTGCAGATCCTCAGCGACGAGGGCATCCGGATCGCCCTCGACGACTTCGGTACGGGCTACTCGTCCCTGCGTTACCTGACTCAGCTCCCGATCGACACCCTCAAGATCGACCGCGGTTTTGTCGCCTCCCTCGACGGTACGGCCGAGGGCGCCGCCGTAGCCCAGGCCGTGCTGCGCCTGAGCCGGGTGCTGGGGCTCGACACCGTTGCCGAGGGCGTCGAGACCGCCGCCCAGGCCAGAGAGCTGACCCTGCTCGGCGGCACCAAGGCGCAAGGCTTCCACTTCGCCCGCCCCCAGCCCGCGGAGCAGATCTCCGAGCTGGTCACCGCGGCCCTCGGCTGACCCGTCACCAGGGGCGGGAGAGCCACTTGCGGGTTACTTCGGCTTCGACGTCCACGTTGTGGTGGCGGGCGAGCAGCAGCACCTGGCAGAGCACGTCGGCGATCTCCGCCCGGAAGTTCGCGGCCAGCTCGTCCGGGCTGCGGCCCTTGGCGCGGGCCTGACCGGTCTGCGCCAGGAAGGCCTGCGTCAGCTCGCCAACCTCTTCCTGCAGCTTGAGCAGGAACCACGTGTCGTCGCGGCGGAAGCCGAACTCCTCGGCGTACCGCTGGGAGACGATTTCGAGGTCTTCGGTGAGCCGGTGCAGGTCCATGCGGTGGAAGTTACTGCGGGGCCGGGCGCAGACGGTCGAGCAGGGCGTCGGCGACCCGGGCGGTGCCGCGTCCGTCGACCGCGGACCAGGCCCGGGCGGCCAGGGCGGCGCGGCGTGACGGGCTCACCAGCAGGGTGCGCAGCAGGTCGACCGCTGCCCCCGATTCGAACGGGGACGACGTCAGGTCGGGCAGGTGCCCCAGGCCGGCCGCGAGACCGCGTGCGGTGGTCCGGCCGTACCCGATGATCTGGTTGTCGACGACCCAGACCAGGGCGGCGGGCAGGCCGAGGCAGAGGAGCTCCCAGGTCGACGTGCCGCTGGCGCTGATCGCCAGATCGGCGTCGGCGAGCAGTTTGGGCAGGTCGTCGGTCGGCGCGATGATGTCGAAGCGCTGGCCCGGTTCGGGTTCGAGCGCGAGCAGCTCGCGGCGCAGGCTGTCGTCGGCGGCCACGATCGTGGCCGTGCAGTCCATGCCGGTGCGGACCAGCAGCCGGCCCACGACCGGCGCCGCCCGGTAGGCGTCGGTCCCGCCGAAAAAGGCGACAACCTTCGGGGTACGCGCGGAGCCGCCACTCGGCGCCGTGGCGGGCCGCAAGTCGCGGACGGCGTGGCGCAGCAAGGCGTACTCGAGCCCGGCGAGCCGCACGGCACCCGGGGGCAGCGGCGGGTGCCGGCGTTCGGCGTCCAGGTTCTGGTCGACGAAGATGTCGGCGTCCTGGTCGCGCAGGTCCCCGTCGACGATCGCCACGACGGCCCGTCCGCTCGCCCGCAGGGCACGGGAGTGCGCCGCCGGCACCTCGTAGGAGTCGATGACCACCGCGTCGAGGCCGAGCCGGTCCGCCGCGCCGACCATCCCGACGGTGTCGTAGGGCGCCGGATGCCACGGCAGGCCGCGGCTGGTCAGCTGCTGGGTCGCCCACTCGAGGCCGCCCAGGTCGCTGAGGAAGTGCACGGCCAGGCCGCGTGCGGTGAGCTCCTCGGCGAGGGCCACGCAGCGCAGCAGATGCCCTACCCCGGTCCGTGGTCCGGCGTCGCAGCGGATCCCGATGGTGATCGTCACGCCTGTGCGAGCTCCTTCTGCCGGACGTGCGCGTTGAGCACGGTCAGCTCCGGCCGTCCGGCGAGCCAGTCGGCGAGGGTGCGTACGGGCACCGGCCGGTCCCCGAAGTGGGCGACGACAGCCTCGATGAGCCGCCAGTCGTCCTCGGTGTCGAGGGTAAGCCTCAGGTGGGACAGATCGGGCTGCAGCGTGAGCCCGAGCACGTTGTAGTCGTACGGGTGGGAGTAGACGTACGAGGTGACGTGCGTCCGGTGGTGGTCGGTGGCCAGCTTGTCCAGCTGTCGCAGCACCTCGGTCCGCACGATCTCCACGTCGAGCCCGCGGGGGAGTGTCCGGGCGATCGACGTGCTCAGGTAGTCCAGTGCCGGGGTGGCGGCGAAGACGTCGGTCGCCAGCATGATCAGCTCGGGGTCGAGCAGCGGGCAGTCGGCGGTGAAGCGCAGGACGGCGTCGGACTCGTACTCGCACTCGTCGAGGACACCGAGGAAGCGGGTGAGCACGTCGTCGACCGGGCCGCGGTGCACGGCCACACCGATCGCATCGCACTCGGCGACCACCGGGTCGTCGATCTCCTCGGTGGTGGTGGCGACGACCAGGTCGTCGAGGACACCGCTGTCACGGGCGGCCCGGACCACACGGTCGAGGACGGTACGGCCACCGAGGCGCCGGAGCACCTTGCCCGGTAGCCGGGAGGAGCCCATCCGGGCCTGGACGATGCCGAGGGTACGCATGAGATTCAGTCCTTGAAGAGGGGGGAACGACGTGCTGCTCTGACGGCCTTGCGGGCGGCGCGGGCGCTGAACTTGGTGATGCGGTAGACGGCCCGGCCGCTGAACGCGTCGATCTGGAGGCGGGCGCGGCGCAGTTCGGCGTCGCGCAGGACAAGTTCGGTCTCGACGTAGGCGATGCGTTCGGCCGCGTCGGCCAGCTGTTCTTCGAGCCGCCGGACGTGTTCCTCGTGCTCCCGCAGGGAGTCGGGAACGACCGGGACGGCGGTGGGCACGGGCGAATCGGGGTCGAGCCCGGCCGCGGCGAGCAGGATCGTGGTCAGCGACGGCACGTCGGCCGCGCCGGGCCAGGGCTGCGCATAACCACCGGCGAGCAGCGTGTGCGCGAAGCGCTGCAGCGCTTCGGCCGGAGTGCCGTCGGCGGCGGTGGGGTCGAGCACCGCGAAGGTGTCGCCGTCGACCAGCACGTTGTCGAAGCTCGCTGTGGGCACAGCGGCGGCCCAGCCGGACAGCAGGCCACGGATGGCGGGCAGGTCGTGGCGCAGGCACGCGCCGATGAGCAGCTCCTCCAGCAGCCGGCCCTCGGGGAGATTCCCGGCGGCGTGGCCCAGCACCTGAGGGAGGACCAGGCTGCCGGCCGGACCCCGGTAGGCGAGCACCAGCCAGGACGGCGCGAGCTCGGCCCCGAGGCCGGCCCGCACTGCCGCGGCGGTGAGCCGGCGTGGGTCGCTGAGGACCGGGCGGCCCGCAAAGGCCGAGGCGACCGCTGCCGTGGCGAGCGCTCCGGCGGCTCCTTCCCGGAGTCCCGCGGGAGTGGCGGCGAACGTGGGGGTGGACGGCAGCGGCCAGGCGGCGCCGAGCCAGCCGATGCTCAGGCCCTCGGCGGTCAGACCCGCCTCGAGCCGGGCCGGGTTTCCGGGCTTGGTGCCGAACTCCCCGAGCGGACGCCAGGCGTCGGTGGTGTGCGCGAAGGTGACCGTCACCCGGTCGACGAGGCGGTGCACGCCGAGCTCGTTCTCGACCGACAGCAGCAGGGCGCCGCCGGGGCGCAGGGCCCGGCGCAGCACCTGGACGCTCTCGGCCCAGTCGTACTGCGGGCCCTCGACCGAGCACAACCGGTCGACACCGTCGAGGGCGACCACCACGTCGTACTGCTCGGTGTCGGTGAGTTTGGCCAGGCTTCCACAGAGGACGGTGACACCGCTGCCGGTCAGGGCGGCCGCGTCGGGCTCACCGCGGACGAGACAGGTCACCTCCGCGAAGCCCGCGAGGGCGGTGATCAGCTCCGGTGCGTGCGGGCCGGCCACCAGGACCCGGTCACCGAGCGGCCGGAGCAGCCCGATCAGTTCGGTCAGCAGCAGGCCGCCGACGGGCTCGCGGTCCGAGAAGCCGGCCATCTCGCCACCGATGAGCTTCATGCGGGCACCGCCGTCCGGGCGCCGGTCCAGCCGAGGATCGCGCGCAGCTCGGCGGGTGAGGCGAGGGTGCCCGCACCGAGCTCGTACAGCGCGGAGGCGGTGGCGTCGGCGGGGTCCGGGTGTGTGCCGTGCAGCTCGGGCCACTGGCGGCGGATGCGTTCGGCGGTCACGCGGACCTCGCCGTCGAGGTGCATCGGGTCGCCGTAGACGGCCGGTTCGCAGCCGGTGGCAGCGCCGTAGAGGACCGCGCTGCTGAGCCGGTTGGAGGCGACGCGGCGGTGCGCCCGCAGCTCCGCGAGCTGGTTGTGCAGGAACTTCGTGTCGGTGTCGAGCCAGCGCAGCCCGCGGTACCCGTGACAGATGACCCGCCCGGCCTGCTCGTAGCGCCGCCGCACCCTGTCGTCGCGGAACTCGTGCCAGTAGAGGCAGAAGGTGACCGGCCCGTCCTCGGTCTCGAGGATCTCGTCGATCAGCCGCTGGTGGTCACCGGCGATGTGCTGGCCCTCCCAGCCGTGGAACGGGTACCAGATCGTGCCTTCACGGGGTGCCTGCGAAGCCGGCTGTGTCGACAGCAGATAGAGGAAGGGGGCGCCGATCACGGTCGCGTACCGGCGGCCCATCGACCAGGCGCGCCGCCGCGTCTGCTCCGACCAGACGAAGATCGGACGACCCGACACGTACGGCGTCCCGGCGCCGAGTCCGTCCACCACGTTCCAGCCGTGCTGCACGTACCCGTCGATCCGTGGTGGATGTTCGGGGTCGAGCCCGCAGTAGCCGGCCAGCACGTGCGCGTGGCCGTAGAAGTGGTTGGCGTGGTGCACGGGCTCAGCTCTCCAGAATCGTGCGCAAGGTGTCCACGACGCGGTCCTGGTCCGCGTCGCTGAGGTCGACGAACAGCGGCAGTGACAGCTGCTCGGCGTAGAAACCCTCGGCGACCGGGCACATGCCGCGGCGGTACCCGAGGTCCTCGAACGCCGGGTGCCAGTACGCGGGGATGTAGTTGACCTGCACGCCGATGCCCGCCGACCGCATCCGGTCGTAGACCTCACGCCGCCGGCCGTCCTGGATCCGTACGGGGTAGAGGTGACGCATCGGGTCGGCCCACGCCCGCCGGACCGGCAGTCGCAGCCCCGGCACGCCCGCGAGCAACTCGTCGTACCGTTCGGCCAGGGCGGTCCGGCGTGCCTTGAACGCGGACAGCCGCCGCAACTGCGAGCTGCCGAGCGCGCAGAGCACGTCCGGGAGCCGGTAGTTGAGGCCGAACTCGGGGACCTCCTGGTGCCAGCCGCCCTCGTCCGGGTGCCGCAGCATCGCCTTGTCCCGGGTGATGCCGACCGTGCGGAACCTCCGGGCCCGGTCCAGCAGCTCGGGAACCGTGCCGGCGACCGCGCCACCCTCACCCGTGGTCAGGTTCTTCGTCGGGAAGAACGAGAACGTGGTCAGGTCGGCGAGCGTCCCGACCGGGCGACCGTGGTACGTCGACCCGATCGCGTGCGCGGCGTCGGCGATCAGCACCGCACCGGCCTGATCGGTGACTTTGCGCAGCTGGTCGTACTCGGCCGGGTGCCCGGCGTAGTCGACGGCGGTGACGGCCCTGGTCCGCGAGGTGACCGCGGCTTCGGCAGCCGCCGGGTCGAGGTTGGCGGTGTCGTCCTCGACGTCGGCGAAGACCACGGTCGCGCCGAGCATGGCCGCGGTCGACGCCGTCGCCACGAACGTCATCGGCGTGGTGACGACCTCGTCGCCCGGGCCGACCCCGGCCGCCGCGTACGCCGTGTGCAGCGCCGCGGTGCCGTTGATGACCGCGACGCAGGGCGCACCGGCGATCCGCTCGAGATCGTTCTCGAACAGGTCGACGCGGGGACCGGTGGTGAGCCAGTCGCTGCGCAGTGCCGTCGAGACGGCTTCGATGTCCGCTTCGGTGACGTTCTGCCGCCCGTAGGGCAGCATCACTTCTCCTCGAGCAGGGCGCTCATCTCGTCGACCTCGAGCCACAGGTCGTTGTTGTCCGACCGGTAGTTGAAGCCGTCGGCGACACGCTCGCCACCCTCGGGGGTCTGGTATCCCCAGCTCGCGACGACCGGCTGCACCACGTAACGGTCGGGGAAACGCAGCGTGCGACGGCTGTCGTCGGCCGCGATCATCTCCTCGTGCAGCTTCTCGCCCGGCCGCATGCCCATCTCGTGCGTCGGGGCGTCCGGCGCGACGGCCTCGACCAGGTCGAGGATCCGCATGCTGGGGATGCGCGGCACGAACAGCTCGCCACCCTGCATCACGTCGAACGAGTCGACGACGAACTTCACGGCCGCGTCGAGGCTGATCCAGAAGCGCGTCATCCGCTTGTCGGTGATCGGCAGGCTCTTGCCCTCGGCGTTGAGCCGGCGGAACAGCGGCACGACCGAACCGCGGCTGCCCATCACGTTGCCGTACCGCACGACCGCGAACCGGGTCGGGTGCGTGGCGGCGTAGTGGTTGCCCGCGATGAACAGCTTGTCGGCGACCAGCTTGGTGGCGCCGTACAGGTTGATCGGGCTGGAGGCCTTGTCCGTGGACAGGGCGACGACCCGCTGGACGCCGGCGTTGATCGCGGCGTCGATGACGTTCTGCGAGCCGTTGATGTTCGTCGCGACGTACTCCGAGGGGTTGTACTCGGCGGTGTCGACCTGCTTCAGGGCGGCGGCGTGCACGACGTGGTCGACGCCGTGCATGGCGCGGGCCAGGCGGTCACGGTCGCGGATGTCGCCGATGAAGAACCGCAGGCGCGGGTCGTCGCCGAACATCTGCCGGACCTCGTACTGCTTCAGCTCGTCGCGGGAGAACACGACGATGCGCTGCGGGTCCAGGTTGGCCAGCGCGTGACCCAGGAAGGCCTTGCCGAACGACCCGGTCGCGCCGGTGACCAGGATCGACGATCCACTCAACACACTCATTAATTGCTCCCGGGGGGTGGCACGGGCATTCACGAGGCGGAAGCATAACCGCGGCGCAAGGCATTTCCAGAGGCTGAAAGAAACGCCTGCCGCAATTCATGTCGAGTTCAACTCGGCTTTGTCGCCGCGTCGCGACCGCTGAGGCAAGGTGGGTTCCTTCGTCCACCCGTGCTTGGAGTAACCCCGTGATTGAGCTGCAGAGACTGCGTGAAGCGTTCCGGACGTCGCTGGATCTGCCCGCCGATGCACCCGTCGACGACCTGCACTACCAGGACAACGAGAAGTGGGATTCGCTCGCGCACATGTCATTGGTCGCGGCCATCGAAGATGAATTCTCGGTAATGATCGACACCGACGACGTCATCAATATGTCCAGCTTCGGCGAGGCCATGCGAATTCTCGGTAAATACGGGGTGGACTTCAATGAGTGAACGGGTTGCTCTCGTCACGGGAGCCTCCCGCGGTATCGGTCTGGCCGTCGCCCGGCGTCTCGCCGAGCAGGGCCACGATCTTGTCGTGCACGGCCATCGAGCGGACGTCATCGCGGAGGTCGCGGCCGAGCTGGCCGGCAAGTACGCGGTGACGGTCGTCCCGGCGCACGGTGACATCGCCGACCCGGAGACCAGCCGAGTGCTGATGCGGGTGGCGTTCGAGAACTTCCGGCGGCTCGACGCGCTGGTGGTCAACGCCGGCACCCACGCGGCCGGTGTCCTCGGCATGACCGACGACGCCACCGTGCAGCGGCTCTTCGCGGTCAACGCGATCGGTGCCGCGCACACGCTGCAGGGGGCGGTACGGCTGCTCGGCCGTGGGCGTACCCCGGCGGTGGTGCTCGTGTCGTCGATCACCGGGACCGAGGGTGCGGCCGGCCAGGCCATCTACGCCGCGTCGAAGGCCGCGGTCAGCGGCCTGGCGCTGTCCGCGGCGAAGGAGCTCGGGCCGCGCGGCATCCGCGTCAACGCCGTGGCGCCCGGTTTCATCACCACCGACATGCTCGACACGCTCGACGATCGCGGCCGCGCGCAGCGGATCGCGAGCACCGCGCTCGGCCGGCTGGGCGAGGCCGGCGAGGTTGCCGACGTGGTGGCGTTCCTGCTCTCCGACCAGGCCCGGTTCGTGACCGGGCAGGTGCTCGGGGTCGACGGAGGACTCTCGCTGTGAACCTGTTCCATCCCGAGGCCCGGGTGCTCGACGCGGCGACCGGCGAGGTCCTGGACCGGACCCGGGTCGACGCGGCGGCGGCCGCCTTCGAGAGCCGTCCGCCCGGCGTTGTGTTCGCGTTGATGCCGACCGAGCTGGACGCCGTTGCGCTCTATCTCGGCGCGTTCGCCGCTCACCGCCCGATCGCGCTGCTGGACCCGGACCTTGACCACACCGTGCTGCTCGACCTCGTCGAGCGGTTCGCTCCGGCACTGGTCACCGGCGTGACCACGGGACCGCCCGACGGTTACACCGCCGAGGACGGCTGGTGGGTGCGGGACGAACCGGCGGTGACACCGCACCCCGACCTGGGCCTGCTGCTCACCACCAGCGGTTCCACGGGCAACCCGAAACTGGTCCGGCTCTCCCGTGCGGCCGTGCTGGCCAACGCCGCGGCCATCGGCGAGAGCCTCGGCATCACCGCGGACGACGTCGCGCCGACCACGTTGCCGCTGTTCTACACGTTCGGCCTGTCGGTGCTCAACAGCCATCTGCTGCGCGGCGCCACGGTTGTCCTCGAACGCACCGGCATCCTGCAACGCGACTTCTGGCAGGCCGTCGAAAGCTACGGCGTCACCTCGCTGGCCGCTGTGCCCTACCAGTACGAGATGCTGCGCCGCCTGCGCTTCGACCCGGCGAAATACCCCGCGCTGCGGACGCTCACCCAGGCCGGTGGCCGGTTGCGCACCGCGCTGGTCGAGGACTTCGCGCAGCGGATGGCGTCCGTCGGCGGCCGGCTCTTTGTCATGTACGGCCAGACCGAGGCGACCGCCCGCATGGCCGTGCTGCCACCCGGCCACCTGCCCGGCAAGCTCGGCTCCGCCGGCCTGCCGATCCCCGGCGGCTCCTTCTCGATCGCGGACGGCGAGGTCGTTTTCACCGGACCCAACGTCATGCTCGGGTACGCCGAGAGCAGCGCCGATCTCGCCCGCGGTGACGACCTCGGCGGTGTCCTGCGCACCGGCGACCTGGGCCACCTCGACGACGACGGTTTCCTCTTCCTCACCGGGCGGTCGAAGCGCATCGGCAAGGTCTTCGGCGTGCGCGTCAACCTCGACGACGTCGAGCGCACGCTGGCCGCGCACGGGGCCGTCGCGGCGGTGGCGGGCGACGACAAGCTGCACGTTTTTGTCGAGGGCGCCGACTCCGAGGCCGCGCGCTCGGTCCGCGGCGAGCTGGCGGGATTCCTCGACACCCACTTCTCCGGCCTGGACGTGCGCGGCATCGAAGCGCTGCCGCTGCTGCCCACCGGAAAGATCGACTACCGGTCGCTGGAGGCCCTGGTATGAGTCTGTTCACCTTGGCCCAGCCCGAGCGTGAGGCGTTGCTGCTCAAGGAGTTGTCCGGGCTGGTCGAGCACCACCGGGCCAACTGCGAGCCCTACGACCGCATCCTCGCGGCCAACGGCTACACCGAGGCCGGCTCGGTCGCCGGGCTGCCCTGGCTGCCGGTGCGGCTCTTCAAGAACCTGGAACTGAAGAGCATCCCGGACGACGAGGTCTTCAAGGTCCTGACCTCCAGCGGCACCACCGGCGAGGTCAGCCGCATCTACCTGGACAAGGCCGCTGCCGCGACGCAGACCCGCCAGCTCGGTGCGACCCTGCAGACCGTGCTCGGCCCGAAGCGCCTCCCGATGCTGCTGGTCGACACCAAGGCGCTGCTCAAGGACCGCCGCTCGTTCAGCGCCCGCGGCGCCGGGGTCCTCGGCATGGCCACCTTCGGCCGCGACCACGTCTGGGCCTTGGACGAGGAAGGCGTGCCGGACCTCGAAGCTCTGCGCGGCTTCCTGGCCAAGCACGGCAACGCGCCGTTTCTCATCTTCGGCTTCACCTACCTGGTCTGGCTGCATCTCTACGAGGTCGCGCGGGACAACGGGCTCGACCTGAGCAACGGCATCCTGATCCACTCCGGCGGCTGGAAGAAGCTCGTCGACCAGGCGGTCTCCCCGGAGGAGTTCCGTCGCCGGCTGGCCCGGGACACCGGCCTGGTGAACAGCCACAACTTCTACGGGATGGTCGAGCAGATCGGCACGATCTTCCTCGAGGGGCCCTCGGGTGGCTCGCTCTACTGCCCGGACTTCGCGGATGTGATCATCCGCAACCCCGAGACCTGGGAAGAACAACCGGTCGGTGAGCCCGGCCTGATCGAGGTCGTGAGCACCCTGCCGACCTCGTACCCCGGACACGTCCTGCTGACCGAGGACCTGGGTGTGGTGCACGGCGTCGACGACGGCGACTGGCCCGGCAAACGTTTCTCCGTGCTCGGGCGCCTGCCGCGCGCCGAGGCCAGGGGCTGTTCCGACACGTACAAGGAGGCGGCATGAGGTTCCGGTTCGGGGATCCTGGTGATCTCACAGCGCCGTCGCAGGACCGGCTCACCGTCGGCGACCCGCGGGTGGTCGACTTCCTGTCCCGCTTCGCGCGCAAGCTGCTCGCGCCCGCGGTCGCCCGGCGCCACCCCGAGCTGGGCTCGCTCGGATACTTCCTGCGCCCGGCCGAGCTGACCCGGGCCGCCGCCCGCCTGGAGAGGCCCGACGCGTTCGTCTTCCCGCGCGGCAACGTCTTCCACGTGCCACCGGCCAATGTGGACACCATCTTCGTCTACTCGTGGGCGCTGTCCGCGCTGGCCGGCAACCACAATGTCGTCCGGATCTCGGCGCGGTCGGCCGGTGCGGCGGAAACCGTGCTGGAGACGCTGAACGCGACCCTCGAGGACGCCGATCCGGTGATCGGCCGCACTCAGCGCATGGTCACCTACGGGCGGGACGACACGATCACGGCCGCCCTCAGCGCCTGGTGCGACCTGCGGGTGATCTGGGGCGGCGACAGCGCCGTCACCACGATCCGGAAGCACCCGCTGCGCCCGTCGGCGCGCGATCTGACGTTCCCCGACCGCACGTCCTGGGCCGCGTTGTCCGTACCCGGGTGGCGGGCTGCAGATCCGGCGGCCAAGCGCGCCGCGGCGACCGGTTTTGCCAACGACGCGTACTGGTTCGACCAGGCTGCCTGTTCGTCACCGCGCACGGTGTTCCTGGTCGGTGGTGACCCGGCCGGTGTCGCCGACGAGTTCCTCGAGCTGCTCAGCGAGGTTGTCGCGCGGCGCGGCTGGGCCGTCGACGCGGCGATGGCGGTGGAGAAGCGGGTCAACGCGTACGGGCTCGCGGCCTCGGGTGCGGTGACCGCGATGGCGTTCCCGGAGAACGCCGTGACCTCGCTGGCGCTGGCCGAGGTGGCCGACGCACCGCGGCGGTGGATCGGCGCCGGGGCGTTCCCGTTCGCGAGCGTCGGCAAGCTCGAGGACCTGGTGCCGGCGATGAACCGGCAGGACCAGACGTTCAGCCACTTCGGCTTCGCACCGGCCGAGCTGAAGGCGTTCGCCCTCGCGCTCGGTGGCCGCGGCGTCGACCGCATCGTGCCGTTCGGGTCGGCGCTCACCTTCAGCGCGATCTGGGACGGCTTCGACCTGCCGCGGGAGTTCACGCGGCTCACCACGCTCGAGACATAGGGGACCCCGTGGAGGGCACTGTTCTGTCGGTCGTCGTGCCGATGTACAACGAGGAAGCCGTGATTCCCGCGCTGGTCGAGCGGCTCCGGCCGGTGCTCGACAATCTCGGTGTCACCTACGAGGTGGTGGCTGTCGACGACGGCAGCCGCGACCGTACGGCTCACCTGCTCTTCGAGTACGGACGCACCTGGCCGGAGCTGCGCCTGGTCAAACTGCGGCGCAACAGCGGGCACCAGGCGGCGCTGACCGCGGGTCTGCAGCGCGCCAAGGGCGACTGGATCGTCAGCATCGACGCCGACCTGCAGGACCCGCCGGAGACCATCGCGGAGATGCTGCGGGTGGCCCGTGAGCAGGGACTCGACGTCGTCTACGGGGTGCGCTCCGACCGCAGCACCGACACCGTGTTCAAGCGGCACACCGCCGGCGCCTACTACCGGCTCATGCGCCGGATGGTCGGCGGCGACGTGCCCGCCCAGGCCGGCGACTTCCGGCTGCTCAGCCGTGATGTGGTCGAGGTGCTGAAGAAGCTGCCCGAGCGTGCGCCGGTCTACCGGTTGCTGGTGCCGTCGCTCGGTTTTGCCTCGGCCGAGGTCACCTACGCGCGGGAACGCCGCGCCGCCGGTGAGACGAAGTACCCGCTGCGCAAGATGGTCGCCCTCGCCTGGGACAGCACCGCGAACTTCTCCGCGGCACCGCTGCGCATCGCGACCTGGCTCGGCGCGTTCTCGTTCGTGGCCTGCATCGCGCTGATGATCTTCGGCGTGGTGGTCTGGGCCAACGGCACGGTCATCCCCGGCTGGACGTCGCTCTTCCTCGCGGTCCTGCTGCTCTCCGCGGTGCAACTGATCTGCCTCGGGTTGCTCGGCGAGTATGTGGCCCGGATCTACCGCACGGTGCAGGACCGGCCGACATTCCACATCGGATTCGACTCGGCCGCCGAGGCTCAGCGGATCGAGATCCCGCAGCAGAGGTCGGCGGCTGCCCTCCCGTGACCACGCTGCTGACCCGGCCGGCTCCGGCGCCGGCCGCCGCGTCCCGCCCCGCGCTGCGTCCCTGGCTCGCCGCCGTACCGTGGCTGCTTGTTGCCGTGGTGCTGGCGGGCGCGCTCTACCGCGCGGACGTCCCGGGCCGGGAGATCGCGACCTACGGCCTCTACTTCCTGGCCGGGGTCGTCCCGCCCGGCACACTGGTCCACCGGGCGATCCGCGGCAGCCGCGGCAACCTGCCCGAGGACCTCGGCTACGGCGCCGCGACCGGCCTGTTCGTGCAGATCGTCGGCTGGGCGCTGGCCGCGGCCACCGGCCTCCAG
This sequence comes from Amorphoplanes friuliensis DSM 7358, assembly GCF_000494755.1. Lineage (NCBI taxonomy): Bacteria > Bacillati > Actinomycetota > Actinomycetes > Micromonosporales > Micromonosporaceae > Actinoplanes > Actinoplanes friuliensis. Next base: position 604,045 of record NC_022657.1, read on the forward strand.
GCCCTGCTGATCGGCTGGCCGGTGCTCGTGCTGGTCGCCTTCGTCGCCGTGCCCCGGCTGCGGCAGCACTGGCGGATCGCCGAGCCCGAACCGCTTCCCCTGCGCTGGTCCTGGCTGATCTGCGGGGCGCTGCTCGGCGTGATCGCCTGGGGTGCGGCGGCGTGGTCGGGCACCCCGCTGCCACCGGCCGACGCGGTCTACTACCAGGACCTGATGTACCACCTCGCGCTGGTGCAGGAGATGACCCGCGCGATGCCGTTCGAGGTGCCGCAACTCGCCGGTGACACCCTGCGCTACCACTACCTGTCCGACGCCGACATGGCCGCCGCCAGCATGATCACCGGAATCTCGCCGGCGACCGTGCTGCTCCGCCTCTGGATGGTGCCGATCGGTGCGACCGCGGTGCTGGTCGTCGCGGCACTGACCCGCGAACTCAGCGGCAAGTGGTGGGCCGGTCCGCTGGCCGGTGGTGTCGCGTTCGCAGGCATGCCGCTCACCCTCGGCGCCCCGATCGACGCGTACGGCGGCAGTTCGCTGTCCTACGCGAGCCCGTCACAGACGTACGCGATGCCGCTGCTCGGTCTGCTCGTGGCGATCGTGGTCGACCTGCTGCGCGGACGGAAGCTCGGCCCGGCCTCGTTCCTCGCACCACCCCTGGCCCTGGTCTGTGCGGGCGCCAAGTCGAGCGCACTGCCGCCCCTGATCGCCGGTCTGGGCCTGGCCGCCCTGGTCGTCTGGTGGCGGGACAAGAGGTTTCCCCGGGCGGCGGCCGGCCTTCTGCTGGCGCTGACCGTGGTGATGCTGATCGGCACCCGGCTCTTCGCCGGTGGTGGTGCCGGAACGCTCGGCGTGCAGCCGTTGAGTCTGCTGCGATGGATGGAGCCGTATTCCAAGACGCTGGGTACCGGCGACGGTGTGGCACCGGGCGGGCTGATCGCCCCGGGACTGCAGGGGATCGGGCTGACCGGTGGCGGGTTTGTCGCCGGAGTCATCGGCTGGTGGGTGCTCATGCAGTCGCCCCGGCTGCTCGGGCTGCTGTCGCTGCGGCGGCGCTCGGATCCGGCGGCGTGGCTGCTCGGCGGCATGACCGTGGCCGGTGCCGGCGCGGCCTGGGCCCTGTGGCACCCGTCGGCCAGCCAGCTCTACTTCTTCCTCTGCGCCGCGCCCTTCGGGGTGGTGCTCACGGTCTGGATGCTCGCCGAGCGGACACGCCACTGGTGGGTACCGGTGGCCGGACTGCTCGCCGGTGCACTGTGGAGTGTCGTCGCGCCGGTGGTGGCGGCTCCGGCGCGGAACACCCTGGGCGGGTGGGCGTGGGCTCTCGCCGTACCGGTGCTGCGGACCTTGGGTCTGGTGGTGATCGCCGCGATCCTGGTGCTGGCCCTGCGCCGCAGGTTCCGGGTCCTGGCCACCGCGGTGACCGCCGCGGTGCTGGGGGCGAGTCTCGCGACCGGCCTGGCGGGCTTCGTCCGCGTCCTGGGACAGGAGACAGGTCAGCCGTCGACGGCTCGCATGGTCACGCAGGAGGAGATGGGCGCAGCGCTGTGGCTCGACGAGCATGCGGCCGACGACGACGTGGTGGCGACCAACGTGCACTGCACGCCGATGGCGCGGTACCAGCCGTGTGACGCCCGGGCGTTCTGGGTCGCCGGGCTCGGTGGCCACCGCACGCTGGTGGAGAGCTGGGCCTACTCGGACGAGACCGTGGCGGCCAACGGCGTCGGCGGCCTCAAGTACGTCCTCCAACCGCCGCCCGACCAGGCCCTGTACGACCTGAACCAGCGCGCTTTCACCACCGCGGATCCGGCGGACCTGACCCGTCTCCGTCAGCAGTACGGCGTGAAGTGGCTCTTCGCCGACACCCGGGCCGGAGAGGTCTCGCCGGACCTGGCCCGGCTGGCGCAGCTGCGCCACACCAGCGGGCCGGTGACGATCTACGAACTGCGCTGAGTCAGGTGAGCGTCGAGGGCGTCGAGGTCGGGCACGAACCAGATGTGCCGGCCGCGGTTCGACTCGTGGACCAGGGCCCGCAGCGACTCGCTGGCGGCCAGCCGCTCGGAGATGTCGCCGACGATCGCGAGCCGGATCTGATAGTTGACGAACTTCTGCATGACCTCGCCGGCCAGCCCGGTGCGGAGCTCGAAGAAGTCGTCGCTCAGCCGTGACACCGGCAGGGCGACGACCTCGGAACGCGTGAAGGCCGAGCCGATCACGTCGAGCGCGTCCTGCACACCGGTGACCACCGGGCCGTCGGCGTCGCAGACCAGTACGGGCACACCGTTGCGCTCCTGCACCTGCTCGCTCATCGCTGCTCGCCGATCAGGCCGTTCGCGGAGTCGAGCAGGTCGTCGACCATCCGCATGATGTCCGCGGTGTCCGTCAGGCCACCCAGGATCACGATTTTCATCCGGGACCGTTCCTCGTCGTGGATCGTCTGGATGCGCAGTGGCTCGGGGGAGTCCCGCCGGGACTGGGCCCCGGCGGTCAGCACGGTGGTGAGCCGGCTCGCCGCGGCGACGTCGATGCCGTCGATCTCGACGATGCTGGACGCCTCGGCCCGCCGACGTCCGGTGTTCGCGACGGCCGGCTCGCCGGTCAGTGCGGCCAGATCGGCCCGGGAGATCCGGTACTGCTTGCCGATCTTGACCGCCTTGAGCCGGCCGTCGCGGACATAACTCCGGACAGTGCGGACGTGCAGCCCCAATTGCTCGGCCACCTGCTCGACCGAGTACAGATCGTTCCCCATTGCTCCCTATCCCGCGCGTTTCAGGGAAGCATAGGGCATGAATCTACTGATTGGGGATGAGGAACTCCGACCGGTAGTCGGCGGCGAGCCGGGCCGCCTTCGCCTTGGACTCGTTCTGCTGCTCCTCGGTGAGCTCCGGCGGGGGTGCGGTCCGGCTGTCGACCGGCGCCGCGAAGGCCGCGAAATACTCCTCCTGACCGGCCGGGGTGCACATGCAGAGCATCCGGGCCGGCACGTCGAAGCTGTTGTGGAAGAAGTGCGGGGCGTTCGCCGGGATGTTGACCGTCTGCCCGGCCCGGACCACGTGCTTCTCACCGCGGAAGGTGAACTCGACGGCCCCCTCGAGCAGCGTGAACATCTCCTCGAAGTCGTGCCGGTGCGGCGGCGGGCCACCACCGGGCGGCACGAACATGTCGATCAGTGTGTAGCGGCCCGCGGTCTGGTCGCCGCTGACCAGCACGGTGTAGGTGTCACCGACCACGCTGAGATGAACGACGTCGGGGTCGTCCGGACTGACAACAACAAGGTCGCGGCCGGGGTTGTCGGCGGGGAGCGTCATGCGGTCACCCCGGTCGTGAGGATGACCTTGCCGCGGAGCTTGCCTGCCGCACCCAGTTCCTGGACCTGTTTTGTCTCCGCGATCGGGTAGCGGCCCGAGACGTCCACGGTGATTTCGCCGGCGTCGATGCGGCGGACGATCTCGGCCAGCTGCGCCGCGTCGCTGCGGACGTACATCTGGATGGTCCGGACCTTGCGCTCGGTGTCCTCCGGTGCCGGGGAGGCGGTGGTGACCACCACGCCACCGGGCTTGACCAGCGCAACCAGGGCCGCCATGGCCTTCTCGTCGACGCCGGCCAGGTTGAGGACAACGTCGACCGGCACGTCGACGGCGTCGGCCACGGTTGTGGCGGTGTAGTCGATGATCTGATCGGCGCCGGCCGCCCGGACCGCCTCCGTGCTGCGCGGTGAGGCCGTGGCGATGACGGTCGCACCGGCCTGCTTGGCGAATTGCACGGCATATCCGCCGACGCCGCCACCCGCACCGTTGATGAGCACACGCTGGCCGGCCTGCAGCTGCGCGTGCTCGAACAGGCCCTGCCAGGCGGTCAGGGCGACCGCGGGAACGGCGGCGGCGTCGGCGAGCGGGATGGTGGCGGGCGCCGCGGTCAGGATCTCGGCCGGGGCCACCGCGAACTCGGCGGCAGCACCGTCGGCCGTCATCGGCAGGAAACCGACAACGGCGTCGCCCGGCCGGAAGCCCGGGCCCTCGACGACCGTGCCGGCGACATCGATGCCGGGGATGTGCGGCAGCTCGATGGGCATCACCGGCTGGAGAAACCCGCCGCGGAGCCCGTTGTCGACCGGGTTGAACGACGTCGCGGCGACCTTGACGAGCACCTGCCCGGCGGCGGGGACGGGTTGCTCGACGTCCTCCAGCCGCAGGACCGACGTGTCGCCGAACTCGTGGTATCGCAGAGCCTTCATGGTTGACCTCCTGCTCAGCTGCTTCGAACTCGAAGCACTCATGAAAAGTAGCACGCTTCGAATTCGAAGCAAGTCCGAGCCGTAGGATGGTTCCGTGACAGAGGCCACGCCCATGGACGCCGAGCAGCTCGGCGCCTACCTGGCGCTCAAGGACGTCAGCAGCTTGCTCGAACACGCGGTGGAGCAGCAGCTGCGGGTCGACGGCGGGCTCAGCGGCCCGCAGTTCCAGATCCTGGCTCGCCTGAGCGCCGCACCCGAGCGACGCCTGCGGATGACGGACGTGGCGGACAGCATGGTCTACAGCCGCAGCGGCCTGACCTACCAGGCGGGACAGCTGGAGAAGGCGGGACTGATCAAGCGCACGCCCGGCGAGGACGACGAGCGCAGCATCATCGTGACGCTGACCCCCGCCGGCCAGGCCCGGCTGGACCAGGTCCTGCCCGGCCACATCGAGGTGGTGCAGAGCCTGCTGCTGACCTCACTGAGCCGCCGGGACATCACCACGATCACCGAGATCCTCGGCCGGGTCCGCGACCGCATGCGTACCGCCCCGCCGCGCTCGGCCGCGCCCCGCTCCACGGCCACTCGCTCGACCGTCTCCCGCTCCACCGCCGCCTCCCGTCGGAAAGCCGGTGAGCGGGACACCCCTTAGCGCCACCGCGCCGGCGACCAGGCAGAGGGCCGCCAGGGTGAGGACGTATGGGACGCCGAGGCCGTGGCCCAGGGCCAGGCCGCCCAGCACCGGTGCCAGCACGGGGCCGGCCTGCTGCGACAGGGCAAAAACGGCGTTGTAGCGGCCGCGCAGCTCGTCCGGCGCCAGGTCGTTCACCAGCGCGGGAAGGGTGGGGGAGAGCAGCGCCTCACCCAGGGCAAAAACACCCAGTGACAGGACGATCAGCGCCGGGCTGCCGACGCCGGCGGCGAGCGTGACCCAGGCCGCCGCGAAGAAGACGGCCGACAGCGCCGCCACGCGCAGCCGGGACCGGCCGCGGACCCAGCGCAGTACCGGCAGCTGCACCAGCAGCAGAACGGTGATGTTGAGGGCGAACGCCACCCCGGCCACCCGGGACGAGCTGCCACCCGGACCGGTCACCCAGGCCGCAAAAACCGTGCTCGTCTGGGCCAGTGCGAACACCGTGAGCAACGTGTTGACCAGCAGGGCACCGAGCAGCCGCCGGTCGCGCAGCACCACGCGGTAGCCGCCGCCGGTCCGGGGCGCCGGAGGTGGGAGCGACGGCAGCCTGACGAGCAGCATGGCCGCCGCGAAGACGAGATAGGACAGGGCGTCGACCAGCAGGATCGCCACGTAGGGCCCAGCGGTCTCGCCGACCGTGATCAAGCCTGCGACCAGGGCGCCGGCCCCGAAGGCGGCGTTGGCGCCGGTGTAACGCAGGGCGAAGATCGGCCCGCGCTCACGCGGCGGGGCGAGCTCACTCAGCAGGGTGGCGAAGCTGTTCCAGGTCAGGCCACCCGAGCAGCCGTAGACGACAGCCGCGCCGAAGGCGGCGGCCACCGTGGTCGCCGGGGCGAAGAGCGCGATGCCGACACCACCGAGCGCCAGACCACCCACGAACGCCCGCAGCGATCCCACCCGGTCGACCAGCGGGCCGGTCAGCGGCACAACGACCAGGCCCGTCACGCCGATGGTGGCCAGGATCAGGCCCGCGGTGGGCAGCGGGATGCCACGGATCGTGTGCAGGTAGACCAGCAGGAAAGGCATGGTCAGGCCGCTGCCGAGACACGACAGGGTGTTCAGGCCGAGCGCGAGCCACGCGTCCCGGCCGATCGGCGGCAGCCATCTCCTCATGCCCGCGACGCTAGGCCGGGGGTGTGACAGCTTTCAGCTCGCGACCGCCGCGTAGATCAGCGCCGCGACGCCTTCCATCGCGTCGTCGTCGCCGGAGCCCAGGTAGTTCTTGGTCACCGCGATCGAGAGGTTCAGCTCGGGGTAGAAACCGGCCAGGCTGCCGCCGTTGCCGCTCCAGCCGTACCGGGCGCCGCCGAGCTGGTACGCGTACCCGAGGGACTTGGGCAGGTCGCCGCCGAAGGCCCAGTCGGGGCCGTCGGTGACCACGGTGGTGATCTCCTTGAGGCGTTCCGGCGAGATCAGGCGGACGCCGTCGACCTCGCCCATCAGGGCCGCGTACATCCGCGCGATGCCGCGGGCGCTGACCGTGGCCGCCGAGGGGATGTCGGTCCGCAGGATGTCGCGCCGGTTCGCCAGCATGGCGTTGGGGCGTACGCCCAGCGGGCAGATCTTGTCGAAGTTCTCGATGCGTTCGCTGAGCAGCTCCAGCGCCGCGTTCCAGTTGCGGTCCTTGAGCCGGGCGACCCGGTTGACCTGCTCGGTCGGTACGCCGAAGAAGAGCTCGCGGTCGGCGTCGAGGGGCCGGGCGATGTCCTCGGCCAGCACCCAGGCGATCGGCCGGTGCACGGCCCGCCGGACGACCTCGCCGATCAGCCAGCCGTACGTCCATGTGTGCAGGCCGTGCCGGGTGCCGGGCTCCCACATCGGTGCCGAGCCGGCGATCGTCCGGCACATGCGGTCCCAGTCGAGGAAGTCCTCGGGCGAGGTGAACGACGGCAGCTGCGGCACCCCCGCCGAGTGCGACAGGGCGTGCCGCAGTGTGGTTTTCTTCTTGTCGTGCCGGGCGTACTCCGGCCACACGTCGGCGATGCGCAGGTCGTAGTCGAGCTGACCCTTCTCGGCCAGGACGTGCACGACCGTGCTGGTCAGCCCGGCGCCGGTCGAGAAGCTGAAGAACGGCGTGTCCGGCGTGACCATCTGACCGGTGGACTCGTCCGCCAGCCCGGACACCACGTTCACGATCAGGGCGCCGTCGAGGTACGCGGCGACCTGCACGCCGATCTCCCGCCCGGCACCGACCAGACCGTCGATCGTCCGCTGCACCTTGCCCTGCAGCTCACTCCAGTCGTCCACACTCTCAGCATCGCGCAATTCGCACCGCCCGTGCCGCGATTTGCGCAGGTCAGGGAGGCTTCGCCCGCAAAAGGGTTGAGGGAGGGGTCGGGTTAACCCTACTGTCGACCGGGCGGCCAGCGGGATCGGTTCGGAGGCCGCCGATGCCTAGCGTCATGGGCATGGACACCACCATCGCCCCCGGAGAGCTGAGCAGCAGCGTGGCCGGTCGCCTTTTCCGCCAGCTCGGGCTGGACACCCAGTACATCCTGCTCGGCTTCCCGCTGGGCCTGATCACCCTCGTGCTCAGCATGGCCGGCTTCTGGGTGGGCATCGGCACGATGATCATCTGGCTGGGTCTGCCGATCCTGGTGGGCACGTTCATGATGGCGCGCGGCTTCGCCACGGTGGAGCGAGCGCGGCTGGCGCCGGTGCTCGGCCGCCGGATGCCGCACCCCCACTACAAGCGGGCTGCGGAGGGCTCGACGCTGGTCAAGCGGGTCGTCACCCCGGTCACCGACGGGCAGTCCTGGCTCGATCTGCTGCACGGCATCTTCCGCTTCATCCCCAGCACCATCGCGTTCGTCTTTGCGATCGTCTGGTGGGTGGGCGCGCTCGGGGGTCTGACCTTCCCGCTCTGGGACTGGTCGATCCCGCGCGGCCCGGACGAGCAGGACCTGCCGATGCTGCTGGGTCTCGGTGACGCCTGGTCGACCCGGGTCATCTTCCACATGGCGATCGGCTTCTTCTTCGCCGGCACGCTCTACCCGGTGATCCGCGGCATGGCGCTGCTCGAGGCGCTCTTCGCCCGGGGTCTGCTCAGCGGGGTCAACGAGCTGCGCGAGCAAGTCGCCGAGGCGCACGCCGCACGCGACGTCGCCCAGGCGCAGAAGAGCGCGGCCGTCTCCGCCGAGGCCACCGCACTGCGCCGCCTCGAGCGGGACATCCACGACGGACCGCAGCAGCGGCTGGTCCGGCTGGCCATGGACCTCGGCCGCGCCGAGCAGCAGTTCAGCACCGACCCCGAGGCGGCCCGGGCGACTGTTGCCGAGGCGCTCAGCCAGACCCGGGAGACCCTGGACGAGCTGCGGGCGCTGTCGCGGGGCATCGCCCCGCCGATCCTGGTCGACCGGGGGCTGCAGGCGGCGCTGACCGCCCTGGCCGGCCGGTGCACGATCCCCGTCGACCTCGACGCCCCGCCGCTGGCCCGCCTCGACCCGGCCGTCGAGACGACCGCCTACTTCGTGGTGGCCGAGGCACTCACCAACGTCGCCAAGCACAGTTACGCCAGCGAGGTCCAGGTCAGCGTGCAGCGCGCCTCGGCCGGTCTGCTGATCACCGTCGCGGACGACGGTGTCGGCGGTGCGAGCCTGGCCAAGGGGCACGGCCTGTCCGGCCTGTCCGACCGCGTTCAGGCGGCCGGTGGCGTGATGAATGTCGACAGCCCGGCCGGTCTGGGAACCACCCTCACGGTGGCCCTCCCCCTGTAAAGACGCGCTAGCCCCTAGGCTCGTCGGCATGCGGGTGGTGATTGCCGACGACGCCGTGCTGTTGCGCGAGGGTCTGGTCCGGCTGGTGGAAGAGAACGACTGCACCGTCGTCGCGGCTGTCGGCGACGGGCCGTCGCTCGTCCAGGCCATCGCCGAGCACCGGCCCGATGTGTCCATCGTGGACGTGCGAATGCCGCCGTCCCACACCGACGAGGGTCTGCGTGCCGCCGTCGAGGCCCGTGGCAAGGTGCCGGGCAGCCCGGTGCTGGTGCTCTCCCAGTACGTCGAGGTCGAGTACGCCGACGACCTGCTCGCCGATCGCCTCGGGGCGGTCGGTTACCTGCTCAAGGACCGTGTCTCCGAGATCGCCGAGTTTATGGACGCGCTGCGCCGGGTGGCCGGCGGCGGCACCGTGCTCGATCCCGAGGTGGTCGGTCAGCTCCTCGTGCGCCGCCGCCGGGACGACCCGCTGCGTAATCTCACACCCCGCGAACGTGAGGTCCTGGGTCTGATGGCCGAGGGCCGGTCCAACACCGCGATCGCCCGCAAGCTCGTGGTGACCGAGGGCGCGGTGGAGAAGCACGTCCGCAACATCTTCACCAAGCTCGACCTGCCCCCGGACACGGAACAGCACCGTCGTGTCCTGGCCGTGCTGGCCTACCTCCAGTCGTGACCTCCACCCTCAGCAGCGCCGAGGTGAGCCGGTGGCGTGCGGCCGTGGGGGACAGCAGGATCGGTGAGCCGGTCGCGGGCGCCGATCTCACCCGGCTGCCGCCGGACCTCCGTGCGTTTTACCAGGTCGTCGGCGAGGTGTCGTTGCCCGACGTGGAGAACGGCTACTGGATCCACCGGCCGCCGGGGCCGGGCGTCGACAACGGCCAGCCGTACGTCCTGAGCGACGGGCGCCCGATCGTCGTCTTCGGCAGTGACGGCGGTGGTGCACTCTTCGCCCTGTGCGGTTCTGCGGTGCTGCGGCTGGCCGGTGGTGCCGAGGTCGGCGGCGTGTACGACGAGGACGGCGCGACCGTGGTGGCCGCCGATCTGCGGGAATTCCTCGCTCTTCTGCTGCGCGGAGCCGGCCGGCCGTAGGGCTAGCCCTACCATCGAAGCGCCAGGTCACCGGATCGTTTACGGGGTGCGTACTCCCTAGCGTCAATTCCCATGAAGCACAGGGAAAAAGTCACCGGTATCGCGGCACGGGCCGCGATGTGGAGTGCGCGACATCGCACTCTTGCGATCCTCGGATGGATCGCCTTTGTTGTCGGCGTGACCATCCTCAGCGGACAGATCGGCACCCGTGAGGCGTCGAGCAGTGATCAGGGGCACGGCGAGTCGGGGCGCGCTGAAAAGATCGTCGAGCAGGCCGGCTTCCCGGTCCGCCCGGCGGGTGAGATGGTCCTGATCCAGGGCGCCGACCGTGACAAGGCCGTCGCCGACGTCACGAAGACCCTGACCGGCCGCGAGGGTGTCGCCGGGGTGGCCGACCCGCTGGTCTCGCCCGACGGCAACTCCACGCTGGTGCCGTTCACCATGAGCGGTGACCCGGAGACCGCCAAGGACCGGGTCCTGCCGCTGCTCGACGCGGTCGCCGACGTGCAGGCGCGGCACCCGGGGGTGCTGGTCGCGGAGGCCGGTGACGCCAGCGGTTCCAAGCTCATCGGCGACGCGCTCGACGAGGGCCTGACCAGGTTGTCCATGCTCTCCATCCCGGTCTCGCTCGGCATCCTGCTGGTGGCGTTCGGCGCGGTGGTCGCCGCGGTGCTGCCGGTCGGTCTGGCCGTGACCGCCGTGGTCGCCGCAATCGGCTTGCTCGCGGGGGCGAGCCGCTTTGCACCGACCGTCGACGAGACGATGCACGTGATGCTCCTCGTCGGCCTGGCGGTCGGGGTCGACTACTGCCTCTTCTACATCCGCCGGGAACGCGACGAGCGCCGCAACGGCGCCGATCCGCACCGCGCGCTGGTCATCGCCGCGCAGACGTCCGGCCGGTCGATCTGGATCTCCGGGCTCACGGTCATCGTGGCCATGGCCGGCATGTTCTTCACCCAGGACGCGACGTTCACCAGCTTTGCGGTGGGCACGATCCTCGTGGTGGCCACGGCGGTCCTCGGGTCGCTGACCGTTCTCCCCGCGCTGCTCTCGGCGCTGGGCGACAAGGTCGACGCGATCAAGATCCCGGGTCTCTACCGCCGGCGCAACGACGGCCGCGTCTGGAACGCGATCCTGCGGGTCGTCCTGGCCAAGCCGCTGATCTCGACGATCGTCGCCGTCGGTGTGCTGGCCGCGCTCGCCTACCCGATGCTGGACCTGCGCACCAAGGGCGAGAGCATCGAGGACGTCTCACCGAACTCCGCCATCGTGCAGACCTACGTGAAGATCGGCGAGGCGTTCCCCAGCGAGACCGTCCCGGCCGAGGTTGTCGTCCAGGCGCCGACCGTGCGCGGACCGCAGTTCGACGCCGCTCTGGCGGACTTCCGCACCGCGGCCAAGGCCAGCGGGCAGCTGCTCGAGCCGATCGACGTGCGGGTCAACCCCGCCGGGACGGTCGCGGTCGTCTCGGTCGGCCTGGTCGGCAACGGCAGTGACCGTACGTCGGAAAGCGCCGTCGACACGTTGCGGGGGAGGGTAGCGCCGGACGCGTTCGGCCAGGTGCCCGGTGCGACGGTGGCGGTCGGGGGTGACACCGCCGGCAGCATGGACTTCAACCAGCGGCTCGACGAGTCACTGCCGTGGGTCTTCGGCTTTGTGCTCGGCCTGGCGTTCCTGCTGCTGCTCGTCTCGTTCCGGTCGGTCGTCGTCGCGATCACCGGTGTGGTGCTGAACCTGCTGTCCGTCGCGGCGGCCTACGGCATGCTGGTCTTCGTCTTCCAGTACGGCCACTTCGAGTCGTTCCTGCAGTTCAAGTCCGGTGGTGGCATCACGAACTGGATGCCGCTGTTCCTCTTCATCATCCTGTTCGGATTGTCGATGGACTACCACGTCTTCGTGCTGAGCCGGATCCGCGAGGGCCACGACAGGGGTCTCCCGACCCGTCAGGCGGTCTCCCAGGGCATCGGCAGCACGGCCGGTGTGATCACGAGCGCCGCGGTGGTCATGGTGGCGGTCTTCTCCCTCTTCGCCACCCTGCCGCTGACCGCGACCAAGGAACTCGGCGTCGGCCTCGCCGCCGCGGTCCTCCTCGACGCCACCATCATCCGCGCAGTCCTCCTACCAGCCGTGATGGCCCTCCTCGGCGAAAAGAACTGGTACCTCCCCCGCTGGCTCAACTGGCTACCCACCATCGCCCACGAACCACCCCCGGCGGTCACCCAAGAACCCGCCACCGACCGAGAGCTGATCCCAACGGCTTGATGCGCACACAGCAAAGGGCGGCCGCTAAAGCGGCCGCCCTTTTGCCATAACTACAGCCCGGCGGTCCCGGCCACGGCATTGTGTCGCAGTAAGGCCGGGCTGTGTGTCACTGAACTTCACTGTGCCCGTACAGAAAGGGGCTCAGCTTTTGAAAGCGTCCTTGATGTTTTCGCCGGCCTGCTTGAGCTTGGAGGTCGACTGGTCCGCCTTGCCCTCGGCCTCGAGCTTCTCGTTGTCGGTCGCCCGGCCGACGCCCTCCTTGACCTTGCCGCCCAGCTCTTCGGACTTGTTGTCAATCTTGTCATCGGCACCCATGAGAACCTCCAGGTAATTGGGCCTACGCCCCAACGGGTACCCGTAACGCCGATCGTCAACCCTTGATGGCCGGAAAAGCTTGCCCGGCGGCAACCAAGGTCGGCATCAGTGAGCGGTCCTCGTGCAGCAGTTCGGAGAATTTGTCCGCCGGCATCGGCCGCGCGAAGTAGTAGCCCTGTGCGGCGATGTAGCCGAGTGAGAGCAGTTGTTCGGCCTGTTCGGCGGTTTCGACGCCTTCCGCGACCGCGTGGAGTCCCAGCGCCTGCGCGAGGTGGATCACCGCGGCGGACACGGGCGGGCGGCCGTCGATCTCCGCCTGGGTGAACGAGCGGTCCAGTTTGATCTCGTCGATGGGGCAGTCGTGCAGCAGTGTCAGCGTGGAGTGGCCGGTGCCGAAGTCGTCGAGTGACACCCGCAGGCCCAGGGCGCGCAGGCGGTGGAGGTTGACGACGGACTGGCCCGGTTCGAGCGCCATCGTCTCGGTGATCTCGAGGACGATGCGGTCGGCAGTGAGGTGGTGTTCGGTCAGGAGGGCGGCCACGCCGTCAGCGAAGCCGGGTTCGCGCAGGTCGCGGGCCGAGACGTTGACGTTCAGGACGCCGGGTGCCGCCTCGCCGTGTTCCGCGATCCAGGCGGCGAGCTGCGCGAAGGCTGTCCGTATGACCCAGCGGCCGAGCGGCACGATCAGGCCGGTGCGTTCGGCGACGGGGATGAACGAGTCCGGGGCCAGGGTGCCGCGGGTCGGGTGGGCCCAGCGGACCAGTGCCTCGGAGCCCATGATCCGGCCGTCGTCGAGCGAGACGATCGGCTGGTAGACGAGGAAGAGCTGATCGCCGGTGATGGCTTCGCGCAGCTCGGCACCCAGGTGGGCGTGTTCCGAGCCGTTCGCCGCCATGCCGGCCTCGTAGTGCAGGTAGGTCGTGCCGGTGAGGTTCTTGGCCGCGTACATCGCGATGTCGGCGTGCCGCAGCAGGACCGAGGGTTCGTCGCCGGTCCGGCCGTCGGCGATGCCGATGCTGGCCCGGATCGGCAGCTCGTGGCCGTCGGCGTAGACGGGCTGGCGCAGCGCGTTCAGCATCCGTTCGGCGGCCTGGTCCGCGGCGGCCGGGTCGGCGTCGTCGAGGACCACCACGAACTCGTCACCGCCGAGGCGGGCGACCGTGTCCTCGGTGCGGACGCAGCCCTGGAGGCGCTGGGCGACACCGACGAGGAGCAGGTCGCCGACCTCGTGACCCAGGGTGTCGTTGACCTCCTTGAAGTCGTCGAGGTCGATCAGGGCGACGGCCACCGGGCGGTCGCCGGGAGTGTTCAGGGCCTTCTGGAGCCGGGTGTGGAAGAGCACGCGGTTCGGCAGCTGGGTCAGGGCGTCGTGGGTGGCGCCGTGATCGAGGCGTTCCAGCAGGCGGCTGTTGTCGCGGAACGCGGTGAGCTGCCGCAACACCACCAGGGCGGTGATCAGCACGGCTGCCGCGACGACCACGAACTCCCCGCTGTCGTGACGCATGGTGACCGCGATGAGTAGTCCGTCCACCGCGGCGACGGCCGCGTACGGGAGCAGGCTGAAGGAGCGCTGCCGCCGGGTGACCGTTCCGCGCCGCGGGCCGTAGGTGGCGGCACGCTGGTAGGTCGCCGCGAAGGTGGCGAAGAAGTAGACGACGGGTGCGCTGGCCATGTCCGGGAACAAATGCGGGTCGACCGCTTCGAACGGCGCACGCAGCATCGGACCGACCGCGCCGACCAGCATGGCCAGGCCGAGCATCCGCAGGGCGCGGTTGTCGACGTAGAGGTGGCTGGACAGAACGAACTTGGCCACCGCGAAGACGGCGAGCAGGGCGATGACAGTGACGAAGAGCGACACGTAAACGGCGGTCCGGTCGCCGGTGTTCAGCGCGTTCCGGGTCGAGAACTGCCAGATGAACACCGCTGTGGCCAGCATCAGCGTGCCGGCGTCGAGGATCACCCGGAGCAGCTCACCCGGGGTCTGACGGCCCAGCGGCAGCCGGTAGAGGGCGTACATGATGAAGGCCACGCCGACGCCGCAGAGGCCGAGCATGGCGGGCCCGGTGTGCTCGCCGCGCGGATCGTCCGTGGTCAGGACGTCGAAGGTCTGCGCGGTGATGCCGACGCCGACACAGGCCACGGCCCAGGTCAGCAGGCGCCAGAAGCGTCGGGTGGGGTCCGGCAGTGCGGGCGCGAGCGCGGTGCGGCGGAAGGCCAGGAAGGCCACGACGGCCCCGGCCACCTGCGGCACCCAGAGCAGCACCTTGGGCCCGAACGGGTGCCAGAAGTCGGCCGCCACCAGCACGACCGAGACGAGCGCGAGGGCACCTGACGTCTGCAGCAGCCGATCATGGCGGGCGAGAGGCAGCTCGGACGCGCCCATCCATCAACTCCTTCGAAAAACAGTCCCGGTACTGCCCTGTTCGGTCGGTCCGCGCCGGTTTTGAGAGATTGCGGCCCGCCTCACCCCGGACCGCTCCCGGCCAACTCGGGTTTCTCCATTGGTCACCCGGGCGGACCAGCGTGACGGGTATGAATACCGTGCTGCTGTCGGTCGTCGTCCCGGTGTACGCCGTCGAGGGCTACCTCTATCAGTGCCTCGAGTCGATCCGGGCCGGTCTGAGCCCGGCCGACACCGCGGCCGTCGAGGTCATCGCGGTGGACGACGCGTCGCCGGACAGCTGTGGTGACATGCTCGACAGCTACGCGGCCCGGCACGGTGACCTGCGTGTTGTGCACCTGAGCCAGAACGTCGGGCTGGGTCTGGCCCGCAACGCCGGACTGGCCGAGGCCCGCGGCGAGTACGTGTGGTTCGTCGACAGCGACGACTGGCTGCCGGCGGGTTCGGTCACCGAGGTCCTGACCGCACTCCGGCGGGACGAACCGGACGTTCTGCTCATCGATCACCTGCGGGTGCACGAGAACGGCCGCCTGGAGGTTGACGCCAGCAGCCACGTGCTGCAGGACACCTCGTTGCCGAGCCTGCTCCGGCTGCAGCACACGGCGTGGAATCGCGTCGTCCGCCGCGGCCTGCTCACCGAGCTCGACCTGCGGTTCCAGCCCGGCTGGTACGAGGACGTGCCGTTCAGCAACCCGGTGCTGATCGCCGCGAAGCGTGTGAGTGTGCTCGACCGGGTCTGTTACCACTACCGGGTCGGCCGGCTCGGGGCGATCACCGCGACCCGGAGCGACCGCCATTTCGAGGCCTTCGACCAGTACGACCGGATGCTCGCCTGGGTGGCCGCCCGCGACCCCGAGCCGTGGCTGCGCCACCAGTTGTTCACCTTGATGGTCAACCACCTGCTGGTCGTCGCGGGCAACGACGGGCGGCTGCACCCGCGCCGCCGCCGGGCGTTCTTCAAGCGCATCGCCGCCCACTACCGCCGCTACCAGCCCGCGGGTCACGTGCCGGACGGCGGGATCAAGCACTGTCTGGTCCGGCTGAACAGCTACCCGATGTACGCCGGGCTGCGTCACGCGTACCGGATCGTCAAGAGCGACCCCGAGCCGTCACCTGCGGTTCGCCCCAGTCTCGCCTCGTCGCCACGACCGGCTCAGGCTGCGCCCATACGGTGACGCCTCCGTACGTGAACGTGAGAGGTGCCTGAAGAGTGCTGCGTCCCGCTGCCGATGCCGACCGCGACACCGTGCTCGCCTGGCGCAACCACCCCGACGTGCGCGCGGTCAGCCTGACCACCCACGTGATCGCGCCCGAGGAACACGCGAAGTGGTGGGACGTGGTCCTCGAGGACCCGGACCGGCACGTGCTCATCCACGACGACAGCGGCGTTGTCATCTTCGACTGCCGGGAGGACCCGCCGAGCTGGAGTTTCTACCTCGACGTCGAGGGACTGGGGGCGGGTCTGCTCGCGGGCTGGATGCGGCTCGAGAAGGAAGCCGTCGCGTACGCGTTCGGTGAGCTGGGGCTGACCCGGCTGGGCGGGGAGACGCTCGCCACCAACAAACAGGTGCTCGCGCTGCACCGGCGCTTCGGGTTCACCGAGGTGCGCCGGTACGAGCGACTGATCGACGGCACGCCACAGGTTGTGGTGTGGACCGAAAGAGGGATACCGCAGTGATCGTCAACGACGTGGAGATCGGTGCCGGCCGGCGGCCGTACATCGTGGCCGAGATGTCCGGCAACCACAACGGCTCGCTGGACCGGGCGCTGGCCCTGGTGGATGCCGCGGCCGACGCCGGCGCGCACGCCATCAAGATCCAGACGTACACGGCCGACACCATGACCGTGGACGTGAAGCACCCGCGCTTCCAGATCTCCCAGGGTCACGAGCTGTGGGGCAACGAGTACCTCTACCAGCTCTACGAGCGGGCACACACCCCGTGGGAGTGGCACGAGGCGATCTTCGAGCGCGCCCGCGGCCGCGGGCTGACGCCGTTCTCCAGCCCGTTCGACCGGACCGCGGTCGACCTGCTGGAGAAGCTGGACGCCCCGATGTACAAGATCGCGTCGTCCGAGATCACCGATCTGCCGCTGATCCGGCTGTGCGCGAGCACCGGCAAGCCGCTGATCATCTCCACCGGCATGGCGAGCGTGCAGGAGATCGCCGCTGCGGTCGACGCCGCGCGGGGCGCCGGTTGCCAGGACCTGGTCGTGCTCTCCTGCACGGCGTCGTACCCGGCCCCGCCCGAGCACACCAACCTGCGCCGCATCCCGGTGCTGGCCGAGGCGTTCCGGGTGCCGATCGGGCTGAGCGACCACACGCTCGGCATCGGCGTACCGATCGCGTCGGTGGCCTTCGGTGCGTGCCTGATCGAGAAGCACGTGACCCTCGACCGCGGCGACGGTGGTGTCGACTCCGCGTTCTCCCTCGAGCCGGCCGAGCTGAGCAGCCTGGTCGTCGAGTCGGAGCGCGCCTGGCAGGCACTCGGCACCACGTCCATCGGCCCGACCGAGGCCGAGAAGGAGGGGCTGCGGTTCCGCCGTTCCCTCTACGTGGTCGCCGACGTCCGCGCCGGTGACACCGTCACCGAGGACAACGTCCGGTCGATCCGTCCCACGGGCGGTCTGGCACCGGACGCGATCGGCATGGTTCTCGGCCGCACCTTCACCCAGGACGCGGCCAAGGGCACGCCGCTCACCTGGGACCTGATCTGAAAGGCACGGACACTAACGGTGTGGCTCAACGCGAACAGCAAGGAACTGCAGTGGTTCCTGGAGTCGGCGCAGGTCTACTGGGAGAAGAACCTCCCGCGGCCGGCTGACGACGCCGTCATCCTGGTCGAGGCGTTCCACCAGGACATCCGCGTGAACCTGCGCAACCTGGCGTTCGCCAACGCCATCCGCCGGCTGCACCCGGCCCGGATGGTGGTGCTGACCGGCGTCGAGGAGCAGTGGCAGCGCACGCTGTGGAGCGGCTTCGACATCGGCAAGGTGCGGGACGTCTCCCAGGCCTTCGCGGCGTCCGAGGTGATCGACGTCTGGGACCGGGTCCGCAAGATGACCGAGCCCGGTGCGCCGGACCAGCTGCTGCTCGATTACACGGACGCGACGTACTGCCGCCTCGCCAAGGTGCCGAGTCTGCCCGAGGGCTACCGCGACCGGGCCGACTACCGGCTGCGGCACGCGTACGCGACCCGGCTCTTCAAGCTCTACCAGGGTCTTTTCGAGCCGGGGAACGTCGTCGCGCTGGTCACCAGCCACGTCGACTACGACCAGTGGGGTCTGGCCGTCGAGTCCGCGCGCCGCGCCGGCGTGCCGATCATCCACACCCAGCAGACCGGTTGCCTGAAGGCGTACGGGTTGTTCCCGGAGAACGACACCGGCACCGAGACCTTCCGCGGTGAGCTCACCCGTCAGATCGGCGACGTCTTCGAGACTCAGGTGTGGCCGCGCCGTGAGGAGCTCAAGCCGATCGCGGAGCTCGTCGCCTGGCGAGCCAAGGTCAACCTGGGCCGCCCGAGCTGGTGGCGTGGCGGTGTGACCGCGTCGGTGGACCTGAACAACCCCGCCGAGCGGGCCCGCCTGCGCAGCCACGTCGTGGACCGGCTGGGCTTCGACCCGGACCGCCCGGTGGTCACCGTTTTCAACCACGCGGTCTCGGATGCGCTCGGCACCAACCGCGAGCTGTTCCCGAGCCTCGCCGACTGGTTCTCCGACACCGCGGCCTACGCGGCCGAGCACCCCGAGGCGCAGTGGCTCTTCCTGGACCACCCGAGCCAGGCCCTCTACGACTCGACCGGCTTCTTCGACTCGGTCGCCGCGAAGTACAAGAAGGTCAAGCACCTCGCGTTCCGGCCGAGTGCCACGCTGAGCAAGAACGCCCTGTGGAGCCTGACCGACCTCGGCGTCACCGTGCGGGGGAGCGTGAGCAACGAGCTGCCCGCGTACGGCATCCCGGTGATCCAGGCCGGCTGGTCCGAGTGGAGTTCCTGCGGGTTGTCCACGGTGGTCGACGACCAGGACGCGTACTGGAAGACCCTCGAGCAGAGCATCACCGCCATCCGGGACGGCGCCGACCTGGTCACCGAGGAGCAGGTCCGGCGCGCCCGGCTCTGGCTCTGGCTCTACCGCAGCGGCACCGACGTGGTCACCCCGCTGGTGCCGCAGTGGGAGGTGTGGCCGGCCGACGTGCTGCTCAAGACGATGCGTGCGACGTTCCGGCACATCGAGGCCGACTCCGACCCGCTCTTCACCGCGGTCGAGCGGATGTGGACCCGCAAGGAGCCGATGCTGACCCGGACGGACTTCCGGACATGATCGGCGCCTGGTTCGCCACCGACTACGACGTCGCCCCGGCGGTGATCGAGCTGCCGGTCGACGTCACGAGCGGCCGGCACGAGGGTGTCTGCATCGTCGATCAGGTCGTCCGCGGCACCGGCATCGTCGGCCGGGTGACCGGCGACTACGGCGCTGTCGGTCTCAAGGTGAGCAGCCCCGGATATGCCACTCGGGTCACCATCCAGGTCCAGCTCGACGAGCTCGCGACCCGCTGGTGGTCCGACCGGGTGCGCCCGTCGATCACCGCGCCCGAGCTGCCGCGGCTCGTGCTGGTCCGGGCACAGGGTGAGCTCCGCGGCGCCGCCCTGCTCGCCCGGCGGCAGGGCCTGCGCCGCGCCGGGAGCGCCAAGGCCACGGTCTCGTTCGACCTGACGGCCGCGGAGCTCGACGGTGACGGCCTGCTGATGGTCGAGCTGGCCGAACCCCCGCGACCGGCGTGGACGTCCGGCCGCATCGCGGCGCGGGCCGCTCTGGGCGTCCGGATCGACACCATTTCCGTACGCCCGCAGCAGCCGTCGGCCGCCGACGACAGCCGATCGGATCCGAGCGGTTGTGACCTGGCCCTGCTCCCGGCGAACCCGCCGGAGCGTTTCCGGCTGGAGGTGGGTCCTGTTCCACCGGCGCCGCCGTTGCCGCGTTCGCCGTCGACCAGGCTGACCCGCCGCAAGCCGGCCCGCGCGGGTTTCAAGGTGCTGCGGGCCGCCCGCCGCGCCGGCACCCGTGTGGTCGCCGAGGTGGCCAAGTCCCGGCCGGGCTCGGGCCTGAGTGTGCACGCGGTTGATCTGCAGACCGGCGCGGCGGTGCCGGTGGAGGTCCTGTCGCACGGCTCCGGCCACGTCGACCTGCGGCTGGCCGGTCCGGCCGCGGGCCCGGTCCTGCTCGGCCTGGAACAGGGCGACCGGGGTCTCTCCTGCCGGGTCGTCCCGTGATCCACCGCCCGTTGCTCGGCGCGGACCCGGAGGACAACCGGCGCGTGCTCCAGCAGGTGCTGGACACCGTTCCCGCCGGAAAGCTCGAGCTTCCGCCCGGTGTGCACGTGCTCGCCGACGGCCTGCGGGTGCCCGGCGGCTGGACCATCCGCGGTTCGGAGATTGCCGGGGCCAACGGCGGCCCGCCCGGCACCTGGCTCGAGTCGATCGGCACGACCGGCCACCCGGTCCTGCACATCGTCGGCTCGGACGTCGCGGTCAGTGATCTGGGTCTGCGCCCGCCGCCGGCCGACCCGGGTGAGCACGGTGGCGACCGCGGTACGGCCGTGACCGTCGGCGAATATCTCTACCCGGCGACTCCGGAGTGGATCGCCCGTGTCGACCTGCGCCGCCTGCACGTGGAACGCCCGACCGAGAAGCACGCGAACTGCATCGCCCTGATGGGTGCCGTCCGGGACGTCACCCTGCACGACATCACCGTGCGCGGCGGTTACACGGGTGTGGCCGTGCACTGGGGTGCGGTGGGTGCGGACGTGTCCTCGATCGAGGGCCCGACCTACCACCCGCACCACCTCACCATCACCGACCTGCGGGTGAGCGACGCGATCGAGGGCTTCTACCTCAGCTCCGTCCACGATGTCCGGGTCGAGGGCGCCTGCCTGCGGGACGTCGAGATGGGCTTCCGGCTGCTGCCCGGTGACAACACGGACCGTTTTGTGAGCTCGCCGGTGGTCGGCTCCGCGATCACCATCGCCGACGTCTGCGTCCGCTGGCACGGCCCGCGGTACGCCGTACGGGTCGCGGGCTGGGGCCGCAGCGAGGTCGACGGTGTGGTGAGCGTGCTGCGCTACCGGGACACGGTGATCCGTGACTGTGTGCTGCGCGGCAGCGGCTCGGCCGAGTCGTGGTCGCCGATGGTTGTCGAACGGGCCGACGGCGTCGAGTTGCGTGACAATGTGTTCGAGACTTCGACTTCCAGCGATTCCTCAGACTGCTGTATTCGCACTCCCAGTGTGTGATCCAAACCACACTCGCCTCGATCAAATCGCCCTTCACCTCGGACAACGCGACCCATGATCGTCCCCTACAGTGGACCCTCTAAACGCGAATAATGTTCGAGAGGACGTCATGGGCCTGACTCGGAAAGATGTGCTGAAGCTCGCCGGAGCGAGCGCCGGAGCCGCGGCGGTGGGCCGGCTGGGCCTCGCGGGTGCGGGAGCGCTCCCGCAGCCCGAGGCGATGGCCCAGGCGTCGGTGCTGGGCAGCGACTCGATCATCACGCGGGACGTCGCGGTGATCGGCGGCGGCGCCACGGGTACCTACGCGGCGATCCGCCTGAGGGACATGGGCAAGAGCGTCGCCGTGATCGAGACCGCCGACCGGCTCGGTGGCCACACGCACACCTACACCGACCCGGCGACGGGCGGCAAGGTCGACATCGGCGTCATCGTCTGGCACGAGCTGCCGATCGTGCGCGACTGGTTCGCTCGCTTCGACGTGCCGCTGGAGAAGGCGTCCTTCGACAGCCCCGGCATGGTGTCGAAGTACGTCGACTACCGCACCGGCAAGGAGGTCACCGGGTACACCCCGAGCGACCCGTCGGCCGCTCTGGGGGCGTACGCCGCGCAGCTCGCCCAGTACCCGTACCTGGAGGCGGGCTTCGACCTGCCCAACCCGGTGCCGCCGGACCTGCTGCTGCCGTTCGGCGACTTCGTCAAGAAGTACGACTTGGGCGCGGTCGTCGGCACGATCTTCAACTTCGGCCAGGGCCTCGGTGACCTGCTGCGTCAGCCGACCCTGTACGTCTTCAAGAACTTCGGTCTCGACATCCTGCGCAACCTGCAGGTCGGCTTCCTGACCACGGCCCGGCACAACAACAGCGAGCTCTACGAGAAGGCCCGCGCCGAGCTCGGTGCGGACGCCCTGCTGCGCAGCCGGGTCGTCGCCACCGACCGGGACGCCGCCGGGTACGCGAACATCCTGGTGCAGACCCCGTCCGGTCTGAAGATCATCCGGGCGAAGAAGCTCGTGGTGACGATCCCGCCGAAGCTCGACAACCTGTTCGGCTTCGACCTCGACGCGACCGAGGCCGGGCTGTTCGCCCAGTTCGGCAACAGCGCCTATTACACGGGTCTGCTGCGGAACACCGGGATCCCGGACAACATGGCCGTGACCAACATCGGCCAGGGCACGGCGTACAACCTGCCGTCGCTGCCCGGTGTTTACTCGATCTCCCCGTCGGGCATCCCGGGCCTGCACCAGGTGAAGTACGGCAGCCCGTACCAGCTCTCCGAGACGTCCGTGAAGGCGGACATCCTGGCGGGCGTGAAGCGGCTGCGGACCGCCGGCACGGTCGACACGAGGACGCCGGAGTTCGCGGTGTTCTCCAGCCACAGCCCGTTCGAGCTGACCGTCCCCACGGGCGCGATCAAGTCGGGCTTCTACAAGAAGCTGGGTGCGCTGCAGGGACGCAACCGCACGTTCTACACGGGCGCCGCGTTCCACACGCACGACTCGTCGCTGCTGTGGCAGTTCACCGAGGCGCTGCTGCCGCGCATCGCCGCCTGACACGTTGTTCCCCGGAACGAGGCCGGGGGTGGACGCCGCCACGTCCGCCCCCGGCCTCCCGTGACTCTGGGCTAGCGTGAGCCGGTGCGCGAAGATCCGGACCTCCCGGTGCTGGCGGCGATCTCGGCCGGCGGTGTCGTGGGCGCGCTGGCCCGCTACGGCATCTCCACCGCCTGGCCGCACGACCCGCCGGCGTTCAACTGGGCGATCTGGACCGTCAACGTCACCGGGTGCCTGCTGATCGGCGTCCTGATGGTCCTGATCAGCCGGTTCTGGCCGGAGCAGCGCCTGATCCGCCCGTTCTGGGGTGTGGGTGTCCTCGGCGGTTACACCACTTTCTCCACCGCCACCGTCGACGTCCTGCACACGGCGCCGGCAACGGCCCTGCTCTACCTCACGGCCACCCTGATCGGCGCGATCCTGGCGGTCTGGGCCGGCACGGTCCTCGCGGAAGCGGTGGTCCGCCGATGACCCTGCTGCTGGTCGCCCTGGGCGCGGCGGTCGGTGCGCCCCTGCGTTACCTGACGGACCGCGCGGTCCAGGCCCGGCACAGCTCCGGCTTCCCGTGGGGCACGTTCACGGTCAACATCGCCGGATCGCTGCTGCTGGGCTTCCTGCTCGGGCTCCCCGTCGCCCCCTGGCTGGCCGCCCTTCTGGGTACGGGATTCTGCGGCGCCCTCACGACGTACTCGACCTTCAGTCTCGAGATCCTGCGCCTGGCCCGCGGGGGTGAGCGGTTCCTCGCTGCGGCGTACGCGATCGGCAGTGTCCTGGCCGGTCTCGGCGCGGCAATGGTCGGGGTGCTCATCGCGCAAGCGGTGTGATGCAACCTTCCGGCGGCCCTCTGGTGTCCTTGGACCATGAACCGCTGGGATGCACCGATGGAGTTCGAGGACTTCATCCGCAGCAGACATGCCGCGCTGCTGCGCTTCGCCCACGTGCTGACCGGTGATCCGCACGTAGCGCAGGACGTCGTGCAGGAGGCGCTGGAACGCGCGGGCATGTCCTGGCGCCGGATCCAGCGCAAGGACGACCCGGAGGGGTACGTCCGCCGGGCCATCGTGAACCGCCACCTCAACCGGATCCGGTCCCTGCGCCGGGAACGGCTGGTCGACGCCCCGCCGGACGCCGGATATCTCGACGCCGAGCCGCGCGACACGACGATCTGGAACCTGCTGGCCACCCTGCCCAAGAAACAGCGGGCGGCGCTGGTCTGCCGTTACTACCTGGACCTGTCCGAGGCGCAGACCGCCGAGCTGCTCGGCTGCTCGGTGGGCACGGTCAAGAGCAACAGCTCCCGTGCCCTGGCGAAGCTGCGCGCGGCACTGCCCGCGACGACGATCGGAAGTGGCATCTGATGGACCTGGAAACCGATCTGCGGACCGCCCTGGGCGACTCCCGTCACGAGCTTGTCCCTCCGCCGCACGCCACCGAGACGATCGTCCGCAACGTGTGTCGCCGCCGGCGTCGCCGCACGGTTACCTGGGCCGCGGCCGGGCTGATCGTGGTCGCTGTGGGAGTGCCGGTCGCGCTGCGTGTGTCGCCGTCCGATTCCACGGTCGTCACCGCGGACGGCACGGTGGGCTGGGTCGCCGAGCCGCTGGCGCAGGCGCCGCAGCTGGCCCGGCGCAGTCCGCGTCCCGCCGCGCCGGCCTGCGATCCGGCCAAGCTCAATCCGACCATCGGTTACGAAGACGTCCTCGCCGCGGACGGCACGATGCTCCGCAGTGTCGTGGTCACCAACCGGACCGACCGCCGCTGCACGCTGTCCGGCATACCGACGGTGAAGGGCACGCTGACGTCGACGGGTGCCCGGACGACGGTGGTCGCCTACCCGGTCGCGGACGAGCCCGGTGAGCTGCGCCAATATCCGGCGACGATCGACCCGGGCGAGGCGGCCCGCGTCGACGTGACCAAGGGCAGTGCGGGCTGCGACGCAACCGAGCTGACCGACGTGGTGCTGGAGTTCGGGGCACGGTCCTTCCCGGCCTCACCGAAGTCGGACGAGGTGATGTGCGCGCCGCGGGCCGGCTCCTGGTATGTCCGGCCGCCGCTGCTCAACGCACCGGTGATGGCGAAGATCAGCGCGCCGGCGCAGGTCAGGCGAGGGGAGACCTTCGACTACACGGTCGAGCTCACCAACGGCTACAACCGGACCTTCTCGTACGGCGGTTGCCCGGCGTACCGGCAGGAGTTCGCGGGGAGCAAGGGGTGGTTCCGGCTCAACTGCGGACCACGGAAGATCGGCCCCCACTCGTCGGTCACGTACGCGATGCGGGCCACCGTGCCGAAGGACGCCGAGAAGGGTGGCCGGCTGACGTGGATGGCGGCGATGCCCGACGGTGAGGTTGTCATCGCGAACCTCGACACGGGTGGCGTACCGGTCGAGATCGTGAAATGAGGTCCGGCAGGGACAGCGGATGATCATGAGAGTTGTTACGTTGCCCGGCGTGAACGAACAGCCTCCGGCCTACGGGGATGCCCAGGGCTTCGGCGCCGCGCCCGCCGGCCAGCTCCCGCCGCCTCCGGCGTACCCACCGGGCGCGCCCTACGCGAACTACCCGCCGCCGCCGCACCAGCAGCAACAGCACACCGGGACCAACGGTTTTGCCATCGCGTCGCTGATCTTCGGCCTGCTCGGTGGTGTGCTGTTCGGCATCATCTTCGGCATCGTCGCGCTGACCCAGATCCGCAAGCGTGGCCAGCGGGGCAAGGGCATGGCGATCGCCGGCCTCTCCCTGGCGGGCTGCTGGCTGCTGCTCATCGCCGGCGGCGCGACCTACGGCATCATCTCGGCAGCCAACGAAGGCCCGCCCGGGCAGCGTGCCGACGACAGCATGTCAATCTCGCGGCTCGAGGCGGGCGACTGCCTCGAGACCCTGGAGGAGACGACCTACGTCGGGCGCATGCCGGTGGTCGCCTGCACCACGCCCCACGAGGGTGAGGTCTACGCCGTGTTCGACCTGGCCGAAGGTCCCTGGCCCGGCGAGGAGAAGGTGCGGGAAGCGGCCGCGAAGCGCTGCAACACCGAGTTCGACCTCTACGCCAAGAAGTCCGACGTCGAGCTCGAGTTCTACTCGATCACGCCCGTGTCGAGCGACTGGTGGAGTGACCGCGGGGTGATCTGCATCGTCACCGACCCGGCCGGCAGGACCACGACGTCAGTGGCCGACTGAGCCGCCCGCGGCCGGGAAGAGCAGCTCACTCATGTCGTCGTCGGTGAGAGGCTCGGCGAAGTAGTAGCCCTGACCCAGCTCGCAGTTGCCGTCGGTCAGCTCGTTCAGCTGCTCCAGATCCTCGATGCCCTCGGCGATCGTGGACAGGTGCAGGGCCTGACCGAGCTGGATGATGCCCAGGGTCAGGGCGGCCGCGGTCGGCTCGTCACCGACGTCGTCGACGAACGACTTGTCAATCTTGATGATGTCGACCGGGAAACGGCGCAGGTACGCCAGGCTCGAGTAGCCCGTGCCGAAGTCGTCGATCGCCAGGCGGGCGCCCAGGCTCTTGATCTGCTCCAGCTGGTGCAGCGTCGACGGACGGTGGTCCACGAGCAGCGACTCCGTCAGCTCGATGACCAGGCACTCTGCCGGCAGACCGCTGTCCTCCAGCGCCGACGCCACCCGCTGCGGCAGATCGGCCTGGTCGAGCTGGACCGCCGACAGGTTCACGCTCACGGTCAAGGGCTTCTCGCCCACGCGGCGCAGGTTCCACTGCGCGGCCTGACGGCAGGCCTCCCGCAGGACCCATTCGCCGATCGGGACGATCATCCCGGTCTCCTCGGCCAGCGGGATGAAGTCCAGCGGCGGGATGATGCCCCGCTCCGGGTGCTGCCAGCGCACCAGCGCCTCCAGACCGGTGATCTCACCCGTCCGCAGGTGCACGATCGGCTGGTACCGCAGCTCGAACTCGTGCCGTACGACCGCCCGGCGCAGGTCGGCCTCGAGCTGCAGGCCCGCCTGGAACACCGCCTGCAGCGCCGGCTCGAAGATCTCGAAGCGGTCCTTGCCCTGCTTCTTCGCCTGGTACATGGCCAGATCGGCGGAGACCATCAGCTCCTGGGCCTCGTGCCCACCGGCGACCGAGTACGCGACGCCGATGCTGCAGCTGATGAACGTCTCCTTGCCGCCCAGCTCGAACGGCTCCCGCATCGCCTCGAGGATCCGGCGGGCCACGGGGACGGCCTCGTCGACACCGTGTGTCAGCGGCAGCAGCACCGCGAACTCGTCGCCGCCCAGGCGTGCGGCCATGTCGGCCGAGCGCAGGCAGCCGCGGACCCGATCGGCCACGGCGATCAGCAGCTTGTCACCGGCGGCGTGACCCAGGGAGTCGTTGACCACCTTGAAACGGTCGAGGTCGACGAAGAGCATCGCCACGCCCGCGTTCTCGTGCTCGGCGGTCACGAACGCCCGCTCCATGCGGGCCTGGAACAGCGCGCGGCTGGCCAGCCCGGTCAGCGAGTCGTGGAACGCCTCGTTCATGGCCTCCAGCGTGCGGGCGTCGGTCAGCGCCAGGCTGACGTGCTCGGCGAAGGCGCGCAGGACCTCCTGGGCCGGCTTGTCCCACTCGCGCGGCCCGGTGGAGGTGCCGACGGTCAGGCAGCCGACGACCTCGCCGTTCTCGTGCACGGGGACGGCCATCACGGCCTTCATCTTCGAGCGCACGACCTCGGGGATGGCGATCGGCGAATTGGCGTAGTCCTCGACCATGACCAGCTCGTCACCGAGCACGGCCAGGCCGGCGACACCCGCGGACGGCAGGGGCACCCGCTTCATCCTCGGCAGCACATCCGGGGGGAAACCCACGCTGGAGACCATGCTCCCGACCGACGGGTCGTCCTTCTCCAGCAGGTTGAGCGACGCCAGCTCCAGGTCCAGCAGCTCGGCGGCGCCGGCGGTGATGGCGTCCAGGATGTGCTGGAGCGGTGCCCGGCGGGCGATCAGCCGCTGGATCCGGGTCAGGTGCTCGAAGAGCCGTTGCCGTTCCTGCAGCGAGTCGGTCAGCCGGTCGTTCTCCTCGACCTGGAGGCGTTCCCTCTCGACGACGGTCAGGGCCTGCAGGCTCAGCTCGAGCACCCGGGCCATGCCGCGGAGCAGGCAGACGTCCTCGGCCGAGAAGTCCGGGCCGGTGCGTCCGAGGACCAGAACCCCGGGCGTCTGTCCGCCGATCGGGGCGCCGGTGACCGCGTACGCGGTGCCGGCCAGCATCAGCGTGCTGCGGCGACCGGCGGCGACCTCGGCCAGCACCTCCGGCCGCACCTGTTCGGCGGGTACGCCGAGGGCGGCGACCACGCAGTCGTCGATCACCAGCACGGCGACCTCGGCCTCCAGAGCGCGCGCAGCACACTCCACGGCCGCGAATTGCGCGGCCGGCCCGTCCGGCCGGTCAGCGACCGCGGAGAGGAACTCCGTCAGTTGCTGCGTTGCGAGCATGCCCATGACCCCGATTGTCGGTCCGCGAGCACCGGAGCTGAGGCGTTTCCCATGACCGTTTTCCGGTCGCGGCCCGGCCGATGCCCCACGAGGGGCCTTCATAAAGGTCCGGTAACAACCTTCAGGGGCCCGTGAAGGGCCGCCGGACGACCGATCACACACGCCCGGGCCTACCGAGCTCACACGCCGGGCACCACCTGGGCAGGATTTTGGGGCAATCGGGCATGACCTTCATCCTGCTTCGTGAGCCGATGGGATGATATTGGGCGGGTGGCGAGCCGACCGAAGCGGGCACAGATACAACAAAACTGCCGAGTCTGTGATGGCGGCCACACGTTTCACCGGTGTTACAAATGGTCCACGGCAGCCGCGGGTCGAGCGAATGCCAGGGGGAACGGGCCGGAGGTGCGGATTGAATGCGGATGAGCGGCAGCATCAGATCGTCGCACTCGCGCGGCGGCAGGGTGAGGTGGACGTTGCCAAACTGTCGGCCGAGCTGACCGTTTCCGCGGAAACCATCCGGCGTGATCTGCGACTGCTGGAAAAGCACGGTCTCCTCCGTCGTACGCATGGCGGTGCGTACCCGGTGGAGACCGCCAAATTCGAGACCGACCTCGCGATGCGCACCACGCGCGGGGTCCCCGAGAAGCGACGGATCGCGGCCGCGGCCGTCGCCCTGCTCGGCGACGCGGAGACCATCTTCATCGACGAGGGCTTCACCCCGCAGCTGATCGCGGAGGCGCTGCCGACCGACCGTCCGCTCACCATCGTCACGGCCTCGCTGAACACCGCGGCCTGGCTGGCCACGTCCTCGCCCGCGACCGTGCTGCTGCTCGGAGGCCGGGTCCGCGGCCGCACGCTGGCCACGGTCGACCACTGGGCCAGCACCATGCTGGCCGGTTTTGTCATCGACCTCGCGTTCGTCGGCGCCAACGGCATCTCCCGCGAGGTGGGCCTCACCACGCCGGATCCCGCCGTCGCCGACGTCAAGGCGCAGGCCGTACGCGCGGCCCGCCGGAAGATTTTTGCCGGCATCCACACGAAATTCGGCGTGCGCACGTTCTGCCGTTTCGCCGAGATATCGGATTTCGAGTCACTGGTCACGGACACCGGTCTGCCGGCGTCCGAGGCGCACCGTTATTCACGGCTCGGACCCCAGGTGATCCGGGTCTAAACCGAAATTCAATTCACCTTCAGTGCCGGGACAATCTTTTTCCGGCATGGCTCGTGCATTTCTTCAAACGGAGGATCTGCTGTGCAAAAACCAGGTAAGAAGCTCTCCTTCCTGATCGCGGGGGCCGCCGCAAGCGCCCTCGTGCTCTCCGGGTGTTCCGGCGCCGGATCGACCGGCGGCGGCGACGCCGCGGACAACACCATCACCGTGCTCATGGTCGGCAACCCGCAGATGGAGGACATCCAGAAGCTCACTGCCGACAACTTCACCAAGACGAGCGGCGTCACGGTGAAGTTCACGATCCTCCCGGAGAACGAACTGCGCGACAAGGTGACGCAGGACGTCGCCAACCAGGGCGGTCAGTACGACGCCGTCACCGTCGGCGCCTACGAGGTGCCGATCTGGGCGAAGAACGGCTGGCTGCACGAGCTGTCGACGCAGGCCGGCGCCGACTCGGCGTACGACACCGCCGACCTGATCAAGCCGATGGTGCAGTCGCTGACCGGCGACGACGGCAAGATGTACGCGGCGCCGTTCTACGGTGAGTCGTCGTTCCTCATGTACAACAAGGAAATGTTCGAGGCCAAGGGCCTCACGATGCCGGAGAAGCCGACCTGGGCGCAGGTCGCGGACTTCGCCGCGAAGCTGGACGACAAGAACAAGGGTGTCGCCGGCATCTGCCTGCGCGGCCTGCCGGGCTGGGGCGAGATGTTCGCGCCGCTGACCACGGTCGTCAACACCTACGGCGGCACCTGGTTCGAGAAGGACTGGACCCCGAAGGTCAACGCGCCGGAGTTCAAGGAAGCCGCGAACTTCTACGTCGACCTCGTCAAGAAGCACGGCGAGTCCGGTGCCCCGCAGGCCGGCTTCACCGAGTGCCTGAACACGTTCGGCCAGGGCAAGGCGGCCATGTGGTACGACGCCACCTCCGCCGCCGGCACGCTGGAGGACCCGAACTCGTCCAAGGTAGCCGGCAAGGTCGGTTACGCGTACGCACCGGTGAACAAGACCGAGTACTCGGGCTGGCTGTGGACCTGGGCGTTCGCGATGCCCAAGACCACCAAGAAGCAGGACAACGCCTGGAAGTTCATCTCCTGGGCCACCAGCAAGGACTACGAGAAGCTGGTCGGCGAGAAGCTCGGCTGGTCGCGTCTGCCCTCCGGCAAGCGCACCTCGACGTACTCGATCCCGGAGTACAAGGAGTCGGCCAAGGCCTTCGCTGACATCACGCTCGGCTCGATCGAGAACGCCAACCCGACCAACCCCGGTCTGCAGCCGCGGCCCGCGCTGGGTGTGCAGTTCGTGGGTGTCCCGGAGTTCGCGGATCTCGGCACCAAGGTCTCGCAGGAGCTCAGCGCGTCTCTCGCCGGTAGCAAGACGGTCGACCAGGCACTGAACGACGGTCAGAAGCTCGCCGAAGAAGTGGCGAAGAACTACAAGTAGTGCCGGCGGGGGCGCCGCCGAGCAGGTGGCGCCCCCGCACCGACCGGAAGGCCAGAAATGACGGACGTCATCACCCGGGCGGACGAGCACACCGAGGCCCCGCCCCCCGTCCCGACCAAGGGCGGCGCCAAGGACCGGTGGGCCCGGCGGGCTCCGCTGCTGCCCGCACTCGTCTTCGCCATCATCGTTACCCAGGTGCCGTTCCTGGTCACGATCTACTTCTCCACACAGAGCTGGAACGCCCTGCGCCCGGGGTCGAGGAAGTTCGTCGGCTTCGACAACTACATCACCGTGCTCACCGACGACCGGCTGCGGTCGGCGCTGCTCAACACGGTGATCCTCACGGCCGGCGCCGTCATCTTCTCCATGATTCTCGGGCTGGCCCTGGCCATCCTGCTGGACCGCAAGTTCCTCGGCCGGTCGATCGTCCGGACGATGCTGATCACCCCGTTCCTGATCATGCCGGTGGCGGCCGCGCTGCTCTGGAAGCACGGCATCTACAACCCGGACTACGGCCTGATCAACGGCATCTTCGGCGGCAGCACCGCCTGGGCGACGTCGTACCCGAAGACCGCCATCATCACCACGCTGGTGTGGCAGTGGACGCCGTTCATGATGCTGATCCTGCTGGCCGGCCTGCAGTCGCAGAGCAACGACGTGCTCGAGGCGGCCCGGGTCGACGGCGCCGGTGCGTGGCGCATCTTCACCCGGATGACGCTGCCGCACCTCCGCCAGTACCTCGAGCTGGGTGCGCTGCTCGGCTCGATCTACCTGGTCAACACGTTCGACGCGATCTACACGATCACGCAGGGCGGTCCCGGCACGGCGACGACCAACCTGCCGTACGAGATCTACCAGACCATCTTCAGCAAGTACGAGTACGGCGAGGCCTCCGCGGCCGGTGTGGTCGTGGTGATCCTGACGATCATCGTGGCGACCTTCGCCCTGCGCGTCATCTCCGGCCTGTTCAAGGTGGAGGAGGGCCGATGACCACGATTGCCGCACCGCCGTCCGGCGCCGCCAGCACCAAGACCCGCCGCAAGGTCGGGAACGCGGTCTGGGGTGTCGTCGCCTGGATCGCCGGGATCATCTTCGTCTTCCCGGTCATCTGGATGATCCTGACCAGCCTCAAGCAGGCCAAGGACGTCACGACCAACCCGCCGGTCTGGTTCTTCACGCCGACGTTCGAGCACTTCACCAACGTGTTCGACAGCAACATCACGCCGTTCCTGCTGAACTCGCTGATGGCCAGCGTCTTCTCCACCCTGCTGGTGGTGGTGCTGGCGACACCGGCGGCGTACGCGCTGTCGCTGCGGCCGGTGGCCAAGTGGAGCGACGCGCTGTTCTTCTTCATCTCCACCAAGATGATGCCCGTGGTGGCCGCCGTGCTCCCGGTCTATCTGCTGACGGTGAAGATCGGCATGAAGGACAACATCTGGACGATGGTCATCCTCTACACGTCGATGAACCTGCCGCTGGCGATCTGGATGATGCGGTCGTTCCTGCTGGAGGTGCCGCGTGAGGTGCTGGAGGCCGGTGAGGTCGACGGCGCGGGCCTGCTCACGTCGATCCGGCGGATCATCCTGCCGATCGTGTCGCCCGGCCTGGCCGCGACGGCGCTGATCTGCTTCATCTTCACCTGGAACGAGTTCTTCCTGGCGGTCAACCTGACCGACACGAACGCGAGCACGGCGCCGATCTTCCTGCTCGGTTTCATCTCCGGTCGTGGCCCGTTCCTCGCCGACCTG
This sequence comes from Amorphoplanes friuliensis DSM 7358, assembly GCF_000494755.1. Taxonomy (NCBI): domain Bacteria; kingdom Bacillati; phylum Actinomycetota; class Actinomycetes; order Micromonosporales; family Micromonosporaceae; genus Actinoplanes; species Actinoplanes friuliensis. Next base: position 636,382 of record NC_022657.1, read on the forward strand.
TCCGCCGCGGCGGTGCTGCTGTCGCTGCCGGTGCTGATCGCCGGCTGGGTGGCCCAGAACAAGCTGGTCCGTGGTCTGTCGATGGGAGCGGTCAAGTGAAGGCTGCCGTTGTTGTCACCCCCGGCACCATCTCCGTCGAGACTGTGCCCGATCCCACGCCGGGGCCACTCGACGTGGTGGTCAAGCCGGCGGCCGTGGGGATCTGCGGCACCGACCTGCACATCATGGAGGGTGAGTTCGCGCCGGCCTTCCCGATCATCCCGGGACACGAGTTCGCCGGGGAGATCGTCGAGATCGGCGCGGAGGTCACCGGGTACGCGGTCGGTGACCAGGTCGCGGTCGACCCGTCGCTGTACTGCGGGCACTGCTATTACTGCAAGCGGGCCCGCGGCAACCAGTGCGAGAACTGGAACGCGATCGGCGTCTCGAAGAGTGGCGGCGCCGCCGAGTTCGTGGCCGCGCCGATGGCCAACCTGTTCAAGCTGCCGTCGCACCTGGCGGCCCGGAACGCCGCACTGATCGAGCCGCTGTCCTGTGCCGTCCGCGGTTTTGACGTGCTGCCCCGCAACATGGCCGACAACTTTCTCATCTACGGCTCGGGCACGATGGGCCTGATGATGCTGGAGCTGGCCAAGCGGGCCGGCGCGGCGACGGTGTCCATGGTGGACCTCAATCCGGAACGCCTGGAGACGGCCAAGCGTCTCGGCTGCTCTGCGGCCGTGACCAGCGCCGACGAACTCGAGGCGCCGCGCGGCTGGGACGTGGTCATCGACTGCACCGGTGTGGCGGCCGCGATCAAGGACGGGCTCGGCCGCGTCGGACGCGGCGGCACCTTTTTGCAGTTCGGGGTGTCCGCGTACGACGCCCGGGTCGAGATCGAACCGTACGAGATCTATCGGCGGGAGATCACGATCACCGGCTCGATGGCCGTGCTGCACAGCTTCGACCGGGCCGGTGAGCTGATGGCCGCCGGTGTGCTCGACCCGGAGATCTTCATCAGTCACCGGTTCCCGCTCGACAGGTACGCCGAGGCCCTGGAGCAGTTCCGGGCCGGCATCGGCCGAAAAATCATCATCGAACCCTGATCAGAGGACAACGGCCGGCATCCCCTGGGATGTCGGCCGCTCTTTGTGCCAAATTTGTCACGTTCAGTTAGTAACTGATCACGAGTGGTTGCCAAATCGGTTCGACGTGGGTCTCAATGAAGCGGTGCCCCCGCCTCGTACCCCGGCCGCCGGGCGCCTCGGCGGCATGTCCATCGTGTTCCTGGCCCTCGCCGCCGTCACCCCGCTCACCGTGGTCGCGACGATCGTTCCCGACGCGTACGCGGTTGGTGAGCTTCTCGGTCTGCCTCTGCTCTTCGCCGGGGCGGGTCTGCTGCTGCTGATCTTCGTGGCCGGTCATGCCGCGATGTCACGCAGGCTGCCCCACGCTGGTCCGCTGTACTCCATCGTCACCCGTGGTCTCGGGCGGCCGCTCGGGATCGGTGCCGCCTGGCTCGCCGTGCTCTCGTACGGCGCACTGCAGCTGGGCCTGCTGACCGCGGCGAGCCGGTATCTCCCCGGCGTGCCGTGGTGGGCTGTTGTTCTCGGCGGCTGGGCGGTGGTTGCAGTCTGCGGCGTGCTGCGGCTCGCCGTGTCGGCTTGGCTGCTCGTGGTGCTGGTGCTCGCCGAGACGGTGGTGATCGTCGGGTACAGCGCCGCCGACGTGGTGCAGCCCGCCGGCGGGCAGATCAGCTGGGCGGCCCTCGCGCCCGCACAGCTCAGCGAGGTGCCGCGTCCGGCCCTCGGCCTGCTGCTGGTCGTTGTCGCGCTGACGTTCATCGGCTTCGAGACCGCCGCCGCGTACGCCGAGGAGGCACGCACCCCGCGCCGGACGATCACCCGGGCCACGTACCTGTCCGTCCTGCTCCTGGCGATCCTCTTCGTGACGGCGAGCTGGGCGATGACCGTGGCCACCGGGCCGGACCGGATCGCCGCCGAGGCCGGCGCCCGCGGACCGGATCTGGTCTTCGACCTGGCCGCGGCGCGGCTGGCGCCCTGGGCGGTGACGCTCGGCCGGGTGCTGGTGGTGACCGGTCTCCTCGCCGCGGCGATCGCCCTGCACCAGACGATCTCCCGCTACCTGTTCGCCCTGGGTCGTGAACGAGTGCTCCCACACCGTCCGACCTCGACGCCGGCGAGAGCCTCGCTGGTCCAGACCGTTCTGGTCGGGCTGATGATCGGCGGGGGAGCGCTGATCAAGGTTGATCCGGCGCTCCTGAGCCTGGCCGGTGGCCTGGGGATCCTGGTGCTCCTGCTCGGCGTCTCGCTGGCGGCGCTGCTCTTCCTCAACCGGCAGCCGGCCGGCGAGGGGGCGTGGAACCGCCTCGCCCCCGGACTGTCGACCATCACCCTGGGCGCGCTGGTCTACCTGGCGATCGACGAGCACCGGACGCTGGGCATCGTGGCCGCCGCCGTGCTCGCGCTGGGCGTCGTCCACGGCCTGGTGCTGCGGGCCGCGACACCGGTGACCTACGCCGGCCTCGGCCTGGGCGGTACGCCCGTGGTGGTGACGCCGTCGAAGCCGCCCGTGCGGGCCGTGCCCCGGCAGCGCGAGCCGGGTGCGCACCGGCCCGAACGGGTCAACCGCGAGGAGCTCACCGGATAGGTGGTGCCTCGTCGCCGAAGAACTCCTGGATCTGGGTCAGGGTCAGGTAGCCCTGCGGTTCGACCTCGCCGGCCTCGGGTGTCAGCGCCTTGTGGGTCACCTCGAGTTCGCGCGCCTGGTCGGGGAGGTCCGGCAGCGGGGGAACGGGTGGCAGTGCGCCCAGACCCATCGCCTCGCGGATCACCTCGAACATGCCGGTGACCTCGTGCACGGCGAGCGGGACCAGTTCCGCCGGGCGGTCGGTGTCCGGTGCGGCGCAGGTGAAGTTGGCGCGTACCCGGTCGTGGACCTTGCGGATGTCGGCACTCGGGCGCAAGTGGTCCAGGTGGCCTTCCGCCACTATCCCCAGCTCGCACTCCGGTACGCCGGACGCACTCCACCAGCGCAGCCACTCCGGATCGCCGTCCAGGGTGACCACCACGTGCTGCAGGGCGGCCATGTACGCCTGTGGCGACCGGCCGTCCACAGTGGTCCCCATGTGCGGGTGCAGCCAGCATGGCTCTCGACCCCAGAAGTCCATCACCGCATCGTTACATTTCGGTCATCGTCCGGCCGTGCATTGCTCACCCGCGCGTACGGGTGGATGAGCGTTTTATCACTTGTCCGAGATAGTTGTATAAGCCAGTGATATAAATCGGGAGTGCAGCCAGTGACCGACACCCAGCCGGAGAACGATCTTGTGGCCTACGGGCTCGAGCATCTCTACGACAGCCTCCGCCGCCTGACGCCGCGCAACGGGCTCAGCCTGACGGCCGCCTCGACGCTCAAGCGCCTGGCCCGGTGCGGCCCGCAACGACTCACCGAGCTGTACGCGGCCGAGGGTGTCACCCAGCCCGCGATGACCCAGCTCGTCACCCGTCTGGAGAAGGACGGGCTGGCCCGGCGCAGCAACGATCCCGCCGACGGGCGCGTCGTGCTGATCGCCGTCACCGACGCCGGCCGGGCCGTCGTCGAGCAGCGGCGCGTGGACTACGCCGCGGCGCTCTCGGCGGTCCTGGAAGGGCTCTCGGCCCAGGACCGTGCGGCGATCGTCGCGGCGCTGCCCGCCATGGAACGACTCGGCGACCTGATCGCCCCTCCCCAGACCTGACCACCCCGAAGGGGGTTTCCTCAGCGTGCTCACCGTCGACCATCCCCGGTACAAGTGGATCGCCCTGTCGAACACCACGCTCGGCACCCTGCTGGCCACGATCAACTCGTCGATCGTCCTGATCTCGCTGCCGGCGATCTTCAAGGGCATCCACCTCAACGCCCTCGAGCCCGGCAACGTCAGCTACCTGCTGTGGATGCTCATGGGCTACATGCTGGTCACGGCCGTTCTGGTGGTCACGCTGGGCCGTCTCGGTGACATGTACGGCCGCGTCAAGATCTACAACCTCGGTTTTGCCATCTTCACGGTCACCTCGGTGATCCTCTCGCTCGACCCCTTCGACGGTGGCGGGGGAGCGCTGTGGCTGATCGGCTGGCGGGTGCTCCAGGCCGTCGGCGGCGCGATGCTGATGGCCAACTCGGCCGCGATCATCACCGACGCCTTCCCGGCGAAGCAGCGCGGCATGGCGCTGGGCGTCAACATCGTCTCCGCGCTGGCCGGCTCGTTCATCGGCCTGGTCGCCGGTGGTGTGCTCGCCGAATGGGACTGGCGGTCGGTGTTCTGGGTCAACATCCCGCTCGGTGTGCTCGGCACGGTCTGGGCGTACCGGTCGCTGCACGACAGCGGTGTGCGGCGCAAGGCGAAGATCGACTGGTGGGGCAACGGGACCTTCGCGGCCGGCCTCACCGCGGTGCTCGCCGCGATCACGTACGGGATCCAGCCGTACGGAGGCCACACGATGGGCTGGACCAACCCGTGGGTCCTGGCCGGCCTGATCGGTGGTGGCCTGGTGCTGGTGGCCTTCGGCGTGATCGAGTCGCGGGTGGCCGAGCCGATGTTCCCGCTCGCGCTCTTCCGCAACGTGGCCTTCACCAGCGGCAACGCGGCCAATCTGCTGGCCTCGATCGCCCGCGGCGGACTCCAGTTCATGCTGATCATCTGGTTGCAGGGCATCTGGCTGCCGCTGCACGGGTACGACTACGAGTCGACGCCGCTCTGGGCCGGCATCTACCTGGTGCCCATGACGATCGGCTTCCTGGCGGCGGGTCCGCTGGCGGGATATCTGTCCGACAAGTTCGGGCCCCGGCCCTTCGCCTCCGGTGGCCTGCTCGTGATGGCGGCGTCGTTCGTCGGGCTGCTGCTTCCCGGCGACTTCAACTACGCGGTGTTCGCCACGCTGATCTTCATCAACGGCCTCGGCGGCGGACTCTTCGCGGCGCCGAACACCTCGCTGATCATGTCCAGCGTCCCGGCGAACATGCGCGGTGCGGCGTCGGGCATGCGGGCCACCTTCCAGAACGCCGGTCAGGTGCTCTCGATCGGCGTGTTCTTCTCGCTGATGGTCGCCGGGCTGGCGAGCTCGCTGCCGTCGACACTCAGCTCGGGGCTGACGGCTCAGGGCGTACCGGCGGCCACGGCCGGCCAGATCGCTCAGCTGCCGCCGGTCGGCACGCTCTTCGCGGCCTTCCTCGGGTACAACCCGATCGCCGAGCTGCTGGGCCCGCAGGTGCTGGGTGCCCTGCCCGCCGGGAACGCGGCCACGCTGACCGGGCTGGAGTTCTTCCCGCGGCTGATCTCGGGGCCGTTCCACGACGGCCTGGTGATCGTCTTCTGGCTGGCGATCGCGATGACCGTGGTCGGCGCCCTGGTGTCCCTGCTGCGGGGCCCGAAGCCCACCGAGACCTCCGACGACCCGGTCGCCCATGAGGCCGAGCTGGTCTCGGAGCTGGCGGAGGCGGCGCCGCTGACCCCGGCGGCCCGCATCGCCGGACCGCTCGACCCTGTTACGCGGTAGCGGCGTCGAGCAGAGCGGCGGCGACCATGCGCGACGTGGTCGCCGCTGCGGCGCTGCGGTCCATGCGGGCGCCGACCGAGGAACCGTCGTAGAGGACAACGAGCTGGGCGGCCAGGGCGTCGGGGTCCTTCGCGCCGGCGTCACGGGCCAGTTCGGTGAAAAGCTCGCGGGTCCAGGCGCGGTTCTCGTCGGACACCTGCTCGACGACACCACCGCCGGGTGACTCGGCGCTGGCGTTGTAGAACGCGCAGCCCCGGAAGGTCGTCGTCGCGGCCAGCTCGATCAGGCCGTCGAAGACGCCGAGCAGCCGGTCGCGGGGGTTGTCGTACTGCTCGAGGCGGGCGGTGATGCGCCGGCGGCGGCGCTGGTGCTGACCCTCGAGGTAGGCCCGGATGAGGCCGTCCTTGCTGCCGAAGCAGCTGTAGAGCGAGGCCTTGGCCACACCGGCGTGCTCGATGATGCGGTCGATCCCGACGGTGTGCACACCCTCGGCGTAGAAGAGCTCGTCGGCGGACGCGAGCAGCCGGTCGCGGGCGGAGGGCTTGCGCGACACGGCGGCAGGTGATGCAGCGGACATGTGTTTGACGATAGCAGACAGATCTGTCTAGTCTCGGTGCTTGCAGACAGACCTGTCTGTTCAATGCTGGGAGTTGTCATGACCTCAACGACCATCACGCCCGCCGCGTCCACAGACGAGCAGGCCGTCCGTCGTAAACGGCTGTCCCGCCCGGTGGCCTTCGCGGCCATCGCGGCCGTCTTCGTGACCTTCACGGCCGCGTCGAGTGCGCCCTCCCCGCTCTACGTCGTCTATCAAGAGCTCTGGGGCTTCTCGGCGAGCACGCTGACGGCCGTTTTTGCCGTGTACGTGGTCGGGCTGATCGCCGCACTGCTCGTGCTCGGGGCGCTCTCCGACCACATCGGCCGGCGGCCCGTGCTCGGCGCCGCGATCGCCCTGGAGATCGTCGCGCTGGTGCTCTTCCTCGCCGCCGGTGACGTGCCGGTGCTGCTGGTCGCCCGCTTCCTGCAGGGCATCGCCACCGGTGCCGCGCTGACCACCCTGGGCGCCGCGCTCGTCGACCTGAACCCGCCGCACGCTCCCGGCCGGGCGGGCCTGCTCAACAGCGTCGTGCCGCCCGCCGGTCTGGCGATCGGCTCGCTGGGCACCGGCGCGCTCGTGCAGTTCGCCCCCGGCCCCACGCACCTGGTCTACGCCCTGCTCCTGGTCGGCATGGCCCTCGCCGCGGTGGTGGTGCTGCTGATGCCGGAGACGTCGAGCAGGCGTCCCGGTGGCCGTTCGTCGCTGATCCCCAAACTGGGCGTGCCCGCCCGGCTGCGCGGCGCTGTTCTTGCTCTCGTGCCGATCATCGTCGCGAGCTGGGCGCTGGGCGGGCTCTACCTGGCCCTCGGCCCGTCGGTCGCGGTCGGCGTCTTCGGGCTCTCCAACCACCTGATCGGCGGCCTGGTGGTCACGCTGCTCTGCGGCACCGGCGCGGTGACCGCGTTTGCGCTGCGTACGTGGCCGACGCCGCGGGTGCTCACCATCGCCGGTGCGCTGCTGACGGTCGGCACGGCGGTGACCCTGGCCGGTGTCCTGACCGAGAGTGTGGTGCTCGGCGCCGTCGGCACCGTGCTCGCCGGCATCGGCTTCGGGGCGTCCGCGCTGGCCAGTTTCGGCACCATCGCACTGCTGGCCGCGCCGCACGAGCGGGGTGAGCTGTTCGCAGTGGCGCTGACCATCGCGTACGTCGCCTTCAGCCTGCCCGCGGTGATCGCCGGATTTGCGGCCACCTCGGTCGGCCTGCACACGACCGCGGTCGTCTACAGCACAGTCGTGGTGGTGCTCGGTGTCGCCGCCCTGGCCGCCCAGCGACTGCGCCGCACCTGACCTACCTGCTCTTCTGCGGTAACCCCCCGGCGTGGACGGCTGTTGAACAGTCGTCCGCGCCGGAGCATATGGGGCGAATCCACACGAAGGGCTGGGCATGAAGAGACTTCTGGCGACTGCCGCCACGATCGCGCTGGTGGTGTGCGGGGCGGCCGCCGCGTCCGGCGCCGAGGCCGAGCCGCCACGCGGCCAACCCGGGTACACCCCGATCAGCTGGGGCAAGTGCGAGAACGCCGGCCTGCGATCCCGTCAAGCCGAGTGCGGGTTCCTCACCGTGCCGATGGATTACGCGGCTCCGGCCGGCGAGACCGTCAAGCTGGCCGTCTCGCGGATCAAGCACTCCGTACCCGACCGGAAGTACCAGGGCGTCATGCTGGTCAACCCCGGTGGCCCGGGCGGCTCCGGGCTGGCCCTGTCGGCCCTCGGCGAGAACGTGCCGGACCAGGCCGGTTCCGCGTACGACTGGATCGGCTTCGACCCGCGCGGTGTCGGCGACAGCGTGCCGAAGCTCGCCTGCGACAGCAAGTACCAGGGTTACAACCGTCCCGCCTACGTGCCCACCACGGCCGCGCTGGAGAAGACCTGGCTCGCGCGGACACGCGGTTATGCGGCTGCCTGTGCCAAGAACGGCGGCGCCCTGCTCCAGCACCTGCGGACCACCGACACCGTGCGCGACATGGAGCGGCTGCGCATCGCGCTCGGCGAAGAGAAGATCAACTTCTACGGCTTCTCGTACGGCACGTACCTCGGTCAGGTGTACGCGACCCTGCACCCCGAGCGGGTCCGCCGCATGGTGCTCGACGGCAGCGTGAACCCGGGCCGGGTCTGGTACGACGCGAACCTCGACCAGGACCTCGCGTTCGACCGCAACATCAAGATCTACTTCGCCTGGCTGGCCGAGCACGACAAGATCTACCACCTGGGCCGTACGGGCCGGGCGGTCGAGAAGCTCTTCTACGCCGAGCAGGCGAAGCTGGCGAGGAAGCCCGCCGGTGGAGTGCTCGGCCCGGACGAGCTCACGGACGTTTTCCTGCAGGCCGGCTACTACGTCTTCGGCTGGGAGTCGGTCGCGTCGGCCTTCGCGAGCTGGGTCAACGACAAGGACCCCGCCGCGCTGCGCAAGCTCTTCGACACCGGCAGCCCGCAGGAGCCCGGCTCCGACAACTCGTACGCGATCTACCTCGGCGTGCAGTGCACCGACGCGCAGTGGCCGGCTTCGTGGAAGAAGTGGCAGACGGACAACTGGCGCGTGCACCGGTCCGCGCCGTTCGAGACCTGGGGCAACGCCTGGTACAACGCGCCCTGCCTGAGCTGGGCCGGCAAGCCGGGCAAGCCGGTGAAGGTGGACGGCACGAGGACGCCGCCGGTCCTGCTGATCAGCGAGACCCTGGACGCGGCGACACCGTTCTCGGGCAGCCTCGAGGTCCGCAAGCGTTTCCCCCGCTCGGCCCTGGTCGAGGGTGTCGGCGGGACGACCCACGCCGGTTCCCTCTTCGGCAACGCCTGTGTGGACGACACGATCGCCGCCTACCTGACCACGGGTGAGGTGCCGAAGCGGGTCAAGGCGAACCGGTCCGACAAGCGCTGCAAGCCGCTGCCCAAGCCGGACCCGTCCGCGACCAAGGCGAAGCGGGCGGAGAGCGGTGGCAACCTCAGCCGCCTGGACCTCCAGAAGCTGATCGCCGCCCACTGACCCGCCGGGTCACCGCTCCAGCTGCGCGTTCTCGCGCAGGCGCTCCGGGATCAGCTCCAGCAGCTGGTCCCGGCGCAGGGGCAGGTCCAGCAGGGACAGCTTGACGCTGTTGCGGTTCTGGTGTGCGCCCTCGGAGAGCCGGACCACCTGGGCGGCCTGCTCGCGCAGACCGGCGGAGAGCACCGCACCCGCCGCCAGCTCACCGGACGCGGTGCCGTCGACGTCGACCGCCACCGGTGCGCTGTCACCGGCGACCGTCAGGGCCACCCGGTCGCCGGCGCCGAGGACAACCGCCCGGCCGATGCCCGCCATCGGGGCCACGGGCGTGATCACCATGGCCGACGCCGAGGGCGACAGGATCGGCCCGCCCGCCGCGTAGTTGTACGCCGTCGAGCCGTTCGGGGTGGACACCACCACCGCGTCGCACTTGTAGTAGCCGTACTGGCGGCCGTTGAGGGTCAGATCCACCGACACCGCACCCGTACGCCCCAGGCGGGCCAGCACCACGTCGTTGAAGCCGAAGCGGGTCGCCAGGGCCGCCTCACCCGCGTCCGCGGTCAGGCAGCTGTGCGACTCGACGGTGAAGTCGCCGCTCGCCAGCTGTTCGAGCGCCGCGCCCAGCGTCGACGGGGTCACCTCGACCAGGAACCCCAGGTTGCCGTGGTTGACCCCGAGCACCGGCACCGGGCGGTCGATGACCAGTCGCATCGCGCCGAGCATCGTGCCGTCGCCGCCCAGCGCAACCACACCGTTGACCCGGGCCAGGAACTCGTCGTCGGGGACGACCTCGACGTCGTCCGGCACCCGTCCGGCGTCCGATGTGCGGGCCAGCACCCGGCCCTGGTGGCCACGCGCCCAGTCCGCGATCGTCGAGATCGAGTCGCCGACCGGCTTGCTCGGATGCAGGACCAGGCCGACCGTGTCGACCGCTGTATCGAGACTCACCTGGTCACCCTAGCCAGATTTGCCGGTGTTCCCGGTAGGCTGCCAAATGCGAAGGGGAGTAGCTCCCAATGTTGTGGTCGACATACTGGCCCGGTGACACCCGGGCCCGGCCCGGCAGCCTCGATCTCTGAGGCGAGCGAGACCTTCGACTTGGCCATATTTCCGGCCGGGTCGAGGTCGCCCTGCGTCCGAGCCCCGGTCCGACCTTGCACCGGGAGTTTCCATGGACGGCTTCCTCGCCGCCACCGCGCTCAGCTTCGCGGTCATCTTCGTCGCCGAGCTCGGCGACAAATCGCAGCTCATGGCGCTGACCTTCGCCACCCGCTTCAAGACTGTGCCGGTCCTGATCGGCATCACGGTCGCCACCGCGATCGTGCATGCCGTCTCCGTCGGCATCGGTTACGGCCTCGGCGCGACGCTCCCGACCGGCTGGATCTCGCTCGTCGCCGGCATCGCCTTCCTCGCCTTCGGCGCCTGGACGCTGCGCGGTGACAAGCTCACCGACGACGAGAAGAGCAAGGCGGAACGATCGACCGGCTCCGCGATCCTTGCCGTCGGCGGCGCGTTCTTCCTGGCCGAGCTGGGTGACAAGACGATGCTCGCGACGATCACCCTGGCCACCCAGCACGGCTGGCTCGGCACCTGGCTCGGCTCGACGCTGGGCATGGTCGCCGCCGACGCGCTCGCCATCCTGGTCGGGCGTCTGCTCGGCCGGCACCTTCCCGAGCGGACGATCAAGTACGGCGCCGCGGCGCTCTTCGCTATCTTCGGCATCTGGCTGCTCGTGGAAGCCCTCATCGAGCTCAACAAGTAGGAGATGCGCGTGCTGCAGTACCGCGCCGAGTTCGACGCCACCGTCACCTTCCGGGCGGGCGGTGGCCTGCACGCCCAGCGGTTCCGGCTGGACGTGCCGCACGCCGACCCGACCGAGTCGGAGCTGTCCGCGCTCTTCGTGGCGGCGTGCCGGCTCCACGACGTCGACGCGGTGGCGGTGGCCGATGTCCGCGTCTTCGCCGAACCCCACCTCGGTACGCACCCCGCGGACCCGCGTACCCGGTGGGTCGAGCTCAGCCACGTCATCTCGGCCGGGCTGGTCACGTACCCCGGCCTGCCCGCACCGGAGATCACGCCGCATCTCACGCGGGAGGCCTCACGCGACGTCTACGCGCCCGGGACCGAGTTCGCGATCGACCGCCTCACCATGGTCGGCAACACGGGCACCTACCTCGACAGCCCGTTCCACCGGTACGGCGACGGCAGCGACCTGGCCGGGCTGCCCCTCGAACGCCTGGCCGACCTGCCTGCGGTCGTGGTGCGTACGGCGGGCAGTGGGGTCCGGGGTGTCGGCGTCGACGCGCTCGAGAACCTGACCGTCGCCGGGCATGCGGTCCTGCTGCACACCGGCGGTGACGTGCACTGGGCCACCCCGGAGTACGCCGTCGACGCGCCCTTCCTGACCGCCGCGGGTGCGCAGTGGCTGGCCGACCACGGTGCCGCGCTGGTCGGCATCGACTCCGTCAACATCGACGACATCACGCCGGACGCCGCCGGCACCCGGCCGGCGCACACGCTGCTGCTGGCCGCGGGCATCCCGGTCGTCGAGCACCTGACCGGCCTGGAAAACCTGCCACCGGCCGGTGCCCGCTTCACCGCCGCACCGCCCCGGGTGGCGGGTTTCGGCACCTTCCCGGTCCGGGCGTACGCCTCGGTGCCCGCGATCGAGCCGCACGACCACCTCAGGTCCGGAGGGTGGTTGCCGACTTCAGGCGGGTGACCCCCGATCTCCAGCCCGCCGAGGACCTGCTCGACAGCCGCGACGCCCTGGGCGCGGCCGTCCGGGTGGGCGCCGTCCTCGCCACCGATCCGGACCACGTGCCGGCCCTGCTGCTGATGGCGCGCGCCCAGATCGCGTTGAGCCATCCCGGGACCGCTGTCGAGCTGGCCGAACGCGCCTGCGAGCTGGCACCGGCCGACCCCGCGACCCTGAACGTCCTGAGCCTCGCGCTGACCGGGGCCGGCCGCCACGACGAGGCCGTCACCGCAGCCCGGCAAGCCGTACGCGCCGATCCGCGGGAGGCCGCTCACCACGACCGCCTGGCCCGCGCTCTGCTCGGCGCCGGGCGTTTCACCGAGGCGGAGCAGGCGGCGGAGACCGCGGTCACGCTGGAGCCCGGCGTGCCGGGCATCCTGCTCACCCTCGCCGCGGCCCACGCCGGTCTGGACCACCGGGACCGGGCCCGGAGGGTGCTCTTCGCGGTGCTGGAGATCGACCCGCACCACGTCGAGGCGCGCGCACAACTGGTGAGACTTGCGGTGCCCGCCAGCCGGAACGTCCGCCGCCCAGCCGTCGCGCCGGGCCGCCTGGTGGTGCCCGCCCTGGCGCTCGGCCTGGTCGGGCTGGTGCTCCTGCTCCAGGGCTTCACCGCACCGGCGGTGGCCTGCCTCGGGCTCGCGGTCGTGTTCCTCCTCGCGGGTGGGTTTCGCGGAAACCACTCAGAACAGGCGTGACGGTGCCGATGATGACGGTGTGAGCTTCAGGGGAGCGCGTCCATGACCGATCTGCACACGGCCCCGCACAAGGTCCAGAAGCCGGGCAGCCCCGGACTGACCACACCGACCGAGATCGGGGTCGCGCGCGCCGCCGCGCTGTTCGAACGGGTCGACCCCGCCGCCGCGGCGGCTCACCTCGAGCCGATCCTCGCGGCCGACCCGGAGTCCGCGGCCGGCTGGATCCTGCTGGCCCGCATCCGCCTGGTCCTCGACGAGGTCGACAAGGCGCTCGACGCCGCCAACCGGGCTGTTGCGCTCGTGCCCGAGGACCCCCGGCCCCTCGCGATGGCGAGCCGCGCGCTCACGCTGCTCGGCCGGCACGAGGAGGCCGTCACGATGGCCTACCGGGCGGTCATCGTCGAACCCAAGAACCCGCTCTGGCACGACCGGGTCGCCTGGTCCCTGCTCGCCGCCGACCGCCAGTACGCGGACGCCGAGCAGGCCGCCCGCACCGCCGTCGGCCTCGAACCGAACGAGGCGCACTACTACTTCACGCACGGCGTCACACTGGATGCGCTCGGGCACGCCGACCAGGCCCGTCAGGCGTTCCTGGTGTCGCTGAAGCTCGAACCCGAGAACCCGGTCGCTCAGCACCGCCTGGCCGTCCTCAACGGCGAGAGTGTGCGCGCGCCGGAGAAGAAGAAGCGCGGCTGGAAGCTCTTCGGCAAGCGCGGCGGCAACTCCGCTATGCCGGCACGCCCCGAGGAGTACCTGCCCTAGTCCGCATGATGAGCCAGACCAGCCAGCCGGCGCCGATGATGAAACCGAAGCTGATCACGCGGTAGAGCACCACCGCCGCCACGGCCGAGCTGCTGGTCAGCCCGCCCGCGACCAGGCCCAGGACCAGCGCGCCGTCGACCACACCGAGCCCGCCCGGCACGATCGGCACGCTCGCCGCGGCCATCCCCGCGCAGTACGCGATCACCAGCTGCACCGGATTGATGCCCTCCGCCCCGACGGCGATGCAGCACATCCACAGGCACAGGGCGTCGAGCAGCCAGTTGGCCACCGCCAGCACGATCGCGAGGGTGAGGTCGGCCGGGCGTACGCGGACGGACCGCAACTGGTCGACAAAACCCACCAGCCGCGCGTGCCCGGTGTCGGCGGGCTGCCGCCGCAACCGGTTGAGACCACTGAGCAGCTTGCGGGCCGGGCCGATCAGCCACTCGGGATGTTCCGCCAGGAAGCGCACCCCGAAGGCGACCACCAGCGCCCCGCCGGCGTAGAGCAGCAGGGTGTGCCAGCTGTTCGTGCTGCGGGTCAGGAGGCCGAAGACCGCGCCGATCACCACGAGGGCGCCCGTCGACAGCACCGCGCTCAGCGCGATGCACCACGAGGCGACCGCCGACGAGGCGCCGTACCGACGCATCTGCCGGAAGTTGAACGCCGTGGAGAAGACCGGCCCACCCGGGAGGGTCGCGCTGAGCGAGTGCGCGGCGTACGCGAGAGCCACGTGCCGGCGGACCGGGACCTTGGTGCCCGCGCCGCGCAGCAGGGCCCGCTGCATCCGGGCGTACGTGCCCATCGAGGCGATCTCGGCGATCAGGGCGCCGGCGACCCAGTTCCAGGCGGGGGTCCGCAGCTGGTGCACGGCCTGGACCAGCGCCGACCAGCCGAGGACCAGCTCGGCACCGAGGATCAGCACGATCACCGCGGCGACCGCCGGTCCACGCCGCCACCAGGCGGGCGCGGCACCTGCGTCAGAAACGACCATCACCGTTCATCGTCGCACTCCGGCCCGCCAGGGGCCCGCGAATCAGCGGGTGTAGGCCAGCAGGTCCAGGCCCTTGAGCTCCGACGGCTCCTTGGCCTGCACCAGCAGCGTGAAGTCCGGGGCGAAGAGCCAGAGGCGGGTCTTGCTGCCTTTTTTCGAACGAACGAGCAAATTGCCGTCCGGGTCGAAGACCGCACCGATGATCGTGCCGGTGACGGGCAGGTCGACGATGTCGCCGGTCACGGTGTCCAGGATCGCGTCGGCCGGTGTCTCGCGCTTCTCCGAGGCGGCGTCCTTGTCGAGCTGCACCGCCACCAGGTCACCGGTCGCGTCGACGCTGACGGGACGGCAGGCGGCCTGGCCCGCTGTGCCGGTCTGGTCGGGCACGGGCGTCCCGGACTGCGCGGTCGTGCCGGCCGCCACCTCGAGCCCGCAGTCCGAGGTCGCGTAGACCAGCGTGCTGCCGTCGCCCGACCAGCGGAAATGCTGACCCTCCAGGCCCTGCGGCAGCGGGGTCAGCTCGCCGGTGGCCACGTCGAGCACACCCGTCTCGGACGCCTCGATCAGCAGCCTGCTGCCGTCCGGGGACCAGGCCGGTGCCTGTTCGGCGGAGGACGTGCCGGCGTACACCTGCTGGGGGTCGTCGGCGCCGGTGTCGACAACCATCAGCGATCCGCTCGTGACATAGGCGATGCGGGAGCCGTCGGGGGAGACACCGGCCGTGGAGTTGGAGGCTGACAGCACCGTGGACGGGTTGCCGGCGCCGGTCAGCCGGACCACCCGCCCGTTGTCGTCCGCGTCGGCGTAGAAGATCTGCCCGGGCAGGTCACCCAGCGCGGTCGACTTCGGTGTTGTCGTGGCCCTCGGTGGACGCGGCCGGTCGGGGCGCGACGGGGTGTCCGGCTGGTTGCCGCTCGCGCGGGTGGTGGTCGGCGCCACCGACGGCGCCAGCGACGCCGTGGCCGAGGGGCCGACCGGGGCGACCGCGACCGGCGGCTCCTGATCGGGTCCGCGTGACGGCAACCGCCACAGACCGCTGCCCAGCAGGGCCAGGGCGACCACCGCGGCCGTCGTGCCGATGGCGGCCTCCCGGCGGCCGATCTTGCGGGACCGCTGCAGCGACCGTTCGTACATGTCGGCCGGGACGACCACGTCGGCCAGCTCGCGCAGCTCGTCGCGCAACGGATCCGGGGCGCTCATCGGCCGGCCTCGTGCACGTCGGCGAGCACCCGCAGGTCCGGCACGAGTGACCGCAGCCGGTCGAGGGCACGGGCGCACTGCGTCTTGACCGTGCTGACGGAGACACCGAGCATCTGCGCGGCCTCCACCTCGGTGTGGTCCTCGAAGTAGCGCAGCACGATCACCGCGCGTTGTTTCGGGCTCAGGGCGAGCAGTGCCCGCTGGAGGGTGACCCGGCGGACCGTGGCCTCGGCCGGATCGTCGACGCTGCCGCCGTGCCGCTCCAGGCCGTCACCGGGCAGGGCCTCGGCGACCTTCGGCCGCCGCCAGACGGAGACCTGGGCGTGATACATGACCTTGCGAGCGTACGCCTCGGCGTTGCTCGGGCGTTCCAGTCGTGACCAGGCCCGATGGGTGCGGGCGAGCGCCTCCTGCACCAGATCCTCGGCGAGGTGCTGGTCGCCGGTCAGCAGGTAGGCCGAGCGCAGGAGGGCGTGGGAACGCTCGCGAACAAAATCCGCATAGGCAGAGTCGCGAGCGTCGTCCATTCCTGTTTTTCCGATCGGCGTACGGAAAGAGTCGTGAGCGTACAGCTTGCGGTCAATCACCGCTTCTGCGGTCACGGGCTTCTCGTCTCGCCGGACTCTCCTTGATGGAACGTCAGCCGGTGCCCCCCGATTTTCACGGCACCGGCCGACGCGCCGTACGAACTCAAGGACGCAAAGGAGACGCCGGCCGGGCGACAGTCCATTCGGTTGATTCGTGCTGGGCCGAACGGTCACCGAGATCCGGACGTGTTTTCACCTCGACAATTGCGCGTTCCGGGTGATGATCGCCGGGTTCCCGCGCAGCTTCGCGCAACGGCCCTGAAATAACAGGTAGGGGACTCTCCGGGCCGTTGACACTAGGTGATCATGTCGGTACAACAAAGCCACCCTTCCCCCTTTGCTTCCTGATAGGAGCGGTCCCGTGGCAGAGCTGTACGCACCGGCTGCCCAGGACTCCGGCGTCAAGGCCCGCGTTCAGCGCTTCGGCGGCTATCTCGCGGGCATGGTGATGCCCAACATCGCGGCCTTCATCGCCTGGGGTCTGATCACCGCCCTCTTCATCCCGAGCGGCTGGCTGCCCAACGAGAAGTTCGCGGCGCTGGTCGACCCGATGGTTCACGTGCTGCTGCCGATCCTGATCGGTTACACCGGTGGCCGCATGGTTCACGGCCAGCGCGGTGCGGTGGTCGGCGCGGTCGCCACCATCGGCATCGTGGTCGGCTCCGACGTACCCATGTTCTTCGGCGCGATGATCGTCGGACCGCTGGCCGCGTACGCGTTGCAGCTGGTCGACAAGCTCACGATCGACCGGATCCGCCCCGGTTTCGAGATGCTGATCGACAACTTCACCGCCGGCATCGTCGGCGGGCTCGCGGCACTGGCCGGTGTCGTCGCGATCGGACCGGTCATGCGCATCTTCACCAACGCCGCCGGCAACGGTGTCGAATGGCTGGTCACCCATCACCTGCTGCCCGGCGCGGCGCTGCTGATCGAGCCGGCCAAGGTCCTCTTCCTCAACAACGCGATCAACCACGGTGTGCTAGGCCCGCTGGGTGTCGCCGAGTCGGCCGAGACCGGTAAGTCGATTTTGTTCATGCTGGAGACGAACCCCGGTCCGGGCTTCGGGATCCTGCTGGCCTACCTGCTCTTCGGGCCTTCCGCACTGCGGCCCAGCGTGCCCGCCGCCATGGCGATCCAGTTCCTCGGCGGGATCCACGAGATCTACTTCCCGTACGTGCTGATGAAGCCGAGCATGGTGCTGGCCGCGATCGCCGGTGGTGGCGCGGGCATCCTGACGTTCATGCTCACCGGCGCCGGTCTGGTCGCGACGCCGTCGCCCGGCAGCATCTTCGCGTACCTGGCCGAGACGCCCCGCGGTGGTTACTTCGGTGTGCTGGCCGGCATCGTGGTCGCCGCCGGTGTGTCCTTCGTGATCGGTTCCCTGCTGCTCGGTTTCGGCCGGCTGACCCGTGACGAGGAGGGCCTGTGAGCACGATCGACGGCAGCGCGGTCCGCAAGCTCGTGGTCGCCTGCGACGCGGGCATGGGCAGCAGCGTCATGCTGGCCAGCCAGCTCAAGCGGGAGTTCCGCAAACTGCCCGTCCTCGTCGAGCACCACCCCGTCTCGGCGATCCCGGCCGACGCCGACGTGGTGCTCTGCCAGGCCGGTTTGGCCGCGCGCGCCCGGGCCGGCGCGCCCGGCGCGGTGGTCGTCGGCTTCCGGATGTTCCTCGGCGACCCGCACGTCGCGCAGGTGGTCGCCGCGGTCAAGCAGGGCGGACCGGTCGTCGGCACCGCGGGCGGCTGACGTGCTGGGCTCCATGCCGACGGAACACCTCGTCACCATGCTCAAGGCGTCACCACCGCAACGGGCGGTCTCCGTGCTGCTGTCCATGCCCAAGGACCGCGTCGACCGGTTGCTCGCGGCCATGGACGGGCGGTTGATCGCCCGGATGCTCATCGCCGCCGACCCGGATCGTCGTGCTGCCCTGCTGCACCACCTCGACGACACCCGTCTCGCGTCGGAGCTGGCGCTGCTGCCGATGGTCGAGGCGGCCGCGGTGATGGCCGCGCTGCCACCCGACCGCGCCCGGCCGCAGCTCGAACGCGTCAGCTCCGAGCACCTGGGGATGCTGCTCGACGCGATGCCGGCACCGCAGCGCCGCCGCCTCGTCGACGTGCTCGATCCGGTGCGGCTGTCCGACCTGCGGCGGGTCGCGTACGAAAAAGCGGTCATCGAGTCGCTCCGGCGCACCGCCGCGACCCTGCAGTGGGTTCCCGACGACCACGGCAGCAACCTGCTCGCCGGGGTCTTCCACCGGCTCTTCGGGGTCGCACTGTGCTATGTGGACGACGGTCCGCTGCAGTCGGCGGCGGTGGTCCACGCTCAGCAGGTCTTCGTCGCCCAGCAGGTGCACGGCCTGCTCATCGTCACCAACGCGGCACCCAGCGTGCAGTCGGTGGAGGTTGTCATGGACCCGCGCTACGGTGGCACACCAGCCCTGGTGGTCTCGTGGGAGTCCGACGACAATGACGGCGTGCTGGGACGCGCCCTGGTGAGGCTGGCCGGATGAACACGAATGTCCGACCCGTGCTCGAGGAGCGCGGCGTACGGGTGGCCGAGGCCGCGCCCGACCGGGTGACGGCCATTCATCGCTGCGCGGACGTGCTCGAGGAGATCGGTGCGGTGCACCCGGCCTATCGCGAGGCGATGCTCGACCGGGAGTGGGCGATGTCCACCTATCTCGGCGAAGGTGTGGCCATCCCGCACGGTCTGGACGTCTCGCGCATCCTCGTGCGCCGCGACGCGCTGGCCGTGCTGCGGTTCCCGGACGGCGTCGACTGGGACGGCTTCCGGGTGACGGTCTGCGTGGCGATCGCCGCGCGGGGGGACGGCCACGTCGCGTTGCTCGCCGCGCTGGCGGACATCCTGCTCGACCCGGAACGCGCGCGGGCGCTGCGCGAGGCCACCGACCCGGAGACGATCGTCGGCATGCTGCACTCGGTGGAGGGGCAACCGTGATCCGGACGGTCCTGCTGGGCGGACGGGCCGGGCTGCACATGCGGGCGGCCTCCCGGATCGCGATCGCGGCGGCGTTGCAGACGGTGCCGGTCACCGTCCGCACCATGGACCGGCCGGCGGTGCCCGCCGACAGCGTGCTCTCCCTGCTCAGTCTGGGTGCACTCTGCGGGACCGAGCTGATCCTGGAGGCCTGGGGCCCGGGTGCCGAGGTCGCCCTGGACAACCTCGCCCGGCTGCTCGCCGCCGATCTGGACGTCGCCGGTGCGTGACCTGGTGCCCGACCCCGGGCCCGAGCTGCTGCGGGGGCTCGGCGCGAGCGCGGGCACAGCCGTCGGGCCGGCGTACAGGCTGGCCGATCCGCCGCGACTGCCCGCGCCGAGGCCCGTGGGTGATCCGGAGGCCGAGGTGCAGCGCGCGTGGGCGGCGATCGACGCTGTTTGCGCCGACATCAGTCGGCGGGCGGACGCCGCGGCCGACGCGACCTCCGGCGAGATCCTGCGGGTGCAGGCGGCGCTGGCCGGTGACCGGACTCTGCGCGACGGTGTGGCCCAGGCGGTCCGTGCCGGGCACGAGGCGCCGCACGCGGTCGCGGCGATCCTGGCCGGCCATCGTTCGGCCCTGCTGGCCGCCGGTGGTCTGCTGGCGGCCCGGGCGGCCGACCTCGACGATCTGCGCGACCGGGTGGTCGCGCACTGCCTCGGCCTCCCGATGCCGACCCTGCCCGACCCCGGCTGCCCGTTCGTGCTGGTCGCCGTTGATCTGGCACCGGCCGACGCCGCCCTCCTCGATCCGGCCCGGGTGCTCGCGGTGGTGACGTCGGCCGGCAGTTTTGTCAGCCACACCGCGATCCTGGCGCGGGCCCGCGGCCTGCCCACCGTGGTCGCGTGCGGCCGGGCGCTGGAGATCGCGGACGGCACGGTTGTCACCGTCGACGGCACCACCGGCCGGGTGTCGGTGGGGTCCGGCGAGGACTACACGCCGATCTCCGCACCACCGACGGCTCCCGCCGCCGAGCACCGCGGGCAGACCTCGGACGGGCATCCGGTGGCGTTGCTGGCCAACATCGGGTGCGCCGCCGAGCTCACCGGTGTCGCCGTCGAGGGTGTCGGCCTCTTCCGCACCGAGTTGCTCTTCCAGCACCACATCGACCCGCCGACGCTGGCCGAGCAGGTCCAGGAGTACGCCCAGGTCTTCGCCGCGATGCCGGACCGCCAGGTCATCGTGCGCACCCTGGACGCGGGTTCGGACAAGCCGCTGCCGTTCCTGCGCGAGCACGACGAGCCCAACCCGGCGCTGGGCATCCGAGGGCTGCGGGTGGCCCGCCGGCGCGGCGACATCCTGCGCACCCAGATTTCGGCGATCGCCGCGGCGGCCCGGGAGTCACGGGCCCGTGTCGCCGTGATGGCCCCGATGGTCACCACCGTGGCCGAGGCCGCTGAGTTCACCGCGCTGTGCCGCGACGCCGGACTGCCCACGGTCGGCGTGATGATCGAGGTGCCGGCCGCCGCCGTCCGGGCCGCCGAGATCCTCCAGACGGTCGATTTCCTCAGCGTCGGCACCAACGACCTCAGCCAGTACGCCTTCGCCGCCGACCGCCGCAGCGGTGAGCTGGCCGATCTGCTCGACCCGTGGCAACCGGCGCTGCTGTCGCTGATCGCCCTGTGCGCGGCGGCCGGTGTGGCGGTGGGCCGCCCGGTCGGCGTCTGTGGTGAGGCTGCCGCCGACCCGGCGTTCGCGGTGGTGCTCACCGGCCTCGGCGTGACCAGTCTATCCATGTCGCCCACGGCGATCCCCGCGGTGCGTGCCGCCCTGGCGGCGCACACAGTGGAGGAGTGCCGCGCCGCAGCCCAGCAGGCTCTGGCGGCCGGCGATCCGGCAACGGCACGAGCAGCCGTGACCCGCATCTGAACGACCACTTTCAGCAACTGTCCAGTCTGACTTGTTAGCTTCTGCCCGACCTGTCAGTCCTGGGTAAAGGGGAGTTCGTGGGCTTCAAGAAGATGCTGGGCGCGTTCGGTGTGGGCGGCCCGAGTGTCGACACCGTGCTGACCGATCCGACCACGCGCCCCGGCGCGTCGCTGGCCGGACAGGTCAACCTGGTCGGCGGCAACCACGACGTCGAGATCGAGCACATCACGCTCGGGCTGGTCACCAGGGTCGAGGTCGAGGGTGGACAGGGCGAGTACGGTGCCACCGGCGAGTTCCACCGCGTCGGCGTCAGCGGCCCCCTGCGACTCGCCGAGAAGCAGCAGCTCTCCCTGCCGTTCGAGTTCGTGGTGCCGTGGGAGACGCCGATCACCGCCGTCCACGGTCAGCACCTGCGCGGCATGACGATGGGTGTGCGTACCGAGGTGTCCATCGCGCGGGCGATCGACAAGGGTGACCTCGACCCGGTCTCGGTGCACCCGCTGCCGATCCAGGAGCGGATCCTCGAGGCCTTCGCCCGGCTGGGCTTCCAGTTCAAGAACGCCGATCTCGAGTACGGCCGGATCGCCGGTGTGCACCAGACGCTGCCGTTCTACCAGGAGATCGAGTACTACCCGCCGGCGCAGTACGCGCACGGCATCAACGAGGTCGAGCTGACCTTCGTGACCAACCCGCAGACCGTCGAGATCGTGCTCGAGTTCGACAAGCGCGGCGGCATGTTCAGCGGCGGTCACGACTCCTACGGGCGTTACACCGTCCCGCACAGCGACGCCGACAGCGCCGACTGGGCGCAGGTCGTCGACGGCTGGGTCCGCGAGGCCCTGTCGCACCACCAGCAGCCCGCCTACGGCGGCTACGGCGGCGGCCACGGCGGTCACAGCCGCGGCCACGGCGCCGGTGGTGTCGTGGCCGGTGTCGCCGGCGGCCTGGCCGCGGGTTACGTCGCGGGTGAGGTCATGGAAGAGGTCTTCGAGGACGACGGCGGCGACGAGTAGTCGCTTTCCGGACCCTCACGGCCGTGACAGCGGCCGTGAGGGTCCCCGTTTTTTGGGTAGCGTGAGGCGCATGGCTCGCCCCCGGATCGTCATCGTCGGTGCCGGCTTCGCCGGCTTCCAGGCCGCACGCACGCTGTCCCGGCAGTCCGGTGGCAGCGCCGACATCGTGATCGTGAATCCCACCGACTACTTCCTCTACCTCCCGTTGCTGCCCGAGGTCGCCGCCGGCATCCTCGAACCCCGCCGGGTCACGGTCTCGCTGGCGGCGACCCTGCCCGGTGTGCGGGTGATCCTCGGTGAGGTCGACGGTTTCGACTTCGACAACCGGACCGTCTCGTACGCCGACCCCGAGGGCACCCGGGGCAGCCTCGGCTACCACCGCCTGGTGATCGCGGCCGGCAGTGTCAACAAGCTGCTGCCCGTGCCCGGTGTCACCGAGTACGCCCACGGCTTCCGCGGCATCCCCGAGGCGCTGTTCCTGCGCGACCACATCACCCGGCAGATCGAGATGGCCGACGGGGCCACGGATCCGGCCGAATGCGAGTCGCGCTGCACTTTCGTGGTGGTCGGCGCCGGATACACCGGTACGGAGGTGGCGGCCCAGGGTGTGCTCTTCACCGATGCCCTCACCCGCAACCGCCCGCACCTGAAGCCGAAATGGCTCCTCGTCGACACCGCCGACCGGGTGCTGCCGTCGCTGGACGCCCGGCTCGCCCGGGCCGCCGACCGGGTCCTGCGCGAGCGTGGCGTCCGGGTGCTCCTGCAGAGCTCGGTCAAGGAAGCCACCTCGGACGGCGTGCACCTCAGCACCGGCGAGTACGTCCCCACCAAGTCGCTGATCTGGTGTGTCGGCGTACGCCCGGACCCGCTGGTCGCCGACCTGGGGCTGGAGACCAAGCAGGGCCGCCTCGTGGTGGACGAGTTCCTCAACGTCCCCGGTCACCCCGACGTCTACGCCTGTGGTGACGCCGCGGCGGTGCCCGACCTGACCCGTCCCGGCGAGATCACGGGCATGACCGCGCAGCACGCCAGCCGCCAGGGCACCACCGTCGCCAAGAACATCGCCGCCTCGTACGGCCGGGGGCGGCGGCGGGCGTACAAGCATCATGATCTGGGTTTTGTGGTGGATCTCGGTGGTCTGGACTCGGCGGCGAACCCGCTCGGCGTGCCCCTGTCGGGTCTGCCGGCCAAGGCGGTGACCCGCGGTTACCACCTGCTGTCGATGCCCGGCAACCGTGTGCGGGTCGCCGCCGACTGGCTCCTCGACGCGGTCCTGCCCCGCCAGGGTGTGCAGCTCGGACTGGTCCGGTCGAGCGCGGTGCCGCTCGACAGTGCGTTTCCGGACGCTATGCCGGACACCGGCGTGACGGAGCGAACAACATCGTCCTGAGGAGTGCGAGCCGCGTCTCATTCGCAGCTCAGAGGCCATCCGCGGCTGACGATCTCAGTACGATCGCGGATGACCGGGCCGGTGCTTGACAGCGCTCTTGCCGCCTGGAGCAGACCGCTGAAAGGACCGATTGATGTCCGCTGCCGCAGAAGCGTCAGGGGTTCGCCCGGACTCCACGCCTGAGTTGCACCCGCGTCGCTGGGCCGCGCTCGGCGTGATCGCGATCTCGCAGCTCATGGTCGTGCTCGACGCCACCATCGTCAACATCGCCCTCCCCAGCGCCCGGGTGGACCTGGGCATCACCGAGGCCAACCAGCAGTGGGTGATCACCGCCTACACCCTGGCCTTCGGTGGGCTGCTGCTGCTCGGCGGCCGCATCGCCGACTACTGGGGCCGCAAGCGCACCTTCATGGTCGGCGCCATCGGCTTCGCCGCCGCGTCGGCGATCGGTGGCCTCGCCACCACCGGGCCGCTGCTGTTCGGCGCCCGGGCGCTGCAGGGTGCCTTCGGTGCGCTGCTCGCGCCGGCCTCCCTCGCGCTGCTCACCGTGCTCTTCACCGAGGCCCGGGAGCGGGCCAAGGCGTTCGCCGTCTACGGCGCCATCGCCGGTGGTGGCTCGGCCGTCGGCCTGCTGCTCGGCGGTGTGCTCACCGAGTACGCGAGCTGGCGCTGGTGCCTCCTGGTCAACATCCCGATCGCCCTGCTCGCGCTGGCGCTGGCCATCCCGCTGGTCCCCGAGAGCAAGGCACACGGCGACACCTCGTACGACGTGCCCGGCGCCGTGGTGGTCACGCTGGGTCTCACCTCGCTGGTCTACGGCTTCACCGAGGCCGCCAAGCCGGCTGAGGGCTGGGACTCGCCGAAGACCCTCGCCTTCATCGCCGCCGGCATCGTGCTGCTGATCGTCTTCGTGCTCATCGAACGGGCCAGCAAAAATCCGCTGCTGCCGCTGCGGATCGTGCTCGACCGCAACCGCGGTGGCGCGTACCTGACGTCGATGCTGGTCGGAGCGGGTCTGTTCGGCGCGTTCCTGTTCCTGACGCTCTTCCTGCAGAACGTCCTCGGTTACACGCCGCTCAAGGCCGGCTTCGCCTCTCTGCCGGTGACGGTCGGTGTGCTGATCTCGGCCACCGTGGCGTCGAACCTGCTGCCGCGGATCGGCCCGAAGATCCCGATGATGATCGGTCCCGTGCTCGCCGCGATCGGCATGATCTCGCTGCGGTTCATCGACGTCGACACGGCGTTCTGGACGCACCTGATGCCCGCGCAGGTGCTGCTCGGGCTGGGGCTCGGCTTCACGTTCGTGCCGCTGTCCAGCCTGGCGCTGGTCGGTGTGCCGGAGCACGACGCCGGTGCCGCGAGTGCCGCGCTCAACGCGACGCAGCAGATCGGCGGGTCGCTCGGTACGGCTCTGCTCAACACGATCGCGACCAGCGCCATCGCGGCGTACGTCGCGGCCAACCTCGTCGCGGGTCAGGACCCGGGGCCGGTGGCGCTCAAGGCGCAGGTCGACGGTTATGCCGACGCGTTCACCTGGGCGGCCGGGCTGATCCTGCTCGCCGGGATCATCACCGCGATCTTCGTCAAGGTCGACAAGGCGGATCTGCCGACCGGCGAGGCGGCCGTGCACGTCGGCTGATCCCGCTCACGAGTGCACCGCCCCGGCCGATTCGGTCGGGGCGGTTTCGTGATTCATGGGGGATTAGTCCGAATAGCTATCATGATCGTCCGACCGTCGTAGGCGGTTGGATTAACCCCGAAACGGTTCACAAGTAATAATTCGGGCATGCGATCTCGTAGTCTCCTCGCCTCCGCGGTCCTCGCCGGGGCGTTCCTCGGCTCCGTCCCCGGCGTCGCCGCGGCCCACCAGCAGGCCGGCGCCGCCCCCGTCACCGTGTCGGCGGCGGCCCGCACCGCGGTGCTGCACGCCACCGCCGCCCGCGCGGCCGGCGGCACGGGAAGGCTGGTCGCGCGGTACGCCTTCGACGGGGCGCGGTCCGGCTCCATCCCCGACGACTCCGGCAACGGGCACACCCTCAGGCTGATCACCGGCAACGGCGGCACGGTCAGCCCGGTCCAGCACGGCAGCGGCCAGGCCCTGCGGTTCCCCGGCAAGTGCTCGGCCAAGAAGTGCCCGCACGCCGCCCTGCAGAGCCCCAGCGCCGCCAGCCTCAACCCCGGGACCCGGCCGATCTCGTACGGCGCGATGGTCCTGCTGACCCGGGGCCAGACCAGCAAGGGCCAGAACGTGGTGCAGAAGGGCTACTCGGCCACCAGCAGCCAGTACAAGCTGCAGATCGACGGCGCCGCCGGCCGGGCCAGCTGTGTCCTGGTCGGTGCGAAGCCGGGGATAAAGCTCGTCACCAGCTCCCGGTCGGTCGCCGACGGTGCCTGGCACACGATCGAGTGCCGCCGCCAGGGCACGAACCTGACCGTGCTGGTCGACGGGGCCGTCCGCGGGAACAGGGCGATCTCCGCACAGCTGTCGGTCTCCAACAACCGCCCGTTCAGCGTCGGTGGCAAGGGCGCCTACTCGGACAACGACCAGTTCCAGGGCACCCTCGACAACGTGTGGGTGCGGATCGGCTAGCCGCTCAGCCCGTCCTTCATGGCCGTGACCAGCCGGGCGTCGTCGGTGTCACCCGAAAGCTCCCAGGCGAAGGCGCCACCGAGGGCTTTGCTGCGGGCGTACGCCATCTTGGCCTTGATGGTCTCGGGGGTGTCGTATCCCCACCACTGGCCGCCGCACACGGCGTAGGACGTGCCGCCGATGCTGCCGGTGGGCGGACAGGTCTCCTGCAGCACCGCGTAGTCCTCGATGCCCTTGTCGTAGCTGCCCTGCGCGGGGCCGCTCGCGGTGCCACCCGGGCCGGCCTGGCTCACCCCGGTCCAGCCACGACCGTAGAAACCGATGCCGAGCAGGAGCTTCTCCGGCGGGATGCCCAGGCCGAGCAGGCCACTGATCGCAGCATCGGTGGTCGAGGTCTCGCGCGGGATCCCCGGGTACGCCTTCAGCGGTGAGTGCGGCGCCGTCGGTCCCGTGCCGGCGCCGCCCGTACCGAAGAAGTCGTAGGTCATCGCGCTGAGCCAGTCGGCGCTGCGGGCGGCCGCGGCATAGTCGGTGGCCTTCAGCTTGCCGAGGTCGCCCGGCACGGCCGCGGTGATCAACGCCTCCGGCCCGAAGGTGCTCCGCAAAGACTTGAGCAGGCCGGGCAACGCGTCCGGGCCGCTGGTGTCGCAGACCAGGCCGCAGGCGTTCGGATATTCCCAGTCGACGTCGATGCCGTCGAAGACACCGGACCAGCGGGGGTCGGTCAGCAGCTTGTAGCAGGAATTGGCGAAGGCAGCCGGGTCCTTGGCGGCCTCGGTGAAACCCTTCGAGCCGGTCCAGCCGCCGAACGACCAGATCACCTTGAGCCGCGGGTGCGCCGCCTTGAGCTTGCGGAGCTGGCCGAAGTTGCCGCGCAGTCCGGCGCCGGGAGTGTCGGCGACACCGTCCACGCTGTCCGCCGCGGCGATCGGCTTCTCGTAATCGGCCCACTTGTCGCTGGTGGTGCACTTGCCACCGTCGAGCTTGCCGAACGCGTACATGAGGTGGGTCAGGTCGGCGGCGGCACCGCTGGCGTCGACGTTGCGGACCTGGAAGTTGCGGCCGTAGACGCCCCAGTCGGTGAAGTAACCGACGACCCGCTGCTGGTCCGCGGTCTGAGGGGCCGGCTTGGCCGGTGGTGACGAATCGCAGCCGGCCGCGAGCAGCAGCACAGCCGAAAGAATGACGGGTAAGACCCGCATGCGGGCCTCCCAGTCCCTCTCGCCGAGCCCCGAACCTATCGTGACGGCAGCGGCGAAGGAGCCTCCGTTAGCCCGATCGTGTAGTCCTCGATCGTGTAACAGGCCTCGTCGTCGATGGCGTTCCGTGAGTAGTCGATGGTGATCTTCGCCGGGTGGGCGTCACCGAGGTCCCGCTCGACCTCGACCACCTCCGCACCCTCACGCCGGGCGGTCTCGGCCTCGGCCTCCAGCTGCTGCAGGGTCGGCACCAGATCGGCCATGCGCAACATCAACGCGTTACGTGCGGAGTCGTCGAGCCCCTTGGCCGCGACCACCTTGTCACCCACGACGCTGACCTGGAAACGGCCGATGAGCGCGCGTTCGCCGCACTCGGAGGCGAGGGTGAAGGCGTACTTGTCGGGGACCGTCCAGGTGACGGGCGGTTCGTTCATCACGTTGGGCTCGTCGTTGGCGCACGCACCCGTCAGGGTGATCAGCAGCAGTCCCGGCAGAACGGTCCTGAGTCTCACGGTGCCCTCCATGGCGTCGACGCTATCGGCTCCGACGCGTACGGCAGAAGGCTGGTTCCGCCCGCCGGGTGAGTGGCGTTGGCTACGTCGTGAGCGCAGGCCGGGCCGCCTGTGCGATCGTTTTGCAGTGGCATCGAGCACCGGGGGCAGCCCGCGCGATCCTGTGCCGGTTCCGGCAACCCGGAACCGCCGCCAGGAGCTGCGCGCCCTTTTTGCCTGGCCGCGGGTCATCGACCGGACCCGCGCGGTCATCCGTAGCGCGGCGACCACCTTTGTCGTCCTGACTTTCACCCTCTGGCTGATGCCCGGTGTCCGCAGCACCGACGTGATCGACACGATGGGCCTGGTGGTGCTCGTCGCCGCTGTCGGTGCCGTGCTGCGCCCGCTTCTGCTGGCCGGTGTGGTCGCCCTGGGTGGCTGGGGCGCGATGCTGCTCGGTGTGGTCGCCCAGGTGATCGTCATGGCGGTCGCGCTGGAGCTGGACCCGTCGAAAAGACTCAGCGGCTGGCCCACCGTCGGTGTCGCGGCGCTGCTGGCCGTGGTCTGCGCGGCGATCCTCGACTGGATGTTCGACAGCGGCACCGAGGACACCTTCGTCAAGGAGGCCCGCCGCCTCATGCGCGGCATCCGCCGGCGCCAGGCCCGGCAGGCGGGCGGCCGGCTGGTCACGCTGCGCCGGCCACAGGCGGGCACCGAGCCGGGTCTCCTGATGATCCAGCTCGACGGGGTCAGCGAACCGGTCCTGCGCTGGGCCGTCCGCGCCGGCAACCTCCCCACGATCGGGCGCTGGCTGCGCGCCGGTACGCACGTCATGCGCGGCTGGCACACCGGTCTGCCCTCGACCACACCCGCGTCGCAAGCGGGCATCCTGCACGGCGCATCCCGGCAGATCCCCGGCTTCCGCTGGTTCGAGAAGGAGACCGGCCGGCTGATGGTCTCCAACCGGCCCCGGGACGCGGCGATGATCGAGCCACGGCTCTCCGACGGCCGCGGACTGCTGCGTGACGGTGGTGTCAGCATCGGGAACGCGTTCTCCGGCGACGCCGCGATCAGCCTGCTGACCGTCAGCCACGCGGCGCTGCCCGGCCGCTCGGCCCGGGGCTGGGCCGCGTTCATGGCCAGCCCGTTCGGCTTCACCCGGGCGCTGGTCCTCGGTGTCGGCGAGGTCATCACCGAGCTGCACCAGGCCCGGCTGCAGCGGCGTCGCAACCTCCAGCCCCGGGTCAGCCGATCGGGTGCCTTCCTGGCGTTGCGCCCGGCCTCGATGCTGCTGCGCGACGTCAACGTCTCGCTGATCGCCGAGCAGATGGCCCGCGGCGCCCCGGCGGTCTACTGCGACCTGGTCGATTACGACGAGGTGGCGCACCACGCCGGCCCGGCCCGGCCCGAGTCGATGCGGCAGCTGGAAAGCCTGGACCGGATGCTCGGTGTGCTCGAACGCCTGGCCCCCGAGGCCGCCCGCCGCTACCGCATCGTGATCCTCTCGGACCACGGTCAGAGCCAGGGCGCCACGTTCCGGCAGCGTCACGGCGAGACCCTCGAACAGGTCGTCGAGCGCTTCTCCCAGCCCGACCAGGCGGAAGCCCCCGCCGCGCCCGCCGAGACCGAGGCGACCCAGGATCCCGACTTCCCGTCGTCACCGGTCGCGCCCCTGCTGGTGGTCTCCTCGGGCAACCTGGCGCTGATCTACCTGACCCGCTTCCCCGAACGCCTCGGCCGCGACCGTATCGACCACGAATATCCGCAGCTCATCGCCGGTCTCGCCGGTCACCCGGGCGTGGGTCTGGTCATCGTGGACGACAACGGGCCCGTGGCGGTCGGTGCGGCCGGTCGCCACCGGCTCGCCGACGGCACGGTGGAGGGGGTGGATCCACTCCTCCCGTACGGGCCGCACGCGCGCGCCGACCTCCTGCGGCACCAGCAGGCCGCGCACATCGGCGACCTGGTGCTGATCAGCTCGGTCGACCCGGTGACCGACGAGGTGGCGGCCTTCGAGGAGCTGGTCGGCTCCCACGGCGGCCTCGGCGGGTGGCAGACCGAGGCGATGCTCGTACACCCGGCCGAGTGGCAGATCACCCACGGCGATCTTGAAGGACCGGACGCCGTGCACCGGCAGCTCGTCGAGTGGCTCGACCGGCTCGGCCTGCGCACTCAGACCCCGGTGGAGGACGAGCTGGAGGCCGGCGGGCACCTCGCTGTCGAGCAATTTACTCAAGCGACGAGGGAACACGACGGCGCGGCGGCGAGACTTTCCTCCAGCCGGGACCGTTAATGAAATGTGCGTTTCCTCCGACTTGTACGAAAATCCCTGATCGTCGGCGCTGTCGCGGCCCTGACCCTCACCACCACCGGCGTGTCCCCGGCGCAGGCGGTCAGCTCCAGCCCCGCGAAGGCACCGCTCTTCAACGGCTCCGTGTACGCCGTCGCGTACCGCGGTGACACGGTCTACGTCGGTGGCTCGTTCACCAGCGTGGGCTGGGGCGGGCGCACCTACGAGCGGCAGCGGCTGGCGGCCTTCGACGTATCCTCGGGCTCGTTGCTGAGCTGGTCACCGTCGGCCGACGCCACCGTCCGCGCCCTCGCGATCAACGGCACGTCGGTCTACGCAGGCGGTGACTTCCACCGCATCTCCGGTACGCGACGAGACGCCCTCGCCCGCCTCGACGCGTTCTCCGGCGCCCTCGGCACGTTCTCGCACACCGTGACCGGCGCCCCGTACGCCCTGACCGCCGCCAACGGCCGCCTCTACGTCGGCGGCAGCTTCGGCTCCGTCAACGGCAACACCCGCCGCAACCTGGCCGCGTTCTCCCTCAGCGACGGCTCCCTCGACGGCCGCTGGCGCCCCAGCGCCGACGACTCCGTCCACGCCCTGGCCGCGGCCGGCTCCCGCGTGTACGCCGGCGGGGCCTTCCACAAGATCAGCGGTGTCAGCAACACCCTGCGCGTCGCGGCCCTCTCAGGGTTGACCGGCGGCGTCTACACCAGCTTCCGGGCAAACGCGCCCGCCCAGGTCAACTCCCTCACCACCGACGCGGGCGGCGTCTACGTCGCAACCGGCGGCCAAGGCGGCAAAGCCATCGCCTACTCCAGCGCAGGCAAGGTCCGCTGGACCCGCGTCTTCGACGGCGACGCCGTCGCCATCACCTCCCTGGCCGGCACGATCTACGTCGGCGGCCACTTCGACCGCGCCTGCCTGACCAACCGCAACGGCGCCCAAGGTGTCTGCACCGATGGCTCGGTCAAACGAGTGAAACTCGCCTCCATCACCAGCCGCGGCCTGCTCACCGGCTGGTCCCCCGCAGCGAACGGTGTGATCGGCGTCCGCGTCCTCACCGCCGACCGCACCCGCAACGCCATCGCCGCCGGCGGCGACTTCACCATGATCAACGACGAGAACCGCAAACGCTTGGCCTTCTTTGTCTAGATCGGCCTGACCACCGGCGCCGACCACCAGACCGTCGGCGTCGGCGTCGGCGCTCTCCCGGCGGCGGCCGCCCGGTCTGGCCTCGCACGGTCTGGTCAGCCCAGGCCCAACTTCAATGAGCCTTTTTCATCGTGTTGGTGCTGGTCACGATGATGGTTGCGGGTCGGGTATCGATGAAGGTGAAGCTCCCGGTAAGACAGCAGTCGACCAAGATCCGATGCCCCAACCGGGAGCCTCACCATGCTGTCTTACCCCGCGACGATCTCTCTGTCCAGCCAGTCCCTGAACCACCTGGCCGGCCTCATCCGCCACCACCGCCGGCAACTACGATCGCGGTGGCGGGTCCTGGCCCCGGCCCGGCAAGCACTGCTCGCCCTGGCCCACCTGCGCAACGGCGACACCTACCACCGCCTGGCCACCGGCTTTGCCATCAGCACCACCACCGCCTGGCGATACGTCCGCGAAGCCATCGACCTACTCGCCGCCACCGCCGACAACCTGGCCACCGCCATGACCCGGATCCGGCGGCTGTCGTTCGCAATCCTCGACGGCACCCTGATCCCGATCGACCGGGTCGCCGACGACAAGGCTTACTACTCCGGTAAGCACCGACGGCACGGCATGAATGTCCAAGTCGTCGCCGACCCGGCCAGGCGGCTCATCT
Organism: Amorphoplanes friuliensis DSM 7358; assembly: GCF_000494755.1. Classification (NCBI taxonomy): domain Bacteria; kingdom Bacillati; phylum Actinomycetota; class Actinomycetes; order Micromonosporales; family Micromonosporaceae; genus Actinoplanes; species Actinoplanes friuliensis. Next base: position 668,151 of record NC_022657.1, read on the forward strand.
GGGCCTCACCCGCGCTACCGGGCAGGGCACATGACCTGACCGCGGCTCGCACCCACGGCCTGATCGAGGCCCTGGCCAAGGCTAGGGTGATCACCTTCGCCGACCGGGCCTACCAAGGCACCCAACGCCCGTTGATCACTCCGTACAAGAAACACAAAGGCCGCAAAGTCTTCACCGCCTGGAACAAGCAATTCAACCGCGATCACGCTGCGATCCGCGCCAACGGCGAACGCGCCAACGCCACCCTCAAACAATGGAAAGTCCTGGTCCAGGTCCGCTGCAGCCCCGGCCGGACCACAGCGATCGTGCAGGCAATCCAGGTCCTGCACAGCGTTGAGGCAGCTGATCACCCACGATGAAAAAGGCTCAATGAAGTTGGGCTTTCGTGATCCCCCGCGACCGATCGCGATGGTCTCGATCTCCCAGCTTTACCGCCGCCCGGTCGGGGTCCGGCCCGGTCCGGTCCCGCGTGGTCTGGTATGCCCCCAGCCCAACATCGATGAAGTTGGGCCTTCGTGAGCCCTGCGACCGATCGCGATGGTCTCGATCATCCAGCTTTACCGCCGCCCGGTCCGGGGCCCGCCCGGTCCGGTCCCGCCCGGTCGGGTCCCGCGTGGTCTGGTCCGGCCCGGTCTGGTCCCGCGTGGTCTGGTCTGCTTCCGGCCCGACTTCGCTGAAGTTGGGCCTTCGTGAGCCCCGCGACCGATCGCGATGGTCTCGTGCACCCAGCTGTATCGCCGCCCGGTCTGGTCCCACCTGGTCTGGTCCTGCTCGGTCTGGCCCGTTCCCGGCCCAACTTCGCTGAAGTTGGGCCTTCGTGAGCCCCGCGACCGATCGCGATGGTCTCGATCACCCAGCTGTATCGCCCCCGGGTCTGGTCTCGCCCGGCCCGCCCCAGCCCGGCCCAGCCTGGCCTGGGCTGGCCTCGGCCTGGCTTGGCCTGGAGGCCTTCAGATGCAGAGCAACGGCAAGCCGGCCCAGACGTGGCCGCCCACCCTTACCATTCCTGCTCGCGGATGACCTACGACGCTGAGCCGAAGTTTCGGCCTCTCCTGGCCTGCGTCCACCGCCGCCGCGCCAGGTCGAACGGGCGCGCCCAAGCCAAAGCGCGAACGACAACCGCAGCGGAAGAACGACGGGTGGCTCAGCTGAAATGGGGGTGGGTCATGATGGCAGCATCATGACCACTGTTACGACGCTGGGTGTGCTGGCTGTTGATGGGCGGCCGGTGCGGGGTGAGCGGCTGGCTGCGCTAGTCCGGGAGCTGGTCGGCGCGCGGGGCCGGGCGGTTTCCGCCGCAGCGTTGGTTGATGCGGTCTGGCAGGGTGAGCCGCCGGATGATTCCGCCGGTGCGTTGCAGGCTCTCGTGTCACGTGTGCGGCGGCTCGGGCTGGCGGTTGAGGCGGTTGCGGGTGGTTACCGCGTACCGGTGGATCGGGTTGATGTTGATGCTGTGACCGCTCGCGGGCTGGTTGAGCAGGCGCGGAACGCGCTGCGGAGTGGTGACGCGGCGGGGGCGCGGTCGGCGGCTGATCGGGCGCGCGCGCTTTTTCCGGAGATTCCTGAGCTTGCCGGTGCCGAGGGCACCCGGCTTTTTGCCGATGTTGCCGTGTTGCGGGCCGAGGCCGCGCTCGCCGGTGCCGGTGGGTTCGACGAGAAGGATCTGCGGCGGCTGGCCGAGCACACCCCGCCGGATGAGCCGGCCGCGGCGTTGCTGGTGCGGGTGCTCGCCGCGCAGGGTCGTGATGCCGAGGCCCTCGAGGTGTTTGAGCGTTTGCGTACGGAGCTGGCCGACCGGTACGGCGCCGATCCGTCGCCGGTGCTGGCTGAGGCGCATCTGGCGTTGCTGCGAGGTGAGCTCAAGGTGGCCCGGGCGGTTCCGGGCAAACAGGGGCTGCCGCGGGGGTGGCGGCGCTCGGCGACCGCGCTGGTTGGCCGGGAGGGTGACGTGGCGGCGGTGACCTCGGCGCTGGCCGATGCGCCGCTGGTGACGATCGTGGCGGTCGGTGGTGCGGGGAAGACGCGGCTCGCCGCCGAGGTGGCCCGGCGCACCCCGGGGCCGGTACGCGTCATCGAGCTGGCCGGTGTACGTTCCCCGGCCGGTGTGCTGCCCGCGGTTGTCGCGGCGTTCGGTGGGGCCGAGACAGCGTCGACGGCACCGGGGATGAGTCTCGAACGGCGGGTGCTGAACCCGGAGGAGCGACTCCGGGCGCTTGCCTTCGAGCTCGAAGGTCTGGTGGTCCTGGACAACTGCGAGCATGTTCTCGATGCTGCCGCGGAGGTGGTCGCCGACCTGCTGGCGGCGGCTTCGCCCGAGGTTGCGGTGCTGGCCACGAGTCGGGCACCGCTCGGCCTGGTCGGGGAGGTCGTGCACCGGTTGGTGGCGCTGCCCGATGGGGAGGCGCTCGGGTTGCTCGAGGCGCGGGCCAAGGCCGGCGGCGCGGTGCCGACCTGGGACGAGGAACGCTCTCTCGCCCTCTGTCACCGGCTCGACAACCTTCCGCTCGCGTTGGAGCTGGCTGCGGCCCGGCTGCGGTCGATGCCGATCGACGATGTCCTGGCCGGGCTCAGTGACCGGTTCGCGCTGCTGGACGACGCGTTGCGCGGGTTGCCGGAACGTCACGCGAGTCTGTGGGCGATGGTCGACTGGAGTCGGGAGCTCCTGACGTCCGCCGATCGTGAGCTGTTCCAGCGGCTCTCGGTGATCCCGGCGCCTTTCACCGCCGATCTGGCGGCCGCGGTCGCCGGTGTCCCCGACGTCCGCCGCGGGCTGGCGAACCTGGTCGAGCAGTCGCTCCTGAGCTTCGAGGGCGACGGTCCGGCGCCGAGGTACCGGATGCTCGAGACCGTCCGTGAGTACGGCGAGGCCCGGCTTGACGCCGCCGGTGGCCGGGAGCAGGCGTCGACCGGTCTGACCGGCTGGGCGCAGGCGCTGGCCGTCACCCTCGTACGCGACTACTCCGGTTTCGGGCAGCTGGACGCGTTTGCCCGCTGTGCCGCCGAGCAGGGCAATCTGCTGGCCGGTCTGCGCTGGGCCATCGTGCACGACGACGAGCCTGCCGCCGTCGACATCGCCGTGGCGCTGTTTCACCTGTGGACCGTTCGTGGCCTGCATCTGGAGGTCACGACCTGGGCTGCCTCGCTGCTGCACCCGGACGATCCCGCGGCGCGGCTTCGGTCCGCGATCACCGGCGGCCGGGGAGCCGGGCGGCCGCTGCCCGACGCCGATCGGCTCGTCTGGTTGTGCCTGCTGGTGGGGGTCAACGCGGGCATCACCGGGCCACTGCGGCTCGCCGCGATCGGGCGGCGGGTCGTCCGCCACGCGCTCGTCGAACGCGCCGGGGAGATCTCCGCCCGGCAGCGGGTGCTCGCCGCGGCGTTGCCCGCCCTGGACCGGATCCACCCCGACGGCAATCTGGTGGCGGCGGAGGAGCTGGTCGCGTTCCCCGACCCGTACGTGCGGGGTTTCGGCCTGTTCCTGCGGGCGGTCCTCCGGGAGAACGGTGGCATGCCCGCGGCCTCGATCCCGGACGCCGAGGAGGCGTACCGGAGTTTTGAGCAGGCCGGGGATCACTGGGGGATGGCGATGACCGCTCAGGTGGTCGGGCATTCCGTCAGCTCGCGCGGCGACGAGCGGGCGACGATGTGGTTGTCGCGCAGCGTGCGGCACATGGAACTGGTCGGTGCCGTGCAGGACGCGCGGTCGATCGGGGTGCTGCTCGATGTGCAGCTGGCGCTCACCGGCGATGCCGAGGCCGAGCAGCGGCTGGTCGAGCTGGCCGCTTCCGGCCCCGGCGAGGAGATCGACACCGTGCAGGCCAACCTGGGTCTCGCGCATCTGGCCTGGCGGCGTCACCGGTACGACGAGGCCCTCGCGTACGGCGACGCGGTGGACCGGGCCGCAGCACGGTTCACCGAGCAGGGGCCGGAACGCCGTCTGGTGTTCCGGGTCGCCGTCGCGGTGCTGCAGCTGTGGGTCGGCGAGGTACGCCCGGAGCTGCGCACCCAGCTGGAGGCCCGCGCGGTCGCCCAGCTGGTGATGGCCCGGGACGAGGCTCTGTCCACTCACGAGAATCCGCTGCTCGGAGCCTGGGCGCTGGGCGGCGCCGAGCTCGCGTCCATCCGCGGCGAGCGGGACACCGCCCGGGACCTGTGGACGCTGGGCATCCGCGTCGGTGCGATGGTCGGTCTGGTGTTCCCACCCGGCGAAGGCGAGCGGCTCGCCACCGCGCTGGGCTCCGAGGACAAGCGCCGCGAACTGCTCGCCGCCTGGCAGGGACGGCCGCTGGCCGCCATCAGCTCCCGCATCCGGGAGCTGATGGACGGCCTGCTGAATTAGACCTTTTTCCGGTACGCCCGCAGCGCCAGTGGCATGAAGACCACAACAAAGCCGGCGCACCAGGCGAGCGTCCACCACACGTGGGTGCCGAGGGGCTCGCCGAGGAACAGGCCGCGCATCGCGCCGACCAGGTGGGTCAGCGGGTTCACGTTGACGAAGCTCTGCATCCAGCCGGGCAGCGTGCTGGTGCCGACGAACACGTTGGACGCGAAGCTCAGCGGCATGATCAGGGCGAACATGATGCCCTGCACGGCCCCGGGCGTCCGCACCTTCATCGAGACCAGGACCGGCAGCCAGCTGAGGCAGAGCGCGAAGAGCACGGCCAGGGCGCAGCCGGCGATCGCACTGAGCGGATCGGTCGTGATCCGGAAACCCATCACGTAGCCGATCGCCAGCGTCACGACCGTGACGATCACGTACCGGACGACGTCGCCGAGGACCGCACCCACCAGTGGCGCCGAGCGGGGTACGGGCAAGGACCGGAACCGGTCGAAGATGCCCTTGGCGAGGTCGGTGTTGAGGTTGACGCCGATCGCGATGCAGCCGGTCGCGATCGTCTGCGCGAGGATGCCCGGGAGCAGGAACTGCAGGTAGTCGTGGGTGGATCCGGCGACCGCCCCACCGAAGATGTAGACGAAGATGACGAGGAACAGCACCGGCTGCAACGTCACGTCGATCAGGGCCTCGGGTGTTCGCGCGGTCTTGATCAGGCTGCGTTTGGCGAGGGCCAGGGAGTGCCGCACGAGCCGGAACGGCCGCGGGTTCGGGGTGACCTTCGTGGGCAGGATCGGGCTGCCGGTACGCGGTACGCGAGTCATCGTGGTCATGCCGCCACCTCTTCCTTGATCGTGGTGGAGGTCGTGTCGTCGTCGGACGCCGTACGCCCGGTGAGGGAGAAGAAGACCTCGTCGAGGCTGGGCAGGTGCAGGGCGAGTTCGGTGACGGCGACACCCGCCGCGGCGAGCCGGCCGACCGCCTCGGTCATCGCCCGGTCGTCGGTGACCGGTACGGCGAGCATGCCCTTGCGGATCTCGTCGGCCGCGGCGCCGGAGGACACCTCGGAGAGGATCGAGGCGGTCAGTGCGAGCTGCGCCGGGTCGGACGGGCGGACCTCCAGGGTCTGACCGCCGACGATGCGCTTGAGGCCCTCGGGAGTGTCGTGGGCGATGACCCGGCCGTGGTCGATGACCGTGATCGCGTCGGCGAGTGCGTCCGCCTCCTCGAGATATTGCGTGGTCAGCAGCACGGTCGAGCCACCGGCGACGAGGGTGCGGACGACGTCCCACATGTCCTCGCGCTTGGCCGGGTCGAGACCGGTCGTCGGCTCGTCCAGGAAGATCACGTCGGGGGAGCCGACGAGGCTCGCGGCCAGGTCGAGGCGTCGCCGCATGCCCCCGGAGTAGGTCTTGGCCGGTCGCCCCGCCGCGTCGGTCAGGTCGAACCACTCCAGCAACTCCGCGGCCCGCTGCCGGGCACCGGCCCGGCCCAGGTCGAGCAGCGTGCCGAAGAGCACCAGATTTTCCCGGCCGGTCAGGTCCTCGTCGACCGAGGCGTACTGGCCGGTCAGGCCGATCACCCCGCGGACCTTCTCGGCGTCGCGGACGACGTCAAAACCGCTGATGCGGGCGCTGCCGGCGTCCGGGGTCAGGAGTGTGGAGAGGATGCGGACGGCGGTGGTCTTGCCCGCGCCGTTGGGGCCGAGAACGCCGAGCACGGTCCCCCGGGGCACGGCGAGATCGACGCCCTGGAGGGCTTTGGTCGACCCGAAGTGCTTGACGAGGCCCTCGGCCTCGATCACCAGATCAGCTGTCATGCCCTCAGCGTGCGCCGGCCCGCTGACACGCCGCCTACATGCCGCCTACATGTTTCTCTTGGCGAGCTGACGCTGGATGACGTTCCAATAGCGGGCGGGGGCGACACGCACCAGCACGTCGGCCAGCTTCGCCGCACGGGTGATCACCAGCCGGGGCTTGCGGGACTGCACCGCCGCGATGATCTGCCGGGCGGCCTCCTCGGGTGGCATCGTCAGCGCCTTCCGCGTGAACTCCGCGGCCTGCGCGGCCTGGGTGCCGTCCTCGTCAGCGCCTGTCAGCCGGGCACTGGTGGCGATGTTGGTCCTGATGCCACCCGGGTGCACCACCGTCACGCCGACCTTGCCCGCCAGCTCGTGGCGCAGCGCCTCGGAGAAGCCGCGGACGCCGTACTTGCTGGTCACGTACGCGACCTGGGTGGGCGGGGCGATGAGGCCGAAGAGGCTGGAGATGTTGACGACGTGCGCGCCCGGACGGCTCAGCAGCTGCGGCAGGAACGCCTTGGTCATCCGGATCACGGCGTGCAGGTTGACCTCGAGCAGCCAGTCGAAGTCCTTCAGGCTGACCTGCTCGAACGTGCCGCTCAGGGCCACACCGGCGTTGTTGACCAGCAGGTCGGCGCCGCCGTGCCGGGCGGCGACCTCGGCCGCCAGGTCCAGCCGGTCACCGCCGTCGGAGAGGTCGACGACGTGCGTGCTGACCTCCTTGGCGCCGATCTCCCGGGCCAGCTCGGCGACGCGGGCGAGGCCCTCGGCGTCACGATCGATCAGCACGAGCACCGCCCGGCGCTTGGCCAGGTCGAGTGTCAGTGCTGCTCCGATGCCACTGGCCGCGCCCGTGATGACACACGTGCGTCCGGCAAATGCGAAACGATCCACGTCAGGCCCCCGTCTTGATCCGCGCGAACATCATGTCACCGTCGTCGATGCGGCTCAGTCGCATGCGCGGCAGATCGAGCAGATAGTTGTTGATCATTCGCCAGGTGCGGCGGTCACTCTGACGCGGGAGCACGCTCGCGGCCCGCTGGACATAACCGGAGGAGAGCGCCATGAGCGGCTCGCCGGTGTCGTGCGCGTCCGCCGGCAGTGTGGGTGTGGCGATGTCGATGCGGTGCCGGGCCAGATAGTTGAGCAGGCGGCACACGTACCGGGAGGTCAGGTCGGCGCGCAGGGTCCAGGAGGCATTCGTGTACCCCACGCACCAGGCGAAGTTGGGCACACCGTCGAACATCATGCCCTTGTACACGTGCAGATCCGCTGAGTTGATCTCCCGTCCGTCGACGGTCAGCGCGATCTCGCCGAACGCCACCATCGTCAGGCCGGTCGCCGTGACGATCACGTCGGCGTCGAGGTGCTCACCGCCGGTCAGCCGGATGCCGTCCGGTGTGAACGACTCGATCGTGCCGGTCGACACCGAGGCCTGCCCCGCCCGCATCGCCGCGAACAGATCGCCGTCGGGCACGACGCACAACCGCTGATCCCAGGGGGCGTACCGCGGGGAGAAGTGCGGGTCCACGTCCACACCCGGAGGCAGTTGTTCGGCCACGCCCTTCTTGAGGGCCCGGGCCACGCGGTCCGGCCAGCGCTGGGCGGCCTGGTAGAGCGCCCACGTCAGCAGGACGTTCCGGGCCCGGACCACGTGCGGTCCGACCCGTCGCGCGGCGCCCTCGCGGGTCGGCAGAGCCAGCAGATAACTGGGGGAGCGCTGCAGCATCGTCACGTGAGCCGCCCGGTCGGCCATCGCGGGGACGAGCGTCACCGCCGTCGCGCCGCTGCCGATGATCACCACGCGTTTGCCGGTCCAGTCCAGGTCCTCCGGCCAGTGCTGCGGGTGCACGATCGGGCCGGTGAAACTCTCCCGCCCCGGGAAGTCGGCCTCGTAGCCACTGTCGTAGCGGTAGTAACCGGTGCAGACGTACAGGAAGGAACAGGTCCACTCCTCGCCGGTGGCCGTGCGTACCGTCCAGCGGGCCTCCGGGGTCGACCAGGCCGCGCTGACCACCCGCCGGCCGTAGCGGATGTGCTTGTCGATGCCGTTCTCGGCGGCGGTGTCGCGCAGATAATCGAGGATCGTCCGGCCCGCCGCGATCGACTTCGGCTCCCGCCAGGGCCGGAACGGATATCCGAGCGTGAACATGTCGGAGTCGGACCGCACGCCGGGATAGCGGAACAGGTCCCACGTCCCGCCGCTCGTCTCCCGTGCCTCGAGGATGGCGTAGCTGCGGCCCGGAGATTCGGTCTGCAGCCGGTACGCCGCGCCGATTCCGGACAACCCCGCGCCTATGACGAGTACCTCTACGTGCTCGCTCATAGCTTGATTATCACTAAGCTGCGCCGTGTGACAGCACCTCGGTCGGTGGGACCCACCGTCAATCAGCAGGCCGTGCTCAGCCCGCTCACCGACGCCGCGATCTTTCTGGTGGCGACGGTTCGTGAGGGCGGTGAGCAGGCGGTCCGCGACCTGCTCGAGGATCTCGGCGCCCTGCAGCGGTCGGTCGGCTTCCGGGTGCCCGCGGCCCAGCTGTCCTGCGTGACCGGCATCGGCTCGGACCTGTGGGACCGGCTCTTCGACGGCCCGCGGCCCGCGCAGCTGCACCGCTTCCGCCAGTGGAAAGGTCCGAAGCACACGGCGCCGTCCACCCCCGGTGACCTGCTGTTCCACCTGCGGGCGAGCCAGGTCGACGTCTGCTTCGAGCTGGCCACCAAGATCGGCGAACGGCTCCGGGGCGCTGCCGACATCATCGACGAGACGCACGGTTTCAAGTACTTCGACGAGCGCGATCTGCTCGGCTTTGTCGACGGCACGGAGAACCCCGTCGGTGCGGCGGCCTCGGCGGCGGTGCTGGTCGGCGACGAGGACCCGGATTTTGCCGGCGGCAGCTACGTCATGGTGCAGAAGTACGTGCACGACATGACCGCCTGGAACACCATGACCGTCGAGCAGCAGGAGGCGGTGATCGGCCGGACCAAGCTCGACAACATCGAGATCGCCGACAAACCCGCCGACTCGCACGTCGCCCTGAACACGGTCGAGGACCACGAGGGCAACGAGCTCAAGATCCTGCGGGACAACATGCCGTTCGGCTCGATCGCGGCCGGCGAGTTCGGGACCTACTACATCGCGTACGCCGCGACGCCCGACGTGCCGGAGCTGATGCTGCGGCGGATGTTCCTCGGTGACCCGTACGGCAGCTACGACCGCATCCTCGACTTCTCGACGGCCCGGACGGGATCGCTGTTCTTCGTGCCGACGGGTGACTTCCTCGACGACCTGCCACCGGCCACGTCCGCCACCTGACCACGGCTGCGGGGCTCCCCGTACGGAGAGCCCCACGGTGGTGCACGTACGGGTAAAGGGTCTAGCGGGTTGCTCGTGCGGCGGTGCGCCGGGCCGTTGTCGTGGCCGCGCTGGGCTTCTCAGGCGCGGGATCGGCGGCAGGCCGGCGCGGGGGACGGGCCCCGCTCGCCTTCGCGGCCGTGACCTTGGCAGCGACCTCGCGGGCACTGCCGTCCGGCGCACTGTCCGCTGGGACCGGGGCCGGGCCGGCCGAAGCGGCCTTTTCGCGGCGGATCAGCTCGGCCAGCACTTCCTTGTCGTATTTCGCCTCGGCGGCCTTGGCCTTGCCTCGCGCCTTGTCCGCCTGCGCGACGGCCTTCTTGCGTTGCCGGGTCAGCTGACTCTGCCGTTTGGCCGCGGCCGCGAGCGATCGCTTGAGCCGCTCGGCCTCGTCGCGGGCGTGGCGCAGTGCCTGTTTCTGCTGCTGGGTCAGTCCGGCGATCGTGTCGAGCTGGTGGTCGATGTCGGTCACCGCCGCCTGTGCCTTGTCGGCTGCGGCGCCCGCGCTGCTCGCCTTGTCGCGGCGGCGGTCCAGGGACTGGGCGGGTGAAGTCACAACTATCACTCCCATCGGGTCTTACCGAAGACCTACCCGGTGGGCCGGGCCGCAACCCTCAGGCCTGGACGTCTTCCGGCTCACAGGCGGCGGCCTCGGCGGCTTCGGCGGCCTGCCGGGCGCGGCGTTTGCGGATGTGGCGCAGATGCAGCCAGATGTAGGTGCCGACGGCGATGACGATCGCGCCGATCGCCCAGAACTTGTATTCCTCGGCGCGTTCGATGATCTCGACGAGGTGCGTGCCGAGGAGGTACGCGATGGTGGTCCACCAGCCGACCCAGAGCGCGGCGCCGATCGCGTTGTAGAGCAGGAAGGTGCGCCAGGGCATCGCGGTGATGCCGGCGATCACGCCGTTGAGCTGGCGGAGGCCGTCGATGAAGCGGGCCACGACCACGATGCGGTTGCCGCGCCGGGCGAAGAACTTCTCCGCGCGTTCGAGGCGGGCCGGGGTGATGAAGATGTACTTGCCGAAGCGGTGCACGGCCCGGCGGCCACCGCGCACGCCGATCCAGTAGCCGACGTTGTCGCCGAGCACGGCCGCGACGAAGGAGATCGCGGCGACGGCGAAGATGTCCAGCCGGCCCCAGCTGGAGTAGATGGCCGCAGCGACCATGATCGTCTGACCCGGTGCCGGCACGCCGAAACTTTCGACCCCGATGACGCCTGCTACGGCGAGGTACCCCCACCGGTCGAGAATCGGGGCGACGCTGTGCAGAAAACTGGGCAGATCATCCGGGGGCGGCATGGGCTGGACAGTCTCCCGTCGTCGTGTCGGGACTTGCAGCCCCGACCTCCCACGGTATCCACCCGCCGGAGACACAAACGTGGGGGTGCCCTGACGATCCCTCGCCAGGGCACCCGCTGTCACGCTTCCGCGGAGATTACAACCGCGCCGCAACTAGTTCTGCGGAGGCACGTCCCCGGGACCACTTCCCCAGGTCAGGCTGGGTGTGGTGGACAGGGTGTAGCTCAGCTTCCCGCCCGTGCTGACCACACTCGCGGGCAACCAGCCCTTCGTGGTCGTTTTCCCGTTCACCGTCAGTTTCTCCACGTAGATCGCCTTGGCGTCGGAGCGGGGTGCCTCGATCGTGAGGTCCTTGCCGTTCGCCAGGTGGACGACCGCCCGCGGGAAGAGAGGCGTGGTCAGCGCCAGCTCGGCCCGGGTCGGCACGGTCGGGTAGAGACCCAGGGCGGAGAAGACGTACCAGGCGCTCATCGTGCCGGCGTCGTCGTTGCCCGGGATGCCGCCGGTGCCGTTGCTCCACTTGCCGTCGACGATCGCGCGCACCGTCTCCTGCGTCTTGTACGCCGCCCCGAAGTAGTTGTAGAGGTACGGCGTCTGGATGTCGGGCTCGTTGGTCGCGTCGAACTTCGTGCCCTTGGTGGCGCTCAGGTCGAACGTGCCGTCGGGGTTGCGGAAGAACGCGTCGAGGCGCTCGATCGCGACCTTGTTGCCGCCCATCGCCGCGGCCAGGCCGACCACGTCGGAGTAGACCATCCAGGTGTACTGCGCGCTGCTGCCCTCGACGAAGCCGGACCCGGTCGACGGGCTGAAGCCCTCGGCCCAGTCACCGTCGGCGTAGCGGTCGCGCATCCAGCCGACAAACGCACCGTCGGCCGGGATCGGGGTGGGGACGGCCGGGTCGGCCAACTCCACCTCGGCGAGCTGCACGATCGGGGCGCCGCCGTTCGCGGTGATGGTCAGCCGGTAGTAGCTGTACGGCTGCGGGTTCGCAACCGTGTACTCCTTGGTCTGACCGCGCTTCTCGAACGCTTGACCGGTCTGCGTGTCGAGCGTGGTCCACGTGGTGCCGTCGGTCGAGCCCTGCAGCTGCCAGTCCCGGGGATCACGTTCCGGTACGTCGTTGGCCGAGGTCAGGGCGTACTTCTCGACGGTCAGCGGCGCCGCCAGCTTGGCCTGGACCCAGCCGGTCGTGGCGAAGGTGAGCCACTTGGTGCCCTTGTCGCCGTCGAAAACCTGCGTCTTGCCCTCGCCGGGCGGGTTCTCCGCGCTGGCGGTGATCTCGGTGATCCGTTCGCGGATGTTGTGCTCGAGACCCGCGTCGGCCTTGGCGTCCTTGTCGTAGACGTTGCGCCAGTTGTGCGAGCGGTCCAGGAAGTCGGCGTGCTTCTCCTTCTCACCGAGTGCCTTGGCCAGCTCGGCGATGCCGTAGTCGGCCGCCGCGTCCTCCAGGGTCTCCGCCGCGCCACCCCAGCAGTGACAGTTGTCGGCGGGCACGTAACCCAGCTCCAGGTACTTGTCGAGCGACGGGCGCTGGCCCACACACTCGACGTTGCAGCCGGCGTCGCTGGAGTCGTTCGCCGTCGGCACGGTCGCCGCGTGCACCAGGGAGTCGAAGGCGCCCTGCACGTCGAAATCGCGGGCGCCGAACGCGTACATGCCGGCGACCGCCGCGGCGGCCGGGTCGCCCGACATCACCGCGGTCTTGCCGTGCTGAAGCAGCCAGCGGTCCCACTCGCCGTCACGCTGGTTCGCATAGTTGAACAGCGACTGGGCGTAGTCACTGGCCATCTTCGGGTCGAGCAGCGCGAGCAGCTGAACCTGGGCCCGATAGACGTCCCAGCCGGAAAATGTCCCGTACTGAGCCTTTTGTCCTGTGGATAACGTGTGGACGGCGTCGTCAGCGCCGTAATACCGGCCGTCGACGTCGCTGGTCAGAGTCGGTTCCAGCATGGCGTGGTAGAGCGCCGTGTAGAACGTCGTCTTCTGATCCTCGGTGCCGCCACCGATGCCGATCTTCTTGAGCCGGGCCGACCAGGCGCTGCGCGCACCCGCCTGGATCGCCGCGAAGCTCAGCCGCTCCGGCGACTCCTGCGCCAGGTTGGCCTTCGCGCCGTCCAGGCTCACGTACGAGATCGCAACGCGCATCCCCACGCTGGTCGTGCCCGGGGCGAACGACACGTAGCCGCCCGAGCCCTTCCCGGCGTTCGGGCGCCCGGTGCTGCTGTAACCGCTGCCGCCCTGGGCGTCGGTGCTGCCCGGCGCCAGGGTGGCGTCCTTCCAGGTGCCCGTCGCACTGAACGGCTGGTCGAGCTTCGCCACGAAGTGCAGCGTGTAATAGGCCTTCGAGTTGTTCGTGCTCTGCGGCCCGCAGAAGTTGCCCGCGCTCACCGACCCGGTCACCGTCTGCGTCGCCGGATCGATGTGTACGGTCGCAGCCTCGCTCCCGGTCTCCGACATCGACGTGCGGAACAGCAGCCCGGCGGGCTTGTCGGCGGGGAACGAGAACTTCCCGAAGCCCGTACGCGGCGTGACGGTCAACTCGGCGCCGGCGCCACTGTCCAGGCCGACCTTGTACCAGCCGGGCTTGGCGGCCTCGTTGGCGTGCGAGAACGTGCTGGCGAAGACGGCGTCGGTGGCGTCCGCGGTCGGCGAGGTCGTGATGTCACCGACGTGCGGCATGATCGGGATGTCGCCGTTCGCGCCCGAGCAGCCGACACCGCTGAGGTGCGTCAGGCTCAGCCCGCGGATCCGGGTCGCGGTGTACTGGTAACCGCCCGGTGCGGGCGTCGAGATCTGGGTGCCGCGCGAGGTCTGCGGGCTCCAGGCGAGCATCCCGAACGGTGTCACCGCGCCGGGGTAGGTGTTGCCGAGGTTCGTCGAGCCGATGAACGGGTTCACGTACGTCGCGGGCTCCGCGACCAGTGGTGGCGGCGCTGCCGCCTGGGCTCCCGCGCCTATCGGCACGGCCAGGGCCACTCCCGCGAGCGCGGCGACGGTACGGAATCCGATCATGCGTCCCCCCAGATGACATCGATGTCATGCCATGTCAAGGTCAGCCTGTATCGACCGGGTCCGATGTGTCAACCCGTCGGCTGCTCCTTGGTCAGGTGCAGCAGCCAGTTTTTCCCACCCGTGTGGATCAAGGCGTACCGGTGGGACTCCTCGCGGCCGTGCAGGGTGAAGACGAACCGCTTGGTGTTGCGGTCGTTCTCCTCCCACCAGCCGATGTCCGCGATGAACTTGTGCTCGTCGGTGTAGGTCAGGTGGTCGAGCGCGTGATCGGGCACGGCCACGGCCAGGCGGTTCTTCGCGGGATCGGTCGGCAGGCCGCGGGGCAACGCCCACGACCGCAGCACACCGTCCTCCTCCAGCCGCAGGTCGAAGTGCGGTGCGGGCTTGCGGTGGTCGTGCAGGACAAATGCGGGCTGGTCCACGGCCTGATTGAACTACAGGCCGCCGAGATCCGTTCCCCTGGTGGGAATGTCGAGGAGGAGGGCCACGTCTTGCCTGGTTCGGTACGCGAAGCACTGGCCGCGCGGTTCCGTCGTACCGAGAAGACGGAGGAACCCTCCCGTTTCCGGCGTATCGCCGGGCACGCGCTGACGGTTGCGGCCTTTGTGCTGATCTTCGCGGCGCTGATCATGCCCAACGTGATCAGCCGGCTGGAGCGTCCGGGCACCTACGTGCGCCTGCCCGTCGAGGGCTTCATCGCCGTCGGCCTCATCCTGCTGCTGCGCGGGCGGTGGCAGCGGATCATGGCGGGCGCCCTCGGTGCCGGCCTCGGCCTGCTCACCCTACTGAAGTTCACCGACATGGGCTTCTACGAGACCCTGAACCGGCCGTTCGACCTGGTGCTCGACTGGGAGCTGTTCGACGACGCCCAGTCGTTCCTCAAGGACTCGGTCGGTGAGGCCGGTGCGATCGGCGCGTTGATCGGGGTCGTCATCCTGATCATCGCCATCCTCGCCCTGATGAGCCTGGCCGCCATGCGGGTCGCCAAGGTCGCGGCCGGTCACCGCCGGGCCGCCGCCGGTACGGCCATCACCGGCACCGCCGTCTGGGTGGTCCTGCTGCTGCTGGGTGTGCAGATCTTCAACAACATCCCGGTGGCCGCCCGCAGCTCGGCGATCTACGTCTACGACCGCGCCGGTGCCGTCAAGGCGGGCCTGCGCGACGAGAAGGACTTCACCAAGGAAGCGGCCAACGACGCGTTCGACGCGACCCCGGGCGACCAGCTGCTCACCTCGCTGCGCGGCAAGGACGTCTTCTTCACCTTCGTCGAGAGTTACGGCCGCTCAGCGATCGAGGACCCGAAGCTGTCACCCGGCACCGTCGAAGTTCTCGACGAGAGCGCCGAAAGCCTCAAAAAGGCCGGGTACGCGGCCCAGAGCGGCTGGCTCACCTCGTCCACGTACGGCGGTGGCAGCTGGCTGGCCCACTCGACGTTCCTGTCCGGTGTGTGGATCAACAACCAGCAGCGGTACCGCAACCTCATGGCCAGCGACCGGCTCACGATGACGATGGCGTTCAAGAAGGCCGGCTTCGACACCATGAGTGTCATGCCGGGTGCCACCCGCGCCTTCCCCGAAGGCAGCTTCTACGGGTACAACCGGGTCTACGACTCCCGCAACACCGGTTACGTCGGTCCGAAGTTCGGCTGGGCGCCGCAACCGGACCAGTACACGCTGTCCTGGTTCGAGAAGAACGTGCACGGCCCGGACCACGCGCCGATGATGGTCGAGATGCCGCTGGTCTCGAGCCACACGCCGTGGGCGCCGATCCCGCAGTTCATCGACTGGGACGACGTCGGCGACGGCTCGGTCTACAAGCAGATCCAGAAGGACGGCAAGAGGCCGAAGTCCATCTGGAAGGACCCCGCGAAGGTCCAGCGCGAATACTCCCGGTCGATCCAGTACACGCTGACGACCATCACCAGCTGGCTGGAGAACTACGGCGACGAGAACACCGTGATGGTGTTCCTCGGCGACCACCAGGCCGCGAAGATCGTGACCGGCGAGGGCGCGAGCCGCGACGTCCCCATCACGATCGTCGCCAAGGACAAGAAGGTCCTCGACAAGATCTCCGGCTGGGGCTGGACCGACGGCCTCAAACCCGCCCCGGCCGCCCCCGTCTGGAAGATGAACGAGTTCCGGGACAAGTTCCTCACCGCCTACGGCCCGTCCGGCGACGTCAACCGCGCCCTCTCGCCCCCGAAACGCTAGACCTTTGTTTTGAGGTCGTGATTGGAAATCGAGGGCGTTGGGTATTTGAGGGGCGGCGGAAACTCCGCCGACGAACGGAGCCCCCCCATGCTGATCCTCGGTCTTGTTCTCCTGCTGCTGGGCATCTTCCTCAGCGTCCCGATCCTCTACACGATCGGCGCGATCCTGCTGGTCGTCGGTGCCGTCTTCTGGATCCTCGGATCCGTCGGCCGCCCGGTCGGTGGCCGCAAGGTATGGTTCTGATCCCTCGGACCTCGTAAAAGCGCCCGCCTTTGTGCGGGCGCTTTTTACTGTGCCTCCAGGACTGCCCATCCGGCCGCGGGAAGAACCACAGTCGTGTTCGCCGAGCCGGGCTCCTTCAGCTCCGCGTCACCATTCAGAACCATTTTCGCGTACGGCGCCGGAAGCATTGTGGAATCGGCGCCGACGCTCAGGGCGATCAGCAGTTTGTGGCTTCCGTCGGTGACCTCGTAGACGAGTTGTTCGTTCGCCAGGCTCACGGTGCTCGTCCGGGCGCGGTGCAGCCACGGGTGCCGCCGGCGGAGACCGATCAGCTCCTGGTGCAGGTGGTAGATCGGCCAGCCGTAGGGCGCCAGGTCGTCCGGCCCGGCGGGGAACGGTGGCCGGACAGCGTCGTCGCCGTGCTCCCGGTCCTCCTTGACACCCGTGAAGCCCTGCTCGTCCCCGGAGTAGATCGAGGGCGTGCCCCCGACGGTGAACAGCAGCACCAGGGCCAGCGGCACGTGTTTCGGGTCGAGGAGCTTGCTGGCCAGGCGCGTCACGTCGTGATTGCCGGTGAACGTCTGCGGCACGAAGGTCTCGAGGAACAGATTGTGGCGTTCCAGAGCCCAGCTGAGCTCGAAGAAGTTGCCCTCGTTGAGTGAACTCCACACGGCTTTCCACAGCTCGTACTGCGTCACCGAGTCCATCGTGGACCTGTCGACGAAGCTGGGGTAGTCGCCGTGGATGACCTCGCCCACCAGGTACGCGTCGGGGAATTCCGCCCGCACCCGGGGGAGAACCTTGGCCCAGAAGGCGGCCGGTACGGCGTACGCGGCATCAAGTCGCCATCCGTCCGCACCCCGCCGCAGCCAGTGGGTCATCACGTCGACGACGTAGTCGGCGACGGCCGGCTCGAGATGGTTGAGCGCGACCAGCGCGCCGTGCCCCTCGAAGGTCTCGTACTGCGGTTCGCCCGCGCCGTCGGGCCAGGTGAGCCGGAACCACCGCGCGGTCGGCGCGTCACGTCCTTGCTCCAGCACGGCCTGGAACGCCGCGTGCCCGCGTCCGACGTGGTTGAACACGCCGTCGAGCAGCACTCGCAGCCCACGATCGTGGGCTGCGGCGATCAGCGCGTCGAACTCGGCGTCACCACCCAGTCGCGGATCGATCGTCAGGTGGTCGGTCGTGTCGTAACCGTGGGTCTCGGACGCGAACACCGGACCGAGCATGAGCCCGGACGCGCCGAGCTCGATGGCGTAGTCCAGCCAGGCCGTGATGCGGTCCAGCTTGCCGTCGCCACCACCCGGCGGGTACGCGCCGACAAAACCGAGGGGGTACACCTGCCACCACACGGCGTGCTCGACCCAGCCGGGCTCACTCACAGTCTTCTCCCGCTTCCTCGAATGCCAGAGCATACGCAGAAAACGCCGGCCCGAACCGGGCCGGCGTTTCCTGGGGTTCGGATTACAGGGCCTCGGAGGCCAGCTGCGTGCGGAGCTTGGTCAGGGCCTTGGTGAGCAGGCGGCTGACGTGCATCTGGGAGATGCCGACCTGGTCGGCGATCTGCGACTGGGTCAGGTTGCCGTAGAAGCGCAGGGTGAGGATCTTCTGCTCGCGCTCGTCGAGCAGGGCCAGGGCGGGGCCCAGGGCGACGCGGGTCTCGGCCAGCTCGAACTCGTGGTCCTCGCCGCCGAGGGTGTCGCCGAGCTCGGTGGTGCCGTCGGCGCTGATCGGGGTGGACAGGCTGGTGGCGTTGTAGGCGCGGGCGCCTTCGAGGCCTTCCAGGACGTCTTCCTCGGTGACGCCGAGGTGCACGGCGATGTCGGCGACGGTCGGCGAGCGGCCCAGGGTGTGGGTCAGGGTGCTGTTGGCCTCGGTGATCGACAGGCGCAGTTCCTGCAGGCGGCGCGGCACGCGCACGGACCAGGTGCGGTCGCGGAAGTGGCGCTTGATCTCACCGATGATGGTGGGGATGGCGTATCCGGCGAAGTCGACACCGCGCTCGGGGTCGAACTTGTCGACGGCCTTGATCAGGCCGACGGTCGCGGTCTGGATCAGGTCGTCGGTGGGCTCACCACGGCCGGAGTAGCGGTGGGCGAGGTGCCGGGCCAGCGGCAGCCAGGCCTCGATCGCACGGTCACGCAGCGACACGCGAGAAGGGTGTCCGACCGGCATCGCAGCCATCGCGTTCAGCAGGTCGGCGGCGCTGTCGGCCGGAGCCTCGCTGAGCTTCGACTTCGTCTCCGTCTTGGCGGACTGAATGACAGTCATCTCGTGTTCCTCCCTGGCACCTGTCCCGGAGAGCCGGCTCGGCGAGGTTTCGCCGGGCCCGGGTCGGGCAAGGTATCGCTATCGGTTCCCGGATGACGATGATCGATTCGATCGCCGTCGTCCGAACATGCTTGGCCGTTCGGTTATGACGACCTTAGCCGAGAGGGCCATGGATGACTAGCCGAAAGTATGAGTCACGTTTAGTAGTCAGATGGTCACAGTAGACGGTTGATCATGAACGCCGTCGCCGGACCAGGACGAATGCCCCAGCGCCTACCAGAAGGACCGCGACGGCGATCGTTGCGACGGGCCACCACGTGGCCGTCTTGTCCTCCACCAGGGCGACAGGGACAGGTGCCGCCGAGGCGGGAGCGACCGGCGAGGCGGTGGTCGGGGCCACAGCCGACGGCGTCGAAGCCCCGGCCGCCTGGACGGTGAACGAGTAGGCGCCCTGCACCGCATGCCCGTCCTGAGACACCACGCGGTAGGCCACTGTGTACACACCGTTGGGCAGCGGCTCCGAGAACGTGACCGAGCCGACCTTGCCGTCGGCCTTGGGCGCCGACACCGCCACCTTCTGCTTCGCCTCGTCCGATACGACGATGGTCATGTACCGGCCGTCGAGCTTCTGGATGAACTTCAGCCGGATCTCCGCCGGCGCCTTCGCCAGCTTCGCGTCCTTCTTGGGCGCGGCCTCCACCAGGGAGTTGTGGGCCCACGCGGGACCACCGGCCAGAACGGCGAGAGTCGCCGCGACCAGGGCCGCGGCGACTGAACGAACGAGACGCATACGTTTCCTCACTGACAACCCGACCGATCGCTTCCGGAGCGCC
The DNA here is from genome assembly GCF_000494755.1 of Amorphoplanes friuliensis DSM 7358. Classification (NCBI taxonomy): domain Bacteria; kingdom Bacillati; phylum Actinomycetota; class Actinomycetes; order Micromonosporales; family Micromonosporaceae; genus Actinoplanes; species Actinoplanes friuliensis. The sequence continues at coordinate 687,486 of NC_022657.1, forward strand.
ATCGTAGTGGCCGGGCCGCGCAGCATCCCTCAGTTGCCGTCCTTCTCGTCCTTCTCTTCCTTCTTCTTCTCGTCACGTTCGAGAGCGAGGTCCAGCGCGAGCACACTCGCGATGATCAGCAGAGGGTCCTCGCCGGCCCCGACCTGCACGGCGTACGTGTCCCGGATCGTCAGCCACCGCTTGGAGACCGCCGCCACCTCGCGACCCTCGCGCTCGATCACGTACTCGTGGTCGAGGAGGTCGCCCTTCATGGTCAGGTCCTCCGGCCCGGGCACGTCGATGGTGAACTTGTCGCGGAACGGCGTGAACAGCTTCTTCTTCACCTCGGCGGCCTTCTCACCACCGATGCGGATCTCGTACGTCGGCCGGAGCGCCACCAGGTGCCGGTGCACACTGGCGACCTCGGTGCCCGACGGGTCCTCGATCACCACCTTGTTGCGGACGCTGAGGACCTTGCCGTCGACGTGGAACAGCTTGGTGCCGTGCTCGTCGAGCACGTCGAAGTCGTCGCCGATGGAGAAGAACCGTTCCCTGATCACATACATGGGCCCGATTCTCCCCCGGCGCGACGATTACGGCTTGAGGACGACCTTGATGCAGCCGTCCTCCTTCTTCTTGAAGATCTCGTACGCGTGCGGCGCCTCCTCGAGCGGCACCCGGTGTGTCACCAGGTCGTCGACGCCCAGCGGGTCGTCGTCGCCGGTCAGCAGCGGCATGATGTCGTCGACCCAGCGCTTCACGTGGGCCTGACCCATGCGCATCGTTACGCCCTTGTCGAAGAGGTCCATCATCGGGAACGGGTCGGCCTGGCCGCCGTAGACGCCGATGATCGAGATCGTGCCGGCCCGGCGGACACTGGCGAACGCGGTCCGCAGCGCCCCCATCCGGTCGATGCCGAACTTGTCGATCGCCTTGCGGGACACCGCGTCGGGCAGCTTGCCCGCCGCACGCTGGGCGAATTCCTGGAACGGCGTGCCGTGGGCCTCCATGCCGACCGCCTCGATGACACTGTCCGCGCCGCGTCCGGCCGTCATCTCGTAGACCGCCGCCGGGATGTCCTCGACCTCGTCGAAGTTGAGCACCTCGATGCCGTTGCGGCGGGCCATCTCGAGCCGCTCGGGCACGTTGTCGACCGCGATGACCCGCTCGGCGCCCAGGTGCCGGGCGATCCGGGCGCTCATCTGCCCGATCGGTCCCAGGCCGGTGACGAACACCGTGCCGCCGGGAGTGATGTCGGCCCACTGCGCGGCTTGCCAGCTCGTGGTCAGCACGTCGGAGAGGAACAGGTAGCGCTCGTCGGGGTGACCGTCCGGCACCTTGATCGGGCCGAAGTGTGCCTGGGGCACCCGCAGATATTCGGCCTGCCCGCCCGGGACCTGGCCGTAGAGCTTCGTGTACCCGAACAGTGAGGCGCCCTTGCCCTCGCTCTTCACCTGCGTGGTCTCGCACTGTGCGAAGAACCCGCGGCTGCACATCCAGCAGTGCCCGCACGAGATGTTGAACGGGATGACAACACGATCACCGGGGCGGATGTGCGTGACCTCCGGCCCGACCTCCTCGACGATGCCCATCGGCTCGTGGCCGAGGACGTCACCCGGGTCGATGAACATGCCCAGGGTGTCGTAGAGGTGCAGGTCGGACCCGCAGATGGCGGTGGAGGTCATCTTGACGATCGCGTCGGTCGGCTCCTGGATCTTGGGATCCGGAACCGTCTCGACGGACACCTTCGAAGTTCCTTGCCAGGTCAGTGCGCGCATTCCGGTTGTCCTCCTAGAGCGTCGTTGCCGTTGGTGGCATGCCCGCTCCGGCGATGAATAACCAGAGCCGTGCCGGGCACCCCGTCGGGACCGAACGAGGAGGGGAACACCATGACGACACCCACGGGCCGGGATTTTGCGGTTGTGACGGGCGCGTCCAGCGGGATCGGCTACGAGCTGGCCAGGCAGTTCGCCGAGAACGGGTTCGACCTGCTGCTGGCGGCCGAGGACGAGGGCATCACCCAGGCGGCGGCCGATCTGCGCCGCGACGGCGTCAACGACGTACAGGCCGTGCAGGTCGATCTGGCCACCTACGACGGTGTCGAGGAGCTCTACGCGGCGATCCGGGCGGCGGGCCGGCCGGTCGACGCGATCGCGATCAACGCCGGTCGGGGCATCGGCGGTGACTTCACCCGTCAGACCGACCTGAGCGACGAGCTGAACGTCATCGACCTCAACGTCCGCTCGACTGTGCACCTCGCCAAGCGTGTCCTGCCCGACCTGGTCTCCCGCGGCGCCGGCCGGGTGCTGTTCACGTCGTCGATCGCCTCGACGATGCCCGGCACCTACCAGGCGGTCTACAACGCGTCGAAGTCGTTCGTGCAGTCGTTCGCCGAAGCGTTGCGCAACGAGCTCAAGGACACCGGTGTGACGGTCACCTCGCTGATGCCGGGACCGACGGACACCAACTTCTTCGACCGCGCCGAGATGGAGGACACCAAGGTCGGCGCGAGCAAGAAGGACGATCCGGCGCAGGTCGCCGAGCAGGGCTTCAAGGCTCTGATGAAGGGCGAGGAGAAGGTCGTCGCCGGCTCGTTGAAGACGAAGGTCCAGGGTGCGGCCTCGAAGGTCATGCCGGACAGCGTGAAGGCGCAGATGCACCGCAAGATGGCCGAGCCCGGCTCGGCCGAGTAAAGACGACAGCAAGACGGCGGGGCCGTGCCGGGCCCCGCCATCCGCTGCTCAGCTCAGCATGCCCCCTGAAGCCGCGATCCGCTGGCCGGCAACCCGGCTTCTCAGGCGACGGCCGAGAGCAGCTGAAGCTTTTCGTAACTCTCGGTGCCGGGCACTGCGGTGAAGACGAGCAGGGCCTGTGACTGGTCGGGGTCGACCAGGGTCTGACAGTGCAGCTCGAGCAGGCCGAGCTGCGGATGCGAGATGCGCTTCTGGTCGGTGTGCAGCGACGTGACGTCGTGCTCGGCCCACACCGCGATGAACTCGGGGCTGACCGCCCGCAGCGCGTCGACCACGGCCGCCGCCCGCGAGTTCAGGCCGTCCCGGGCGTACGCGATCCGGAGCTGGGCCGTGAAGACCCGCCCGTGCTCCGGGTGGTCCTCCTCGGGATAGATCAGCCGTGACTCCGGTTCGGTGTACCAGCGGTAGACCATGCTGCGGGCCATCCCGGTCCAGCGGGAGTCGTCACCCAGCAGCGCGATGCACGAGCGGGTCTGTCGCAGTGTCTCGCCCAGACCACTCATGACCTGGGCCGGAGTGTCCTCCAGCCGGTCCAGGATGCGCATCATGCCGGGATTGAGGTGGTCGGCGCGGTGCACTCGTTGCGGGGTCGCGTGGCCGGCGATGCGGAAGAGGTGATCACGCTCGTCGAGGGAGAGGTGCAGGCCGCGGGCGATGGCGGCGAGCATCTGCTCGGACGGGTGCGGTCCGCGCTGCTGCTCGATGCGGCTGTAGTAGTCCGCGGACATGCCGCACAGCGCGGCCACCTCCTCGCGGCGCAGGCCTCCGGTGCGCCGGCGGGCGCCGCGGGGCAGCCCGACGTCCTCCGGCTGCAACGCCTCGCGCCGCGTACGCAGGAAATCGGCAAGCTGGGCCCGGTCCACGGCCTCAGTTTCCCTGATCGTTCACGGTGGTTCTCCCCGGTCAGCGGATCTTGCTGCTGGACCGAGTCTGGCAACTTCCGCGGCGCGGATGAAGGAACTGGTTACCCACGGATCACCAGTCCCTGGAAAAGCCGAGGCGCCGGCCTCGGGTGGGGCCGGCGCCATCGGTCGGGGGAACGTGCTGTGGGGACGGTCTTGTCAGTTTCATCGATGCATTAGTTAACAAGCAAGTAATCCAGGTTCCGGAACCTGATTCGGGGCACAGTGATCCTCATGGAGTACCGCAGCCTCGGACGAACCGGAATGCAGGTCAGCCCGCTCTGCCTCGGCGCCATGATGTTCGGCGCCTGGGGCGAGCCCGATCACGACACGTCAATCAAAATCATCCACAAGGCGCTCGACGCCGGTGTCAACTTCATCGACACGGCCGACGTCTACTCGCAGGGCGAGTCCGAGATCATCGTCGGCAAGGCCCTGGCGAACGGCAAGCGGGACGAGGTCATCCTCGCCACCAAGTTCCACGGTCAGATGGGCGTGCCGGCCGACGCCCCGATGGGCACGAAGGGCGACCCGAACAGCCAGGGCAACTCGCGCCGCTGGATCATCCGTGAGGTCGAGAACAGCCTGCGCCGGCTCGGCACCGACTGGATCGACCTCTACCAGGTGCACCGGCCCTCGCCGGACACCGACGTCGAGGAGACCCTCTCGGCGCTGACCGATCTGCAGCGGCAGGGCAAGATCCGGGCGTTCGGCTCGTCGACGTTCCCCGCCCACGAAATCGTCGAGGCCCAGTGGGTCGCCGAGCGCCGAGGGCTGAGCCGCTTCGTCACCGAGCAGCCGCCGTACTCGATGCTGGTCCGTGGCATCGAGGCCGACCTGCTGCCGGTCGCCGAGCAGTACGGCCTGGGTGTCCTCCCGTGGAGCCCGCTCGCGGGTGGCTGGCTGAGCGGCAAGTACCGCAAGGGTCAGGACGTGCCCGGCTCGACGCGCGCCCAGCGCCTGCCGCAGCGGTACGACCTCTCCCGTCCGGAGAACCAGGCGAAGCTCGAGGCGGCCGACGCGTTCGGGAAGCTGGCCGACGACGTGGGCATCCCGCTGGTGCAGCTGGCGATCGCCTTCGTGATGCAGCATCCCGCGGTGACCTCGCCGATCATCGGGCCCCGCACGATGGAGCACCTCGAGTCGCAGCTCGGCGCGGTGGACGTTCACCTGACCACCGACATCCTCGACCGCATCGACGAGATCGTGCCGCCGGGGCAGAGCTTCAGCCGGGCCGATGCCGGATATGTCCCCCCGGCCTTGACGGATCCGTTCGCCCGGCGTCGCCGTACCGCGTGAAATCGCGTGACGACCAGCCGGTCTCCACAGTGACCTAGCTCTCGCCATCCGCGGGCGTTCTCGATCCGTCGGGCATGCTGGACTGCGTGCCCGCCGGATCGACGAGCGTCACGGGTCCCTCGTGCTCAAAAGGTGATTTGACAGTCTTTGGGGCGGACGCGAATCCTGTCCAGGGCATCCTGTTCTGCCGGGGAGGTCCTTTGCTCGCACTGTCCCGCCGTCAGCTTCTCGCGCTGGCCGGTGCCGGAGGCATCACTGGTGCTCTCGGCCTGCCCGCCCGGGCCGCCGCGGCTGCGCCGGACCCGGTTGCCGACCGTTACCGCGAGTTGCTCCACGTGCACACCCGCTGGGTGGAGGAGCAGTGGGACACGACGATCGGGGCATACAAAGCGCAGGACTTCCGCTTTGTCGCCGTCCTCGGCAACGCCGTCCTGCTCGGCATGGACGACTACGACGCCCGGCTGGCCGACATCGACGCGGCCACCCTCAAGACCAAGACGGTCGCCACCATCCAGCGGTACGCCGCGACCAACCGTCTCGCCGGTGGCACCGAGTGGGGCCGTCAGCTCTTCTGGGACTCGACCTTCGAGCTGTACTTCGTGCTGGCCGCCCGGCTGCTCTGGGACGACCTCGACGAGCAGACGCGCCTCAACGTCGAGCGGATCGCCGTCGGCCAGGCCGCGTACGCGTACGCCCTGGGTTCGGACGACGACCCGCTCAGCGGCGGCTGGTCCCCGCGCGGCACGGCCGGTGGCTGGATCGGCGACACCAAGCTCGAGGAGATGGGCGTCTACGCCCAGGCTCTCGCCCCCGGTCTGGCCTGGGCCGCGGACGACGACGAGGAGGCCGACGGCTGGCGCGAGCGGTTCCTGCTCTGGGCGACCAACTCCAGCGGGCTCCCGGTGGCCGACCGCGCCAACCCCGCCGTGATCGACGGGCAGCGCATCGACCAGCTGGCCACCGCGCACAACCTGCACGACTCGTTCATCGTCGAGAATCACGAGTCGGCCAACCCGCACTACCAGGCCGAGCTCTGGCGGACGGCCGGTCGCGCGGCGATCCACTTCCTGGTCGCGGGTCGTCCGCTGCCGCAGGTGCTCACCCACCAGCCCAACGGCGAGCAGCTGTGGGCGACGCTGCGGCTGCTGGCCAGTGACGCGGGTGAGCCGGTGATGCCGATGGTCGCCGACCGCTATCACCTCTACGGCCGCGACATCCTGCCGCTGGCGTTCCTGGCCCAGGTCCAGGGTGACCGTGACGCCGCCCGCGCCGAGGCCGACCTGTCCGAGCGCCTGATGCCCTACCTGCGGTACGAGCCGAAATACCGCCTGACGAAGTTCAGCGGCGAGGAGAAGTACGAGCCCGAGGCCCGCGCCGAGCTGGCGATCTCGTGGCTCTTCCACCGTCTGCGCAAGACGCCGGTGCAGCCCGTGTCCCCGGCCGAGTTCTTCCGTCGGGCGAGCGGCACGCGCGACTTCGGCGAGGACGTCGGCCTGACGGCACACCAGTCGGAGCGGGCGTTCGCCGCCGCGGTCACCAAGGACGGTTTTGTCAATTTCCTGTGGCAGCCCGGCCACGACAACTGGCTGATCGACACGCGCGCCCCGGCGTTCCTGCCGGCCGGCAGCAAGCCCACCCACACCTGGACCCGGGCGTACGCGAAGAGCCGCGACGGGCTCGACGCCACCGCGACCGTGCTGGCGATCGGCGGCGGCCGGGCGGGATTTGCCACGCTGCCCACCGGCACGGTCGTCTACGCGAGCACCGGCCTGCCCGGCGAGGGCGGGCTCACCCTGTTCAACCTCTACATGCCCGGGGTGCCCGGCCTCTCCGGGAGCCGCAGTTTCACCACTCCCGACGGGGTGGCCGTGCTCGGCAAGCACGACGAAGGTGACATCACCTTCCCGCCGCGGGAGGCCCGCTGGGTGCGGATGCTCGGACGTGAGCCCGGGACGGCCTACGGCTACTCGATCTACACCTTCGAGGTGCTCGACACCCGCGGCGCCGACCTGGCGCAGGGCGCGATGCCGACCGCTTCCTCCGAGGACATCTGGAACCCCGCCCGCAACGCCACGGACGGCAACCCGGACACCCGCTGGGCGGTGGCCCGCGAGGAACGCGGACGGGCCGACAGCTGGCTCGCCGTCGACCTCGGTTCCGCGGTGACGGTGGCCGGTGTGCGCATCGACTGGGAGGCCGCGTACGGCAAGCGGTTCGTGATCCAGACCTCGACCGACGGTCTGACCTGGACCGACGCGGTGGCCGTCCCCGAGACACGGTCGGCGGCCGGCTGGGTCGGCATCGACGGGCGCGCGGGTCTCGTCACGCACGGCGCCACCCGGAAGATCGTGGTCAGTGCGACCGCCGTGTCGGCCACCGCTCCGATGATCGAGGGTTACGCCGGCGCGACCACCGACCTCGCGGCGGCCGCCTCCCGCCCCTTGCCGACCGCGTCCGGCCTGCGGATCAGCGATGCCGACGGATATCTCAGCGTTTTCAACCTCACGCCGGCCGCGGTGAAGGACGCGCCCGTGCGCCTCCCGAACGGCCGTCGCCTCTATCGGGGCAGCCAGATCGCCCGTGGCCGGGGCCTGGAGTGGTCCATCAGCCTGGCCGGTGGCACGGCGGCCGTCGAGCCGCCGCGTTTCACCCTCGACGAGCCCGCCCCGGACGGCACGCGGTTCGAGGTGGCCGACTCCCGGCACCTCGAGATTTCCGCACCGGCCCGGCGCCGGGCGGTGCTGACCGTCCGCTCCGGCTCGTGGTCGGCCCGGGTGCGGGTGCCCGCCGGCCGCTCCCGCCGCCTGGTCGTGCCGGACGGCCCGATCACCCCGACCGGCGACCGGGCGCGGGGCCGCACGACGTTCCCGACCTCGCCGCTGCCCGCGGGCATGACCTCGCCCGCGCGGGCGGTGGACGGTGACCGGCGGACCTCGTGGCGGCCCGGTGGTTCCGGCCGGATGGTCGTGGACCTCGGCGCGGTCGTGGCGATCGGCGACGTGCAGCTGACCTGGTCGAAGGGCCGTCGCCCGCGCTGGCGCCTCGAAGCCTCGGCGGACGGGCTGACCTACACGGCGCTGGGGGAGCGGGCCCGCTATGTGGCCCTGGTGGTCGAGGGCTGGCGTCCGGGCGATGGCGAACTGATCGAGCTCGCGGTCCGCTGACGGGTTCGCCCACCAGTTTGGCGGGCGAAATACGGTTCTTAGTGCAGCTTTCGCGTTTTGCCCCGACTTTTCCGTCCCGGCGCGATGATTCTCGCGGACCGAAAGGTGGCGGGGATGCCGGAGGCAAAGATGAACGAGGCTGTGCAGGTCACGGTGCGGCGCGGCCCGATGGCGGGGCTGCTGGCCGACCGCAGCCTCGCGGTGAAGAACGTCGTGGCGGTGGCCGCGATGGCCGTCGTCGCGGTGGTTGTCGGTTTGCTGGGCCTGTCCCGGATCTCGGAGATGAGCGACGACCTGTCGATCATGAAGGCCGACCACGTCGACAGCCTTCAGCAGGTCGCTGAGCTGCGCGGCGGCATCGCCGACATGTTCCGCGGGATGGTGCTCTACGCGGTGGGCACCACCGACGCCGAGCGCAAGCAGGGCCGCAGCGACGTCGCCGCGGCCGACACCAAGATCGATACGGCGCTGGGCACCTACTCCACCATCGCCGCGAAGTCGGCGGCACGTCAGCAGAGCATCACCGCCTTCAGCGACGCGATGAAGAACTATCGCGCCCTCCGGAACACGCTGCTGTTCCAGGAGCCGCTCGCCGCCGGGTACACGCTGCCTGCCGCGGATCAGATCTCCGCGGAGTTCTCCTCGGTCGAGGGCGAGATGAACTCCGCGGTGGCCGACCTGCAGAAGCTCGAGGACACCGAGGCCGACGCGCTGTCCACCGAGGCAACCAACAACTTCGAGAACGCCCGGATCTTCATGATCACGGCGCTGATCGTCGGCATCCTGCTGGCCGGCGGCATCGCGCTCTACGTGGTCCGCCTGATCAAGCAGCAGCTCGCCACCGTGCAGACGGCCCTGGGTGCCGTCGCCGACAACAACCTGACCATCGCGGCCGAGGTCCGCTCGCGCGACGAACTCGGCCGCATGGCCGTCGCCGTCAACCGGGCCCGCGAGGGACTGCGCACCACCATCACCTCGCTGACCGCCGGCGCCGCCAACCTCGGCAACAGCACCCAGCAGCTGACCGGCGTGACGGCCCGGATCGGCGAGAGCGCCCGCGAGGCCGCTGCTCAGGCCGGCCTGGTCGCCGGGGCCGCCGGCGACGTCTCCGGCTCGGTGCAGTCGGTCGCCGCCGGCAGCGACGAGATGGGTGCCTCGATCCGCGAGATCGCCCAGAACGCCAACGACGCCGCCCAGGTCGCCTCCAGCGCCGTCGGTGTCGCGCAGAGCACCAACGAGACCGTCGCCAAGCTGGGCACGTCGTCGGCCGAGATCGGTGACGTGGTCAAGGTGATCACCGCGATCGCCGAGCAGACCAACCTCCTCGCGCTGAACGCCACGATCGAGGCTGCGCGGGCCGGCGACGCGGGCAAGGGCTTCGCGGTCGTCGCCAGCGAGGTCAAGGACCTGGCCCAGGAGACCGCCCGGGCGACCGAGGACATCTCCCGCCGCGTCGAGACCATCCAGACCGACACGTCCAGCGCGGTCGCCGCGATCGGCGAGATCTCGCAGATCATCCAGCGCATCAACGACTACCAGGTGACGATCGCCTCGGCGGTCGAGGAGCAGACCGCGACAACCGCCGAGATGAGCCGCAGCATCAGCGAGGCCGCCGGCGGCAGCTCGACGATCGCCATGAACATCAACGGTGTGGCCCACTCGGCCGAGCAGACCAGCAGCACGCTGGTCGAAGCCGACGCCGCCGTCAGCCAGCTCAACCGCGTCGCCGACGAACTCCGCATCGTCGCCGAACGCTTCCGCGTCTGACCCGCTTGCACTTCCGCCAGACCGAGCAGCGCCGAGGCCCGGCCCTCGCTTCCGGCAGAACAGGCAGTGACCAGGCCCGGCCCGCGCTTCCGTCGGAACAGACGGTGGCCGGGCCGGGCCCGCGTCTTGTCAGGGCCTGCGGCGGCCTCGGCCCGGTTGTCGCCGCCGCGGGGCGAGGTCCGGCCGGGCGGGGGCGTCCAGCAGGCGGAACAGCGTCAGCCACTGCTCCGGCCAGACCAGCCCGACCGGCACGTCCGGCGCCAGGCGGGCCGCCCGGAAAGCGCCCGAGACCCGCGCCGGGCCGTAGCGCCGGGCCAGTGAGGCCTGCAACGAACCGCCCACACCGGTGAAACCCAGTTCCACCAGCCTCTGGTACGCCGGCAGCGCCCCCGCCTGCACCAACGGCACGGGCCGGCGGGTGAGCCGGAGGATGCCACCGTCGACCCGCGGCATCGGCCGGAAGGCGGTCCGCGGGATCCGCCCGGCGAGCTCCCAGCTGAATGTCGGCCAGGTGCTGACGGTCAGCCGGCTCCAGCGGCCGTAGTCCCCGGTGCGTTTGCGGGCGTACTCCCACTGGGTCAGCAGTGTTGCCGTGGTCAGGGTCTCCGCGCGCAGGCACCAGTCGACGACCGCGGCCGTCAGCGCGTACGGGATGTTGCCGACCACCTGGAAAGGCCGGTCGGGTGGCACGGCCCGCAGGAAGTCCTCGGCCCGCACGGTGAGTCCCGGCCGGCGGGGCAGCGCGGCCGCCATCGCCGGGTCCACCTCGTACGCGACCAGTTCGGCCCCGAGTCGCGCCAGTTCGGTGGTGAGCCGCCCGCGGCCCGCACCCACCTCGTACACAAGATCACCGGGCTGCGGACCGGCTGCGGTGACCACCCGCCGGACCGCCGCGGTGTCGGAGAGAAAGTTCTGGCCGAAAGCCTGCCGCGTGCGTGCGTGCTCTCGTCGGGGTAGCGCCATGACCTGGGTCCTGTCTGCCGCCGGACGGCGGCGGAACGCGGACAGGCGTCATCGTGGCCCGTCCGTGGGAAAAGGACTTGGAGGGCCCTGGTGCTACCGGTGGTCAGCGGTCAGACGGCGAGGCGGCCCAGGGCGCAACGCCGGAGGCGCGGACGGGTCGTCTGGAGCGGACCCCGCGCGCCGGGCGCGAAGGCCAGGCCGAGCAGAGCGTGCGTCGTGGGCATCCGGCGACCCTAAGCGCGGTGGGTTCCGGCGGTCACCCGATTTTCTGTCGTACGCCGCCGGTAGCGTTCCGGGGTGTGACCGACCTCGAAGAGCTGGACACCTATCTGCGCGACTTCCGGGCCGGTGGTCATCCGGTGGCCCACGTCCGGGAGGTCGTCTGCGCGGCCTGTTCGGGCCGCACCTTCAGCGTCCTGGTGGACGTCGACGAGCAGGGCAGCGCCGTGACGTGCGAGGCCTGCGGCGAGCAGGTCGCGATCGCCGACAGCGAGGAATATCTCGACGAGGCCGAGCTGGAGGAGTGCCAGTGCCCGTGCGGCGGTGAGTCGTTCGCGGCCGCGGTGGGTTATGCCCTGACCTCGGATGCCACCGATGTCCGCTGGATCAGCCTCGCTCTGCTGTGCCGGTCCGACGGCCAGGTCGGCGTCTACACCGACTGGAAGATCGACTACGGCCCGTCGCTACCGCTGATCGACCAGTTCAAGGCGTGACAGGCGCAGGCCGGGGGTCAGCAGCAGGGTCACGACCAGTGACAGCGTGCCCATGATGGCGATGGCGGTGCCGACCGGCAGGTGCTGGGCGATCACACCCGCGATGGTTGCGCCCACCGCCTGCATCGTCATCAGGCCCGAGCCGTGCAGTCCGAGCGCCTGGCCGCGGATCGTCTCGTCGGTGAGACCGATCAGCCGTTCCTGCAGCAGCAGGCCGGCGCCGAAGCCGACCGAGGCCACGGCCACCAGCACCACCGCGACCGGCACGGTCAGCGGCAGGACGAAGAGCAGGTAGGGCGCGGCCAGCAGCAGCCGGAAGGGTGTCACAAAACGGGGCCGCAGCCGGGCCGGCAGGAAGCGTCCCGCGCTGAGGTCTCCGGCGAGCATTCCGGCGGCGCCCGCGATGAAGAGCGCCCCGGCCGCCTGTGGTGCGTAGGGCACAAAGAGCGCCTCCGCACCCACCACCAGGCCGTTCGGCACCCACAGCGACAGGAAGACGGCCCGCCGCGCCGGTGAGGACCACAGCACGCGGTTGACCTGCCAGGTCGCCGCGATCGAGGGACGTCCGGTGGCCCGGGGCGGGCGGTCGCTCAGCCCGAGCCGAGCGATCAGTGCGGCGATCAAGCAGAGCAGGCCGCCCAGCACGAGTGCCGTGCGTGGTGACATCAGCGCGACGAGCACTCCGCCGGCGGCGTACCCGAGGATCTGCATCACTCCGACGGCCAGGTTGAGCATCGAGCGGCCCAGGATGTATCCCTCCGGCGGCAGGATCTGGCCGAGCAGCCCGGCCCGCGCGCCACCACCGACGGACCCGGCCAGGCCCATCACCAGGATCACGGCGAACATCGCGCCGAGCGGCATCCCGGGCAGTGCCAGCACCAGGTTGCCCGCCCCGAACACCGTGCCGATCAGGGCCACAGCCGTCCGTGGGCGCAGCCGGTCCGCGGCCGACATCAGCAACATCGCCCCGACGACCTGTGCGAACGACGGCCCGAACATGCTCAGTGCGGCCAGCAGCGGTGAGCCGGTCCGGGCGTAGATGAGCGTGCCGAAGGCGAGGCTGCTCAGCGTGCCGGCGGCGACCTGGGTGGCGGAGGACGCGAACAGTGGCTTGAACTCGGTGGTGCGGAACAATTCCCCGTACGTACGCATGGCCGGAAGTCTGTGGCCGTGCCGGTCCGGGACCGTAGAGTTTCGCGGGGAGGCGAAACCTTGGGTGTCTGGCTGGTCGACTCGGACGTGCTCGCCCGCAGCCGCTTTGCCGTCTCGCCCTTCACCGAGACGGTCGCGGCGATGCTGGTCCTGCGCGGAGGTCAGGCTGTTCCGGGGCAGCTCACCGACGTGGCCGGGCTGCGTGCCGCCTTCCGGCGCAGGCTCGCCGACGACCCGGTGGCGGCCGCGTTCGTCCAGGCCGCGACCGTGCCGCGGTGGCTCGCCGACTTCCTCTGCCGCCCGCCGCACGAGAACGACCAGGACTTCGCGGACGAGCTCGCCCGCGTCCGGCGGACTCCCGCGGAGACGCTGATCGCGGACCTGTCGGCCGGTCAGGGCGGCCGCGAACCGCCCGGTCTGCGCGTCCCCGACCTCCCCGAGCGCATCGCGGACGTCCTCACCTGGGTGTGGGAGCACGCCGTCCGGCCCGGCTGGTCCCGCCGGCGCGCGGCTTTCGAGGCCGACATCGTCGCCCGCACCCGCAGTCTGAGCACCGGCGGCTGGGCCGCGGCGGTCAACGGCATGCGGTCCGGACTGCGCTGGCTGGGCGACGGTCAACTGCAGATCAACTCGTACGCGTACCCGCCGCGTGATCTCACCGCGGCGACCCTGTTGTTCATCCCGGCCTCGACCCGCAACGGCTGGGTCGGCTGGAATCCGCCGCACCGGTATTCGGTGATCTACCCGTGCACGGGCCTGCTGGTGCCCCGGGAGACCGCTGCTCCCGCCGCCCTGGCCCGTCTGCTCGGCCCCGGTCGTGCGGCCGTCCTCGCGGCCCTGTCGGCGCCGATGAGCACCACCCACCTCGTCGCCGTCACGGGCTACGGCCTGGGTTCGGTCGGCAACCACCTCAAGGTGCTGCTCGACGCCGGCCTGGTGCGCCGCCGCCGGTCCGGCCGTTCGGTGCTCTACTACCGCACCGGCCTCGGCGACGGCCTGGCCGGAGAAAAGCGGTAGCGGACCCGGGGTTGTTCTGGTTGCGTCGGGCCGTGACGGATTTCGACGACCCCGCGTTTTTCGGGGACCGCTGGGCCGGCCGCTACGACGACCTGAGTCAGGGCCCGGACCCGACGGCCGCCGTGGACTTCCTCGCCGGCCTGGCCCCGGCCGGTTCGAGCGTGCTCGAGCTGGCCATCGGCGGTGGTCGGGTGGCGATTCCGCTGGCCCGGCGCGGGTTCGCCGTCGAGGGGGTCGAAGCGTCCCAGGCCGTTGTGGACAGACTCCGGACCATCTCCGGTGGTGAGTCGCTGCCCGTGCTCACCGGCGACATGGCCGACGTGCCCAACCCGGGACCGTTCCCGCTGGTCTACGTGGTCTGGAACAGCCTCTTCAACCTGACCGCCCAGGACCGCCAGGTCGACACGTTCCGCAACGTGGCCCGGGTGCTGGAGCCGGGCGGCGTTTTTGTCCTCGAGTGTTACGTCCCCGACGTGGCCGCCTACGACAGCCAGTTCCGGACGGACGCCGTCCACGAGGACTCCGCCGGTTTCACGCTGACCGTCCACGACCGCATCGCCCAGCGCATCGAGATGCAGCACGTCACGGTCGACGCGACGGGCTTCCGCCTGCTGCCGACCGCACATCGCTACTGCTGGCCGGCCGAGCTGGACCTGATGGCCCGCCTGGCCGGCCTGCGTCTGCGCGAACGCTGGTCCGACTGGCACCGCGCACCCTTCACCAGCCGGAGCGCGGACCACATCTCCGTCTACGAGCTCGCCTGAGCGGCGGCCTGGCGCAGGTCGATGTCGCTGATCAGGCCGCGACCGGTCTCCTCGTCCAGCGTTCCGTCGGACACGGCCGTGCTGATCGCCGTCCGCTGCTTCTCGTAGTCGTCCGTGGTCGGGCCACCGTCACGGGCCGGCGCCGCCGCGGTCATCACCTCGACGCCGCGGGTCCGCATCTCCTCCGCCTCGCGGCGTTCGCCCGAGGTGTCGAGGTGGAGCAGGCCGACCAGCCTGCGGATCGTCGTGCCCTGGATCAGCAGGGTGCCCAGCGTGACGATCAGCGCGATCGCCTGGATCGCACTGCGCCCGGGGAACTCCTCGCCGTTCGCCAGCATCTCCGGCACGGATGCCGCGGCCGCCAGCGTCAGGATGCCGCGCATGCCCGTCCAGCCGACGACCATGGTCTCGCGGGCGTTCGGCGCGTCCAGCGGCATCTCGCGGGGCCGCCGGTTGCGCCGCCCCCGCGTCCGGCGTTCGTTCAGCCGCTCGGCGAATTCCGGAGATCGGGCCAGCTTCGCCTTGGTGTTGCGGTCGCCGAGCTGCCACCAGCCGAAGAGCGCGTAGACACCGGTCAGGCGCAGGACGATCGCCGCGAGCAGCAGCACACCGGCTGCGACCAGCGTCCGGGTCAGGCCCGGATCCTCCTCCGCGGCCAGATCCTCGAGCACGAACTTCAACTGCAGCCCGATGTACGCGAAGACGAACGTCTCCAGCAGGAAGTCCACGACGGGCCAGAACGCGTCCTCCTGCAACCGCGTCCGGTACGCGTTCGGATATTGGTGACGCGGGTCCAGCGACGTGTTGATGCTGATCGAGAAGGCGGCGACGACAACCGCGATGATGCCCGAGGCGTGCACCTGTTCGGCGAGCAGGAACGCCGTGAACGGCACGAGCAGCCCGAGTGAGGTCTCCAGCGTCGGGTTGCGCAGCATCTTGCGCAGCGTGAGCGTCGCGATGGCCAGCAGGCCACCGATCCCCGCGCCGATGCTGGCGTTGCGGAAGAACTCCAGGATCCCGCCGCCCCACGTGGTGTGCTCACCGCTCACCGCCGCGACCGCGATGCTGAACAACGTCAGCGCCGTGGCGTCGTTCACCAGGCTCTCGCCGGTGAGGATGGTGGTGACCCGTTTGGGCAGCCCCAGCTCGTCGCCGTGGGTCACCGTGGTGATCGTGTCCGGCGGTGCGAGCACCGAGCCGAGCACAAAGGCGGCCGCCAGCCCGATCGTCGGCAACAGCCAGGTCGACAGCGCACCGAGGGCGCCCGCGGTCAGCACGACCAGGAGCACACCCAGGTTGAAGATGGCCCGGAAGTTCCTGCCGAACGCCGTGAACGACGCCCCGCGGGTGGCCGAGTAGAGCAGCGGCGGCACGACGATCGCCAGCATCAGCTCGCTCTCGAGCTCCAGCCGCGGCACCCCGGGGATGAAGCTGACCCCGGCGGCCAGCGTGACCACGATGAGGCCGGGCTGGAGTCCACGCCGGTGGGCCAGGGCCGAGATGCCGATGCCGGCCCCGATGATGAGCAAGATCTGTACGCCGTTCACGCCCGTCAGGCTAGTGACATCAACGCCGTCGCCGCTGCCGTGTCGGTGATCAATCGGTGAACGAGTCCCGCCCGGACGGCTGCGGCGAGTGCGGGCGCCTTCGTCTCGCCGCCGGCCACCGCGATGACGTCAGGCACCGCCCGCAGTTGCTCGGTGGTGATGGCGATGCACCGGGCGGGCACGGTGTCGCCGCCGACCACCGAGCCGTTCTTGTCCAGAACGGTCGAGCAGATGTCCGCGACGGCACCGGCCGCGTCGAGATCCCGGATCAGCGGCTCCGGCAGGGCCGACCGCAGCGACGAGCCGCCGGGCTGCCAGCGTCCGATGCCGACCAGCGCACAGGTCAGCCGCGGGAAAGTCGCCAGCGTCTCCGCGACCGACGCGGTGGCCCGCAGCGAGGCGGCGACCTCGGGCGAGTCGAGGATCATGGGCACGTGCAGGGCGTGGACCCGGCCGCCGGTGCGTTCACTCAGGCGGCGCAGCAGCTCCAGCGAGTTCACGTTGAGATCCGCGCTCGGCACGCTTCCGACGATCTGGACCACCTCGGCCCGGGGCAGCGGCGGCAGGACCGCGGTGAGTTCGTGCAGCGTACGGCCCCAGGAGACGCCGAGCACGTCCTCCTCGGTGAGCCGCTCGGCCAGCAGGGCGGCACAGGCGGGCCCGAGCTGGTCCGGCTCCCGCAGGACCAGCGCCTGCCGGATCCCGGTGTACGCGGTCAGGCGCTCCGACAGCTCGAGGTCCACCGCCGGTGGCACCGCGATCTCGATGCGGACGACGCCGTCGCGCAAGGCGCGGTCCAGGATCCGCGCGACCCGGAAGCGCGAGATGCCGAGCTCGTCCCCGATCTGCTTCTTGGTGCGCTGCTCCAGGTAGAAGCGCCGGGCGACCAGCGCGGCGATCAGGTCCTGCACGCCTTGACTCCGTTCCGGACAGCAGCGCACGATGGTTGTCAAACGAGCGATGAGCCGCTCATATGAGCGCACCCTAGCAGGGAGTTGGCATGGAGCAACGGTCGGCGCTGATCACCGGAGCCGCGCGGGGCATCGGACGGGCAATCGCCGCTCGCCTGATCGCGGACGGGCTCGCCGTGTCGGTGGCCGACCTGCCCGGTCCGGAGCTCGACCGGACAGCCGTGGAGCTCGGTGCTCACGGCGTACCGGTGGATGTTGTCGAACAGGGTGAGGTCGACGCGGCCGTCGCGGCGCACGTGGCCCGCTTCGGAGGTCTCGACGTGCTGGTGGCGAACGCGGGCATCGCCGTGACCGCGCCGCTGGTAGAGACCACGGCCGAGGACTGGCAGCGCACGATGGACGTCAACCTCAAGGGTGTCTTCCACTGCTATCGGGCCGCCGCCCGGCAGATGATCGCCCAGGGGCGCGGCGGCCGGCTGATCGGTGCGGCGTCGGTCGCCGCCCATCGCGGTGGCAAGTGGCAGGGCGCCTATTCGGCGTCGAAGTTCGCCGTTCGCGGTCTGAGCCAGTCCGTCGCCCAGGAGCTCGCGGAGCACAACATCACCGTCAACGTCTACAGCCCGGGCGTCGTGCAGACGCCGATGTGGGAGTCGATCGACCAGGTGATGACCACCCGCCGGGGCACCGCGACCGGCTCGGAGCTGGCCGGCATGGTCGCCGGCATCCCGCTGGGCCGCCTCGAGACGCCGGACGACGTCGCCGGTGTCGTCTCGTTCCTGGCGTCATCCGACGCGGGTTACGTGACCGGCCAGTCCATCGTCGTCGACGGCGGAATGTGGTTCTCCTGACTGCCGTCGCCCGGGCGCACGCCGGTATGCTGGTCGGCGGGCCGTGACTGGCGCGTTCGGATGGGCAAACCATCGGGGAGCGGTCCCGTCCGTTCCGGACGACCTGCCGTGCGCCTGGGCCTCTTCACCTGTGATAGGGAGGTCCGATGTCTGCACTGAACGCCGAATCGACCGCATTCCGCTCCGCCCTGGACGCGGTCCGCGCCGTCGAGCCCCGCATCGCCGACGCGATCGCCAAGGAGCTGACCGATCAGCGCGAGTCCCTCAAGCTGATCGCGTCCGAGAACTACGCGTCCCCGGCCGTGCTGCTGGCCATGGGTAACTGGCTCAGCGACAAGTACGCCGAGGGCACGATCGGCCGCCGTTTCTACGCCGGCTGCCAGAACGTCGACACCGTCGAGTCCGTCGCCGTCGAGCACGCGAAGGCCCTGTTCAACGCGCCGTACGCGTACGTGCAGCCGCACTCCGGCATCGACGCGAACCTCGTCGCGTACTGGGCGATCCTCGCCGACCGGGTCGAGGCGCCCGCCCTGGCCAAGGTCCAGAAGCGCAACGTCAACGACATGACCGACGCCGAGTGGGCCGAGCTGCGGGCTGCTTTCGGCAACCAGCGCATGCTCGGCATGTCGCTCGACGCCGGTGGTCACCTCACCCACGGTTTCCGCCCGAACATCTCCGGCAAGATGTTCGACCAGCGCAGCTACGGCGTCGACCCGGCCACGGGCCAGATCGACTACGCGGCGCTGCGGACGTCGGCCCAGGAGTTCAAGCCCCTGGTCATCGTCGGTGGCTACTCCGCGTACCCCCGCAAGGTGAACTTCCGCATCATGCGCGAGATCGCCGACGAGGTCGGTGCGACGTTCATGGTCGACATGGCGCACTTCGCGGGCCTGGTCGCCGGCAAGGTCTTCACCGGTGACTTCGACCCGATCGCGAACGCCCACATCGTCACCACGACGACCCACAAGAGCCTGCGCGGCCCGCGCGGCGGTGCGGTCTTCTGCCAGCCCGAGCTGTCCGACCAGGTCGACCGCGGCTGTCCGATGGTCCTCGGCGGCCCGCTCGCGCACGTGATGGCGGCCAAGGCGGTCGCGTTCGCCGAGGCCCGCCGCCCCGAGTTCGCCGACTACGCCCAGCGCATCGTCGACAACTCTCAGGCGCTCGCGGCCGGCCTGACCAGCCGGGGCGCCACCGTCGTCAGCGGCGGCACCGACAACCACCTGGTGCTGATCGACGTCGACAAGTACGGCCTGACCGGCCGTCAGGCGGAGCAGGCGCTGCTCGACTCGGGCATCGTCACCAACCGCAACTCGATCCCGCAGGACCCGAACGGCGCCTGGTACACCTCGGGCATCCGCATCGGCACGCCGGCCCTGACCACCCGCGGCCTCGGCACGGGCGAGATGGACCAGATCGCCGAGCTCATGCACACGGTCCTGACCAGCACCAAGGCCGGCGCGTCCAAGGCGAAGTTCGACCTTGCCACCGCGGTTTCCGACCGGGTGTCGAAGCAGGCCACCGAGCTGCTCGCCGACTTCCCGCTCTACCCCAGCGTCGACCTGGGCTGACCTGCGCAGATGGCTGCGTCCGGAGTTCGGGCGCGGCCATCTTGCTGCGCTCGTTAGGCCCGTGCCGAGGCGGGTATGCGGCTGCCATGACGGAACAACCGAGTGACCAGCCCATCGGCGATCTCGAAACCGTGCACACCTTCGACAGCGGGCCGATGCCCACCGGGGTGAGCGTTTCGGCGACCGGCCGGATCTTCGTCAACTACCCCAAGTGGGGCGACGACGTGGAGTTCACCGTCGCCGAGCTGCGTGACGGCACCGCCGTCGCCTACCCGGACCAGGCCTGGAACAGCCCGGCCGGTGACGACGACGCCAAGGCCTTCGTCTCCGTGCAGAGCATCGTCGTCGACCCCGCCGACCGGTTGTGGGTGCTCGACACCGGCAGCCCGCTGTTCCAGCCGACCACGCCCGGCGGGCCCAAGCTCGTCTGCGTCGACCTCGCGACCGACACCGTCGTGCAGACCATCGTCTTCGAGCCCGACGTGGCGCTGCCGACCACGTACCTCAACGACGTCCGCTTCGACCTGCGCCGCAACGTCGCTTTCATCACCGACTCCTCGGACCAGGGCGCCAACGGCATCATCGTGGTCGACCTGGCCACCGGTACGGCCTGGCGCCGGCTGCACGATCACCCCTCCACCAAGGCCGAGGAGCCGGCGACGTTCCTGCCGGTCGTGGAGGGTGCGGTGCTGATGAAACGACCCGCCGACGGCCCACCGGAGCCGGTACGCATGGGGTCGGACGGCATCGCCATCGCCGCCGACGGGTCCCGCCTCTACTACTGCCCGCTCGCCTCCCGGCACTGGTACAGCGTCTCCACCGACGCCCTGGTGGACCGGTCGGTCGGTGATCCGGAGGTGGCCGCCACCGTCGTCGACGAGGGCAACAAGGGCGGCGGATCCGACGGCCTCGAGACCGACGACCAGGGCCGCTTCTACGTCACCGATTACGAGCACAACGCGATCCTGCGGCGGCTGCCGGACGGTACGTTCGAGACGGTCGCCCACGATCCGCGGCTGCTGTGGCCGGACACGATGTCGGTTGCCGCCGACCGCCACCTCTACGTCACGGCCAACCAGCTGCACCGGCAGGCGGACTACCAGGGTGGCACCGACCAGCGGCACTACCCGTACTCGCTGTTCCGGGTGGCGATCGATGCGGGCCCGGTCAGGCTCGTCTGATCACCCGGTGCAGCTCCACGCCGGACAGCTGCCCACCGGCCACCGTCGCCGTCTGGAAAGTCGCGTACGGCTGACGGCGGCGGTCGGTCGGTGAGCCGGGGTTGAGCAACCGCAGCCCGGTGGTGGCCGTCGTGTCCCACGGGATGTGCGAGTGGCCGAACACCAGCACGTCCGTGTCGGGGAAGCGTTCCGCGCAGCGCTGCTCGCGACCCGTGGACTGCCCGGTCTCGTGGACCACGGCGAGGCGTACGCCGTCCAGCTCGGCGCGGGCGATCTCCGGCAGCCGGGCCCGCAGCGCCGGACCGTCGTTGTTGCCGTAACAGGCGATCAGCCGTCTCGACCGGGCCTCCAGCGCGTCCAGCAGTGGCACGTCGACCCAGTCGCCGGCGTGGACGACCACGTCGGCTGCCTCCACCTCGGCCCACAGCGCCGGGGGCAGGTCCCGGGCGCGCTTGGGCACGTGTGTGTCCGCCATCAGAACCAGCCGCATCCGTCCACCCTACGACGGGGAAGCGCTTCCCCGATTTTTCGCCTCGCTGCCCCAATCGAGCGGTAAGCCGGTAATGACCGTCCTGCGCGAGCGAGCCGATTCGGGCAGGCCGATTGCCCGTCCGCAACCGTTATCCGGACCCAGGCGTACCCGTCACCGAAGCCTCGTCAGTCAGCCGGCCAACTACGCGCCGCTACCTGATGTCCCTGGAGGTGATTGCAGGTTTCCGCAGCTCACGATCGGTGCCACCGGTCTTGGGTGGAGGTGGATCACGAACAGTGAGGCAATCGATGCCACCGATGGAGTGACGGCCCAGGCCCGGTCTGCGGCCGGGCGGACGCGATTAACCGCCGCTTAACTTCAGACCCCACCTTTGACACATGGCCGTAACGAACTTAGCGTCCAGGAACGGGGGAGCGCTCTCCGTGAACGCCCCTCCGGCATCCCCATCGGGAGCTTTCCCCGGCTCCCGTCCGGACGCGCATCCCCCGCGTCCGTATCGCTGTGTGTAGGAGAAGCAATGGTCAATCCCGCTCCCTCCGTAGTCCCCGAGAGGCGATCCCGCAGCAAGTGGCGGCTCGCCGCCACCGGTGCGCTGGTCGCCACCGTCGTCGCCGGTTTCGGCGCCATCACCGCGCTGAGCGCCGAGGCCGCCGAGACGCTGCTGTCGCAGGGCAAGACGGCAACCGCCTCGTCGTCGGAGAACCCGGGCGCGTTCCCGGCGTCCGCCGCGGTCGACGGCAACACGGGCACCCGCTGGGCGTCCGCCTTCTCCGACCCGCAGTGGTTGCAGGTCGACCTCGGCGCCAGCTCGGCGATCAGCCGGGTCGAGCTGAACTGGGAGGCGGCGTACGGCAAGACCTTCAAGATCCAGACGTCGCAGAACGGCAGCACGTGGGCCGACGCCACGGGTAACACCGCGGGCAACGCGGGCGTCCAGAGCGTGGACGTCACGGCCACCGCTCGCTACGTCCGCATGTACGGCACCGAGCGCGCCACCCAGTACGGCTACTCGCTCTGGGAGTTCAAGGTCTTCGGCGGCACGCCCACGACGCCGACCACCCCGCCGACCACCCCCGGCGGCCCGACACTGCCGGGCGGCGGCAGCCTCGGCGCGAACGTCATCGTCTTCGACCCGTCGATGTCGTCCGCCTCGATCCAGAGCCAGGCCGACACGATCTTCCGCCAGCAGGAGTCGAACCAGTTCGGCCTGCAGCGGTACGTGCTCGCGTTCAAGCCGGGCACCTACAACGGCCTGAACATCCAGGTCGGCTTCTACACCTCCGTGCTGGGCCTCGGCCAGAACCCGCAGGACACCCGGATCAACGGTGACATCACCGTCGACGCCGGCTGGTTCCAGGGCAACGCCACCCAGAACTTCTGGCGCTCGGTCGAGAACCTCTCCCTGTACCCGGTCTCGGGTGCGAACCGCTGGGCCGTCTCGCAGGCCGCGCCCTTCCGCCGGATGGACATCCACGGCGACCTGAACCTCGCCCCGAACGGCTACGGCTGGGCGTCCGGCGGCTACATCGCCGACTCGCGGATCACCGGCGTCGAGGGTCAGTACTCGCAGCAGCAGTGGTTCACCCGCAACAGCACCATCGGCTCGAACTCCAACGCGGTGTGGAACCAGACGTTCGTCGGTGTGCAGGGCGCACCCGCGGCGAGCTACCCGACCCCGCCGTACACGGTGATCGGCAGCGCGCCGGTCATCCGGGAGAAGCCCTACCTGTACCAGGCCGGCGGGGCCTACCAGGTGTTCGTCCCCAACCTGCAGACCAACGCCTCCGGTGCCACCTGGCTGAACGGCAACACGCCGGGCACCGCGATCCCGTTGACGCAGTTCTACGTCGCCAAGCCCGGTGACAGCGCCGCGACGATCAACAACGCACTGGCTCAGGGCCTCAACCTGCTCTTCCAGCCGGGCATCTACCACGTCAACCAGACGATCAACGTGACCCGGGCGAACACCGTGGTGCTCGGTCTCGGCTACGCGACGATCATCCCGGACGGCGGCGTCACCCCGATGCAGGTGGCCGACGTGGACGGCGTGAAGATCGCCGGCCTGCTCTTCGACGCCGGCACGACCAACTCGGCGAACCTGCTGGTCATCGGCCCGAACGGCTCGAACGCGAACCACGCGGGCAACCCGACGACCGTCCAGGACGTCTTCTTCCGGATCGGCGGCTCGATCGCCGGCAAGGCCACCAACAGCCTGCTGGTCAACAGCAACAACACGATCATCGACCACATCTGGGCGTGGCGGGCCGACCACGGCAACGCCGGCACCTACGGCTGGACCATCAACACCGCCGACAGCGGCCTGATCGTCAACGGTCAGAACGTGACCGCGTACGGCCTGTTCGTCGAGCACTACCAGAAGACCGAGGTCCTCTGGAACGGCAACGGCGGCCGGACCTACTTCCTGCAGAACGAGCAGCCGTACGACCCGCCGTCGAACGCGGTGTGGCGTACGGACGGCGTCGGCTACCCGGCGTACAAGGTCGCCGACAACGTGACCAGCCACGACGCCTGGGCCATGGGCAGCTACGCGTTCTTCCAGAACAACCCGGCGGTCCACTCGGCGAACGGCTTCCAGGCTCCGGCCAACGGAAACGTGCGCTTCCGCAACATCTTCACCATCTCGCTCGCCTCGGGAACCATCGACCACGTCGTCAACAACATCGGGGCCGCGGCAACGGCCTCCGAGGTTGTGCCGCGCACGGTCACGAACTTCCCGTAAACCGGACCGGTATCTCTCCACTGCCGCGCGGGATCAGCGTTGTCGCCACGCTGATCTCGCGCGGCTCCTTGGTGTCCCCGTCGATGCGGGCGAACAGTGCCTGTGCGGCGGCCCGGCCCATCGCCGCCGGATCCTGGGCGATCACGGTCACCGCCGGTTCGAGCAGGTCCGCCAGCGGGAAGTCGTCGAAGCCGACCAGCGCGACGTCGTGGTGCCGGCCCAGCGCACGCAGCCCCCGCACCGCGCCGATGGTGATCAGGTTCTGACCGGTGAACAGGGCGGTCGGGGGTCGCGCCCGCTCGAAAAGCTCCCGCGTCGCCGCCTCGGCCGCCACCGAATCATGCAAACCCTCCACCGTGTACGCCCGCAGCCCCGCCGCCCCCACCGAATCCAGGTAGCCCCGCCTGCGCTCCCGCGTCGTGGTGATCCGTGACAGGTCCCCGAGAAACACGATCCTCCGGTGCCCGTACGCGATCAGGTGGCGTACTGCCGCGGAGGCCCCCGCGGCGTTACGGGCCAGCACGGAGTCACCGGTGAAGCCCGTCGCCGTCCGGTCCACAAAAACGACGGGAACACCGGGCGGCAGCTCCAGGGCCAGATATCCCTGGTCGGGCCCGACGGGTGCCAGGATCAGCCCGTCGGCGTGCCGTCGCGCGAAGGCCCGCGCCAGGTCGCGTTCGCGCTCGGGATCGTCGTCGAGGCTGCCGGTCAGCACGTGCACCCCGCGCGCCCGCGCCTCGTCCTCCACGGCCCGGTGGACGGCGGCCGAGAACGGGTTGCCGACATCCTCGAGCAGCAGCCCGATCGTGCCGGTGCGCCTGTCCTTGCGGCGCAGCATGCTCGCGCCGAGGTGCGGCCGGTAGTGGAGCGAGGCGACCGCGGCGCGCACGCGCTCCACCAGCGCCGGGTCGACGGTGGGCTCGCCGTTCACCACGCGGGAAACGGTCTTGAGACTGACACCGGCACTGCGAGCGACGTCGTTCATGGTCGGCCGCCCCTCCGTCATATCTCCCCATTCCATTGATCAACGCCAATGATGATCACGGATAGCAACATTCTGGAAACTTATTGTTGACACTCGATCCGCCGAGACGTCTACTGCAAGACAACGTTGTCTCTCGATTTTTGCTAAATCGATTTGGAGGGGACATGCGCCAATCAATGCTGATCAAGCGCGGGCGCCTCGGGCCTGCACTGCTCGCCGTGACCCTGATCGTGGGGACCGCGGCCTGTGGTGGCGACTCGGGTTCCGGTGACGGAGCGATCGTCGGCCTGATCACCAAGACGGACACCAACCCCTTCTTCGTCAAGATGAAGGAGGGCGCGCAGCAGGCCGCGAACTCGGCGGGGGTGAAGCTCCAGAGCTTCGCCGGCAAGCAGGACGGGGACAACGAGGCCCAGGTGCAGGCGATCGAGAGCCTGATCTCCGCCGGCGCCAAGGGTTTCCTGATCACACCGAACGACTCGAAGGCGATCGTCCCGTCGATCGACAAGGCACGTCAGCAGGGCATGCTCGTCATCGCCCTGGACACGCCGACCGACCCGGCCAACGCCGCCGACGCGACTTTCGCCACCGACAACTACCAGGCCGGCAAGCTGGTCGGGCAGTGGGCCAAGGCGAAGTTCGAGAAAGACGGCAAGCAGGCGAAGATCGCCCTGTTGGACCTCAACGCCAACCAGGTCTCCGTCGACGTCAAGCGTGACCAGGGTTTCCTGGACGGTTTTGGTATCCCCGTCGGCGACCCCAACAAGATCGGCGACGAGAACGACCCGCGGATCTCCGGTCACGACGTCACCGACGGCGCCGAGGACGGCGGGCGTACGGCGATGGAGAACCTGCTCCAGAAGGACCCGTCGATCAACCTGGTCTACACGATCAACGAGCCCGCCGCGGCCGGTGCCTACCAGGCGCTCAAGGCCGCCGGCAAGGACAAGGACGTCACCATCGTCTCGATCGACGGCGGCTGTCCCGGCGTCGACAACGTCAAGGCCGGTGTCATCGGCGCGACCTCGATGCAGTTCCCGCTGAAGATGGCCTCGCTGGGCATCGACGCGATCTCGGCCTTCGCCAAGGACGGCACCAAACCACAGGTGACCGCGGGCAAGGACTTCGTCGACACCGGGGCGACGCTGATCACCGACCAGCCGCAGACCGGTGTCGAGGCCAAGGACTCGGCCTGGGGCAAAGAAAACTGCTGGGGCTGACGATGACAACAACCGCCACCAAAGAGCCTTCGCCGCAGGAGTTCGACGTCCGGCGCAACGACTCCCTCGGCCTGCGCCTGCAGCATCTGCTGCACGGCAATCCGACCTTGGGCCCGCTGGCCGTCCTGATCGTCGCGATCATCGCCTTCTCGATCGCCAACCAGCGTTTCTTCTCCGCCGCCAACCTGTCCCTGGTGCTCGCCCAGGTCACCGTCATCGCGGTCCTGGCCCTCGGTCAGACGCTGATCATCCTCACCGCCGGCATCGACCTGTCGGTGGGCGCGGTGGCCGTGTTCTCGTCGATCCTGATGGCCAGCTTCGCCACCAAGATCGGCGTACCGGGCCTGCTCGCCCTGATCCTCGGCCTGATCTGCGGCACGGCGATGGGTGCGCTCAACGGTTTCCTGGTGACCCGGATCAAACTGCCCCCGTTCATCGTCACCTTGGGCACCCTGAGCATCTTCTTCTCCCTGAACGCCGTGGTGTCCAACAGCGAGACCATCCGCGGCTCCGACATGCCGGGCATCATGACCTGGACCGGCACGACGATCCCCATCGGCGGCTTCCGCCTCACCTACGGCTCGATCATCATGCTGCTGCTGTTCGCGTTCTTCTTCTACGCGCTCGGCTCCACCGCCTGGGGCAAACACGTCTACGCCACCGGTGACGACATCGAGTCGGCGCGCCTGGCCGGCATCCGCACCAACCGGGTCCTCTTCTCGGTGTACACCGTCGCCGGTCTCCTCTACGCGGTAGGCGCCTGGATCCTCATCGGCCGCCTGGCCTCGGCCAGCCCGAACGTCGGCGTCGACTACAACCTCGACTCCATCACCGCAGTGGTGCTCGGCGGCACCAGCCTCTTCGGCGGCCGCGGCGGCGTCCTGGGCACTCTCATCGGCGCCCTCATCGTCGGCGTCTTCCGCAACGGCCTGCAACTCGCCGGCGTCGAAGTCGTCTGGCAGGGCTTCGCCATCGGCCTGCTCGTCCTGGTCGCGGTCTCCCTCGACCAATGGATCAGGAAGGTGAAGACGTGACAACACCGGTCCTCGAGGCCCGCGGCCTCACCAAGAGATACGGTCGCGTGACCGCCATCGAAAGCGGCGACCTGGAGCTCTATCCAGGCGAGATCCTCGCCGTCATCGGTGACAACGGCGCCGGCAAATCCAGCCTCATCAAAGCTCTGTCCGGAGCTGTCGTCCCGGACAGCGGCGAAATCTACCTCGACGGCGAACGTGTCAACTTCCGCAACCCCATGGACGCCCGGGCTGCCGGAATCGAAACGGTGTACCAGACGCTCGCCGTCGCCCCCGGCCTCGACATCGCCGACAACCTCTTCCTGGGCCGCGAAGAACGCAAACCCGGAGTCCTGGGCAAAGTCTTCCGCCTCCTGGACAAAGGACACATGCGCTCCGAAGCCAAACGGCACATGAGCGAGCTGGGCGTCGCCACCCTCCAGAACATCAACCAGGCGGTGGAATCCCTGTCCGGTGGTCAAAGGCAGGCGGTGGCGGTGGCTCGCTCAGCCGCCTTCGGCAGCAAGGTCGTCATCCTCGACGAACCCACAGCCGCCCTGGGCGTCAAGGAGGGAAACCGAGTCCTCCAACTCATCAGAGACGTCCGGGACAAAGGCCTACCGGTCATCCTGATCAGCCACAACATGCCGCACGTCTTCGAGGTCGCGGACAGGATCCACATCCAACGGCTCGGACGACGAGCAACAGTCATCACACCGAAGAGCCACTCCATGTCAGAGGCCGTAGCCATCATGACGGGAGCAGCAGAACCACCACCCCACGCAGCCTGAGAAAAGGAAGAGGGCCGCTGCCGATGGCAGCGGCCCTCGCCCTGCGCCGGTGTCATGACAGGTCGGGTGGCGTGCTGGTCCGCATGGCCGCACGAAAGGCGATCGGGGTGGTGCCGGTGCGCTGGTGGAAGTACTTGCTGAAGTTGGTCGCGCTGGTGAAGCCGAGCCGGGCGGCGATCTGTGCGGCAGTGTCGTCGCTGTGGGCGAGCAGCCGCCGGGCTTGCAGCACAACGCGGCGGTCGATGAATTCCTTGGCGTTGACGCCGGCGGCGGCCTGGGTGGCGCGTGAGAGGGTGCGAGCGGAGTAGCCGAGGGTGTGCGCGTAGTCCTGCAGCCGGCGGGTGCGGGTGAAGTCGCGTTCGACGGCGTCGCGCAACCGCAGAAACGTGTCGCTGGGTTCAGGGGCGGGGCTGCCGGGTGGGGCTCCGAGGTGGGCCAGACGCAGAACAAGAACGGCGAGCAGGTGCCGCAGCACCGCCTGGCGCACCTCCAGCGGCAACCGCCCGGGGCTGGTGAAGGCGCGGCTGAGGTGCTCGGCCGCGTCGGTCAGCCGGTCCTCATCGTCGTCGGCGGCTTCGCGCAGGACCGGGGCGTGCGGGTCGTCGAGGCGGGCGGCCGTGCCGCTGCCGGGGTCGAGGAAGTCCGGTTGGAAGAGCACCAGCGTGCCGTCGACGTCGTCGAGCCGACCCCATTGCTGGACCTGGCCGGGGCGCACCCACAGCCACCTGCCCGGACTCAGGCTGTATTCGGTGAAGTCGACGGTGTGCCACAGCGTGCCGCGGCTGACGGTGATCAGGTGATGAAACGTCGGGCGTTGTGGTCTGCCCAGCCCGTCGTTCCCGACGCGTGCGTGCAGCTGCGCGAGCGTCATGACCTCCACGCCGGCCGGTGTGCCGGCGGGCGCAGCAAATCCCAGTTCGGGGATACCGTCGGCAGCGTGTCGGTTTTTGACCATCACAGGTCGCCAGCGTACCCGGCTGAACCCGTTTCCGGCCCATACCTTGGTCTCAACAGCACAGGCAACCACGAAGAAAGAGGCACCCGTCATGACTGCCAAGGACGTCGTTCTGAGCGCCGCCGGACAGCTGTTCGGCGACAAGGACCCCTCGGCCGTCGACCGTTGGGTCGGCCCGGCCTACGTGCAGCACAGCAGCCTGGCCGCTGATGGCCCCGAAGGTCTGCGGCAGCTCGTGCAGAATCTGCCCGCCGGGTTCCGCTACGACCTGCACCGCGTCATCGCCGACGGCGACCTGGTGGCCCTGCACGGCACCTACCACGGCTTCGGCCCGGACCCGCTTGTCGCGTTCGACATCTTCCGTGTCGCCGACGGCAAACTGGCCGAGCACTGGGACGCGCTGACGCCGCAGGTCGACAAGACCGTTTCCGGCCGCTCGCAGACCGACGGTGCCACCGAGGTCACCGACCTCGACGCCACCGACGCCAACCGTGACCTGGTCGTCGGGTTCGTCGAGACCGTGCTCAAGGGCGGCAAGGTCGACACGATCACCGACTACCTCAGCGCCGAGAAGTACTGGCAGCACAACACCGGCATCGGCGACAACCTCGACGGTCTCGGCGCCGCGCTCGGCGCGCTGGCCGAGCAGGGCGTCAGCATGGTCTACGACACCGTGCACAAGGTCGTCGCCGAGGGCGACTTCGTGCTGACCGTCTCCGAGGGCCGCTTCGGCGTCACCCCGACCGCGTTCTACGACCTGTTCCGGGTCGAGAACGGCAAGATCGTTGAGCACTGGGACATCACCCCCGAGATCAAGGGCGATCTACCGCACAGCAACGGCCTGTTCTGAGACGCTCACGCCGGGACCCGCACCCACGGGTCCCGGCACCGGCCGCTTGCTTCCGCTACGCGCCCCAGCCGGCTTGCTCTCCGCCGACCCGGTCCTTCACGATTTGCTCCTGGTAGCCGCTCTCGCGATAAGCCTTGATGGGGTTCGGGTCCAGGCCCGCATCTGCTCTGACCTCGCCGAGCAGTGGCCGGACGTCCGTGTTGTAAGCGTCCATGATGACGGCGTTGGCTTCCAGGACGTCGCCGTCGTTCTGGGCCTTGGTCAACGCCTCGCGGTCGACCAGCAGGGCTTTGGCGGTCGCTTCCTGGATGTTCATCACCGAGCGAATGATGGCCGGGATCTTCGCCTCGATGTTGTGGCACTGGTCGAGCATGAAGTTGATGCCGTAGGCCGGGTCCAAGGCACCGCCACGCACGATCTCGTACATGATTCTGAAGAGCTGGAACGGGTCTGCGGCGCCGGCCATGAGGTCGTCGTCCGCGTAGAAGCGGCTGTTGAAGTCGAACGCGCCGAGTTTCTTCTGGCGAAGCAGGAACGCCACGATGAACTCGATGTTCGTGCCGGGCGCGTGGTGACCCGTGTCGATGCAGACCGTGGCTTTCTCGCCGAGTTCGATGCAGTGGGCGTACGAGGTGCCCCAGTCCGGGATGTCCGTGGCGTAGAAGGCCGGTTCGAAGAGCTTGTATTCCAGGAGAATGCGCTGGTTGTCGCCGAGCCGGTCGTAGGTTTCGCGCAGCGCGGCCGCGAGGCGGTCCTGGCGGTTGCGGAGGTCGTCCTGGCCCGGGTAGTTGATGCCGTCGGAGAACCACAGTTTGAGGTCCTGGGAGCCGGTCGCGTCCATGATGTCGACGGCTTCGAGGAGGTGGTCCGTGGCCTTGCGGCGGATTCCCGGGTCGGGGTTGGTGACCGAGCCGAGTTTGTAGTCGTCGTCCTGGAAGACGTTGGTGTTGATGGCGCCGATCCCGACACCGACGGAGGCCGCGTATTCGCCCAGGGCCGCGTAGTCGTCGACCTTGTCCCACGGGATGTGGAGCGCGACCGTCGGTGCGATGCCCGTGTACTTGTGGACGGTTGCCGCGTCGGCGATCTTCTCTTCCGGGGTGCGGGGGACGCCCGCCTGGGCGAAGACCTTGAACCGGGTGCCGGAGTTGCCGAAAGCCCACGACGGGGTCTCGATGCGCTGTGCGGCGAGAGCCCGTTTGACGGCGGCCAGGTCAGCCATGTGGATCACTTACCTTCTGTGTCTTCGTCTTCGGAGAGGTGGAAGACCTCGGTGAGCAGGGGGAAACCCTCTTCGGGAGTGGTGCCGGCGAAGAAGGGGGCCATCTCAGCCTGCCAGCGGGCGTTCACGTCGGTGGCGTCCATCGCGGCCCGGGACGCGTCGAGGTTGTCGGCTTCGACGTAGCCGATCAGGAGGCCGTCGGGGCGCAGGAACAAGGAGTAGTTGCGCCAGCCGGTGGCCCGCAATGCTGACTGCATCTCGGGCCACACGGCCTGGTGCCGCTCCACGTACTCCGCAATCCGGTCCTCGCGGACTTGGAGGTGGAAGCAGTAGCGCATGGCTGTCAGAAGTTGAACTGGTCGATGTTCTCGGCGGTGAACTCGGTCGGCGGGCCGAGGACGATCTCACCGGCGGCGCCGACGGTGTACGGGCCGAGCTTGCCGGCGGTGAATTTCTCGCCTTCCTTGCCGGTGATCTGACCCGAGGCCAGAGCGGCACCGGCGTACGCGGCGAGGTAGCCGATGTCGGCCGGGTTCCACAGCGCGAACTTCTTCACGGTGCCGTCCTTGACGTACTCGCGCATCTGGTTCGGCAGGCCCAGACCGGTAATGGCGACCTTGCCCTTATAGTTCGAGGAGCTGACGTAGCGCGAGGCGGCGGCGATGCCCACCGTGGTCGGCGAGACGATGACCTTCAGGTTCGGGTACGACTGCAGCAGACCCTGGGCCTCCTGGAACGACTTCTGGTCGTCGTCGTTGCCGTACGCGGTCTTGACCAGCTTGAGCTTGGAGTTCTCCGGCTTGGCCAGTT
Organism: Amorphoplanes friuliensis DSM 7358; assembly: GCF_000494755.1. NCBI lineage: Bacteria > Bacillati > Actinomycetota > Actinomycetes > Micromonosporales > Micromonosporaceae > Actinoplanes > Actinoplanes friuliensis. The sequence goes on from NC_022657.1 coordinate 719,093, forward strand.
CGGTCTTCATGACCTCGATCCAGGCGTTCTGGTTCGTGGCGTTCGGGGTGGCCGACAGGATCGCGATCTCACCTTCACCACCGGCGAGCTCGCTGGCCATCTTGACCAGGCTCTCGCCGATGCCCTGGGTGGTGGCCTGGTTGATGAAGACGTCGCGGCAGTCCTTGGAGGCGTCCGAGTCGAACGCGACGATCTTGATGCCGGCCTGGCGGGCCTGGTTCAGCGACGGGCAGACCGCGTTCGGGTCGTTGGCGGCGATGCCGATGACGTCCTGCTGCTGCTGGATGAGCGTGTTGATGTAGCTGACCTGCGACGACGCGCTGGCATCGTTCGGGCCGACCAGTTTGTACTCGCCCTTCAGCTCGCCGGCGGCAACCTTGCCACCACCGACCTCCACGTCGGTGTACGGGTTGTTCAGCTGCTTCGGCAGGAAGGCGATCTTCAGGCCTTCCTTGAGCTTCGCGTTCGGGTCGGCGGCACCGGACTGCGCGGCGGCGGGACCCGAGTCGGAGGCGCTGTCCTTGGTGGTGCCGCCACAAGCAGCGATACCAAGAACCAGCAGTGATGCGGCGCTTGCCGAGAGTAGGCGTCGGTGGGTGCGAAGCATGGCGAGCTCCTATACGAGGGGAAGGTCAAACAGTGGCGGCGCGGCGGAGTCTCCGCCTTTGCCAGGTACTGCGGATCGAGGTGGCGATGTTGGGCAGGAGCACGGAGAGCACGAGCAGGGCGCCGGTGACGATGTTCAGCGCCTGACCCGACACGTCCTGCAGACGCAGTGCGTTCTGGAGTGCGGCGAGCAGGACCACGCCGGCGAGGACACCCGGGAGGCTGCCCTTGCCGCCGAAGATGGAGACACCACCGAGCAGGACCGCGGCGACCACGGCCAGCTCGAGTCCGGCACCGTTGTCGGCGCGGGCGCTGGAGTAGCGCAGCGTCCACAGCACACCGACCAGTCCGGCGACCGCGCCACTGACCACGTACAGCCAGAACTTGGTGCGGGCGACGCGGATGCCGGAGAAGTGGGCGGCCTCGGCGTTCGCACCGATCGCGTACAGGGAACGGCCGAACGGGGTCGCGTGCAGGACCACCCCGAAGATCACCGCGAGGGCGACGATCAGGATGAGGACGTTCGGGATCGAGCCGCCACCGATGGTCCCCGTGACCCAGCCGGTGTAGTTGAACGGGAAGTCGGCGACTGCGCCGTCACCGAGGACGACCAGCGCGAGGCCGCGGTACAGGGCGAGCGTGCCGATCGTGACAGCCAGCGAGGGCAGGCCGAGGCCGGTGACGAGGAAGCCGTTCAGGGCACCGAGCACCGCGCCGGCGATGATGCAGATCGGGATGATCGACTCGATGGAGAGGCCCTGGTTCCACAGCCAGCCCATGATCGAGCTGGCCAGGCCCAGGGTGCTCGCCACCGACAGGTCGATCTCGCCGGTCACGATGATGAAGGTCATCGGCAGGGCGACCAGCAGGATCGGCATCAGGTCGAGCACCAGGAAGGTGAAGTTGCGGCTGGTCCCGAAGTTCGGCACACCCAGCGACGCGATCACCAGCACCACGACGGTGAGCGCGATGATGATGGTGTCCCAGCCGGCCAGCTTCCGCTTCAGCTCAGACATGCGAGTCCTTCTTCCGCAGTGACCGGGCGATCCGGACCGCGACCAGGCGGTCCGCGCAGATGGCCAGAATGATCAGGGCGCCGACGATCGCCTGCTGCCAGAACTGGTTGATGTCGAGGACGGTCAGGGCGCTGCCGATCACGGTCAGGAGCAGGGCGCCGAGACCGGCACCCCAGACCGTGCCGCTGCCACCGAAGACCGCGACCCCGCCGACAACCACCGCGGCGACGACGTTCAGCTCGTACCCGGTGCCGGCGGCCGCGTCGACCGTGCCGAACCGGGCGGCGAAGAGGACACCGGCCAGGCCCGCGAGCGCCCCGCTGACGATGAACGCACCCAGCAGGTTGCGGCTGACCTTGATGCCGGCCAGCTCGGCGGCCTGCGGGCTGGAACCCATCGCGTACAGCTCGCGGCCGACGCGGTAGTTGCGCATCACCAGGGAGACTCCGCCGACGACGATCAGGGCGATCAGCACCAGCCACGGGATCTTCAGGAACGAGGCGTTGGCGAACTGCAGGAAGTGCCGCGGCAGCTCGTCGGCGTTGACCTGCTGGCCACCCGCCCACGAGTAGGTCAGACCGCGGAAGATGTACATCGTGCCGAGCGTGACCACCAGCGCGGGCACCCGGCCGTACCGGACGAGGACACCGTTGAGCAGGCCCGCGGCGCCGCCGACAGCCAGGCCGACCAGCAGGGCGACGACCATCGGCAGGCCGGGGTTCGCGCTCATCATCGTGGCCACGGTGAACGCGCTCAGGCCGAGGACCGAGCCGACCGACAGGTCGATGTTGCGCGTGATGACCACCACGGCCTGACCGGCGGCCATCACTGCGATGATCGCCGTGTTGAGCAGGATGTCGCGGACGCTCTGGCCGGAGAGGAACCGCGGGTTGCTGATCGCCGTGTAGGCGACCAGGACCGCGAGGGCCACCACGATGCCGAGCTCGCGGGTCTTCAGCACACCGCCCAGCGAGAACTGCGGCCGTTTCGGCTTCGACGCGACTGCCGTGGTCATGCTGCCACCTGTCCCATGGCCGCGTACATGACGGACTCCTCCGTGGCTTCGTCTCGGGTGAGCTGGGCGGCGATGTGACCCTCGCGCAGCACGATGATCCGGTCGGCCATGCCCAGCACCTCGGGCAGCTCGGACGAGACCATCACGACCGCGAGGCCCCGGGCGGCCAGCGACGACATCAGCCGGTGGACCTCGGCCTTGGTGCCGACGTCGATGCCCCGGGTGGGCTCGTCGACGATGAGCAGTTTCGGGCTGGTGGCCAGCCATTTGGCCAGCACGACCTTCTGCTGGTTGCCACCCGACAGCGTGCCGACCGGGTCGGAGAGGCGGCCCAGTTTGGTGTGCAGCTGCTCGGTCCAGCTGCGGGCCTCCTGCCGCTCGGAACCGCCGAAGAGCAGGCCGAGCTTGGCCAGTGCGCGGCTGCGCGGGAGGGTCACGTTGCGTTCGACGGACAACTCCATGATCAGGCCCTGCTGGCGGCGGTCCTCGGGGACCAGGCCCATGCCCGCGGCCATGGCGGCCCGCGGCGAGCCGGCCTTGAGCCGCTTGCCGAGGAACTTCACCGAGCCGGTGTCGTACCTGTCGACGCCGAACACCGCCTGCATGACCTCGCTGCGACCGGCGCCGACCAGGCCGGCCAGCGCGACGATCTCGCCCGCCTTGACGGTGAAGCTGATGTCGCGGAAGACGCCCTCGCGGCCCAGGCCCTCCACCTCGAGGACGGTCTCGCCGATCGTGGCGTCCTGCTTGGGGAAGAGCGCGCTCAGGTCGCGGCCGACCATCCGCCGGATCATGTCGTCGACGCTGAGGTCGGCGACGAGCTCGGTGCAGACGTGCTTGCCGTCCCGCATGATCGTGACCCGCTGACAGAGGGCGGTGATCTCCTCGAAGCGGTGCGAGATGAACATGATCGCGGCGCCCTCGTCGCGCAGCGCCCGGGTGACCGTGAAGAGCCGCTCGACCTCGACACCGCTGAGGGCGGCGGTGGGCTCATCCATGATCAGGATGCGCGCTTCGCTGGAGAGGGCCTTGGCGATCTCGACGAGCTGCTGGTCGGCGATCGACAGGCCGCGGGCCGGGCGGTCCGGGTCGATGTGCACACCGAGCCGGGCGAAGAGCCGCGCCGCGTTGGTGTGCATCGCCCGCCGGTCGATCTGCCGGAGCCGGGTCAGTGGCTGGTTGCCCATCGCGATGTTCTCGGCGACCGAGAGGTCGGGGAAGAGCGTCGGTTCCTGGTAGATGACGGCGATGCCGGCGGCCTTCGCATCGGCCGGGCCGGTGAACTCGGTCGCCGTGCCGTTGACCGCGAGCGTCCCGGTGTCGGGGCGGTGCACGCCGGCGAGCATCTTGACGATCGTCGACTTGCCGGCACCGTTCTCGCCGACGAGCGCGTGGGCCTCACCTGCGTACAGCGGGAAGCTGACTCCCTGCACGGCCGCCACGGCGCCGAAGGACTTGCTCACCTCGCGCACTTCCAGCAGGGCCGGGCCGGCCGACGACTTGTCGGGCGCTGCCGCCACGGGCCACCTCCGCAGTGATGTCGTTGAAATGTTTCATACGCCGTGTGACGAACGTAGGTGGCCCCGATCACACGTGTCAAGCACTGGACGGAAACGAACGAGAAACATGGGCCCGGTACGGGAAGCAGGTGCCGTACGATGTCGCTTCAACGTTTCAAAGGGGGAGCCGTGGTCAACGGCAGGACACCGTCCGTCAAGGACGTCGCCCGTTCGGCCGGGGTTTCCCTGGGCACGGTCTCGAATGTCATGAACCGCCCCGAGGTGGTCAGCCCGTCGACGCGCGAACGGGTCGAGCGGGCCATGGCCGAGCTCGGCTTCGTGCGGAACGAGTCCGCCCGCCAGCTGCGCGCCGGCACCAGCCGCAGCCTCGCCTACGTGATGCTCGACGGCAGCAACCCGTTCTTCCACGACGTCGCGCAGGGCATCGAGCTCGCCGCCGAGGACGCCGACCTGTCGCTGTTCATCTGCAACAGCAACAGCCGCGCCGAGCGCGAGGAGGTCCACCTCGACCGCCTGATGCAGCAGCGGGTGCAGGGCATCCTGATCACGCCGGTCAACCCGGAAGCCGCTCATCTCGGGGAGATCAGCCGCCGCGGCATCCCCGTCGTCATAGTCGACCGGGTCGGTGTCGGTGGCGCGTTCTGCTCGGTGGCGGTCGACGATGTGCTGGGTGGGCGCATCGCGGTCGAACATCTGGCCGAGCAGGGGCACACCCGCGTCGCCGTCGTCGGCGGGCCGGAGTCGATCGGTCAGGTGCGCGAACGGGTCGAGGGCGCCCGGCAGATCTGGGCCGAGCTCGGCCTGCCGCCCGAGGATCTGACCTATCTGCCGACGGCCGCGCTGACGGTCGCCGAGGGACGTTCGGCGGGGGAGCGGCTGGCCGGCATCCCGGCCCGGCGCCGGCCGACCGCCGCGTTCTGCGCGAACGACCTGCTCGCGCTCGGACTGCTCCAGCAGAGCATCGGCGCCGGTCTCCGGGTGCCGGAGGAGCTGGCCATCGTCGGTTTCGACGACATCGAATTCGCCGCCGCGGCCGCGGTCCCGCTGACCTCGGTGCGTCAGCCGCGGCAGGAGCTGGGGCGTGCCGCCGCGCAGCTGGTGCTGGACGAGGCGACCAATCCCGACCACGAGCACCAGCAGCTGAGCTTCGTCCCGGAGCTGGTCGCGCGGGCCTCCACGGTCGTCCGTTCCCGGGCCTACTGACAACGTTTCAGAAGCCGGTGGATCCGGCCCGAGGTATTGACCGGGCGCGGCTCCGGCCCGTAACCTGCCTGCAATGTGTGAAACGTTTCATGCGAGCTGGTGAAGGATGCCCATGTCGAACCCCGCAGTCAGCGACCTCCTGGCCCGCAGCAACCGCCTCGGCGCCGACCCCCGCAACACCAACTACGCCGGGGGCAACACCTCGGCCAAAGGTGCGGAGACCGACCCCGTCACCGGTACGCCGGCGGAGCTGCTGTGGGTCAAGGGATCGGGCGGCGACCTCGGCACGCTGACGGAGCCCGGCCTCGCCGTGCTGCGGCTCGACCGGCTGCGGGCGCTGGCGGGGGTCTTCCCGGGTGTCGACCGCGAGGACGAGATGGTCGCGGCGTTCGACTACTGCCTGCACGGCCGCGGCGGTGCGGCCCCGTCCATCGACACGGCCATGCACGGCCTGGTCGACGTGGCGCACGTCGACCACCTGCACCCCGACGCGGGCATCGCGCTGGCCACCGCCGCCGACGGCCCCGCCCTGACCAAGGAGATCTTCGGCGACCGGGTGCTCTGGGTGCCCTGGCGCCGGCCCGGATTCCAGCTCGGCCTCGACATCGCCGCCGTGCAGCGCGCCAACCCGCAGGCCATCGGCGTCATCCTCGGCGGCCACGGCATCACCGCCTGGGGCGCCACCAGCGCCGAGTGCGAGACCAACTCCCTCGAGATCATCAACACCGCCGCGGCCTACCTGGCCGCGCACGGCCGCGAGGCGCCCTTCGGCCCGCTGATCCACGAGCCCCTGCCCGATCCGGTACGCCGTGAGCGCGCCGCCGCCCTCTTCCCCGTCGTGCGGGGACTCGCGTCCACGGACCGCGCGCAGGTCGGCCACTACACGGATTCCGAGGTTGTCCTCGACTTCGTACGCCGCGAACGGATGCCGGAACTGGCCGCGCTCGGCACCTCGTGCCCGGACCACTTCCTGCGTACCAAGGTCAAGCCTTTGGTCTTGGACACCGCGCCCGACGCGCCGCTGGAGGAGGTCGAGGCCCGGCTCAAGGAGTTGCACGCGGCCTACCGCGACGACTACCGCGGTTACTACGAGCGGCACGCGGGGCCGGACAGCCCGGCTATGCGCGGCGCGGACCCCGCGATCGTGCTGGTGCCCGGGGTGGGGATGTTCAGTTTCGGGGCCAACAAGCAGACCGCGCGGGTCGCCGGCGAGTTCTACGTCAACGCCATCAACGTGATGCACGGCGCCGAGTCCGTCTCGACCTACGCGCCGATCGACGAGGCCGAGAAGTTCCGCATCGAGTACTGGGCTCTCGAAGAGGCGAAGCTGCAGCGGATGCCGAAGCCGAAGCCGCTCGCGACCCGGGTCGCGTTCGTGACCGGTGGCGGCTCGGGCATCGGCAAGGCGATCGCGCTGCGGCTCGCCGCCGAGGGCGCGTGTGTTGTGGTCGCGGACCGAGACTTTGAAGCGGCGACTTCGGTGGCCGGTGAGATCGGCTCGGCGGACGTCGCGGTCGCGGTGGCTGCGGACGTCACTTCGGAGGCCGAGGTCACCGCCGCGCTGCGAGAGGCCGTGCTGGCGTTCGGCGGGGTGGATCTGGTGGTCAACAACGCCGGGCTGTCGATCTCCAAGCCGCTGCTGGAGACCACCGAGGCTGACTGGGACCTGCAGCACGACGTCATGGCCAAGGGTTCGTTCCTGGTGGCCAAGGCCGCCGCCGCGGTGATGATCGCGCAGGGGCTCGGCGGCGACATCGTCTACATCTCCAGCAAGAACTCGCTCTTCGCCGGCCCTAACAACGTCGCCTACGGCGCGGCCAAGGCCGACCAGGCACACCAGGTTCGACTGCTCGCGGCCGAGCTCGGCGGGCACGGCATCCGGGTCAACGGCATCAACCCCGACGGCGTGGTCCGCGGCTCCGGCATCTTCGCCGGCGGCTGGGGCGCCAAGCGGGCCGCGGTGTACGGCGTACCGGAGTCGGAACTCGGCGCGTACTACGCCCAGCGCACGCTGCTCAAGCGTGAGGTGCTCCCGGAGCACGTCGCCAACGCGGTGTTCGTCCTGACCGGCGGCGAGCTGTCCCACACGACGGGCCTGCACATCCCGGTGGACGCCGGGGTGGCGGCGGCGTTCCTGCGATGAACACCTTCGCGGCGGTCGACCTCGGCGCGTCCAGCGGACGTGTCATGGTCGGCCGTGTTGAGGCCGGCCGCGTCACGCTGGAAGCCGTCAACCGTTTCGCGAACGAACCCGTCCGCACCGGCGGCACACTGCACTGGGACATCCTCGGCCTCTACCGCGGGGTCCTCGAAGGACTGCGCCTGGCCGGCCCGGTCGACGGCATCGGCATCGACTCCTGGGCGGTGGACTACGGCCTGCTCGACGCGACCGGCGCGCTGCTGGGTAATCCCGTGCACTACCGGGACAGCCGTACCGAGGGCACGGCCGCGAAGGTGTCTTCGGTTGTCGCCGAGGACAAGCTGTATGCGCTGACCGGCCTGCAGAAGCTGCCCTTCAACACGATCTACCAGCTGGTTGCGGCGGCGGGAACACCTCAGCTGGAAGCCGCCCGGCAGCTGCTGATGATCCCGGATCTACTCGCCTACTGGCTCACGGGTGAGGTCGGCGCGGAGTTCACCAACGCGTCCACGACTCAGCTGCTCGACCTGCGCTCGGGGAAGTGGGCCGGCGAACTGATGACGTCCCTCGGCATCCGGCCGTCGCTCTTTCCCCCGTTGCGTGCGCCCGGCACGGTGATCGGGCCGGTGCTGTCGTCGCTGGGAATCGGCACACCGGACGTCATCGCTGTCGGCTCGCACGACACGGCGTCCGCGGTGGTCGGCGTGCCGGCGGCCTCTTCGAACTTCGCCTACATCTCGTGCGGCACTTGGTCGCTGGTCGGGGTGGAGCTGGACTCGCCGGTGCTGACCGAGGCTTCGCGGCTGGCGAACTTCACGAACGAAGGTGGCGTCGACGGGACGGTCCGCTATTTGCGCAATGTGATGGGGCTCTGGCCGTTGCAGGAATGCCTGCGGGAGTGGGGCTCGCCGGATCTGGCGGCGTTGTTGCGGGAAGCGGCTGCGGCGCCGGCTTTTGGGGCGCTCGTCGATCTGGACGACCCGATCTTTCTACCGCCGGGCGACATGGTCGCTCGCCTGACCCAGGTTAGTAAGCGTTTACCAACCGGGCGTGGCGGGGACCACGCGGCCTCGGTTAGTGAGCGTTTACCAACCGGGAGTGGCGGGGACCGCGCGGCCTCGGTTAGTGAGCGTTTACCAACCGGGCGCGGCGCGGACCGCGCGGCCCTGGTTAGTGAGCGTTTACCAACGGGGTCGGGCGCTGGTGGCGACGGCGCGCCTTCAGTTGGTGAGCGTTTACTAACCGGGCAGGGTGAGGGAGCCGCGGCCTCGGTTGGTGAGCGTTTACTAACCGCGGGAGCCGGCGGGAGCGACCGCTCAACCCCGCGCGGCGCCGTCGTACGGTGCATTCTGGACAGCCTGGCGCTCGCCCATCGACGTGCGGTGCGCCAGGCCCAGGAACTGTCCGGGCGGCACGTCGACGCCGTGCACATCGTCGGTGGTGGCGCCCGGAACGAGCTGCTCTGCCAGCTGACCGCCGACGCCTGCGGGCTGCCCGTGCTTGCCGGTCCGGTCGAGGCCACCGCGCTGGGCAACATCCTGGTGCAGGCCCGCACGGCCGGCGCAATCAGCGGAGATCTCTCGGCGTTGCGGGCCGTCCTGCGGGAGACTCAGCAGATCGTGCGCTACGAGCCACGCGGCGACGCAGGAGCGTGGCGGGCAGCCGAGCGCCGGTTGGAGGCCTGACATGCGGATCGCCCTGTTCGTGACCTGCCTGGCGGACACGATGTTCCCGGCCGCGGCCAAGGCGACCGTGCACCTGCTGGAACGTCTCGGTCACGAGGTCGTCTTCCCCGCCGGCCAGACGTGCTGCGGGCAGATGCACATCAACACCGGCTATCAGAAGGACGCGTTGCCGCTGGTCCGGCGGCACGTTCAGACCTTCGCCCCGTACGACGTGGTGGTCGCGCCTTCCGGGTCGTGTGTCGGGTCGGTGCGTCACCAGCACGCGATGGTGGCGCGGGCCGCGGGTGAGGAAGGGCTGGCCGCCCGGGCCGAGGACGTCGCCTCGCGGACGTACGAGCTGTCCGAGCTGCTCGTCGACGTGCTCGGGGTCGAGGACGTGGGGGCGTACTACCCGCACCGGGTCACGTACCACCCGACGTGCCATTCGTTGCGGATGATCCGGGTCGGGGACAAGCCGCAACGGCTGCTGCGACACGTACGCGGGATGGAGTTGGTGGAACTGCCCGCCGCGGATCAGTGCTGCGGGTTCGGGGGGACGTTCGCGCTGAAGAACGCCGACACGTCCGCGGCGATGCTCGCGGACAAGATGCGGCACGTGCTCGACACCGGCGCCGAGGTCTGTACGGCCGGCGACTCGTCCTGCCTCATGCACATCGGCGGCGGACTGTCCCGGCTGGATGCGGGCGTCCGCACGGTGCATCTGGCGGAGATCCTGGCGGCGACGGAGGAGACGGCATGAGCACGTTCCTGGGGATGCCGGCGACTGCGCCGCGGGGTGTGGGGAATCTGCGCGGTGACGAGTCGTTCCCGGCGGCCGCTCGCAAGGCGCTCGGGAACGATCAGCTGCGCCGCAACCTCGGTCATGCCACGACGACGATCCGCGCGAAGTCCGGTGCGGTCATCGGCGAGCTGCCCGACTGGCAGGAACTGCGGTCGGCCGGGTCGGCGCTGAAGGCCGCGACCATGGCCCGGCTGCCCGAGCTCCTGCTGCAGCTGGAGGAGAACGTCACCCGAGCCGGCGGTGTGGTGCACTGGGCCGCCGACGCCAACGAGGCCAACCGCATCGTCACCGAACTGGTCCGGGCGACCGGCGAGCAGCGCGTCATCAAGGTCAAGTCGATGGCGACGCAGGAGATCGGGCTCAACGAGGCTCTGGAAGAAGCCGGGATCGAGCCGATCGAGACGGACCTGGCCGAGCTGATCGTGCAGCTCGGCAACGACAAACCGAGCCACATTCTTGTACCCGCGATCCACCGCAACCGGTCGGAGATCCGTGAGATCTTCCTGCGGGAGATGCCGGGTGTCGATCCGGCGCTGACCGACGAACCGGTCGTGCTGGCGGGCGCGGCACGGCGCTATCTGCGCGAGACGTTCCTGAGCACGAAGGTCGCGGTGTCCGGGGCGAACTTCGCGATCGCCGACACCGGGACGCTGGTGGTGCTCGAGTCCGAGGGCAACGGGCGGATGTGCCTGACGCTGCCGGAAACGCTGATCACGGTCATGGGCATCGAAAAACTCGTACCGACCTGGCAGGACCTCGAGGTGTTCCTGCAACTGCTGCCGCGGGCGTCGACCGGCGAGCGGATGAACCCGTACACGTCGATGTGGACCGGGGTGACACCCGGCGACGGGCCGCAGAGTTTCCACCTCGTGCTGCTCGACAACGGCCGCAGTGCCGTCCTCGCCGACGAGGTGGGGCGGCAGGCGCTGCACTGCATCCGGTGCTCGGCGTGCCTCAACGTGTGCCCGGTCTACGAGCGGACGGGCGGGCACGCGTACGGGTCGGTGTATCCGGGGCCGATCGGCGCAGTGCTGTCGCCGCAGCTGACCGGGGTGGAGGACAACGCTTCGCTGCCGTACGCGTCGTCGCTGTGCGGTGCGTGCTTCGACGCGTGCCCGGTCAAGATCGATATCCCGTCGATCCTGGTGCATCTGCGCAACGAGGTGCCACATCCGCGTACGGAAAGAGCGGCGATGGCGGCCGCCGCGTACACGATGGACCACCCCAAGTTGTACGCGGCCGCGCAGCACGCCGCGAAGCTGACCAAACTGGCCGGGCACCGGCTGCCACCACCGTTGAACGGCTGGACCGCGAGCCGTGACCTGCCCGAACCCCCACCGGAGACCTTCCGCGACTGGTGGGCGAAACGATGAGCAGCCGTGACGTGGTGCTGGGCCGGATCCGGGCCGCACTGGGCGACGACGCCGCGCCGCCCGCCGGGATCCCGCGGGACTATCGCCGCGGCGACCAGCCGGCCGACCTCGATCTGCTCGTGCACCGGCTGGAGGACTACAAGGCCGTGGTGCACCGCGGTGTGTCGGTGGCGGAGACCGTGGCCGCGCTGGCGCCCGACCCGCTGATCGTGCCGCCCGGCATCAACCCGGACTGGCTGCCCGCCGGTGTCGAGGTGTTGCACGACGACGGCTTGAGCGCGGACGTGCTGGCGGTCGCCGGGGGAGTGCTCACCGCCGCAACCGTGGCGGTGGCCGAGACGGGCACGATCGTGCTCGACGGTTCACCCGATCAGGGGCGCCGGGTCATCTCGTTGCTGCCTGACCTGCACATCTGTGTGGTCCGCGCCGATCAGGTGGTGGCTTCCGTGCCCGAGGCGCTCACCCGGCTGGCCCCGCAGCGGCCGCTCACCTGGATCAGCGGCCCGTCCGCCACCAGCGACATCGAACTCAACCGCGTCGAGGGCGTCCACGGCCCGCGGCGTCTGCACGTCATTCTTCTGGAGGCGTCCGACCATGAGTGATCTGCTCCCGGCCAAGCAGCGGCGTAAGACGCGGATCGGGCTGGTGGCCGGCGGGCTCGGCACGTACTGGCCGCAGTTCCCCGACCTGTTGCCGCAGTTGCAGGAGTCCGCGCGGTACGTCTCGCAGCGGTTCCAGGACATGGACGCCGAGGTGACCGACGTCGGCTTCATCTCCGACGCGCAGGAGGGTGCCGTCGCCGCCGAGAAGCTGCGGCAGGCTGACTGCGACCTCATCGTGCTGTTCCTGACGACGTACTTGACCGCTTCGATGGTGCTGCCGATCGCGCAGCGGGCCAACACTCCGGTGCTGGTCATCGACCTGCAGCCGACCGAGAAGATGGATCACGCGTCGTTCGACACGGGAGCCTGGCTCGCGTACTGCGGGCAGTGCCCGGTACCGGAGATGGGCAACACGTTCCGGCGGGCCGGGATCCCGTTCCGGTCGGTCTCCGGCTGGCTGCGGCAGGAGTCGGCCTGGCAGCGAATCGGGCAGTGGATCCGGGCTGCGCACGTCCGCGCCGCGCTGCGGCACGCGCGGCACGGTCTGATGGGCCACCTGTACCCGGGGATGCTCGACGTCTCCACCGACCTGACGCTGCTGCCGGTGACGTTCGGCTCGCACGTCGAGGTGCTGGAGTTCGACGACCTGCGGCAGCGCGTCGAGAAGGTCACCGAGTCCGAGACCAAGGAACGGATGGACCTCGCCCGCCAGATCTTCACGCTCGACGACACCGTCCAGGAGGAGGACTTCGCCTGGGGCGCGACGGTGTCCGTCGCCCTGGACCGGCTGGTCGACGACTTCGAGCTCGACAGCATCGCGTACTACCACCGCGGGCTCGACGGTGAGCAGCACGAACGGCTCGGCGCCGGCATGATCCTCGGGGCGTCGCTGCTCACCGCTCGGGGCATCCCGGCCACCGGTGAGTACGAGCTGCGGACCACCGTGGCCCAGCTGGCGACCCAGGCGGTCGGCGCGGGTGGCTCGTTCTGTGAGCTGCAGGCGCTGAACTTCGAGGACAACGTGGTGGAGATGGGCCACGACGGTCCGGCCCACCTGGCGGTCGGCGCCCGCGACCCGCTTTTGCGGGGCCTCGGCGTTTATCACGGCAAGCGCGGCTGGGGTGTCAGCGTGGAGTTCGACGTGCGGCCCGGCCCGGTGACCCTGCTCGGGCTCGGCCAGGACCGGGACGGCTCGCTGTCGTTCATCGCCGCCGAGGGCACGGTTGTGCCCGGCCCGCTGCTGGCCATCGGCAACACGACCAGTCGTGTCGACTTCGGCCGCGACCCGGGCGAGTGGGTCGACGAGTGGAGCGCCTCGGGTGTGGGTCACCACTGGTCGTTGTCGCTGGACCACCGCGCGGCGGACTACAAGGCGGCTGCCAGTCTCCTGGGGATCGAGTTCCGGCAGGTCTGACCTGGGTACGGTGCGGTGATGACTATTGCTGTCACCACACCGACCGGCCATGTCGGCTCCCGCGTCGTGCAGCTCCTGGTCCAGGCCGGAGTCCGGCCGACCGTGCTGGTCCGGGACCCTTCCAAGCTCGACCCTCGGGTACGCGACCTCGTCGATGTGGCGCCGGGCGACCTGACCGACGCGGCCTACGTGGCCGGGGCGACCAAGGGTGTCCACGCGCTGCTCTGGGTCGTCCCGGAGTTGTTCACCGGTGAGGACCCGCTCTCGGAGATGGCCCGGATCGGCGAGAACGGCGCCGCGGCCATCACCGCCAACGGCATCGGGCACACCGTGCTGATCAGCAGCGTCGGCGCGGAGAAACGCCACGGCGCCGGCTCGATCGACGGGCTGGCCCGCAACGAGGAGCTGCTCGGCGGCAACCTGCTCACGCTGCGCTGCGGCTACTACTTCACCAACCTGCTCGGCATGCTCGACGCGCTCGAGGCGGGGGTGCTGACCACGACGATGCCCGCGGACGCACCCATGCCGTGGGTCGACCCGCGCGACGTCGGTGACATCGCCGCCGCCCGTCTGCTCGCGGCCGACTGGACCGGTACGCCGGTGCAGGCGGTGCACGGTCCGGCCGACCTGAGCTGGTCCGGCGTGGCCGAGATCCTGGGCGAAGTGCTCGGACGCCGGCTCGAGGTGAACGTGCTGAGCGACGACGAGATGCGCGGGGCGCTGCGCGGTGCCGGCCTGACCGACGGTGTTGTCGAGGCCATCGTCGGGATGACGGCCGGGCTGCGCGACAACTTCACACCGGAGCAGTCCCGCAGCTTCGTCACCACGACGCCCACCAGCCTGAAAGCATGGGCGGCGGCGAACCTGCCCCACTGAGGAGACTCCATGCCGCGCGGCCGACTACGGATCTACCTCGGTGCCGCCCCGGGTGTCGGCAAGACGTACACGATGCTGGGCGAGGCTCATCGGCGGGCGCAGCGGGGTACGGACGTGGTGGTTGCGCTGGTCGAGACGCATGACCGTACGCACACCACGGCGATGATCGACGGCTTGGAGGTGCTGGCGCCCACTCCCCGGGGCGAGCTTGATCTCGATGCGGTGCTGGCGCGTAAACCGGAGCTGGCCGTGGTGGACGAGCTTGCGCACACCAACGGGCCGGGCTCGCGTCACGCCCAGCGCTGGGAGGACGTGGACGAGCTGCTCGACGCGGGCATCGACGTGCTCAGCACGGTGAACGTCCAGCATCTGGAGTCGCTGAACGACGTGGTCGCGCAGATCACCGGTGTCGCGCAGCGGGAGACCGTGCCGGATGCGGTGGTGCGGGCAGCCGAGCAGGTCGAGCTGGTGGACATGACACCGGAGGCGCTGCGGCGGCGGGTGGCGCACGGCAACGTCTACGGGCCGGACGAGATCGACGCGGCGCTGGGGAACTACTTCCGGGCGGGCAACCTGACCGCGCTGCGGGAGCTGGCGCTGTTGTGGCTCGCGGACACTGTGGAGGACCAGCTCGGGCGGTACCGCGCCGAGCAGGACATCAGCGCCACCTGGGAGACGCGCGAACGTGTGGTTGTCGCGCTGACGGGCGGGCCCGAGGGCGACACGCTGGTCCGGCGTGCGGCGCGGATCGCGAACCGGACCAGGGGCGCGGACCTGCAGGCCGTGCACGTGATGCGCAACGACGGCCTGACCGGCGCGGATCCGGCCGTGCTGGCCCGCCAGCGGGTGCTGGTGGAGAACCTGGGCGGCAGTTATCACCAGGTCGCCGGTCCGGACATTGCGCGGGCCCTGCTCGACTTCGCCCGGGCGGTGAACGCCACCCAGATCGTGCTCGGTGCCTCCAGCCGCGGGCGGTTCGCGCAGCTGCTCACGGCTGGTGTGGGTGTCACGACGACCGCCCTCGCCGGTGCCATCGACGTGCACCTGGTCCCGCACGAACGGGCCGGGAAAGGTACGCGGGCGCAACGGATGCCGGCGGCTCTGTCCCGCGGGCGGCGGCTGGCGGGTCTTGCTCTCACGCTGGCCGGTCTACCGGCGCTGACCGGACTCCTGCTGACGCTCGCACCGTCGCTGACTACGGACATCCTGCTGTTCCTGATGGTGGTGGTCGCAGTCGCCCTGATCGGTGGGCTTTGGCCGGCGCTGCTCGCGGCCGTCGCCGGGTCGTTGCTGCTCAACTGGTTCTTCACCCCGCCGTACGGGCGCTTTCTGATCGCCGAGGGCGACAACCTGCTGGCGCTGGTGATCTTCGTGGTGGTCGCCGTCGCGGTGAGCTGGGTGGTCGATCAGGCGGCGCGGAAGACGCGGCTCGCGGCCGAGGCCGGTGCGGACGCGCAGACGCTGGCGACCGTCGCGGGCAGCGTGCTGCGCGGCACACGACCGTTGCCGGCGTTGCTGGAACGCCTGCGGGAGACGTTCCAGCTGACCTCGGTGACGTTGCTGGAACGCGGTGAGGTCGTCGCGAATGTCGGCGACAGCGCCTGCACGGACGTGGCCGGTGCTGACGGTGCGGTGCAGGTGGACGACGAGCTGGTGATGCTGCTGTGCGGGCGTTCGCCGGCCGCGTCGGACCGGCGGATCGTTGAGGCGTTCGCGGCGCAGGCCGCGGTTGCTCTGCGCCAGGAGCGTCTGGCCGCCGAGGCTGCGACGGCCCGGCCGCTGGCCGAGACGGACCGGATGCGGACCGCGCTGCTGGCGGCGGTGAGTCACGACCTGCGGACACCGCTGGCGTCGGCCAAGGCAGCGGTGGCGAGCCTGCGCAGCACGGAGGTCCACTTCGACGAGGACGACCGGTCGGAGCTGCTGGAGACGGCGGACGAGTCCCTGGAACGCCTCGACCGGCTGGTGACGAACCTGCTGGACATGAGCCGCCTGCAGGCCGGTGCGCTCGGAGTGACGATCATCGGCGTCGGCGCCGAGGAGGTCGTGCCCCGGGTCCTCGACGACCTGGGGCCGGACGGTCGTGCGGTGATCACGCGCATCCCGGACGATCTGCCGGCCCTGCTCACCGATCCCGGTCTGCTGGAGCGGGTGCTGGTCAACCTGGTCGGCAACGCGCTGCGCTACAGCCCGGCGGACCGGCCACCGGTGATCACGGCGAGTGCCCTCGGCGACCGCATCGAGCTCCGCGTGATCGACCACGGCCCGGGCATCCCGCCGGACCGTCACGACGACGTCTTTCTGCCCTTCCAGCGCCTCGGTGACCGCGACAACCACTCCGGCGTGGGTCTCGGCCTGGCACTCTCCCGCGGGCTCGCCGAGGCCATGGGCGGAACGGTCACACCGGAGGAAACCCCTGGTGGGGGCCTCACGATGGTGGTCACCCTGCCTGCCGGCTGAGGGAGCACGCAGCCGGCAATCGGCGGGAGCGACGGTCTGAACCGGGCAATCAGGCACGACATGGGTCTTGGGGCCTACACGCTTGTGTAGTAAATTGCACATGTGAGTAGCGATCTGACCGCGCGAGCGCGCATCCGGGATTCGGCCATCCGCCTGTTCGCGGAGAAGGGGATCGTCCCCACCACCATCCGTGACATTGCGCACGAGGCGCAGGTCTCCTCGGGGCTGCTCCGGCACCATTTCGGATCCAAGGACGGGCTGCGCGACGCGTGCGACGAGTTTGCGCTGGGCCGGATGACCGTGATCCGGACCGCGATGATCGCTCGCGGTGGGATGGCCGACGCGGCTTTTGTCGGGACGGTGCATCCCGAGTCGATGCTGCTGCAGCGTTATCTGGTGCGGTCCATGATGGACGGCTCGGCGTCGGCGACCGCGATGTTCGAGAAGCTGGTCGAGGTCGGCGAGCAGTGGCTCGCCGATCAGCCCATCGAGAGCAAGGATCCGCGCGTCTACGCGACCGCCCTCGTCGCCATGCAGATGGGGATGTTCATGATGCGCGACCAGATGGCCCAGGTCCTCGGCGTTGATCTGAACCAGCCTGCGAACCACGCGCGGCTGCTGCGCGCCACCGTGGAGATCTTCGCCCAGCCGTTGCTCGATCCCACCCAGGCCGATCAGGCGTACGTGACCTTGGACCGGCTCACCGCTGCTGAGGAGTCATGACATGACCGAGGCGATCAGCGTCGCCGGGCTCACCAAGAACTTCGGGCGCACCCGGGCTCTCACCGGGCTCGACCTGAGCATCCGGACGGGCGAGGTGCACGGTTTTCTGGGGCCCAACGGCGCCGGGAAGACGACCACCATCCGGATCCTGCTCGGGCTGATGCGGCCGGACGGCGGCACCGCCTCGCTGCTCGGCGGTGATCCCTGGGCCGACGCGACGGAGCTGCACAAACGGCTCGCCTACGTGCCGGGTGACGTCACGCTGTGGCCGACGCTGTCCGGGGGCGAGGTCATCGATCTGCTCGGCCGGCTGCGCGGTGGTCTCGACCCGCGGCGGCGCGACGAGTTGCTCGAGCGGTTTGCTCTGGACCCGCGCAAGAAGGGCCGGACCTACTCGAAGGGCAACCGGCAGAAGGTCGCCCTGGTCGCCGCGCTGGCCTCCGACGTGGAGCTGCTGATCCTCGACGAGCCGACCTCCGGGCTCGACCCGCTGATGGAGGAGGTGTTCCGGGAGGTCATCCGCGAGGAGCGGCGGCGCGACCGGACCGTGCTGCTCTCCAGCCACATCCTCTCCGAGGTCGAGGCGCTCTGCGACCGGATCACGATCGTCCGCGAGGGCCGGACCGTCGAGACCGGAACGCT
This sequence comes from Amorphoplanes friuliensis DSM 7358, assembly GCF_000494755.1. Classification (NCBI taxonomy): domain Bacteria; kingdom Bacillati; phylum Actinomycetota; class Actinomycetes; order Micromonosporales; family Micromonosporaceae; genus Actinoplanes; species Actinoplanes friuliensis. The sequence continues at coordinate 737,149 of NC_022657.1, forward strand.
CACCGACATGCGGCACCTGATGCGGACCTCGATCGAGGCCGAGCTCACCGGGCCGGTCGACGGGCTGGCCACCCTGCCGGGCGTGCACGACCTGCGCGTCGAGGACCACAGGGTGCGTTTTGACGTCGACACCGACTCGCTCGAGCCCGCCCTGCAGAAGCTGGTCGGGGCCGGAGTGCGCAGCCTGGTCAGCCAACCGCCGTCGCTGGAGGAGCTGTTCCTCCGGCAGTACAGGCAGGAGCCGGTGCGATGACCGGCACCTGGCCGCTGATCCGGCTGATCCTGCGCCGCGACCGGGTGCTGCTGCCGCTCTGGGTCGTGCTGCTCGCGGTGCTCCCGGCCGCTTACGTGTCCTCGTTCCGGCAGCTCTTCCCGACCGCCGCCGGCCTGGACGAGTACGCCCGGGTCAGCGCCGGCAACGCCGGATTTGTGTCGCTCTACGGGCCGCTGCACGGGTCCAGCCTCGGTGAGATGGTGGCCTGGCGGGCCGGTTTCATCCCCGTGCTGGTCGCGCTGTTCAGCGTGCTCACGGTCATCAGGCACACGCGTACGGACGAGGAGGCCGGGCGCACCGAGCTGATCGGCTCCGGCGTCGTCTCCCGGCACGCCGGACTGGCCGCTGCCCTGATCACGACGCTCGGCGCCAACCTGCTGCTGGCGCTGTTCATGACCGTCGTGCTGGTCGGTCAAGGGCTGCCCGCGACCGGATCCCTGCTGCTGGGGCTCGGTTTCGGTCTGACGGGGGCCGTTTTTGCCGGCGTCGCCGCGGTGACCGCACAGCTGTCCGGCAGCGCCCGGACCGCACGCTCACTGGCAATGATCGCGATCGCCGTGGCCTACGTGCTGCGTCTGGCCGGCGACGTCAGCGACCTCGGCACGGGAACCGTCGCGTGGCTGTCCTGGCTGTCGCCGATCGGCTGGGCCCAGCACCTGTTCCCGTACGGTGCGGACGTCTGGTGGCCGGCGGGTCTGGCTGTGGTGACCGGTGCGACGCTGGTGACGGCGTCCGTGCTGCTCGCATCGCGGCGTGATGTCGGCGCCGGTCTGCTGCCCACCCGGCCCGGACCGGCACAGGCCGCGCCGGGTCTGCGGTCGCCGCTGGCCCTGGCGTGGCGGCTGCAGCGAGGGCTGCTCACGGCCTGGATCGTCGGGTTTGCGCTGCTCGGGCTGGTCTTCGGCGGCGTCGCGCAGAGCATCGCCACGCTGGCCGACGACAGTGCCGGTCTCGCGGAGATCTTCGCCCGGCTGGGCGGAGCCTCGGGAGTGGTCGACAGCTTCCTGGTCGGGATCCTCGGCTTCCTCGGGCTCTTCGCCGCCGCATTCGCCGTGCAGGCGATGCTGCGGATGCGGGACGAGGAGAGCACCGGCCACGCCGAGCTGGTGCTGACCACCGGGGTGAGCCGCTACCGCTGGGTCCTGAGCCACCTGGTCTTCGCCCTGCTCGGGCCGGCGCTGGCGCTGCTGGTCGGCGGGGCGGTCACCGGGCTCGTGCACGGTCTCGCCGTCCACGACGTGAGTGGTCAGCTGGGTGCCGTGCTCGGCGGTGCCGCGGCGCAGATACCGGCGGTCTGGGTGCTCGCCGGGGTGGCGGCCGGGCTCTTCGGGCTGCTGCCGCGACTGGCCCCACTGGCCTGGGGTGCGCTGGGTGTCTGCGTGCTCGTGCTGCTGGTCGGGGCGACGTTGCAGCTGGATCAGTGGGTGCTGGACATCTCGCCGTTCACGCACGTCCCGCACCTGCCCGGCGGCCGTGCTTCTGCCCTGCCGCTCGTGGTGCTGACCGTGATCGCAGTGGTGCTGGGTGCGGCCGGGCTGGCCGGCTTCCGGCGGCGTGACGTGCCGGCGACCTGACGGCCCTGCGGCCCGCCCTTGGTGAAAGGGGCGGGCCGCGAGAGGTCAGCGCGGGCGGTCCGGCAGCAGCCGTTCCTCGTGGTCGAGTTCGCGTTCGAGGACACGGAGGTTCTCGTCGGAGAGGCGGTTGGCGTCACGCCAGCGCAGGAGTTCCTCACGCTGGGCGTCGATCGTCGAGCGGCGGATCCGCAGCGCGGCCTCGTACTGCGGTGAGACGGGCACCTCGTCCGAGTCCGACTTGTCGAGCAGGTCGAGACGGCGCTGGTACCGCTCCATCCGGTGACCGAGCTGCTTGCGCATCGTCTCGATGGCCTTGTCCTCGAGCTCGCCGTGCGTCTCGTGGTCGATCTCGTCGAGCCGGTCCAGGGCCGCCTGCACGGACGCCGAGCGGGCCTCGTTCCGCAGCCGGGCGTTGTCCGCCTCGTTGGCGCGCAGGCCCAGCATGCGGACCAGCGGTGCGAAGGTGACCCCCTGGCCGACCAGCGTGACGAGCACAACGACAAACGCGCAGAACAGCAGCAGGTCCCGGTCCGGGAACGGCGCTCCGCTCTCGGTGAACTCCGGGACGGTGAAGATCGCCGCGAGCGTGATGACACCACGCGTGCCCGACCAGCTCAGCGCGGTGATCTCCTTGCCGTTGAGGCGGCGCTCCCGGGTCCGGGCCGGGGCCGATGCGTCCTCGTTGGTGCCACCGAGCCGGGTGTGCAGCGACTGCGGCAGCATCTGCGTCAGGATCAGGAACAGCGGGCGCAGCAGCAGCACCACACCGACCGAGACGGCCACCGCGATGATGATCGTCGACGTCTTGTACTCGGTGAGACCCTTGACGACGGCGGGCAGCTGCTGGCCGATCAGCAGGAAGACCAGACCCTCCAGCAGGAAGTCGACCAGTCGCCAGACCGCGCTGACCTGCAGACGGCTGGCACCCGAGGAGAGCCGCGGCGCGTCGTGACCGACGATCAGGCCCGCGACGACCACGGCGAGCACACCGGAGACGTGCACCTGCTCGGCCAGCAGGTAGGCCACGAACGGTGTGGCCAGCGAGATCGCGTTGGCGATCAGCGGGTCTCGCATGATCGGCCGGGCGGCCCGGACGGCGTACGCGACCACGATGCCGGCCACGAGCCCACCGGTCGCGGCCAGGACGAACTCGCCCACAGCCGCGTAGAACGAGAAGCCCTCGCCGACCGCGGCCGCGACGGCCACGGTGAGCAGCGTCAGGGCGGTGGCGTCGTTGAGCAGGCCCTCACCCTGGACCAGGGTGACGATGTTGCGGGGCAGACCGACCCGTTTGCCGACCGACAGCGCGGCGACCGGGTCGGGAGGGGCGACGGCAGCGCCGACCGCCACACCGGCGGCCAGCGTCGCACCGGCGACGAAGAGGCTGAAGCCCAGGCCGATCAGCAGGGCCGTGAGCAGCACCAGCACCACCGAAAGGCTGATCACGGTACGCAGGTTGTGCCGGATGTCGATCAGTGAGGAATCCAGGGCCGCACTGTAGAGCAGCGGAGGGAGAACGAGCGTGAGGATCAGCTCGGGTTCGAGGGCGATGTTCGGCCCGGGGAGGACCGCGTAGAGGATGCCGATGAGTGTCAGAAGGGCGGCGGCGGGCAGGCCGGTCTTGTGCGCGAACCAGTGGATCGCGACCACCACGGCAACACAGGCCAGGATGAACAGCAACGTCGTCTCGACATTCACCCGGGCATTCTCCCGGACTACGGCCGATGATGCGATCTTGACGTTGAACGAAACAGCCCAGGTCCCCCGGTGATCGGGAGACCTGGGCTGCGCGGTGGATCAGTAGCGGTAGTGGTCCGGCTTGTACGGGCCCTCGACCGCAACACCGAGGTACTCGGCCTGCTTCTTGGTGAGCTCGGTCAGGCGCACACCCAGGGCGTCCAGGTGCAGGCGGGCGACCTTCTCGTCGAGGTGCTTCGGGAGCACGAAGACCTGCTTCTCGTACTCACCGGGCTTGGTCCAGAGCTCGATCTGGGCCATGACCTGGTTGGTGAACGAGTTCGACATCACGAAGCTGGGGTGACCAGTGGCGTTGCCGAGGTTCATCAGGCGACCCTCGGAGAGCACCAGGACGGCGTGGCCGTCCGGGAAGCGCCACTCGTGGACCTGCGGCTTGACCTCGACCTTCTCGATGCCGGGGACCTTGGCCAGGCCGGCCATGTCGATCTCGTCGTCGAAGTGACCGACGTTGCCGACGATCGCGTTGTGCTTCATCGCCGCCATGTGCTCCGGCGTGATGATGTCCTGGCCACCGGTGGTGGTGATGAAGATGTCCGCCTCGGAGACGACGTCCTCGATGCGGACGACCTGCATGCCGTCCATGGCCGCCTGCAGGGCGCAGATCGGGTCGATCTCGGTGACGACAACCCGGGCACCCTGGCCGCGCAGCGTCTCCGCCGAGCCCTTGCCGACGTCGCCGTAACCGCAGACGACGGCCAGCTTGCCGCCGAGCATGACGTCGGTGGCGCGGTTGAGACCGTCGACCAGCGAGTGGCGGATGCCGTACTTGTTGTCGAACTTGCTCTTGGTGACCGCGTCGTTGACGTTGATCGCCGGGAAGAGCAGCGCACCTTCCTTGGCCAGCTTGTAGAGCCGGGCCACACCGGTGGTGGTCTCCTCGGTGACACCGCGGGTGTCGGCCGCGATGCGCGTGAAGCGCTGCGGGTCCGACGCCAGGCTGCGGCGCAGGGTGTCGAGGATGATCGTGTACTCGTGGTGGTCTTCCGGGGTGGCCTGCGGCACGGCGCCGGCCGCCTCGAACTCGACACCCTTGTGCACGAGCAGGGTGGCGTCGCCGCCGTCGTCCAGGATCATGTTGGGGCCCTGGCCGTCAGCGAAGTTGAACAGCTGCTCGGTGCACCACCAGTACTCCTCCAGCGTCTCGCCCTTCCAGGCGAAGACCGGGGTGCCGGTGGGGGCCTCGACCGTGCCCTCGGGGCCGACGACGATCGCCGCGGCGGCCTCGTCCTGAGTCGAGAAGATGTTGCAGGAGACCCAGCGCACGTCGGCGCCGAGCGCGACCAGCGTCTCGATGAGCACGGCGGTCTGGATGGTCATGTGCAGCGAACCGGCGACGCGCGCGCCCCGGAGCGGGAACTGGCCCTCGTATTCCTTGCGGAGGGACATCAGGCCGGGCATCTCGTGCTCGGCCAGGCGCATCTGGTGGCGGCCGAAGCTCGCGAGGGACAGGTCGGCCACGGCGAAGTCGAGACCGTTGCGCTGCTGAAGCTTGTCAGACATGAAGAAGGGCACCTCCCACTTACGGAAGGCGCCCTTTCGTCGTCTTGGCCTGCGGTCGAGCGTGGCGGACCAGGTGATCCGTCGCAGCGCCTCTCGACCGGGCCCGTCAATCATAACGTTCCGAAATCAAGATCGCCTCTCGTACTGGGCGTTCAGGGCCTCGGAGAGCTGTGTCGGATCCCACTTCTCGGCGAGCGCCTGGTGCATGAGCTCGGCCTGGGTCTGCGGCGCGAGGCCACCGATCGGCTGGTCACGGTCGAGGTTGGTGGGGAACGCGTAACCCTCGGCGGAGGCGGCGATGACGTTGCCGACGTTGCCCTCGAACTTCTGCAGCACCGGATAGAGGGCCCGGCACATCGCCGCGCGGTCCTGGCTCTCCATCGCCCGTCCGAACGCCGACGAGACCTGCAACAGGTTGGCCATCCGCTTCACGTCCGCGCTGCGGTTGGTGCCCGCGCCGTGGAACAGCGCCGGGTTGAAGAACACCGCGTCGCCCTTGGCCAGCGGCAACTGCACGTGGTTCTCCTCGAAGTACGCGGTGAACTCCGGCTGGTGGAACGCGATGTAACCGGCCGGGTACTTCTGCGAATGCGGGAGGTAGAGCGTCGGACCGGTCTCCACCGGCATGTCGATGTGCGCGATCGCACCCTGCAGGGTCAGCACGGGTGACAGCGCGTGGATGTGCGCGGGGTAACTCTGTGCCTGCTCCCGGGACATGAAACCCAGGTGATAGTCGCGGTGGGCGACCTGGGCCTGCCCGCCCGGGTTCACCACGTTGACCTGGGACGTGACCTGGTAACCGAGGCCCAGCCAGGCCTCGCAGATCAGCGCGAGGGTGGCGTTGTCGTAGTAGTCGGCGAAAACCTCGGGGTCACGCAGGGCGAACTTCTCCTGCCCGCCCCAGATGCGGTCGTTGGCACCCGGCTTGGCGAAGTGGTCGCCGGCGACCGCTCCGGAGGCCTTCTGCTCGTCGATCAGCGCGGCGAAGACGCCGGTCGCCCGATCGACGACGTCCGCGGCGAAGGCGCCCGTGAAGACGACGATGCCCGGGCCGTCCATCAGCGCGCGGGCCAGCTCGGCCTGCACCTCGCGGCGGTCACCGTCGAGCACCGTGCGGTCGTAGATCAGGACGTTCTGCCGCACGTCGGCGGCGTGGGGGTAGCCGGCCCGGTCCGTCTGCCGCTCGACCACGGCCCGGAAGTCTGAGAGGCGGCAGTCGGCCGCCGAGAACCAGGAAGTCATGGACTCGACGCTAAGCCGGAAAACAACATCAAAGTGCCTTGAAAAGCCCTCAAAAAACCATCACCGTGTACGGGTGAAGCACCCGTACCGGATCCGCGAGATCGCCGCCCAGTCCGGCCTCAGCCCCGCCACCGTGGATCGGGTGCTGCACGGCCGCGGCGGGGTTCGCGGCAGCACCGTGCGCGAGGTCGAGCAGGCCATCGCCGATCTCGATGGGCAGCGGTCCCAGCTCCGGATCGGTGGCCGGACCTTCATGGTCGACGTGATCGTGCAGGCACCACGGCGGTTCTCGGCCACCGTCCGCACGGCGCTGGAGGCCGAACTGCCCGCGATGCGCCCGGCCGTCATCCGGTCGCGGTTCCACCTGCTCGACAGCCCGGCGGTCGGCGATCTGGTCGGCGTCCTGGAACGTGTCGCCCGTAAGGGCTCGCACGGGGTGATTCTCAAGGCGCCGGACGTACCGGAGGTGGTCGAGGCGGTTGCACGGTTCACCGATCGCGGCACCCCGGTGGTCACGCTGGTCACGGACCTGCCGACCAGCGCGCGGGCCGCGTACGTGGGTATCGACAATCGTGCCGCCGGTGCGACCGCGGCGTACCTGGTGGAGCAGTGGCTGGCCGGCCGGGCGGGTGACGTGCTCGTGGTGCGCGGGCACGGCTCGTTCCGCGGTGAGGACGAGCGGGAGATGGGCTTCCGGGCCGAGATGCGGGCACTGGCCACCGGGCGCCGGCTGGTCGAGGTTGTGGACGAGGAGGACCGCGCGGACGCCGTGCACATCGGCACCCGCGAGGCCCTGGCCGCTCACCCGTCCGTGCGTGCGGTCTATTCGCTCTACGCCGGTGCGGGCGGCAACACCGCGGTGGCTGACGCCTTCGCGAAGCAGCAGCGGACCTACGACGTTTTTGTCGCGCACGACCTCGACGAGGAGAACACGGCACTGCTGCGCGGGCGGCGGATCTCGGCCGTGCTGCACCACGATCTGCGGACGGACATGCGCCGGGCATGCCAGGTGATCATGCAGGCGCAGGGTGCGCTGCCCGGCCCGGTGCGGTCCACACCGTCGGCGATCCAGGTGATAACGCCACACAATGCACCGCCCGCAGAACTTTGAAATCTTTTCGGCGAGAGCTGTCCGGAACCGCGTCGCCCGTTCGTCACGATGGTGAGATCACGAAAAATGAGGGAGCGTTCGCGATGAAGTACATGATGTTCGTCTGCACCGACACCGAGCCGGAGACCGACGACTCGCTGGTCCCCGATGTCGACGTGTGGGTCACGGAGAACGACAAGGCCGGACGCCGCATCGAGGGCAGCGAGCTCGTTTCGCCGGCCGCGGCCACCACGGTCCGGGTGCGCGGCGGTGAGCTGCTTCTCTCCGACGGGCCGTTCGCGGAGACCAAGGAGGTCATCGTGGGATACGACCTCCTCGAGTGCGCCGACCTGGACGAGGCGATCGAGGTCGCGCGGGCGCACCCGATGGCCTGGCGCGGTCGCATCGAGCTGCGTCCCTTCGCCTAGATGACCGACACCGCCCGGGCGGTCGCCGACGCGGGTGTGGAGTCACGCCCGCGGATCGTCGCCGCGCTGATCCGCATCACCGGTGACTGGACCCTGGCGGAGGACTGCGCCCAGGAGGCGCTGGCCCTCGCCCTGGAGCGCTGGCCGAAAGACGGGGTGCCGGCGAACCCGGGCGGATGGCTGATGACGGTCGCGCGCAACCGCGCTGTCGACGTGCTGCGGCGCGCGACCGTCGAACGCCGCAAGCTCGAAGAACTGGCGATGCTGGCGTCGACCGAGCCGGAGGAGGTGCCCGCTGTGGACGATCGGCTGCGACTCATCTTCACCTGCTGCCATCCGGCTCTGGCGCTGGAAGCCAGGGTGGCGCTGACCCTGCGGACCATCGCGGGTGTGCCGGCCGCCGACATCGCACGGACGTTCCTGGTCACCGAGTCGACCATGACACGACGGTTGACACGGGCCAAGGCGAAGATCGCGACGGCCGGGATCCCGTACCGCGTACCGACCGGGGCGGCGCTGACCGAACGGCTGCCCGGGGTGCTGGCCGTGCTCTACCTGCTGTTCACGCGGGGGTACGACACCGAGGGGGAGCCGGCCTTCGCGGAGGAGGCGATCCGGCTGGCGCGGCTCCTGCGTGCGCTGATGCCGGGCGAGCCGGAGGTGTCGGGGCTGCTGGCGCTGTTCCTGCTGCAGCACTCGCGGCGCGCTGCGCGTCGCGACGCCGACGGCAATCTGCTCACTTTGGACCAGCAGGACCGCGGGCGCTGGGACCACGCGGCGATCGGGGAGGCCGTCGCGCTCCTCCCGGCACAGCCCGGCCCGTACGCGTTGCAGGCGCGCATCGCCGCCTGTCATGTCGCCTCGCCCAGCGACTGGCCCACGGCCGCCACCCTCTACGACGAGCTCTACGGCCTGCTGCCGACACCGGTGATCGCGCTGAACCGGGCGGTCGCGCACGGCTACGCCCACGGTGCGGCGTCAGGGCTGGTGCTGCTCGCGGAGGCACGCGCGGGTGGGGCGCTGGACGCGTACCCGTATGTCCTGGCGGTGGAGGCCGACCTGACCGCCCGGGCCGGGGACGTCGAGCGGGCTGTGTCGCTGTTCGAGCGGGCCGCCGCGGCGGCCCCGACCGAACCGGAGCGCCGGGCCCTGCTGACCCGCGCCGAGGACCTGACGAGATGAGGACCGATGACCGCACCGATCGTGGAGTTCAACGAGGGCTTCAGCGAGCCGGGCGCCGGCCCGGTGCCGTGGGCCGACGTCGACGACCTGCTGACGAAGTCGGAGATGTTCTGGCTGTCGACCGTCCGCGGCGACGGGCGCCCGCACGTCACGCCGCTGCCGACCGTCTGGCTCGACAACATCCTGCACTTCTGCGCCGGTGACCAGGAACAGAAGACCAAAAATCTGCTGGGCCGGCCCGCCTGCGTCCTGACCACCGGTACGAACGACCTGCACTCCGGCGTCGACGTGGTGGTCGAGGGTGTGGCCGAACGGATCACCGACCACGCCCGCCTGGTCGAGCTCGCGGCGCTGTGGAAGTCGAAACTGGACTGGGACTACGTGGTAGGCGAGGACGCGTTCGGCGACGGCGCCGGGCGTACCGGGCTCGTCTTCGGGGTGCGCCCGCGCAAGGTGCTGTCCTTCGGCAAGAACCCCTACACGCAGACCCGTTACCGCTTCGCCTGAGCGGCCAGGATCTCGCGCAGGCGGCCGGCGCTGAGGCGGACGTCGGCGATCGGCCCTTCGCCGGCCGGCTCGCCGGTGAGGATCGTGTCCTGCTCGAGCACCCACCAGCCGTCGTAGTCGTGGCGCTGCAACGCCGCCGCCACCGCGGCGAAGTCCACGTCCCCGTCGCCGATCGGCTTGTACATGCCCGCGCCGACGGCCTCGGTGTACCCGAGCCGGCCCGCGCGGACCTCGGCGGCGACGCTGTCGTCGACGTCCTTGGCGTGCACGTGGGCGATCCGGTCGCCGGCCCGCTGAGCGAGAACAACCGGGTCGGTGCCGCCGATCAGCAGATGACCGGTGTCCAGGCACAGGCCGATGCCACAGCCGTCGAGCACCCGCTCGACCTCGGCGGTCTGCTCGACCATCGTGCCGACGTGCGGGTGCAGGACGGCCCGGAGGCCACGTTCGCGCGCGGCGGCGGCCAGTTTGTCGAGGTTGGTGAGCAGGCTCTGCCAGCCCCGGGCGTCCAGGACCGGGCGGCTGTCGTACCCGTCCTGGCCGGTCGCCGCGGCGAGAACCACGGTGTCGGCCCCGGCGGCGACGAACCGCTCGAAGTCGACGGCCGGCTCGTGGCCGGGATCGTGCAGGATGACCGGGACAAAACCCCCGATCGCGCTCAGCCCCAGGTCACGCAGGATCTCGTCGGTCGGCAGGAAGCCGTCGGGGCCGAACTCCGTCGCCGTCAGCCCGACCTCACGCATCTCGCGCAGGACCCGGTCGGCGGGCAGTTGATAGCCCCAGCCCGGCACTTCACAAACACCCCAGGAGATGGGCGCCCCGGCAATCCTCATGCTGCGCTCCTCACTTCATCAACACGTACGGGACGGTGGTCCCGCAGCGACACCGTGCAGGCCTCGGCGATCCAGCCCGCCGCGACGGCGTCGGCGACCGTGCACGGGCTGGTGCGGGTGCCGGCGACAACCTCGGTGAACGCGGACAGCTCGCGGCGGTAGGCCTCGGCGAACCGGTCCATGAAGAAGCCGTGCGGGGTGCCGCCGGGGAAGGCCACACCCGGCTCGACCGAACGCATCGGCAGGCGTTCCTCCCAGCCCACGGCAATGCTGTCGGCGCTGCCGTGCGCCTCGAGGCGCACGTCGTAACCCCGGCCGTTGTACCGGGTGTTCGAGACGACCGCGATCGTGCCGTCGTCCAGCGTCAGGGTCGCCGCGGTGGTGGAGGCGTCACCGAGCTGAGCGAAGATCTCGTCGCCGGCTGTGCTTCCGGTCGCGTAGACCTCGACGACCTCGCGACCGGTGACGAACCGGATGATGTCGAAGTCGTGCACGCTGCAGTCGTGGAAGATCCCGCCCGATCCGGCGAGATACGCCGCCGGCGGTGGTGCCGGGTCCATCGTCGTCGACCGTACGGTGTGCAGCCGCCCGAGCTCACCGGCGGCGATCGCGGCGCGTGCCGCCACGAAGCCCGGGTCGAACCGGCGGTTGTAGCCGATCTGCACTCCTGCGCCGGCGCAGTGCCGCAGCACCTCCTCGGCCTCGGCCGCGCCCTTCGCCACCGGCTTCTCGCAGAAGACCGGCAGTCCGGCCTCGACCGCCGCCAGGATCAGCTGCGGATGCGCGTCGGTGGCGGCCGCGATGACCACGCCATTGATGCCGCTGGTCAGCACCGCCCCGGGGCTGGCGGCCCGCTCGGCGCCGAACTTGCCGGCGATCCGCTCGGTCACAGCCGGCACGGCGTCGGCGACAACGAGGCTGGTGACGGCGGGCAGTCCGCTGAGGGTCTCGGCGTGGAACGCACCGATACGGCCGAGCCCGATGAGTCCGATTCGCATGTTCAGTCCATTCCGCCGAGGACGTTCTGGTCCCAGTCGATGACCGAGCCGGTCACCACGCCGCTGCGCGTGGAGAGCAGGAAGACCACAAAGTCCGCGATCTCGTCGACCTGGCTGAGCTTGCCCATCGGCAGGTTCTTCGCGGCCCGCTCGCGCCAGCCGTCGTCGGCGGCGTGGAAGGCGCGCTGCGTGACGTCCTCACCCTCGGTGTCGGTCCAGCCGATGTCGAGGCCGTTGATGCGGATCCGGTCGAAGCGGTGCGCGTGGGCGGCGTTGCGGGTCAGCCCGGCCAGCCCAGCCTTCGCGGCAACGTACGGCGCGAGATACGGCTGCCCGCCCAGCTCGGACGAGGAGATGATGTTGACGATCGTGCCGGGCTCACCGCGGCGGACCATGTCCTGCACGGCTGCCTGCATCAGGAAGAACGGCCCGCGCAGGTTGACCGCGATGTGCTGATCAAAAAGCTCCGGGGTGGTGTCGAGCAGGGTGCCGCGCGAGGTCAGCCCGGCCGCGTTGACCAGGCAGTCGATGCGGCCGTGGCGTTCGATCGTCGCGCGGGCGGACGTACGGGCGCTGTCCACGTCGGACACGTCGGACTGCAGGTAGGTGCCACCCAGTTCGCGGGCCAGCGGCTCGCCGCTCTCGGGTCGGCGGCCGGTCACGACGACGGACGCGCCCTCGCGGGCCGCCGCCCGGGCGACGCCCGCGCCGATGCCCTGTGTCCCGCCGCTGACCAGGACGACTCTTCCCTGAAGAAGCTTCACGCCTCCGAGAATGCGGTCGTTACATGATCGTAACAAGGCTGGGGACCCATCAAAAACACCTCAGGCCGGGTCGGCCGAAAGTCTGATCCTGGCTGGGCAGAGTCCCGCTCGGAGCCGATGTGCCCGGGCCGCCCCGGAAGCCAAGCTGGTGGCCGGATCAGGAGACCGAGTCGCTGAGGGGACCACCATGACGATCGACGACGACAATCGACCGGCCCGGCAGCGGGTCACGCTGACCGACATCAGCTCCCGGGCCTGGGAACACCCCGCCGACCGGGGTGCGCTGACCGCCCTGCGTGAGCTGCGCGGCTTCGACGACGTCGTCAAGGCGTTCTTCGGCATGTGGAACGAGCGCGGTTTCCGCCTCTCGTACCTGGCCGGGTCGATCCGCGTCGATCACCGCCAGTACCCGCGGGTCTATCAGCGGTACGCCGAGGCGGCGACGACGCTGGACGTCGCCGAGCTGCCCGAGCTGTTCGTCACCCAGTCGCCGATGATCCACGGCCAGGCGATCGGCATGGACAAGCCGTTCATCGTCATCACCACGGGCGCGGTCGAGAAGCTCGACGACGACGAGCTGCGTGCGCTGCTGGGTCACGAGATCGGGCACGTCCGCAGCGGTCACGCCGTCTACAAGACGATCATGATGATCCTGACCAAGTGGGCGACCAGCGTCAGCTGGCTCCCGATCGGCGCGATCGCACTCCGGGCGATCATCGCCGCGATGTACGAGTGGTGGCGCAAGGCCGAGCTCTCCGCCGACCGTGCGGGCCTGCTCGCCGGCCAGGACCCGTCAGCCTCGATCCGCCTGCTGATGAAGCTCGCGGGTGGCGGCGACCTGTCGCAGATCGACACCGCGGCCTTCCTCGAGCAGGCGGCGGAATACCAGGGTGGCGGCGACCTGCGCGACAGCATCCACAAGATCAGCATGACGGCCTGGAGTAGCCACCCGGTGCCGGTCGCCCGCGCGGCCGAGCTGCGCCGCTGGATCGACTCCGGCGACTACGCCCGCATCGTCGGTGGCGACTACCCGCGCCGGGACTCGGACGGCAACGCGTCGGTCACCGGCGACGTCAAGGCCGCGGCGAGTCACTACCGGGAGTCGTTCCAGAACTCTCAGGACCCGCTGGTCACGCTGGCCCGCCGGGTGACCGGTGGCGCGGCCGACCTCGGCGACTGGGCCGGCACGCAGGCCGGGAAGGCCCGCGCCTGGGCCAGCACGGCTGCGGACGCTGCCGGCCGTGCCGCACGCCGGGAGAGCCGTCCGGCCGACAACCCCGGTGACACCCCGCAGGCCTGATCGCTTGACGTCGCCCGCGTTCCGGTCCCCCGTTCCGGAGCGCGGGCGTCTTGCTGCCCGGGGCCGTCATAAAATCGGGCTGTGCAGACTCGTGCCGGAACTCCGCGACCCATCACCCGTTATGGAAACCCCGTCCTGCACCGCCGGTGCGCCGAGGTGACCGTCTTCGACGACGAGCTTCAGCAGCTCGTAGCCGACATGTTCGCCTCGATGGCCGCGGCGGAAGGGGTCGGGCTCGCCGCCAACCAGATCGGCGTCGACGCGCGGGTGTTCGTCGTCGACTGCCCCGACGCCACCGAGACCCACGTCGTCGCGCACGTCGTCAACCCCGTGCTGCACCTGCCCGACGGGCGTGAGCTCGAGGTCGACAGCGAGGGCTGCCTGTCGGTGCCCGGCGTCCGTGCCGACATCGGCCGGCCCACCACGGCGTACGTGACCGGTGTCGACATGCACGGCGCCCCGGTTCGCATCGACGGCACGGGCCTGCTGGCGCGCTGCCTGCAGCACGAGACCGACCACCTCGACGGTCTGCTCTACGTCGACCGCCTGCCCGCCAAGAAGCGCAAGAAGATGCTGGCGGAGAGCGCGGAAGCTCCCGGCGTCGGCGTCCTTGAATCCTGACCGGGTCCGCGGGGCGATCGAGGTCATCGCGCCGGCGCCCGGTGACGAGCTGCTCGAGATCGGCTGCGGTCCGGGTGTCGCCGCCGGGCTGGTCTGCGAACGCCTGACCACCGGGCGGCTGCTCGCGATCGACCGGTCGGCCGTCGCCGTCGGACGCACGACGCGCCGCAACGCGGCCCACGTGGACGCCGGCCGGCTCGAGGTGCGCCGGAGCAGCCTCGGCGAATTAACTGCCGAACGGCAAGTATTTGTCACGGCGTACGCCATGGACGTCAATGTTTTTTGGACCACGCCGGGTGCGGGCCTGGACGTTCTCGCGGGGGTGATCCGGCCCGGCGGGCGCTTATTGATCTTGTATGGCGGTGACGGTCCCACCTCCGCCGACCGGATCACCTCGACCGTCGCGTCGGCGGTGCGGGCCACCGGATTCGCCGATGTCAGGGTGCTGGGCGGGGAGTGGGGGATCGGCGTTTCGGCCCGCGCGCGTTGATCGTCGGTACGGATGGACAAGAACCGCAACGGTCGATACTCTTTCCTACGACGCCGTTGCGAGTTCTTCCCCCGTGGAATTCGCAGCGGCGCTCCTATTTCCCGGCTGAATCGTCAGCCGACGGTCACCGGCACACTGGTGTATCCGCGGATGGCCAGGCTGTCACGACGCCCCGGTTCGCCGGCGAGGGCCAGCCCGGGAAAGCGCGCCAGCAGCGCCGGGATCGCGATCTGCGCTTCCAGGCGGGCCAGCGGCGCACCGAGGCAGTAATGGATGCCGCCGCCGAAGGACAGCGGCGCGTTGTCCGGACGGGCCAGGTCGAGGCGGTCCGGGTCGGTGAACCGCTCCGGGTCCCGGTTGCCCGCACCGAGGTACGCCACGATGCGCTCGCCGCCGGACACGGGCACACCGGCGATCTCGATGTCGTCCCAGGCCACCCGGCTCAGCAGCTGCACCGGGGTGTCGAAACGCAGCAGCTCTTCGACCGCGCTCGCCGCCAGCCCGGGCTGCATTCGCAGCAGCTCCAGCTGGTCGGGGTTGCGCAGCAGGGAGACGACGCTGTTGCCGAGCAGGTTGGTGGTCGTCTCGAAGCCCGCGGCGAAGAGCAGGGCGGCCATCGTGAGCAGCTCGTCCTCGGTGAGCTTCTCGCCGTCTTCCTCGGCGGCGACCAGGGCGCTGATCAGGTCGTCACCGGGCTTGCGGCGGCGTTCGGCGGCCAGGCCGGCCAGGTAGGAGCGGATCGTGGCCGCGGCCGGGTCCGCGGTCGCCAGCACCTCGGGGGAGATGACCTCGAGCACCTGCGTCCAGTCGCGGACCAGCGTCTGGAACTGCGCGCGGTCGGGCTCCGGGATGCCGAGCAGCTCGCCGATGACGTTGACCGGCAGCGGGAAGCCGAACGCCTGCACGAAGTCGACCTCGCCGCTCATCGGCTCGAGGAGCTCCTCGACCATCTGCGCGATCCTCGGCTGCAGGGCCTGCACCCGCCGGGCGGTGAAGGACGAGCTGACCAGGCGGCGCAGCCGGGTGTGGTCGGGCGGGTTGATCGCCAGGATGCTGGTGAACAGCTGCTGCAGCGCGGGGTGCCGGTCCCAGTCGGGGCGGACGAACTCCATCATGTGTGACGGCATGTGGCCGAGTTTCGGGTGGCGGGTGACGGCGACGCAGTCGGCGTGCCGGGTCACGACCAGGGCGCCGTCCTCGGCGCGGACGACCGGCGAGATCTCGCGCAGTCGCCGGTAGCGCGGATAGGGATCGTCCCGCCCCGGCAACCGGGTCAGCTCATCGAGCAGGGTCGTCACCTCGGGACTCTCCACAATGTCCGTCACGGTGAGAAGAATACCGGTCGCTTGAGCGACGGGAGTGTTTCGTTTACGCTCCCAACGAGCACCATAAATCTGAGTTTACGGTCGTTCGCGGTGCCCTCACATCGGGGGATGTGCAGCTCCGGCTGCTCATGGGCACCGATGCAGCGGCCGGTTTTCGTCGGTATGATCCGCATGTCCGATCTTGGCCCGGCGACGAGGGGAGTGCGCGTGCCCAGCGAGTTCTCCATCGCCGAAAAACTGGACCGGCTCTTCAAGCAGGTCCGGTCCGCGGGCCAGGGCGAGGCCAGTTACATGGCCGTCGCCGAGGCGATCCGGGCCCAGCAGGGCATCCAGATCTCCCACACCTACATCTGGCAGCTGCGGACCGGGCGGCGTGACAACCCGACGGTGCAGCACCTGACCGGGCTGGCCACCTTTTTCGGGGTGCCCGTCGCCTATTTCCTGGACGACGCCGAGGCCCGCAAGATCGACGGTCAGCTGGCGCTGCTGAGCTCGCTGCGGGACGCCCAGGTCACCGAGATCGCACTGCGGGCCGCGGACGTGTCACCGAGCAGCCGCGACACGATCGGCGAGCTGGTGCGCAAGGTGTGGGAGCTGGAACGCGACCGTCGCCGACCCGAGGCCTGAGACCCGTCAGCCTGCCACCGTCGCGGTGCGCCGGCGCGTGAACGCGGCCGGTTCCTTGCGGCGGAAGGCCGCCGCGACCGCGCTGAGCCAGGCGACCTCGTCGGCGACCTCACCACCCACCTGCGCCCAGTGGTCGCCGTTGTCCACGGGCGGCAACCCGGAGTCGTGCCGGTGCAGGGCCAGCGTGATGCCGCACGCCTCGATCAGCGCCGGACTCTCACCCACGAAGAGCCGCGCCTCGGCCAGCGTGCCGGCGGGCAGATAGTCGCGCAGGGTCAGCATGCCGTCCCGGATCTCGATGACCCGGCGGTAGAGCCGCAGCTGGACGTCGTCGACACCGGCCAGCTCGACCAGGGCGCGCCGCCGCGAGAAGAGGATCACCTGCGGGAAGGTCCGCCGCATCACCCGCCACAGTGGACGAAGAGCCCACAGCGAACGGTACGACCGGATCACCGAGCGCAGCTTTCCGCCCGCCGGGACGGCCGCGCCGACGACGGCGAGGATCGTGCCGGCCGACCGCAGGGCGTTGGCGATGGGCTCGATCTCCTGCAGGGGCAGGGTCAGACCCGAACCGTGCGCCACGATCACACCGGTCTTCAGCACCGCGTACGCGGCCACCAGGAACGTCCCCATCGCGATGGCCCGCAGACCGTTGCGGAGCAGGCGCGCCGCGGCCGACCGGCTGATCCGCCAGAACAGCGCGGTCGCAATGACCAGAACCGTGCCCAGGTAACCGTTCAGCACCACCCAGTACGCCGTCGCCGAAGGTGTCAGGGTTGCTGCCATCAGGTCGGCGCCCGTGGTCGAGATGCCTCCGGGTGTCGCGTTCATCAGCACGATGAGCAGGACGACCACCACACCGGCCAGGAGTGGCTGGTATCGGGCGGCCCGGGGATGAGCGGCGTCGTAAGCGGTGATCAGCGAGATGAACCGCAGCAGGAAGTACGCGGCCGCGACCCCGAGCAGGTGCGGCAGGATCTGCGGATGCGGGATCAGCTCGCCGAGCACGGAGTTGACGCCGGGCGTCGCCACGGTCTTGGTCAGCGCCAGCGCGCACAGCGTCGCCCACATGGCCCGCTGCTGGGCGTCGCGCCACAGCGTCGGCAGACGTGCCGCGACCGTGCCCCACAGGACAACAAGCAGGATGCCGGTGAGAGCGCCGTTCAAGACTGGAAGTTGAGCACGTCGGCGACCCGGCCGAGAGTGCCGCCGGGCCGCTCGTCACCGGTGGTCTCCGGTCCGGACCGGGCGCGGATCAGCGAGGCCAGCATCTCGGCCTCACGCTCCTGCGCGGTGGTGTAACTGACCCGGCCGAGGATGGTCGTGACCGTCGACGGATCGAGGTCGGGGACGAGCCGGGCGAGGGCCCCGCCGCTGACGTCGAGGCCGGTGGTGTGACCGCTGAGCATGTGGCCGAGCTCGTGCAGGACGATGTGTTCGGCGTGCAGCCGTGAGGTGCCCGGATCGTAGAAGACGTAGTCCGCGGTCGGCACCGAGATCCACAGGCCGCACGGTGCGCCGGCGGTCAGGCCGGGCATGGGTTGCAGACTCAACGGCCGTCCGCGGTGGGAGGCCACCACCGCGCAGAACGTGCTCAGATCGAACGGTCGTGGGATCGGAATGTTCTGAATGCGACGCTCGCAGCGCCTGCGTAGCCGGCTCACCCAGTGCCCCCCGGTCTAGGTCCGGTCGCCAAGGCTACCCGCAGTGCCGAAACACGACAGTGGCGCGTCAGCGTTGGTAGACGTCCGGGATGCCGTCCTCGTCCGCGTCGTGCGACTCCTCGACGGCGATCAGCCGGTAGTGCCGGTCGCGCAGCCGCAGGACGATCGTCGCCAGCAGTGCGGAGATCAGGGAACCCAGGAGGATGCCGATCTTCGCGTGGCCGTCGCGGACGGTGCCGGACCCGTAGGCGAGCTCGCCGATCAGCAGTGACACCGTGAAGCCGATCCCGCCCAGCAGGGACAGGCCGAGGACGTCCCACCAGCTCAGGCCCGGGTCGAGGCTGGCGCGGGTGAAACGCTGCACCAGCCAGGTCGCGCCGGTGATGCCGATCGTCTTGCCGGCGACCAGACCGACGATCATGCCGATCGTCACCGAGTCGCGCAGGCTGGCGCCGAGTCCGCCCGCCGCGGCCACCGAGACCCCGGCGGCGAAGAAGGCGAAGACCGGTACGGCGAACCCGGACGACAGCGGCCGGATGCGGCGTTCGAAATGCTCGGCCATCCCGTCCCTGTGCACGGGAACCGTGAAGGCGAGCAGAACACCGGCCACCGTCGCGTGGATGCCGGACTCGTGCACCAGGAACCAGGTCACCGCGGCCGGCGGCAGCAGCAGCCACCATCGGTGTACGCCGCGCTGGACGAGCAGGCCGAATCCTGCCAGCGGCAGCAGCGCCAGCAGCAGTGGCAGGAGGTGCAGCGACGACGTGTAGAAGATCGCGATGATCGTGATGGCGAGCAGGTCGTCGACGACGGCCAGCGTCAGCAGGAACGTCCGCAGCGCGGCGGGCAGATGGGTGCCGATGACCGCGAGCACGGCCAGCGCGAACGCGATGTCGGTCGCGGTCGGCGTGGCCCATCCGGCGAGGGCGCCACTGTTCAGGTTGATCACGGTGAAGATCACGGCGGGTGCGATCATCCCGCCGACGGCGGCCACGACGGGCAGTGCGGCGCGGCGTGGATCACGCAGGTCCCCGGCGACGAACTCCCGCTTGAGCTCCAGACCGGCGACGAAGAAGAAGATCGCCAGCAGCCCGTCGGCCGCCCACTCCGCGAGGGTGAGCGGTCCGACGTGCAGAGCGGAGAGGCTGCGGTAGCTGTCACCCCAGGGTGAGTTGGCCCAGGCGAGGCCGGCCAGCGCGGCGACCAGGAGCAGCACTCCGCCGACGGTTTCGGCGCGCAGCAGCTCGGCGATCCGGCGTGCCTCGGGCCAGGTGCCGCGTCCGAAGAGGGACAATGAGGGCCTCCGGTGGGGTCGCCGACAGAATCGCCGACCAGACTTCCCGGCACACCGGTTCCGACCCTATCGTGATCAGGCGTCGGAGCGCTTGAGGCGCCAGGCGCCACCCGCGACCACCGCGGCGACGTAGGCCACGAAGACGGCGAGGCCGGCCCAGGGGGTCAGGGCGCCCGAGCCCTCGGTCACCGCCGTGAACGCGTCACCGGCGTTGGCGGGCAGAAAGCGGACGACGTCGTCGCGCCAGGCGTCCGGCAGCAGGAGCTGAGCCACACCGCTGAGCAGAAACATCGCGCCGAACAGCGTGCTGATGGCGGCCGGGGTCGACCGCAGCAGCGCGCCGAGGGCCAAGCCGAGGACGCCGGAGCCGGCCAGGACAACCGCCGAGCCGACGACTGCGCGGGTCACGCCCGGGTCCGACCAGGAGGCGCCGCCGTCACCGATGATGGCCTGACCGCCGGTGAAGGCGACGGCCGAGGCGACAAGACCGACAACGAAGACCACCGCCGCAAAAACGGCGATCTTGCCCCAGAGGACCGGGAGGCGCTTCGGTACGGCCGTCAGCGACGAGCGGATCATGCCGGTGCTGTACTCACTGGCCATGAACAGCACGCCCAGGGTGCCGAAGGCCAGCTGCGCGAAGGTCAGACCGGCGAGACTGGCACTGACCGGGCCGAGGACGTCGGGGCCAGGACCGCCGGTGTCACCCGAGTTGAGCATCGAGGACGCGAGCAGGCCGATGCCGACGAGCAGGACGACGGCCGCGGCCAGCGTGACGGTCGTGGAACGCAACGACCAGAACTTGATCCACTCGGAGCGGACCACCCGCGCCTGGGTGACCTTGAGCTTGGACGCCACGACCGGCGCGGCGGCCTGAGCGGTGTCGGGGGGCGGGGAGAGGGTCGCGGTGCTCATGCTGCTGCTCCTACGGTCTGGTATTCGACGGCGTCCTTGGTCAGCTCCATGAACGCCTCCTCGAGCGAGGGCCGTTGCACGGTCAGCTCGTGCAGGGCGATGCCCGCCGCGGAGGCGCGGTCACCGACCTCGGCGGCGGAGAGGCCGGAGACCTCGAAGGCGCCGCGTTCGACGCTGAGCACGGTCACGCCCGGCCCGGTGATGAGGTCGTGGAGTTCGACGGCCCGCGGCGAGCGGACCAGCACGGTGTCGCGGGCGGCCTGCTCGATGAACGCGGCCACGGACACATCGGCGATCAGGCGGCCCTTCCCGACGACCACGAGGTGCTCGGCGGTCAGCGCCATCTCGCTCATCAGGTGCGAGGAGACAAAAACCGTGCGGCCCTGAGCGGCGAAGTTCTGCATCAGGTGGCGGATCCAGAGGATGCCTTCGGGGTCGAGGCCGTTGACGGGCTCGTCGAGGATCAGCACCTCGGGGTCGGCGAGCAGCGCGGACGCGATACCGAGGCGCTGGCCCATGCCCAGCGAGAAGGCGCCGGCGCGTTTGCGGGCGACCTCGTGCAGCCCGACGAGGTCGATCACCTCGTCGACGCGGCTGCGGGGTACGCCGGTGGTGGCCGCCATGGCGAGCAGGTGGTGGTAGGCGGAGCGCCCGGTGTGCACGGCCTTGGCGTCGAGCAGCGCGCCGGCCTGCTTGAGCGGTGCGGTGTGCTCGGCGTACGGGCGGCCGTTGATGGTCGCCGTGCCGGACGTGGGGCGGTCGAGCCCCAGGATCATGCGCATCGTGGTGGACTTGCCGGCGCCGTTGGGGCCGAGGAAGCCGGTGACGATGCCCGGCTTGACGGTGAACGTCAGCGAGTCGACGGCTGTCTTGGCGCCGTACCGTTTGGTGAGTTCGTGTACCTCGATCATGGGTACCAGGCTGGCGCGCCGGGCCTGTCATCCGCGTCGTCCCGCGGTGGGTAGATCCGTGTACTGCAACTGCGGTATCCGAGGTCACGTTCTTACCGCCCGGGGACGACGTTCTGTCGGCCCCTCCGCGCGTAACGTGATCGGCATGGAGCTGGGCGGATGGCACGAGACACGGGTGGGGCAGGCAGTTCGCCACCATCCGCTGCTCTGTGACGCCGCCCTCGGCGTGGCGCTGGCGATCTTCGCGGTCATCGCCCTGCGCGTCGGGCCGCACGGTGAGACACCGCGCTCGCCCGGAGTCGCCGACGTCTTCGCGATCGCCGTCGCCTTCCTGGCCGTCTCCCTGCGCCGCGTCCGGACCCGGCCGGCGCTGATCGTCGCGGCGATCGCCTGGACCGCGGTGGTCGGGGTCCACCACGAGCGGCAGCCGGTGCTGACCGCGGCCCTGGTCGTCCTTCTCTTCACCCACGCGAGCCGCACCGACCGGCGGACGGCCTGGATCACCGCCGGTTGTGTCGCCGCGGCCCTCTACCTGGCCGGTGTCGCGTGGGGCGGCGGTGGCTGGTGGGCACCGGAAAACCTGGGCGGTGTCGCCTGGATCGGCATGGCCACGGCCATCGGGGACGCCACCCGCAGCCGCCGGGCCTACGTCGCCGAGGTCGAGGAGCGGGCCCGGCGTGCCGAGCAGAGCCGCGACGAGGAGGCCCGCCGTCGTGTCGTCGAGGAGCGGGTCCGCATCGCCCGGGAGCTGCACGACGTCGTCGCCCACCACATCGCCGTCATCAAGGTGCAGGCCACCGGGGCCAAACACATCCTGGCGCACCGCCCGGAACGTGTCGGCCCGGCGCTGGACCACATCAGCCGCTCCTCGGACGCCGTGCTCAAGGAGATCGCCTCGGTGGTCGGCCTGCTGCGCAGCTCCGAGAACCTCGACGGTGACCCGGCGCCGGCGACCGAGCCGACCCGCGGGCTGGCCCGGCTGAGCGGGCTGCTCGACGACCTCGCCGCCGCCGGGTTGCGTGTCGACCACCACCAGATCGGCGAGTCCCGCGAGCTGCCCGCGCTGGTCGACCTCGCGGCCTTCCGCATCGCGCAGGAGGCGCTCACCAACGCCCAGAAATACGGCGACGGCACCGCCCGTCTGATCGTGGCTTACACCGGCGACGGTGTGACCCTGGACATCACCAACCCGGTCAAGCGCGAGAACGCCCCGGCCGGATCCGGGTACGGCATCCTCGGCATGCGTGAGCGTGCCGCCTCCACGGGCGGCCTCCTCACGGCCTGCCCGGGGGCGCAGGGCCTGTTCGCGGTCCACGCCGAGCTGCCCTCCGCCGCCCTCGAGCCGGCCGCGTCATGACCATCCGCGTCCTGCTGGCCGACGACCAGCCGCTGATCCGGGCCGGCTTCCGGATGTTCGTCGAGCCCGACCCCGGCGTCGAGGTGGTCGGCGAGGCCGGCACTGGCCGCGAGGCCGTGCAGCTGGCCCGCTCCGAGCGGGCCGACGTGGTGCTCATGGACATTCGCATGCCGGACATGGACGGCATCGAGGCCACCCGTCACATCGCCGAGGCCGAGGACCTGGCCGGCGTGCGCGTGCTGGTCCTGACGACCTTCGAGAACGACGACAACGTCGTGCTGGCCCTGCGGGCGGGCGCGAGCGGTTTCCTCGGCAAGCACGTCGAGCCCGCCGATCTGCTGCACGCCATCCGGGTCGTCGCGGCGGGTGAGTCGTTACTCTCCCCGGCCGCGACCCGCGGACTGGTCAGCCGCTTCCTGAGCCAGCCGGTGCCCAGCGCACTGCCGGCGGCGTTGGAGCTCGGCGCTCTGACGGAACGCGAACGTGAGGTGCTGGCGCTGGTGGCGTACGGGCTGTCGAACGACGAGATCGCCGAGCGGCTGCACCTGTCGCCGCTGACGGTGAAGACACACATCAACCGGGCGATGAGCAAGCTCGGCGTCCGCGACCGCGCGCAGCTGGTCGTCATCGCGTACCAGAGTGGTCTGGTCCGTCCGGGGGAGACGCAGCCATGAGCTCGCTGGTGATCGCCGTGCTGCTGTGCATCGTCTCGGCCGCGGGTTACGCGGCCGCGGCCGTCCTGCAGGAGCGGGTGGCGCAGCGACCCCTCGGCGTGCTGGTCCGTTTGCCCGTGTGGTGGGTCGCGATCGCGCTGAACGGTGTCGGTGCTGCCCTGCACGTCGCCGCCCTGCGGTACGGCCCGCTCTCGCTGGTCCAGCCGTTCGGTGTGCTCACCCTGGTGCTGGCGGTCCCGCTGGCCGCGACGCTCGCCCGGCGGGCGGTCAGCCGCGTCGAGGGCCGTGGCATCTCCCTGACGGTGGCCGGCCTGGTCGGCATCCTGCTCCTCGCCGGTACGACCAACAGCATCGCCGTGCTCAGCACCGCCCAGCTCGTCGGGCTGCTGCTGGTGACCGCCACCGTGCTGACCGCCCTGGGCGGCTGGGGCGCAGTGCCGGGCGCCTCGGGCCTGTGGACCGCGGCCGCCGCCGGTGTCTCGTTCGGTGTCTCCTCGGCGCTGACGCAGACGGTCGCCGTGCACGTCACCGACGAGGGTTTCGGCGCCCTGCTCGACCCGACGGTTGCCGTTGCCGCGCTGGCGATCGCCGTCCTGTCCACGGCCGGCACGCTCTTCACCCAGCGGTCCTACCGTGACGGTCTCGGCGCGCCGCTGGCGGTCAGCACCCTGGCCAACCCGGTCGCCGCCGCGACGATCGGCCTGGTGCTGCTGGGCGAGCAGATCACCGGCGGCACGGTCGGCGCCCTGATCGCTCTGGCCAGCGCCGGTGCCGCGGCGGCCGGTGTCAGCCTGCTGACCCGGGCCCAGCTGAAACTGAAGGTTCCGGTGTCCGTCGCGCCCGAGGTGTGTCCCGCTTGATCTCCCGCACGGCGGTGAGCAGCGACAGGGCGCACCCGGTGCCGGCCACCGCGACGATCAGCAGGGTCGGTCCGATGCCCACGGCCGCGATCAGCAGACCGCCGCACGCGTAGGCGGCAAACCCTGCCGTGTTCTCCGTGGCCACCACGCCGGTCATCACGCGGGCCCGCAGCTCCGGCCGCGTCCGCAGCGTGAAGTACGACGTCAGGCAGGCGCTGAACACCGGGATGAACAGACCCGAGACCGCGAGCACCGCGCCCGTTCCCACCCAGCTGAGCGGCAGGGGCAGCAACCACAGGGGGCCCATCGCGCCGACCGCGGCGATCCCGCCCAGCGTCGCGGGTGACCAGCGGCCCGCCACCCAGACCGCCAGCACGCTCCCTGCCGCGAGTCCCAGACCGCTGGCCGAGACCAGCAGCCCATAGGTACGCGGATCGCCCGCGAACCGGGTGGTGGTCAGCACCGGCAACGTCACCATGATCAGCGGGTAGGTCACGCCGACAAAGAGCAACGAGACCGCCATCCACCGCAGCGCCGGATCGGCCGTCATGGTCCGGAGGCCGTGCCGAGCCCTGGTTGCCGTGGCCCGGGTCCGCGGGTGCACGAGGGTGAGCACGATCAGGAACGACAGCACAAACGTCAACGCGTCGACCAGCAGTACGTTCGCGGCGCCGAACACGCCGATGAGCACACCGGCCAGGGCCGGCCCAGCGAGATTGCCGACCCGGGTGGCGCCGTCCACCAGACTGTTCGCCCGTGTCACCCGGGCCGGTTCTTCGCCGACGAGCTCGGCGACCGCCAGACGCTGCGCGGCCACGTACGGCGCGGTGAAGCCACCGACCGTGAAAGCCAGCGCCAGCAGCACCGGAAACGCCAGGGCGTCGACGTGGAACAGCAGCGGAATCAGCGCGATCAGCGGCGCCCGGGCGGCGTCACCGAGCAGCATCGTGCGACGCGTACCGAGCCGGGTGACCAGTGCGCCCCCGGGCAGACCGAGCAGCACCACCCCGGCGACCTGCGCGGCGAGCACCAGACTCATCCGCGCCGGCGAACCGGTGGTCGTCAGCACGAACCAGGGCATCGCCACGGTGCTCGTCCACGACCCGGTGGTGGAGATCAGCTTCGCTGCCGTCAGCGCCGCGATCCCCTTACCGCTCATGGGGTAGCCCGTACGCGAAGAAGACAACCCGCTGGGCGTCCGCCGGCCGGTCCGCGGGGTCGGGCCGCCGGTATCCCGCCAGCAGCGCCTTGATGCGGTCGCTGACCTCGGCCAGCTCCGCAGTTGTCAGATGGCCGACGTCGTCGAGGAAAAACGCGGCGGTCTTCCACTCGGGTGTCAGCGCGTCCTCCGCGGCGACAAACTCGTCCACGACCCGCAGACGCTCCTTCAGGTACGCCGCCCGCAGCCCGTGATCCCCGTCGTTCCAGTCCCAGGACAAGCCCCGGTGCACAGCCCGCCAGGGTCGTTCGCGGCCGGTGCGCGCCTCGACGGCCTCCTCGACCAGCCCGAAGCGGGCCAACTGCGAGAGGTGGTAACTGACCGAGGCCGTCGACTCGCCGGTGTGCCCGGCGAGCGCACTGACACTGGCCGGGCCGATCTCCGACAGCAGCGCAATGATCCGCAGCCGGATCGGATGGGCGAGCGCCCGCATCACCCGGGCGTCGTTGAGGCGCGCTGGTTCTTCCATCGCCCGAGCTTAGCGCCTGCCCAAGAAAACTTGGCAAAGATTTCTTGGCTACCTTTCTGCACCCAGATGGTCAGCAGGCGGCACCTCGCGCCGATGGGTGAGAGGAACGCGGCACTAGCGGCAAAGGGCGCTGCGAACGACGAGCGCGGTTACCTGATCGCCGGTGACACCGAGTTCCGCGACGAGGCCCTCGGCCGCCAGGAGGCGGTCGATCAGCAACTCGCCGTCGCGCGCAGCCTGGGGCTGCCCGCTGAGCAGGCCACGATCGACAAGATCAAGGCCGGGACCGATACGTGGTTCAGTGCACTGGACGCCGAGTTCAAGACTTTTGTGACCGACCGGCCGGCGGCCGTTGCCGCGGCGCTCGGCGCGACCCGGGATCTGCGCAAAACCTACGAGGAGCAGTTCGCCGCCGAGGGTGATCGGGCCGACGCGGCCCTGATCGCCGGCCGGGACTTCGACGCGACGGTCGGAAGCACCCGGCTCAACCTCATCTGGACCATCGTGATCGCGCTCGGACTGTCGATCTTGCTCGCTCTCTGGGTCGCCCGAATGATCATTACGCCGCTCCGGCGGGTGTCGGTGGTGCTCGACGCGGTTGCCGAGGGTGACCTCTCCAAGGACCCCGACGTGGAACAACGCGACGAACTCGGGCACATGGCGCGGTCGCTGCGCCGTGCCATCTCCACCCTCCGGACCACGGTCACCGACCTGACCACCCACTCGCAGAATCTCAACACCGCGGCCGGGGCACTCGCTTCGACCAGCAAGGACAGTGCGGCGAGCGCCGAAGCCGGTGCGCGGCAGGCCACCAGCGTCGCCGACTCGGCCGCGACGATGTCGTCGAACATCCAGACCGTGGCCGCCGGTGCGGAGGAGATGGGCGCGTCCATCCGGGAGATCAGCCAGAGTGCGACCCAGGCCGCGGGTGTCGCCGCCCGTGCCGTCGACGTCACCGCGACGACGACCACGGTGATGGCGAAGCTCGGCGAGTCGTCGACCGAGATCGGCAACGTCATCAAGGTGATCACCTCGATCGCCGAGCAGACCAACCTGCTGGCCCTGAACGCGACCATCGAGGCCGCCCGGGCCGGTGAGATGGGCAAGGGTTTTGCCGTGGTCGCCAGCGAGGTCAAGGACCTGGCTCAGGAGACCGCCCGCGCGACCGAGGACATCGGACAGCGGGTGGCGGCCATCCAGACCGACACCGTCGGCGCGGTCGCGGCGATCGGGGAGATCAGCGAGATCATCGGCCGGATCAGCGAATTTCAGACCACCATCGCCTCCGCGGTCGAGGAGCAGACGGTGACCACGAACGAGATGAGCCGCAACGTCACCGAGGCCGCCGATGCCGGTGGCCGGGTGGCTGACACCATCACGGAGGTGGCCGCGTCCGTGCAGCTGACGACGGTCGGTGTGACGGAGGCGAACCGGGCCGCCGGGCAGCTCGCGGAGATGTCCGACGATCTGCGCGCGATCGTCAACCGCTTCCGGCTGGCGCCTGTCCGAGCATGAGTGTTCCGGTCAGACGCCGTGGGCGAGCCAGACGCGGTCGGCGGCGGCCAGGAGGAGCTGGTTGTTCTGTGCGGCGACGGCGGCCGGGGTGTCGGCGTCGCGCGGCGGGATGATGCCGAGCCAGGACCGTCCGCCGTCGGTCGAACGCCAGATTCCGCCGGCCACCGCGTAGAGACGACCTCCGGCGGCGGTGAGTGAGCGCGCTCCGCTCTGGTTTGCGGTTCCGAAACGACCGAGGGCTGTCCAGCCGGTGAAAGCCTGGTTGTGCCAGGCGCCGAAGGTGTCGCCGGACTGGCCGACGGCGATCAGGTCCGGGCCGAGGCGGGTCACACGCTGGAGTTCGGTGTAGCCGGCGCCGGCCGGCACGTCCGACCGCGTCCATGTGGCGGCGGTCGGGGAGGTCCAGACCGATGTGCCGCCGACCAGCACGAACTGTCCGTCGAGGACCACACCGTCGCGGGCCGGGGTTCGCGATCCGGCCAGGCCCGGTGCGTTTTCGAAGAGCTGGAAACGCCGGCCGTCGGGTGATGTCCAGGCGGCGGCGCCGCTGGTGCGGTTGCCCGTGATGAGGAAGCCGGCCGGGCCGCCCGAGATGCGGCCGACGTCGACCGCCGTGTCACCGCCGTACGTCTCGAACGGCGCCGGTGCCTCGGCCAGGGTGGCGTCGTCGCGTTGGTACCAGGTGCTGACCCGGGGATTGCCGTGCGCGCCGCCCGGGCTCGAACCGAGGGCGGCGATGCGCCCGTTGGCGCAGGCGACGGCGTAGAGCAGGTTGCGCGGGCCGTAGTAGCTGCCGGGCAGTGGCGCAGGACGAAGACTGCGCCAGGTGCGCCCGTCGCGGCTCTCCCAGGCGGCCGGACCGGTGCCGAGACCACCGACGACGTACCAGTGACCGCCGCAGGCGACGGCGTCACGGACGAGCCGTGGGCCGTCGCCCGGCAGGGAAGCCTCGGTCCAGGCGTTGCGGGGCGGCGCCGCGCACCCCGCGACGATCAGGAGAACCGCGAGGAGCGCGCGCCGGACCATCAGGCCTTGCTCAGCCAGAAGGTGAGGCCCATGGTCTCCTCCCGGTAGGCCGTGGCGCCGGCCCAGCCCGGGTCACCCGCGCCGAAGTCGGTGGCCAGCACCTCGTCGGCGACCAGCCCGGCGTGCTCGTCGAGCGCGGCCGCGGTCTCGTCCTGCGTCGCCTGGTAGCGCAGCACGATGCGGTCGGAGACCTCCAGGCCGCTGGTCTTGCGGGCGTCCTGGATGAGCCGGATCGCGTCCCGCGCCAGTCCGGCCCGGCGGAGTTCCGGTGTCAGGTGCAGGTCGAGCGCCAGCGTCGCCCCGGCCTCGGCCGCGACGGCCCAGCCCTCGCGAGGCGTCTCGGTGATGATCACTTCGTCGGGGCCGAGCGAGACTTCCTCGCCCTCGACGACAACCGAGGCGCTTCCGCCGGAACGCAGCGACTCCTTGAGCGCGGTGGCGTCGGCCGCCGCGACAGCTGCGGCCACCTGCTGGACGCGCTTGCCGAACCGCTTGCCGAGCGGCCGGAAGTTCGCCTTGGCCGTGGTGTCCACGAGCGAGTCGCCCGCGGCGCCGACCGGCAGCACCACGCCGACGTTGAGCTCCGAGGCGATCTCGGCCAGCAGCTCCGGCGAGAGGTCCGTGAAGCCCTGCGCCGAAGCCAGGGCCTGCGACAACGGCTGCCGCGTCTTCATGCCCGAGTCGGCCCGGGCCGCCCGGCCGAGCTCGACCAGCCGGCGGGCGATCGCCATCTGCGCCGACAGCGACGGGTCGATCAGTGACTCGTCGGCCTCCGGGAACGCCGCCAGGTGCACGGACTGCGCCGCGGTCGGGGTGACCGGCGCGACCATGTCCTGCCAGACCCGCTCGGTGACGAACGGTGTCAACGGCGCCATCAGCAGCGTCACCGTGGTCAGGGCCTCGTGCAGCGTGGCGAGCGCCGCCGGGTCACCGCGCCAGAAACGGCGGCGGCTGCGGCGGACGTACCAGTTGGAGAGGTCGTCGATGAAACCGGCGAGCAGCTTGCCGGCCTCCTGGGTGTCGAAGGCCGCCAGCGCCGCGTCGACGTCCCGGACCAGGGTGTTCAGTTCGGACAGCACCCAGCGGTCCAGCACCGGGCGGTCCGCCGGCGCCGGGTCGGCGTCCGACGGCGTCCAGCCCGCGGTACGCCCGTACAGCGCCTGGAAAGCCGCGGTGTTCCAGTAGGTCAGCAGCGTCTTGCGGACGACCTCCTGCAGCGTGGTGTGCCCGACCCGGCGCGACGACCACGGTGAGCCGACCGCGGCCATGAACCAGCGCACCGCGTCGGCGCCGTGGCGTTCCAGCAGCGGCAGCGGTTCGAGGATGTTGCCGAGGTGCTTGGACATCTTGCGGCCGTCCTCGGCCACGATGTGACCCAGGCAGACCACGTTCTCGTACGCGGACCGGTCGAACACCAGCGTGCCGATCGCCATCAGCGTGTAGAACCAGCCGCGGGTCTGGTCGATCGCCTCGGAGATGAACTGTGCCGGGTAGCTGCGCTCGAAGACGTCCTTGTTGCGGTACGGGTAGCCGAACTGCGCGAACGGCATCGCCCCGGAGTCGTACCAGGCGTCGATGACGTCGGGCACCCGCGTGGCCGCCTGGCCGCACTCGCCGCAGGCGAAGGTGACGTCGTCGATGAACGGCCGGTGGGGGTCCAGCGTGGACAGGTCGGCGCCGGTCTTCTCGCCGAGCTCGGCCAGGGACCCGATGCAGGTCAGGTGGTTGTCGGGGCAGCGCCAGATGGGCAGGGGAGTGCCCCAGTACCGCTGCCGGGACAGCGCCCAGTCGACGTTGTTGGTCAGCCAGTCGCCGTACCGCCCGTGCTTGATCGTCGACGGCTGCCAGTTGGTGTTCTCGTTCTCCTGCAGCATCCGGTCGCGGACGGCGGTGGTGCGGACGTACCAGGACGGCTGCGCGTAGTAGATCAGCGGCGTGTGGCAGCGCCAGCAGTGCGGGTAGCTGTGCTCGTACGGGACCTCGCGGAAGAGCAGGCCGCGCGCCTCCAGGTCGGTGACCAGGGCGGCGTCGGCGGTCTTGAAGAACTGCCCGCCGACCAGCGGCACCTCGGGCGAGAACGTGCCGTCGGGGCGGACCGGGTTGACCATCGGCAGCCCGTACGCCCGGCAGCTCGCGAGGTCGTCCGCACCGAACGCCGGCGACTGGTGCACGAGCCCGGTGCCGCTCTCGGTGGTGACGTAGGACGCGAGGATCACGATGTGTGCGTCCGGCACCTCGACCAGGTCGAACGGCGGCCGGTAGGTCCAGCGCTCGAGCTCCTTGCCGGTGAACGAGGCGACCACGGTCCAGCCGTCACCGAGCACGGCCGGCAGCAGCGGCTCGGCGACCACGAGCTGCTCGTCGCCGTTGCTCGCCACGACGTAGGTGACGTCGGCGTTCACCGCGACAGCCGTGTTGGACACCAGCGTCCAGGGCGTGGTCGTCCACACCAGCAGCGACGCCTGGTCGGCGTACGGGCCGGAGGTCAGCGGGAAGCGGACGTAGACCGATGGGTCGATGTCCTGCTCGTACCCTTGGGCCAGCTCGTGGTCGGACAGCGCCGTCTGGTCGCGGGGGCACCAGGGCGCCACCCGGAAGTCCTCGACCAGCAGACCCTTGTCGAAGATGCGCTGCAGCGACCACCACACCGACTCGATGTACTCGGGGTCCATGGTCCGATAGGCGTCGTCCATGTCGACCCAGTAGCCCATGCGCCGGGTGAGCTCGGCGAACGCGTCGGTGTGCCGGGTCACCGACTCGCGGCACTTGGCGTTGAACAGCTCGATGCCGTACGCCTCGATGTCCTGCTTGCCGGTGAAGCCGAGCTCCTTCTCCACGGCGAGCTCGACCGGCAGACCGTGACAGTCCCAGCCGGCCTTGCGGGCGACGTGGAAGCCCTTCATGGTCTTGTAGCGCGGGAAGACGTCCTTGAAGACGCGGCTCTCGATGTGGTGGGTGCCCGGCATGCCGTTGGCGGTCGGCGGACCCTCGTAGAAGATCCACTCGGGGCGGCCACGGGACTGCTCGAGGCTGCGGTGGAACACACTGTTGGCCTGCCAGAAGTGCAGCACCTCGTGGTCCAGCGCGCCCAGGTCCACCTGGGCCGGCACGGGCTTGTACATCGTCTTTCCTCCGTCGGCGGGTGCAGCTCCAACGGAGGGACGAGGCTGTGCGGCCCCGCGGTACCACCCTCCTTGACCGCCTGACGAACGACGGCCCTCTCTTTCTGATCGCGTCGGCTCCGGGGTGATGTTCGCGCCGCGCACGCCCCCGGGCTTCCACCGTCCCCGGGTCTCTATCGGCTGCGTTCGGCGTTACTCGTCCCCATCAGCGCCTTGCGGTCGAAACTGTAGCGCAGCCCCGGCGGGCCGGGCCGCTTCATTACGGCCGGGTCACTCGAAGCGGGACGGGTCACCCGCGCCGACCCGGAGGATCTCGGGCTCGCCGTCGGACAGGTCGACCACCGTCGTCGGCACGGTGCCGCACTCGCCCGAGTCGATGACCGCGTCCACGACGTGGTCCAGCTCTTCCTTGATCTCCCAGCCCTGGGTCAGCGGCTCCTCCTGCCCGGGCAGCAGCAGGGTGCTGGAGAGCAGCGGCTCACCCAGCTCGGCGAGGATGGCCTGGGTCACGACGTTCTCGGGGATGCGTACCCCGACGGTCTTCTTCTTGGGGTGCAGCAGCCGGCGCGGCACCTCGCGGGTCGCGGGCAGGATGAAGGTGTAACTGCCGGGCGTCGAGGCCTTGACCAGCCGGAAGACCGCATTGTTGATCTGCACGAACTGCCCGAGCTGCGCAAAGTCACGGCACACCAGCGTGAAGTGGTGCCCGCTGCCGAGCCGGCGGATCTCCCGGATCCGGTCGAGCCCCTTGGCGTTGCCGATGCGGCAGCCGAGCGCATAACAGGAGTCGGTCGGGTACGCGATCAGCCCGTCGTCCCGCAGGATGCCGACCACCTGCGAGATGGCCCGCGTCTGCGGGTTGTCGGGATGCACGTCGAAATACTTCGCCACCCGCAGAGCCTAGATCGCCCGCTGCAGGATCGGCCGGAAGCGGCGGTCGAAGAGAAACGAGGTGCGTTCCATGAGGACGTTGCGCTTGGTGTTCTGGAACGACACGCACGTCCAGCCGTCCGTGCCCCGGTGAAACGTGTAGGTCTGCACCTTGCCCCGGCCGGGCCGTGGTGCCCGCTTGGCCGCGTCGCCGCTTGTCAGCACCGTCGCCGTGTCGGGGCCGTGGAAGCGCATGTCCAGCACGGTGAGGAACATCGTGGTGCCCTTGGCGAACTTCGCGAACAGCGCTTCGTGGCATTCCGTGATGTCCCGGCGGCCGATGTACGTGGTGCCGACAAAGATGACGTAGACGGCGTCGGGACTGAAGCATTCCGCGTAGGCGGTAGCGTCGCCGCGGTCCCAGGCATCCTTCATGCGCGCCAGGCAGTCGTTTATCTGCCCTGATAAAGTATCTGCATCCATGCAGGTAATCTAGGAGGTCCGGTGGCGTCCCGCAACAGCCTCGAGGCGGTCTACCGCGAATACCTGGCCGCGCTGGTCCTCTTCCACCAGTCGGCGGCGCACGCCGTGGGTCTGGGGCCGACCGATTATCAGGCGCTCAACCTGCTGGAACTGCGCGGCCCGCAGACGCCGGGCGCGCTCTCGGCCGCGCTGGGTCTGACCACCGGCGCCACCACCCGCCTGGTCGATCGTCTGGTGGCGGCCGGTTACGCGGAACGGGCGGCCGATCCGCACGACCGCCGCAAGGTCACCGTCACCGCCACGATGACGCCGGAGGACCTCGCGGAGCTGCTCGACGGCGTACGCGGAAGCATCGCCGGATATGTGAGCACTTTGGACGAAGCTCAACGAGACGTACTTGTCGGCTATTGGCAGGCGGCCGGCCAGGGGTACGCCAAGGGATTGAGCCTTTTAACTTCCTGAATCTTTACTGGGTGTCCGCCGGGTGGAAGCGTGACCCCATGAAACGGAGAGCCGCGCTCGTCGTTGCGCTGATTACGGCGATGGTGGGTGCGTCCGCGGGAGCAGCGGGCGCCGCACCCAAGTCCTCGTACCACTTCCTGCACCCCGGTGGGCAGCCTCGCCTCACCGAGAAGGTGCCGGTCAATGTCGTCTTCCTCGGCTACGAGCCGGGTCAGGTCGGCAAGACCGCATACCTGTCCGGCCTGCCGAAGAAGTACGAGCCGATCGTGCGCTACCGGGCGGTCTACGGCCAGACCGAGAAGCTCGGCATCACGTACACCTACGACTACAAGGTCAGTTACGGCACGCGGTCCTACGAGGACAGGTTCTTCAAGCAGTTGGGCAAGCTGGCCAAGCCGGCACCGTTGACGCAGTACCAGACGGCGTACAACGACCAGGAGAAGAACGTCAAGGACATCACGTCCAACAACACGATCGACGCGCCCAGTGTCGAGAAGTGGCTGGCGTTCAACCCGCCCGCCGGGGTCGACACCCGGCGCAACACGATCTTCTTCATCAACTGGTACGGCCGCTCCGACTTCAAGTTCCACGTCTACACCAAGACCGGTGAGGCCGACCCCGACACCGGGTACGACTTCGGCAAGGAACGCGACAGCCGCAAGATCATCGCTTGGGGCGGCACGACCGCCGACGACGAGGAGACCGGTCTCGGCAGCACACGGCGGGTCTGGTTCCACGATCTGTCGGCCGGCCCCGAGTCGTGGACGACCAACTACGACGTCGACAACCCGGACCTCGACGGTGACGGTGTGGTCGATTACCGCATGCCGCCGACCTGGGAATACACGGCCGGTGGCTTCCGTGCGCCGAGCGCGCTGGCCGGTGACCTCGGGCTGATCACGCGCTACGTCGCGATCAACCTGCTCTTCACCTCGTCGCCGCTCTACCCGGCCGAGCTGCCCACCGCCGAACCCCCGAAGTCGATCAACATCGACAGCAACACGTACGAGGGCTGGCCCGGGGTCGACGCGTCACAGCAGTACATCAAGCCGAAGCTGGTCGTCGACGAGCTGTCCGAGCTGCGCTGGCGCAACCGCCTCGACTTCGACAACCAGGACCTCCCGTACGACGCCAAGGCGCAGGAGTGTTACCTCGGCGTGCTCAGCGACACGAGCTGCTACCCGGACTCCGGCTACCCGGCGTTCGCCAACCTCTACCTCTACAACTGGGCGAACCTCGACCGCACCAAGGACGACGACGGCCGGGTCGACTACGAGCTGCCGGTGTTCAACTACGCCGTCGGTGCCGGGGTCGGGGTGCCCGCGCTGGGCTTCGCCGACGACAACTACGTCGACGGCACCCAGACCGGTGTCTTCTGCTTCATCTCGCCCGAGGTTGTCCAGTCCGGGTACGGCCTGAGCACCACGCAGATCCACGAGGTCGGCCACCACCTGGGCATGAGCCACCCGCACGACGGCTACGACAGCGAGACGGGCGTGGACTACGAGCCCGGGGGTGAGTTCCTCTTCGCCAACGCCGGCGACGAGAGCAACTCGATGATGAGCTACATCGACGTGAACTGGGACTTCAGCCAGTTCGACCGGGACAACAGCGACCGGTTCCTGACCTCGGCGTACAACGAGGCCGCGAACCGCCTGGCCGCTGATGTCCTCGGCTCGGGCAAGGAGTCGAAGGTACGCGGTCAGCTGCGTGCCGCCGACGTCCTGCTGGGCCTGGCCACCACGGCCTTCGCCCGGCACGACTACCGGGCCGCGTACGCGTTCGCCGAGGGTGCGTACAACCAGGTGGTCGCCGCCGCGAAGCGGGCCGGTGTCGACGCGGCCGGTCCGGCCAAGGCGATGGCGGCCGAGGCCGACGCCGCCCGTCGCAGCGGTGAGGTGCACGACCCGCACGAGTTCATCGACACCCTGGCTCCGGACAGCCCGCGCAGCCAGCCGTAACAGCCGGTACGCCACAACTGCTCACGTTGTCCCCGGTCGTGACCGATCAGGGACAACGTGAGCCGGGCCGGCGTGTGGATCTTCCTGGTGGTGACCTTCGTGGTCGCCGCCGTGGAGGTTGCTGTCTACTTCCGGCTCGCCGGCGAGATCGTGCACGTCACCGCGTACGTGCTGTTGTGCGCGGTGGCCTGGTGGTCGGCCTTCCGCCGGCACGAGGGACGCGACCGCCGGATCTGGCTGCTGGTCGCCGCGTGTCAGACCCTGTGGTTCACCGGTGACGCCTACGAGCTGCTCGAGCTGCACCTGCTCGGGGAGACCTCGGCCGTCGGACCGGCCGACGTGTTCTGGCTCGGGCCCTATCCACTGCTGGCGACAGCGCTGGCGTTGATGGCCCGGCGCCGGGCCCCCGGGCGGTTGCGCAGCTCGGTGGTCGACGCGCTCACCCTGACCGTGGCCGCGGCGGCGGTCAGCTGGCCCTTCGTCATGAAGCCGCTCACCGACGGCGCCACCTTCGCCGAGGCCGCGGTCCCGCTGCTCTACCCGATCGGCGACGTGGTGCTGCTCACCGCGGTCCTGCTGATCGCGTTGTCACCCGGCGCCCGTACGGCCCCGACGCGGCTGTTGCTGGCCGGTGTGGTCTGGTACCTGCTCATGGACGTCGGCTGGACCGCCCTGCCGTACCTGGTCAGCGAGGACATCTACGGCCGGCTCAACGCGGCGATGCTCATCGGCAACGCGTTGATCACCGCGGCCGGGCTGCATCCGGCGCGGGCCGAGCTGGTCAGTCCGGGGCGGGCGAGCCGGACGCTGCACCCGGCCCGGGTGTTCTTCCTCGCGGTGGCGCTGCTGACCCCGCCCGTGCTCAACGTTTTCATCCGCCCGGACCTGGTCGGGCTGCTCGCCTCGGTGGTCTGCGCGCTGCTGGTGGTCGTGCGGTTCGTGCTGGTGGTGCGGGAGCAGGCCCGCACCCAGGAACAGCTCGCCCACCAGGCGGACCGCGACCCGCTGACCGGGCTGGCGAACAGGTCGGTGCTCGGTGACCGGCTGGCGCGGACCGTTCCCGCGCCCGATGCCCCGGTGGCGGTTCTCTACCTGGATCTGGACGGCTTCAAGGAGATCAACGACCAGTACGGTCACGAGGCCGGCGACGTCGTGCTGCGTACCGTCTCCGAGCGGTTGACCGTGGCCGTCCGTGAGGGTGACCTGGTCGCCCGGCTCGGCGGCGACGAGTTTGTGCTGCTCTGCCCGGGGGTCTCCGCGGAGGAAGCGGTGACCCTGGCCGAGCGGATCATCAGCGACGTGGCCCGGCCGGTGGCGTTCGAGGGTCATCATCTCGTCGTGGGCGGGAGCATCGGCATCGCCGCGCGCACCGAGCCGGCCGCCGAAGGGCTGCTGCGCTCGGCGGACGCGGCGATGTACGAGGCCAAACGCCTGGGCCGCGGACGCTGGATCCTGGCCGGTTAGACCCTCGCGCGCAGCGGGGCGAGGGCGCCGTGGAGGCGGGCGAGCTCGGTGAACATCGGTGCGGCGGCGGCCGCGATCTGCTCACTGGGGACGAATTCGCCGTCGTCGTTGAGGTAGCGGCCGACCAGCGGGATCGGCACGGCCTCGACGATCGGGACCATTTTGAGTGTGGTCACGACCTGCTTGAGAGCCTGGGTCGCGCGCAGCCCGCCGGAGACGCCGCCGTAGCTGACAAAGCCGACCGGCTTGTCGGCCCACTCCTGGTGGAGGTAGTCGATGGCGTTCTTGATGGCCGCGTTGAAGCTGTAGTTGTACTCCGGGTGGACGATCACGAACGCGTCCGCGCGGTCGACCGTCTCGCTCCAGCGCAGGGTGTGCTCGTGCGTGTACTGCCGGAGGCGCGGGTGGTTGGGCTCGTCCATCAGCGGCAGCGCGTAGTCGGCCAGGTCGATCAGCTCGACGTCGAACACCCCGTGCTCGACGGCCGCCGCGGCGGCCCAGGTGGCGACCGGCAGGCCGACCCGTCCGGGGCGGGTGCTGGCGACGATGACCTGAAGGTTCGGCATGATCACGACTCTAGTGCGGTGAGTGGTGCCGATCCTGCGTGAGCCGCGACACGACCTGGTCGGAGATGGCGGTGAGTGCCGTGAGCTGCTCGTCGGTCAGCACGTCTCCGAAGTAGCGGCTGACCGCGGCGCTGTGGCAGGCCTGTGCAGCAGCGATCTGCTCGCGGCCCTTGTCCGTCAGCTGGACCGACGCGTCGGCGCCCTTGGTGATCAGGCCACGGCCCTCCATCCGGCGCAGCTGGTGTGACAGACGCGACTTCTCCCATTCGAGTCCGCAGCGCAGGGCGATCGAGCGCACACTGCCGTCCGGGGACCCCTCCAGGAAGAAGAGAATGTCGAAGTCGGCCTCGGACAGGCCCGTCGAGCGGAACAGCTCACGGCTGATCCGCCCGTTGAGCTGCAGGCGCATGCGCTGATACGCCTGCCAGGCGGCGGAGACGTCGGCGGTCGCACTCACGCCGGGAATGGTACTTCCATTTGCAGGTAGGCCGCCGGTTGATGTATCAACGGTTGATGTATCAACCGGTTCGATCAGGGAGAGCGCGATGAACTACGGACACCCGCTGAAGTTCGGTGTGTTCATCACTCCGGGCAGCACCGCGCCGGGAGAGCCGGTCGCCCTGGCCCAGCGGGCCGAGGCCTTCGGCTACGACCTGGTCACCTTTCAGGACCACCCCTACCAGCCGCGCTTCCTGGACACCTGGACGCTGCTGAGCTGGGTCGCGGGCCGGACCGAGCGCATCCACCTGGCCGCGAACGTGCTGAACGTCCCGTTGCGGGACCCGGCCGTGCTCGCCCGCTCGGCCGCCAGTCTCGACCTGCTCTCCGGCGGCCGGCTCGACCTCGCGCTGGGCGCCGGGGCCTTCTGGGACGCGATCGAGGCCATGGGTGGTCGCAAGCTCAGCCCCGGGCAGGCCGTCGAGGCCCTCGAGGAGGCGATCGACGTCGTCCGCGGAGTGCTCGACGCCGGCGAGCCCGGGCCGTTGCGTCACCTCGGCGAGCACTACCGGATCCCGGCGGCGCAGCGCGGCCCGCTTCCCGCGCACCGCATCCCGCTCTGGCTCGGTGGCTACAAGCCGCGGATGTTGCGGCTGACCGGGCGCAAGGCCGACGGGTGGCTGCCGACGCTGAGCGCCTTCAAGCCGGGGGAGTTCGCCGCCGCCAACAAGATCATCGACGAGGCCGCGCTGGCCGCCGGTCGTGAACCCGCCGAGATCCGCCGCCTGGTCAACATCACGCCCGACCGCACGGTCGACGAACTGCTGCCGCTGGTCCTCGAGGACGGGGTCGGAACGTTCATCGTCATGACCGACGACGCCGCAACGCTGGAGCGTTTTGCCGCGGAGATCGCCCCCGCGCTGCGCGAGGCCGTCGCCCGTGAGCTGCCCGAGGCGCCCACGGCCGTTTTCCGGACCACAGCCGTACGCGCAAAGCGCCGCACCGGCATCAGCTACGACACCGTGCCCGCGAGCCTGGCCGAGGCGGCGGTCGAGCCCGGTGACCTCGACTACGCGCGGGTCCGCTCGACGTACATGCGCGGCGGCGCACCCGGCCTGGTCCTGCGTGCGAGCAGCACCGCCGAGGTGGTCGACGCGCTGGCCTTCGTACGGGAGCACCCCGGCGTCCCGTTTGCGGTGCGCAGCGGCGGTCACGGCATCAGCGGCCGGTCCACCAACGACGGCGGCCTGGTGCTCAGCTTGGCCGCCCTGAACACCATCGAGGTCCTCGACACCGAACGGCGACTGATCCGCGTCGGCGCCGGTGCCCGCTGGACCGACGTGGCCGACGCGCTGCTCCCGTACGGCTGGGCCCTGAGCTCGGGCGACTACGGCGGTGTGGGGGTCGGTGGGCTGGCCACCGCGGCCGGGGTCGGCTGGCTGGCTCGCAAGCACGGTCTGACCATCGACCACCTGCGCGCGGTGGAGGTGGTGCTCGCGGACGGTTCGGTGGTGCGCGCCTCCGAGGAGGAGAACCCGGACCTGTTCTGGGCCGTCCGGGGTGCCGGTGCCAACTTCGGCGTGGTCACCTCCTTCGACTTCGAGGTGGACGAGGTCGGTGATGTCGGCTGGGGTCAGTTTGTCGTCGGCGCCGACGACCCGGCCGACCTGCTGGTGCGCTGGGGTGCGGCGGTCGAGGCCGCGCCGCGCGACCTGACCGCAAATCTGATCATGGGCCGTCCGCGCCCCGGTCAGCCCGGATATGCGCAGATCATGGCCATGGTGGACAGCAGCGACCCGCAGACGATCATCGACCAGCTGACACCCGTCGCGAGTGTGGGACCGCTGTACCAGCAGAACGTCGTACTCACCCCGTACGCCGGGGTCATGGCCAATGTCGCCGAGGGTTACCACCAGGGCCAGGGTGAGCCGGTCGCCCGGTCCGGGCTGATCGAGCACCTCACGCCGGAGTTCGCCGCCGCGGCGGCCGAGCTGATCGCCAGCGGGGCGATCCACTGGTTCCAGATCCGCGCGGTCGGCGGTGCGGTCGCCGACGTCCCCGAGGACGCCACCGCCTACGCCCACCGCTCGGCGAACTTCTCGATCGTCGTGATGGGGTCGAGCCGGCGCCGGGTGGACCCGCTCTGGGACGCGCTCGCCGCACACTTCGACGGGCTCTACCTCAGCTTCGAGACCGACCTGCGGCCCGAACGCGTGGCTGACGCGTTCCCGCCACGCACTCTCGAACGACTGCGTGAGCTCAAGCACCGGTACGACCCGCAGAACCTGTTCCGCGACAACTTCAACATCGAAGTGGGGACCCGATGACCGACTACGGGCACGACCTGCTGTTCGGCACGTTCATCACGCCCACGGCGCAGCCCGTGCACCAGGCGGCGGAGCTCGCCGTCGTGTCGGAGCGCGCGGGGCTCGACCTGGCCACGTTCCAGGACCATCCCTATCTGCCGCGCTTCCACGACACGTGGACGCTGCTGTCGTACGCGGCGGCCCGGACGTCGCGGATCCACCTCAGCGGCAACGTGCTCAACCTGCCGCTGCGACCGCCGGCCGTGCTGGCCCGGGCCGCGGCGAGCCTGGACCTGCTCAGCGGTGGCCGCATCGAGCTGGGCATCGGCGCCGGTGGCTTCTGGGACGCGATCGAGGCGATGGGCTCCCGCCGCCTGACCGCGGGTGAGTCGGTCGCCGCGCTGGAGGAGGGACTGGAGGTGATCCGCGCGATCTGGGCCGCGGACCAGCCCGGCCCGGTCCGCTTCAAGGGCGAGTATTACCAGGTCAACGGGGCCAAGCGGGGACCTGCGCCGGCGCACGACATCAAGATCTGGGTCGGGGCGTACAAGCCGCGGATGCTGCGGCTGGTGGGGCGTCTGGCCGACGGTGCGCTGCCGTCGCTGGGGTACCTGCCGAACGGCCCGGCCGACCTGGAAGCCCTGAACCAGCACATCGACGAGGGCGCGGCGGCCGTCGACCGTGACCCGAAGGCGGTCCGCCGGCTGCTCAACATCGCCGGTCAGTTCGCGCCGACCGGTCAGTCGTTCCTGAACGGCCCGGCCGAGCAGTGGGCCGAGGACCTGGCCGGGCTGACCCTGGAGTACGGCGTCAGCACCTTCATCCTCGCCACCGACGACCCGGCGACGATCGAGCGCTTCGCCGCCGAGGTGGCGCCCGCGACCCGCGAACTCGTCGCCGCGGAACGGGGATCAGGGCCGGCCTCGGGGGAGAACCGGCCCTGAACCGCCCCCCGGATCAGGCTGGTGCGGTGCCCGGCTCGACGATCTTGGCGATCCGGAGCGGGAGGACGTAAGCGCCCCGCTCCGGACCCGAGCCGACCACGGAGACACAGATGAGGTCGTCGTTGGTGACCTCACCGGCGTACAGGTCGTCGTGGAGCATCTTGGCGGTGCTGGCGCTGACCAGGTTGCCGAAACGACGGGCGTTGGTCGGCGCCTTGTCCTCGGGCAGGCCGGCCAGCCGGGCGAACGCCGACACCAGCGCCGGACTCGCCTGGTGCGTGTAGATGCGCCGGACACGGTCCACATAGTTCGGCAGCGCCGCCTCGAGCGCGGCGTGGTTCAGCATCATGCCCTGGGTGTAGTACCGCTTCACCATCGGACCGTTCATGCCGTAACAGGCGAGTTCCTGCGCGTCGGGCGTACCCATCGGGTGCCGGGCGCCGCCGCCGAAGTGATGGATCAGCGGATCGGTGAAACCCGGCTCGTCCCCGAAGGCCAGCGAGTCGCGGGAGTAGAGCACCAGGCCCGGACCGTTGCTCTGCCGGCTGAGCACCAGCGCGGCGGCGCCGTCGGAGAAGATGCCCGCCGACGCCCACAGGCTGCGCCCGAGGGGGTGGCGGTCGTTCTCCAGGTAGAGCTGGTTGACGCCGCCGTTGAGGTCGCCGGTCACGCGGCTCGGCGCGTTGTAGGTGACGACCAGGACGTTCTCCGCGGCCAGCTGCCCGGCCAGGGCCGCAGCGCGCGCCAGCCCGGCGCACCCCGCGCCGATCTGCACCGGTACAACCGAGTCCGCCAACTCGATCTCGCGGGCCAGACGGAACGCGTCCTGGTCGAGCATCACCTCGTACGGCGAGCAGGTCACCACGATCAGCGCGTCGATGTCGCGGGGTTCGAGGTCCGCCGACAGCAGCGCCTCACGGGCGACCGCGGCGATCCGGCCCAGGTCGGCGAACGTCCACGGGTCCCAGCTCTTGCCCGAGATGCCGAGGATGCGCTCGACCAGCTCACCCGTCATCACCCCGCCACCGCGCTGCGGGATCTTCGCCGCCTCGGCCCATTCGGCGATGGTGAGCACCCGCCCGATCAGAGTGCTCAGTCCGGCCACCGCAAACGGCAGTTTCCGTGCTTTGTCGACAGTCATGGTTGTACCGGCCCCCCAGCCTTCGAGACGTACGGAGTGTGGGCGGCACCGGTCGGCGGATACACCAGGGGAATCCCTAGTTCCTACGCTCGACCCGTGTCCAACGATCTTGAGGCTGAGCGGCTCGTGGCTCTGTCTCGCACCACCGCCGACCCCCGCGTGCTCTTCGAGGCGTTCCTGCTCCTGTCGCGGACGGCGACGGCTGCGGAGCTGCGCCCGCTGGTGCAGGACATGGAACTGATGCGCTGGTCAGCGCCCGCTCCGGAGACGGATTTCCTCTTCCACGTGCTGGCCGGGGTGGTCGGCGCCCGGGCCCGGGACCCCGCCTCGTTCGCCCGGCTGGAGACCGCGCTGGTGCTCTTCGACGAGCACGGGCTGGCCGGTGATCCGCTGTTTCTCGAGTGCGCCCTGCTGGCCACACTGACGTTGATCCGACCGCACGAGACCCGCGCCCGTTTTGCCGCCCACGTCGACCGTCTCGACCTTGATCCGGGGCGGCGTGCGCGGCTGGTGGCGATGATCGGGCTCGGCGACGCCTGGGCCGGCAACCTGGTCCGCGGACAGGCCGAGATGCTGGAGGCCCGTGATCTTGCCGCGCGGGCGGGACGGCTGGAGATCCAGGCCGAGGTGACCTCGTGGCTGATCAAGTGCGAGGCGCTGCGCGGTGACCTGGCCGCGTCCGCCGCGCACCTGGCCGAGGCGCGGGAGCTGGCCGGGCGTACGGGATCGGCGTGGGTGGCCGGGCACATCATCGAGGGGTCCGCGGCGCTGCAGTTTGCTCTGGGTGACACCGAGGCGTGGGTCGGACTGCTCGAGCTCATGGTCGGCGCCGAGCAGGGTGTCGACTCGGGGCTGCTCTTCGAATATCGCTGGGAAC
Source organism: Amorphoplanes friuliensis DSM 7358 (assembly GCF_000494755.1). Lineage (NCBI taxonomy): Bacteria > Bacillati > Actinomycetota > Actinomycetes > Micromonosporales > Micromonosporaceae > Actinoplanes > Actinoplanes friuliensis. The sequence goes on from NC_022657.1 coordinate 780,200, forward strand.
TCGCCACCCATCACGCCCTGCGCGGCGAGTCCGGGACCGCGGCGGCGCTGCTGGACGGCGTACCGGAAGCTCCTGTCGGTCTGCCCGGCGGACCGGCCATGGCCGCCTGGCGTGACTGGATCTCCGCACCGGACGACGCGGGCTTGATCGCGGCCTTCGAGGGCGCCCTGAAGGATCTGGTCCGGCCCGACGAGCGGCTGCCGCGGGCGCGGATGTGCTGGCTGCTGGGCGTGGCACACGGCCGGGCCGGGCGGCGCGCGCCCGCGGTCCGGCTGCTGGAGGCGGCCTGCTCGGGCTACGCGACGATCGGCGCCGCGGGCATGCTCGCGCTGGCCGCCGCCGATCTGCGTGCCGTGACCGGGAGTCCGCCGAAGGACCCGTGGCCGCTGACCGGTGCCGAGGTGCGTGTCGCGGTGGCCGTGGCCGACGGGCTGAGCAACAAGGAGGCGGCCGAGCGGCTGTTCGTCTCGGTGAAGACCGTCGAGTTCCACCTCGGCAACATCTTCCGCAAGCTGGATGTGCGCAATCGCACGGAACTCGCCCGGCGCCGGGACCGCCTGGGCTGAGCTACATTGATTCCATGGAAGCTAGTTCTATGGAAGCGATCGTGCTGGACGCACCCGGTCCGCCCGAGGCGCTGCAGTACCGCAAACTGCCCGTTCCCGTGCCGCAGGCGGGTCAGGTGCTGATCGAGGTGAAGGCGTTCGGGCTCAATCGCTCGGAGCTGCACACCCGTCTCGGCCTCGGCGACGGCGTGACGTTCCCGCGTGTGCCCGGCATCGAGGCGACCGGCGTCGTGGCCGCGGCGCCCGGCGGCGAGTTCGCGGTGGGACAGAAGGTCTTCGCGATGATGGGCGGCATGGGCCGGACCTTCGACGGCGGCTACGCGCAGTACACCTGCGTGCCCGCGCGACAGGTCATCGCCTTTCGCAGTGAGCTCGACTGGGCCACGCTGGGTGCGGTGCCCGAGATGCTGCAGACCGCGTACGGTGCGCTCACCGAAGGGCTGGACGCGCAGCCGGGACAGTCCCTGCTGGTGCGGGGCGGCACCTCGTCGGTGGGCATGGCGATCGCGATCCTGGCGAAGCGTCGCGGGCTGACCGTGCTCTCCACCACCCGCAGCCCGGCCAAGTCGGACGCGCTCCGGGCGATCGGCGTCGACCACGTGCTGATCGACGACGGCGACGTGGCCGCCCAGGTCCGCGCGATCCTGCCCGAAGGTGTCGACAACGCCTTGGAGCTGGTCGGCACGCCGACGCTGCCGGACACCCTGCGGGCCACTCGCAAGCTGGGTGTCGTCTGCATGGCGGGGATGCTGTCCAACGTGTGGACCGTGCCCGACTTCTACCCCATCGGCTACATCCCGCGCGGGGTGCGCCTGACCGGCTACGGCGGCGATGCCGACGACCTGCCGCCGGCCGTGCTGCAGGACTTCCTCGATGCCGTCGCCGCGGGTGAGGCGATCGTCCCGCTCGACCGCACCTACCGCTTCGACCAGATCGTCCAGGCGCACGCCGACATGGAAGCGGGCGTCGCTGTCGGCAAGTTTGTGGTGGTCGTCTGACCTGCCCTGAAAGAAGAAGACAGGAACGCGAAAATAGTCGACAGGCTCTTGTGGAGTTCGTCACAGGCGACCTAAGGTCACCTCACTCCCACGGCGTCGTCCCGCTGTGAGCGTGCTCCCAGTAGAAAAGAGCTCCTCGATGACCATTTCCGCGAGGTGGCCGGCCCTGGCTACCGCCTCCGTTGTCGGGCTGGGTCTGGCGGTCGGCGCGGGTGTCCCCGCGAGCGCCGCCCCGCAGGCCCCTGTCGTGACCCGTGCCGGCCTCGACCCCGCCCTCGTCGCCGGTCGCGGCGCCACTGTGGACTTTGCCGAGCAGGAGGCGGAGAACACGAAGCACAACGGCGCCGTCATCGGCCCGGACCGCGCGGCCTACTCGCTCGCCGCCGAGGCGTCCGGGCGCACCGCGGTCAAGCTGACCCCGGGTCAGTACGTCGAGTTCACGCTGCCGAAGGCGGCCAACGCCGTCAACGTGCGCTACAGCATCCCCGACGCCCCCACCGGCGGCGGGATCACGGCGCCCCTCGACGTCGCGGTCAACGGCAAGCACACCAAAAAGATGACGCTGACCTCGGAGTACGCGTACCTCTACAACCAGTACCCGTTCAGCAACGACCCGACCGCGGGGCTGCTGCACCCGGACTGGTGGATCGCGGAGTGTGCTTGCGTACCGGCCGCGACCACGCCGACGCCGGAGATCAGCAAGCCGTTCCGGCCGATGCACTTCTACGACGAGCAGCGGCTGTTGCTGGGCAAGACCTATCGCGCGGGGGACAGGATCCGCCTGACCGCCTCGTCCGGCGCCGCGTGGACCGTCATCGACCTGCTCGACTCGCAGCTGGTCGGTCTGCCGCACGTCAACCTGGTCGCGTCGAACGTTCTGCTCTTCGGCGCCGACCCCACCGGTAAGCGGGACTCGGCCGCCGCGTTCGACAAGGCGATCGCGTTCGCGAAGAAGGCCAAGCTCAAGGTCTACGTGCCGCCGGGCACCTACCAGGTCAACCGCCACATCATCGTCGACAACGTGACGATCGAGGGCGCCGGCAGCTGGTACACGATCATCAAGGGTAAGGAAGTCGCCCTGAGTGAGCCGGCGCCGGACGGCTCGGTCCACACCGGTGTCGGCTTCTACGGCAAGGACGCCGCCGACGGCGGCAGCCGCAACGTGCACCTCAAGGGCTTCACCATCCAGGGTGACGTGCGCGAGCGCATCGACACCGACCAGGTCAACGGCATCGGCGGCGCGCTCAGCGACTCCACCATCGACGGGCTCTACCTCCGGCACACCAAGGTCGGCATGTGGTTCGACGGGCCGATGACCAACCTGAAGATCACGAACAACACGATCGTCGACCAGATCGCGGACGCCCTGAACTTCCACACCGGCGTCACGAACTCCGTGGTGCGCAACAACTTCATCCGCAACACCGGCGACGACGGCCTGGCGATGTGGGCGGAGAAGATCACGAACACGGGCAACACCTTCGACCACAACACCGTGCAGACGCCGACGCTGGCCAACGGCATCGCGATCTACGGCGGCACCGACAACACCGTGTCGAACAACCTGGTCGCGGACCCGATCCGGGAGGGCAGCGGCATCCACGCCGGCTCCCGCTTCGGCGCCGAGCCGTTCGCCGGCGCCCTGACCATCAAGAACAACACCGTGGTACGCGCCGGCACGCTCGAACTCAACTGGAACATCGGCCTCGGCGCCATCTGGTTCTACGCGCTCGACAAGACCATCGACGCGGACATCCAGGTGACCGGTGACCACTACCTGGACAGCACCTACAACGCGATCATGCTGGTCAGCGACTGGGGTGTGAAGGACCTCTACTCGATCGAGGGCGTCAAGTTCAAGGACCTCCGGATCGACGGTACGGGCACCTCGGTCGTCTCGGCCCGTGTCGCCGGCTCGGCCTCCTTCTCCAACGTCGACGCCCGCAACGTGGGTGCGGTCGGCGTGAACAACTGCGGCTCGTTCGGCTTCAAGCCGACCGGCTCGGAGTTCAGCCTCACGGACCTGGGTGGCAACGACGGTGGCGGCACGACCGGCCCGTGGCTCGCGGCCTGGGAGCTGCCGAACACCATCACCTGTGACGACCGCCCGCCGGTCGTGGCACCCCCGGCCCCCACCACCTGGTAGGTGCCGGACTCGAAGGGGCGGGTGGTCATGGGGGCCGCCCGCCCCTTCTCCGTGCGGCAGCATGGTCGGCATGAAGCTCGTTGCGCTCCGGCGCTATCCCCTCAAGAGCGCTCTGGGTGAGCACCTGGACGCGGCCGACGTCGAGCCGACGGGTCTGCTCGGTGACCGGACCTGGGCCTGCGTCGACGTTTCGGACGGCACGATCGGCAGCGCCAAACACCCACGTCGCTGGGGCAACCTGCTCGAGGTGGCCACCGAGCTGCACGGCTCGGAGCTGACCTTGCGAATCGCGGGCCGGGCCCACCGGGCGGGCAGCGCCGAGGCGGACGCGGCGCTGTCGGAGCTGGTCGGCCGGCCGGTCCGGCTGACCCAGGAAGCGCACGCCGGCGCCCAGCTGCACCGGGTGGCCTCCGACGTCGACGGCATGATTCCCGAGTGGACCCCGGATCTGCGTGCGGGCGACGAGAGCGTCTCGGACGTCGGCGGCATCGCCCGCGTCGGTCGCTTCACGGACTTCGGCGCGATCCACCTGCTCACCACGGGTGCCCTCGCGCGGCTGGGTGAGCGCCTCGGCGGCACCGCGGTCGCCGACGCCCGGTTCCGCGCCAACCTGATCCTCGAGGCGCCGGACGACCCCGCGCCCGGCGACGAGCTGCGTCTGGGCGACGTCGTTCTCCGGATCGTCATGCCCACTCCACGGTGTGTCATTCCCGGGCTGGGGCAGGCCGGGATCCCGGCGGATCGTGCCCTGCTCAGCACGTTGGCGCGGCATTACCGCAGGCCGGTGGCGGACTTCGGCCGTGGCGCCTGCTTCGGTGTGTACGCCGACGTGGTGCAGCCCGGCCGTCTTCAGCTGGATCAGATCGCTCATTGAACCTGACGGTTCAGTGTTCTATGGTGAACCACATGGTTCAGCAAGAGGTGCTCGACCGGGTCTTCGCCTCGCTGGCGGATCCGACCCGGCGGGCGATCCTGGTCCGCCTCGGCGAAGGCCCCGCCAGCGTCGGCGTGCTCGCCGAGCCCACCGGGATGAGCCTGACCGGCATGAAAAAACACATCCAGGTCCTCGAGGACGCCGGCCTCGTCGTCACCGAGAAGGTCGGCCGGTCCCGTCAGTGCCGGCTGGCCGAACAACCACTGGACGAGGCCATGGCTTGGATCGCCTTCTACCAGCGGCTCTGGGCCCGCAAACTCGACGGCTTGGACGCCTACTTCACACTTGCGCGCAGCCCGCGCGACCCGGAAGGGCAGGACACGTGACCATCGACATGCGCATGACGCGCCAGTTGCCGGCAACACCGGAGGAGGTCTTCGACGCGTACACGGACGCGGAGAAGCAGAAGATCTGGTTCAGCATCCTCGACGAACAGCCCGGCATCGTCGAGATCGAGGTCGACCTGCGGGTCGGTGGTCAGCAGACCGCGGTCTGGGGCCCCGGCCCCGACACGCTGTTCCGCGAGACCCAGACGTTCCTCGAGATCGACCGGCCGCACCGGCTGGTCACCGAATCCACCGGGTCGAGCCCGGACGGCATGTCCATGACCACCCGCATCGAGGTCACCTTCGAGGAGAAGGACGGCGGCACACTGATGACCGTCGCCCAGAGCGGCTTCCCGGTGCCGGAGGTGCGCGACTTCTTCGTCGGCGAGGTCTGGGTGGGTGCCTTCGACCGCCTCGAGGCGTACGTGACCCGGGGCAAGGCGTCGGCCGATGTCTAGGCGCCTGCGGATCATCGTGCTCGCCGTGCTCACGGCGATGCTGGTCAACCAGGTGATCTACACGATCGGCCGGGCCGTGGGCGGAACGTTCGAGTTCACCGCGGCCGGCCGGCCGGCGGAGGTCTTTGCCATCACCGTGGCCGGTTTCAGCGCCGTGCCGATGCTGCTGGGTCTGCTCGCGGTGGCCCTGCTGGCACCCCGTTTCGGCTGGGTGACCTGGGCCGCCTTGATCGTCGGCCCGGTGCTGGCGATCGCGACGATCTTTGTGATGACCCTGCCCGCCGACTTCGACACGGCGAGCAAGGTGGCACTGTCACTGTGCCACCTCACCCTCGCGCCGATCATCATCGTCGCCGTGCGGGCCCTCGACAGGGGGACGACCCTGGCGCCGGCGCCGGCCTGACCGGTCGCGCCGGGCGACTCAGCGGACGGGTAGGTATCGCACGTTGAGGGCGAGGGTGGGGTCCTCGACGTCGGCGCGGTGCAGACGGATCGCCTTGCCGCCGGGGTTGTCGTAGAGGCGGATGCCCTCGCCGAGCAGGACCGGTGCGATGTGCAGGTCGATCTCGTCGATCAGGCCCAGCTCGAGGAGCTGCGCGCCGATGGTCGGGGAGAACACCTCGAGGTTCTTGCCGCCGGCGGCGTCCAGCCCGATCCGCACCGCTTCGGCCGGATCAACGCTGAGGAAGGTGACGCCGTCGGCGGGCTTCGCGTCCTCAGGGTGGTGGGTGAGGATGAAGAGCGGACCCTCCCAGGCGCCGCCGTAGGGGCGGACGTCGTCGACGGTGTTGTCCCAGCCGGTGCGGCCACCGAGAACGGCACCGGTGGTCTCGACGTACTCCTCGATCAGGCCGGGACGCGAGGAGAAGCCGGTCATCCAGTCCATCTCATGGTTCGGTCCGGCCACGAATCCGTCGAGGGACATCGTGAAGTGCCAGAGCACCTTGCCGCCTGCGGTCTGCCGTGCGGTGTCAGCCATGAGAGGACTCCTATCTGATTGCACTCTGCAACCGGTCTGGCCATGCTATCGGTTCTACGGCCGCAGCGCACGGGGCAGACTGGCCGGATGAGTCGAGAGACGTTCGGAGTGGCCGTCGCCGGGTTCGGCTGGATGGGGCGGGTGCACACCCAGTCCTACCTCCGGGTTCTGCACCACTACCCGCAGCTGGGCGTACGCCCCGAGCTGGTCGCCGTGGCCGACGAGGTGCCGGGCCGTGCCGCCGAGGCCGCCGACCAGTACGGCTTCACCACCGCGACCCTCGACTGGCGTGACCTCGCCGCCGACCCGCGGATCCGGGCGGTGAGCATCGCCGCGCCGAACTTCCTGCACCGCGAGCTCGGCGTGGCCCTGGCCCGCGCCGGCAAACACATCTGGATTGAGAAGCCGGTCGGCCTCGACGCCGACGACGCGCGTGCTGTCGCCGCCGCCGCCCGCGAGGCCGGTGTGCAGGGTGCGGTCGGCTTCAACTACCGCAACGCCCCGGCGGTGGAGGCCGCCCGTGAGCTGATCACCGCCGGTGAGCTCGGAACGGTCACCCACGCGCGGTTCCGCCTCTTCAGTGATTACGCGGCGCACCCGGAAGGCGCACTGACCTGGCGCTTCGAACGGGCCCGCGGCGGCAGCGGCGTCCTCGGCGACCTGGCCGCCCACGGCATCGACCTGGTCCGTCACCTGCTCGGCGACATCTTGTCCCTGGTCGCGGACACGGCGACCTTCGTACCGCAGCGCTCGCGGCCCAGCGGTGCCACCGCCGGGCACACCCGCGCTGCCGGTGGTGAACTCGGCCCGGTCGAGAACGAGGACTACGTCTCCAGCCAGCTGCGGCTGGCGTCCGGCGCCCGCGTGGTGCTCGAGGCCAGCCGCGTCGCGGTGGGGGACCAGAACAACTACGGCTTCGAGATTCACGGCACCCGCGGAGCCGTCTCCTGGGACTTCCGCCGGATGGGCGAGCTGGCCGTCAGTGTGGGCGACGACTACCAGGACCAGCCGAGGCGCACCGTCCACGTCGGACCGGCGGCCGGCGACTACGCAGCGTTCCAGCCGGGCTCCGGCATCGCCATGGGCTACGACGACCTCAAGGTGATCGAGGCGTACCGCTTCCTGCGCTCGATCATCGAGACAAAGCCGTACGGCGCCACCCTCGACGATGCCGTGCACAGCGCGGTGGCACTGGACGCGATGTCACGGTCGGTCGAGAGCGGCGCCTGGGTGTCGCTCACCTAGGACGCGATGCGTCCGAGCCATTCGTCGAGCAGCACCCGCTCTGCCGGGGAAAGCGCATCGAGCTGGTCGAGGGCGGCGCGCAGGGTGATCGCCGAGCCGGTGACGCTGTCGGGATGGGTCGGTGGGTCGGTGGTCACGGCCGCGATGATCGACTCGCGGGCCAGGGTCGAGAGGGCCGGGTCGCGTTGCTCCGGGGTGAGGCCGATGAGTTCGAAGGTCATGCCGGCGCCCGCGGAGTGGATCAGGTGGGCGGCACGTTCCTCGGTGACACGCAGGCGGCCCGCCTCGGCGATGCGGCGTACCTGGGCGGCCAGGATCTCGGCGGCCTGGCGGGCTGCCGGTGAGGCCACGCCGGGACGGGGTTCGCCGTAGATCAGCGCGTAGTACGCGGGGTTCTCCACGCCGAAACCGACGTGCAGGTCCCAGCCGCGGCGCAGGTCCTCGACGGGGTCCTCGCTGTGGGGAAGCCCGGCCTTGTCCTCCAGGTAGGCGGCAAATCCGTGGCTCGCGACCGCGTCCAGCAGGCCCTGCTTGTCACCGAAGATGCGGTAGATGGTCGGCGCCTGCACGCCGGCGGCCGTACTGACCGCCCGGGTCGACACGGCCTCGCGTCCGCCCTCGGCGAGCAGGGCTGCTGCTGCCTCGAGGATGCGGTCACGGGTGTTCCTGGTTTCCACGGTAACGACGATAACACTTGGACGTTAGCGATATGGTGGTAGCGATGCTAACGTCGAGGTGTTAGCGCCTATCGAAGGAGTCACCATGACCGACACCCAGCGCCGCGTTGCGATCGTCACCGGCGGTTCCCGCGGCATCGGCCGGGCCGTGTCCGAGCGCCTCGCTGCCGACGGTCAGGCTGTTGTCATCGCCTACGCCGGCAACGACGTCGAGGCCAAGGCCACCGTCGAGGCCGTGGAAGCAGCCGGCGGAAACGCCGTCGCCGTTCAGGCCGACGTGGCGGACGAGACCGCCGTCCGGTCGCTCTTCGACCTCGCCGAGCAGCGCTTCGGCGGCGTGGACGTCGTGGTGAACGCCGCCGGGATCATGGTCCTCAGCCCCCTGGCCGATGCAGGCCTCGACGACCTCGACCGGATGTTCCGCACCAACCTGCGCGGCACCTTCGTGATCGGCCGCGAGGCCGCCCGCCGGGTCCGCTCCGGTGGCGCGATCATCAACTTCTCGACCTCGGTGACCCGGCTCAACCTGCCGACATACTCCGGATATGCCGCCACCAAGGCCGCGGTCGAGGCCCTCAGCCCGATCCTGGCCAAGGAACTCCGCGGCCGCGACATCACCGTCAACGCGGTGGCGCCCGGCCCGACCGCGACGTCGCTCTTCCTGGACGGCAAGGACCAGGAGACCATCGACCGCATGGCCAAGATGAACCCGATGGAGCGGCTGGGCCGCCCGGAGGACATCGCCGAGGTCGTGTCGTCCCTGGCCGGCCCGGCCCGCTGGATCAACGGCCAGACCATATTCGTCAACGGCGGCGTGGCCTGAGGCCACGCGTCCGCGTCAGGCGGTGGCGGCGATGCGGCGGCTGGAGCGGGCCGGGGTGGTCTGCTGCGGGAGTGTGGCACGGGCCGACTCGGCCTGGGCCTCGGCCGCGATGACCTCCAGCCGCAGGCTGCGGACCGACGCGGTGGCGATGTCGGCGGCCTGCCAGGCGGCGTCCTCGGCGGTCAGGCATTCCTGGTACGCCGCGAACCGGTGCGTCACGGCCGCCCGGGCCAGGATCAGCTCCTGCTCGACGGGGTGCAGCGTGGGGTCCCAGCCGTTGCGGTGGGTCAGCGCGTCCAGCAGCTGCGTGTCGGACAGGTCGCCCCGCCGGTACGCGCTCTGCGCGGAACGCCGCAGCGCCTGCGCCCGGTCGGCGTGCTCGTCGTCGGTCATCGGCGTCGCGTAGGCGGCGGCGCGGCGGGCGCGGGTCAGGGCGGCGTCCGCAGCCTGGTAGGCCTGCCACGCCTCCTGCGTGCGGACCTGCGCCTCCTGGCACTCCTCGCGCCGGCGCTCGGCGGTGTGCGCCGCGCCCCGGGCCGCCACGGCGATCTCGTCGGCGTAGCGGATCAGCTCCTCGGCCTCGGTGCTCCTGCGCTCCAGCTCGGCACGCTTCTGCGCGGCGGAGTCGGCCAACCAGGCGGAGATCTGCCGCGGGCGGAAGACACCACGGGGCAGGGCGAGACCGGCCAGTGCGAGCAGGGCCAGCAGGATCAGGGTCGCCCAGATGGCGGCGGCCGCCCGGCCACCCTGTCCGACGAGGAGTGCAACAGCGAAGTCCATGATTCTTTCCTTATCCACCGGGTCGTGCCACTAATCGATGTGGGGCGTCACGAATCGACCCGCCGCCGGCTGTGCCGGGCGAGGCAGGTCAGGCGGAGAAGGGTGGTGCGCGCGGCCCGGATGCCGCGGTGCCGACCTGGTCGGCGAGGGTCTGGACACCCGGATCGACGACGGCGGGAACAGCCGCGACGGACGGGGCAACGGGCTCGGCAACAGGAGCCTCGACCGGCGACGCGACCGAGGTGGCCGAAGCCGGCGCAGCAGCGACCGCCGCCACGACGGGAACCGGAAGTGGATCGATGGCCGGTGCGGGTGTGCCCGGCAGGCCGAGCAGCGCGGCCAGGAACAGGGATGCGACGAACGGCAGCCGCGTACGGCGAAGAGCTGCCCTGACATCCACGGTAGACAACCTATCGGTCCGCCGGGCGCCGCCGCATCCCCTCACCTCCATAGGTGACACAGGTCGCTAGAGCTGCTCCATCCGGCGGATCTCGCTGCCCTGCTCGACGGCCATCTCGTTCGCCATCTCGTAGAGGACCTGGTCGGTGCCGCCGCCGAGGACGTCGCCGGCCATCTGGATCGCGCCCTTGTGGTGGGCGGTCATCATCGCGATGAACTTCGTGTCGAAGTCCGTGCCCTTCGCGGCGGTCAGCGCGGCCAGATCGGCCGGCGTCTGCATGCCGGGCATCGTGCTGTGGTTATGCGCCGGGTCGGTCTCGGGCAGCTTGCGGTCGGTCAGCCAGCGCTTCAGCCAGGTGATCTCCGGGGCCTGAGCAGCGCCGATGCGTGCGGCCAGGGCGCGCAGCCCGGCGTCGCCGGCGCGCTGCGGTGCCAGCGCGGACATCTCGATCGCCTGCTGGTGGTGGGCGATCATCATCTGCACGAACGTGACGTCGATCGAGTTGAACGTCGAGCCGTCGGGTGCGCGTACCTGATCGGAGTCGGTGACCCGGGCCGACTCACCCGGCCGGCCCGGCAGGACCACCCGGGCCGGAGGCGCCGGGCTGGCGCTCGCCTGCGGTGCCGCCGCCGAACGGTCGTCGCCCGCACGGGCCGCCACGGCCGTTCCGCCGGCTGCCAGCACCACGGCCGCCGCTGCGACCAGCGTGAATGTCCTCTGCCGACTCATCGGATCCTTTCGTGCCGGTAACAATGTCCCCCGCGTTCCGTCTCCGGCTATTACTGTAACGACGATGGTGAATGCGCACCGACCGTGACACCACCCTGCCCCTCGGTGCGCCAGCAGCCGGAAGGAGCTTCATGAAGCACTCTGCCCCACGAGGGCGGCAGCTCAAGCGCCTGGCGTGTCTCAGCGCGGCAACGGTCGTGGTCGGACTGTTGGCGGCGCCCTCCAGCGGTGTCGCGCAGGCGCCGGCCGACCCGGGCACACCGCCCGGGGTCGACGAGGTCGCGAGCACGAAGAACCTCAACCAGGTCGCCCATCTGCCGAAGACGGGCCCGTTCGCCAACTCCACCAACTCGGACTGGGCCTTCAAGGGCGAGTACGCATACGGCGGTAACTACAACGGCTTCGCGGTCTACGACATCAGCAACCCCAAGGCGCCGACCGTCGCGGCGCAGGTGCTCTGCCCCGGATCGCAGAACGACATCTCGATCAAGGGCAACCTGCTGTTCCTGGGCACCGACTCGCAGCGGACGAACGACTCCTGCAACAACGCCGCTTCCACGACCGCCGCACCCGGCGACCGCTGGGAGGGCGTGAAGATCTTCGACATCAGCGACCCGACCACACCGGCCTACCTCAAGTCGGTGAAGACCGACTGTGGTTCGCACACCCAGACGATGATTCCGGGCAAGGCGGGTGACAACTCCGTCTACCTGTACGTCTCCTCGTACAACCTGGCGGCGGCGGACCAGCCGAACTGTGCTCTGCCGCACGACAAGATCTCGATCGTCCGGGTGCCGCTCGCGGAGCCGACGGCCGCGCGGGTCGTGTCGACGCCGGTGCTGTTCCCGGACGGTGGCTACCCCGGTGGCACCGAGGGCCAGTCCCCGACGACGGGCTGCCACGACATCACGGCGTACCCGGAGAAGGACATCGCCGCCGGTGCCTGCATGGGTGACGGTGTGCTCTTCGACATCTCCGTGCGCAGCCAGCCGAAGGTCATCACCACGGTGCGCGACACCGAGAACTTCGCGTTCTGGCACTCGGCGACGTTCAACAACAAGGCCACCAAGGTCGTCTTCACCGACGAGCTCGGCGGCGGCGGCGCGGCCACCTGCAACCCGGAGATCGGTCCGGAGCGGGGTGCCGACGCGATCTACGACATCGTCGGCAAGGGCAACAACCGCAAGCTCGAGTTCCGCAGCTACTTCAAGATCCCGCGCACCAACACCGACACCGAGAACTGCGTGGCCCACAACGGCTCGCTGATCCCGGTTCCGGGCAAGGACATCATGGTGCAGGCGTGGTACCAGGGCGGCATCTCGGTCTGGGACTTCACCAACTCGCGGAACCCCAAGGAGATCGCGTACTGGGAGCGGGGACCCATCTCGGACACCCAGTTCGTGCTGGGCGGCTCGTGGTCGGCGTACTGGTACAACGGCTTCATCTACTCCAACGACATCGCCAAGGGCGTTGACGTGCTGGAGCTGAAGGACCGGCGGACCAACCCGGCGACGGGTGCGTCGACGGAGCTGTTCAACGCGCAGACGCAGGACAACTACAGCAACTGGTGACGATCGTGTGAGTGTGGGCCCGGTCTCTTCCCGAGACCGGGCCCTCCGCGTCTGGCAGTGTGGTCGGACGTGGAGAACCTCTGGCTGCAGAAGATCGCTGAGAACCCCGGCCACTCGCGCTGGTACATCGACCGGTTCCGCAAGCTCGCGAAGGACGGCGCCGACCTGGCCGGTGAGGCGCGCCTGATCGACACGATGGTGCCGCGCGGGTCGAGGGTCCTCGACGCCGGTTGCGGCGCCGGCCGTGTGGGCGGATTTCTGGCCGCGGCCGGTCACGACGTCACCGGCGTCGACCTGGACCCGGAGCTGATCGCGGCGGCCGAGGAGGACTATCCGGGGCCGCGCTGGCTGACCGGCGACCTGGCCGAGCTGGAGCTGCCGGAACGCTTCGACGTGATCGTCTGCGCCGGCAACGTGATGACCTTCGTCGCGCCGGGCACCCGGGTCGAGATCCTCCGACGGCTGCGCCTCCACCTGGCCGAGGGTGCCCGCGTGGTGATCGGCTTCGGCGCCGACCGGGGTTACGCGTTCGACGACTTCTTCGTCGACGTCGCGGCGGCCGGCCTCGCGCCGGACGTGCTGCTGTCGACCTGGGACCTGCGACCGTTCGGTGCCGGCTCGGACTTCCTGGTCGCGCTGCTCAGGCCCGTCTGAGCAGGCTCACGGTCAGCGGTTGTTCATGCTGAAGTGCATGTCGTCCTTGAGGCTGTTCCAGCGGCCGCCCCAGTAGAAGCCCTGGTCGGTGAAGGCGCGGACCGCACCGGAGGCGTGCATCATGCCGCGCCGGTAGAGGCCGCGCCGCAGGAAGTCGGTGCCGCCGGCCGGGTCGATGTACCGGCCGCGGACCATCGGGTTCTGCACCGGGTTGACGTCGATGGCCTTCCCGTACGCGTGCTGTGACCAGGTCTTGCTGCCGTTGACCACGCGGCAGCTGTAACCGGCGGTGACCGTGCCCATGTCGTCGATGTAGGGCGCGTTGAGTGTCATCGGGCTCATGCCCTGAATCCGGAAGCGCATCCTGTACAGCGACTGGAACGCTCGCTGGGTCCGGGTCGCGATGGTCCGGTGCACGACGATGCTGCCCTGGTGGGAGACGCCGTAGAAGTCGATGTAGGTGACCCAGACCTTGCGCAGGTCGGCCGGAAGGACCGGACATTTGTCCTTGGCGTTCCAGTTGACCGTGCCGGGTGTGACCTTCTCGATCCACGACCGCCAGCCGGTGAGCCGGCCCCCGGCCGGTTCGGCCAGGTGCAGAACACCGTCCGGGCTGGGCTGGTTGGGCTTGATCAGGCCGTTCCAGGCGCGCAGATCGGCACGACGGATCCCGTACGCGGCCGCGATGCTCTTGATCGTCTCGCCGGGACGTACCACGTGGTAGGGCGGCGCCGCGGCGGCGGGAGTGACGGCCGCGGCCGGTGACGGGGCGGCAACGACGGGTGCGGTGGCCAGGATCAGGGCGCTGAGGAGCTTCGGCAGCGTTTTCACACGCCCTATTACGCTATGAAACGGCCATCAACGTCGGCAAAACAAGAAAATGTCTCATATGCCAGCGGCCCACCACCGGATGCGGTAGTGGGCCGTGGGACGGTCAGCTGCGGCTGCGCCGGACCAGCACCACTGCGACGGCAGCGGCCACCGTGGCCAGCAGCGCCACGGGCACCGGGCGGCGGACAGCCTGGGCCGGGTCCTGCTTGATCTCGTCCGCCGTGACGACGACACGTTCCCGCACGCGTCCCGCCAGGGCGGCAGCGCGGGTCTTCACATCGGTCTTGGCGGCCAGCGCGGCAGCGGTCTCACCCAGCTCCTGCCGGGTCTGCTCGATCTCGGCCTTCAACCGCGCCGGATCGCCCGGCGTGGACCCGTTCAGACGAACCGTGACGTCGCTGCTCATGCGTGCCTTCCGTCCCGGACCGCGGTCTTGACCGCGTCCACGTCGCGCTTGCTGCTGTCCACGGCGGCGGTCGGCGCCGGCGGCACCGCCTGCTGCACCTGCTTCTTGCCGATCAGGGCGGCCACACCCGCCACGGCGAACACCACGACGGTGACCACCAGGGCGGCCAGCCAGACCGGCCAGACCAGCGCCAGCAGCGCGCCCACGGTCACCAGGAGAGCGCCGACGCCGTACATCGCCAGCACGCCGGCTCCGCCCAGGAGACCCGCGCCCTTCCCGGCGCGCTTGCCCTTCTCCACCATTTCTGTACGCGCGAGAGCCAGCTCGTCACGCACGAGGGTGGAGACCTGCTCGGTCATCTGTGTCACGAGCTGTCCGGTCGACGCCTCCGCCGGCCACACAGTCCGAGGCTGTGTATCGGTCATCATCATCTCCGTCCTGCACACGCGCGCTGACCCGTTCCGGCCGGCGCGCCTGACCACTGACCTACCCACCGGGGGCGTTCCTATGCGGCTGCGCCCCGATGCCACTCCTGCGGGTGGTCCCGTCCGCAGTGTCCGCGCTCAGCGGCGTGACCAGCGGTGATCCGGCAATGGGCCAGTTTTGTCGGTCGGCTCTGTTAGCGTGCCGCCGACCGAACCGGACCGGAGGTAAAGCGTGACCATCAACTCGCACGTGACCACATTTGCCGGGCTCCCGGTGGTGGCCTTCGATCCGGAGGGCGAGCTGCCGGACGATCCCGCCGCCGTGGCCTGGCGGGTGGAGACGGAGGACTTCGAGGCCCCGCCGGAGGAGTTCGCCGGCCTGATCGAAGCCCTCATCACGCGAGTGCCCGAGGGGCAGATCCGTGCCCTGGTGCTGGGCGAGTGGGGCAGCACCTACGAGGTGGGACCGCCGATCGAGCTGCTGATCTCGCTGGCGCCCCGGCTGTCCGGGCTGCGCGCGATCTTCGTCGGCGATCTGACCTACGAGCAGTGCGAGATCTCCTGGATCCACCAAGGGGAGATCACCCCGCTGCTGACCGCGTACCCGGAGCTGGAGGTGCTGCGGATCCGCGGTGCCGAGGGTCTGGTCTTCGAGGCGGCGCAGCACGCTTCCCTGCGCGAGCTGGGCTTCGAGTCCGGCGGCCTGCCGGCGCAGGTGGTGCGCGCGGTCGGTGCCAGCGACCTGCCCGCTCTGCAGTCGCTGGACCTGTGGCTCGGCACCTCGAACTACGGGGCGGACAGCACTGTCGACGACCTCGCCCCGATCCTGAGCGGCGAACGCTTGCCCTCCCTGCGCAGCCTGGCCCTCTGCAACGCGGAGATCGCCGACGCGGTCGCCGCTGCCGTGGCCACCGCACCCGTGATCGCCCGCCTCGACGTCCTCGACCTGTCGAAGGGTGAACTCACCGACGAGGGCCTGGACGCCCTGCTGGCCGGTCAGCCGCTGACCCACCTGAGCCGACTCGACCTCCACCACCACTACCTCTCCGCCGAGGGGCAGGAACGCCTCACCGCCGCCCTGCCCGGTGTGGAGATCGACCTGTCCGAGCCCCGCGAGAGCGACGAGAGCGACGGCCGGGTCTTCCGCTACGTCTCGGTGGGGGAGTGACCGATGAGCTTCTACGAGCACGCGACCGAGTTCGCCGGCCGCCGCGTCGTCGACGTCCCGCTCGACGGCCCGTTGCCGCCGGTCGACGGGCCGGTTGCCTGGCGCTTCTCGTTCTGGGAGTTCGACGAGACGACCACCCGGGGACTCAACGAGAAGTTCCGGGAGGCGTTCGAGGCGTTCGTCGAGCGTTCCGGTGGTGAGATCGAGGCGCTGGTCATCGGCGCCTGGGGTTACGCCGCCTTCGACGAGGCCCCGATCGCCCAGCTCTGCGAGGCCGCGTCCCGGCTGCCGCGGCTGCGTGCGTTGTTCCTCGGCGACCAGACCAGCGAGGAGTGTGAGGTCTCGTGGATGCGGGTCGGCGACGTCACGCCGCTGCTGGCCGCGTACCCCGAGCTGGAGATCCTGAAGGTGCGGGGCGGCAGCGAGCTGCTCACTTTTGACCAGGTCCGCCACGAGTCGCTGCGGGAGCTGGTTTTCGAGAGCGGTGGCCTGCCCAGCGGTGTGGTTCGTGAGGTGCTCGCGAGCGAGTTCCCCGCGCTGACGTCGCTGGAGCTGTGGCTGGGCGTCGACGAGTACGGCGGTGACACCCACGTGGAGCTGCTGGCGCCGCTGCTCGCCGGCGAGCTGTTCCCGGCGCTGCGGCACCTCGGCCTGCGAAATTCCGAGATCGTCGACGACATCGCGGTGGCGCTGGCCGCCGCACCGATCGTGCCGCGCCTGGAGGTGCTGGACCTTTCCCTGGGCACGATGACCGACGCCGGAGCGGGTGCGCTGCTCGCCGGTCAGTCGCTGAGCCACCTGCGGCGCCTCGACCTGCATCACCATTACCTGTCGCCCGAGATGTCGGCGCGGGTCGTCGCGGCGCTCCCTGGTGTGCTGGTCGACGTCTCGGACGTTCAGGAGGCCGACGAGGACGACGACGAGGTCTACCGCTACACCGCGGTGGGGGAGTGACGTGCGGCTGACGGTTGTCGGCAACCCCGGCAACCGCCGCGTAGGCCTCTTCGCCGAGGCGGCCCGGGCCGCCGGTCTGCCGTCACCCGAGGTCCTGGCCTGGCGTGACGTCTTGCTGGGCGCCGCGCCACCACCGGCCGGATCCGTGGTCCGCATCGAGTCCCCGGGCGAGGACACCGAAGTGGACACGCTGCTGCGCGGTGCCGGCGTCGCTGCCGGGCACGGCGAGCTGGTCGGCCTGGCCGACTGGTATTCGGGCCTGCTGCGGGGTGTGTCCCGGGTGGCCGCAGGCGGTGCAAGCCTGCTCATCGACCCGGACGACATCGCGGTCCTGTGCGACAAACGCCGCTGCCACGCGGTGCTCTCCGCGGCGGAGGTGCCGGTGCCGGGCGCTCTACCGGCGGTGACGTCCTACGCGGAGTTGCGGGCGGAGATGGCGGCGGCGGGCTGGTCGCGGGTGTTCGTGAAACCCGCCCACGGGTCCTCGGCGTCCGGGGTGATCGCGCTGGCGGTCAACGGTTCCCGGCTGCGCGCCACCACCTCGGTCGAGCTGACCGGTGAGACGCTGTACAACTCGCTGCGGGTGCGGACCTACGACCGCGAGGCCGACGTCGTGACGATCGTCGACCGGCTGGCGCGGACCGGCCCGTTGCACGTGGAGCGGTGGGTGCCCAAGGCCGGTCTTGCCGACCGGGTGGTCGATCTGCGGGTCGTCGTGATCGCCGGGCGCCCGACACACGCGGTGGTCCGGGCCGGGCGCGGGCCGATGACCAATCTGCACCTGGGTAACGCACGCGGTGACCTCGCCGAGCTCCGCGCCGCGGCCGGGCCGCAGAGCTGGTCGGCGGCGATGGAGACCTGTGAGCGGGTCGCTGCCTGTTTCCCGCGCAGTCTCCAGGTGGGCGTCGACCTGATGTTCCTGACCGGCTGGCGCCGCCACGCGGTCGCCGAGGTCAACGCCTTCGGTGACCTGCTCCCCGGTGTCCTCGCCGACGGCCGCGACACCTACGCCGAGCAGATCGACGCCCTGACCTCGGGCCGCTGGACGACGCCACGGGCGGGCGCATGCGTCAGCTGATCGGCAGCCACGACTTCCTCATGATCACGCTCGACACCCTGCGCTACGACGTGGCGGCCGAGCTGGCAGCCGCGGGACGGACCCCCGAGCTGGCCAAGGTGCTGCCCGGTGGCCGGTGGGAACGCCGGCACTCGCCGGCCAGCTTCACCTACGCGGCACACCACGCCTTTTTTGCCGGCTTCCTGCCCACGCCGCAGGAGCCCGGACGCCACGACCGGCTCTTCGCCGCCGCCTTCCCCGGCTCCGAGACGGCCGGCGACACCACCTGGGTCTTCGACGCACCGGACCTGCCCACCGCGCTCGCCGCGGCCGGATATCACACGGTCTGTCTGGGCGGTGTCGGCTTTTTCAACCGGCGCAGCCCGCTCGGCGCCGTCCTGCCCGGCCTCTTCACCGAGGCTCACTGGGAGCCGGAGTTCGGTGTGACCGCGCCCGCCGGCCTCGATGCCCAGCTCGACCGGCTGGGCGAGGTCATCGAGCGAGTTCCCGGCGAGCGCCCGCTCTTCACGTTCCTCAACGTGTCGTCGCTGCACCAGCCCAACAAGCACTACCTGCCCGGCGCCGACGACGACAGCGTCGCCAGCCACGCCGCCGCCCTCGAATATGTGGACGGCCGGCTGCCACGGCTCTTCGCCCAGCTCACCGGGCGGGGCCGGCCCGTCTTTGTGATCATGTGCTCGGACCACGGCACGGCGTACGGCGAGGACGGCCACACCGGGCACCGCATCGGCCACGAGGTCGTCTGGACGGTGCCCTACGCACACTTCGAGCTGCACCCGGAGGAATGGTGACCGACGGTTCCCCGTACCAGGGCTACCTGTACGCGTACCCGCACAAGACGGCGTACCGGCAGCTGGATCCGCGCCCGGCGCTGGCCGACGTGTGGAGCCGCGAGCAGACCGAGGCGCTGTTCCTCTACGTGCACCTGCCGTTCTGCGAGATGCGCTGCGGCTTCTGCAACCTCTTCACCCGCTCGAACGCACCCGCCGAGCAGGTCACGGCGTACCTCGCCCAGCTGCGCCGGCAGGCCGTCCAGGTCGCCGACGCGCTGGGCGAGCGGGCCGGCTTCGCGCGAGCGGCTTTCGGGGGCGGCACGCCGACCTACCTGTCCGCCGACGAGCTGACCGAGTTGTTCGAGATCGCCACGGGCACGATGGGCGTCTCGCTGCCGGGCGTTCCGCTGTCGGTCGAGACGTCACCGGCCACCGCCACGCCGGACCGGCTCGCGGTGCTGGCCGCGTACGGGACGACCCGGGTGAGCATGGGCGTGCAGAGCTTCCTGGACGCGGAGGCCCGAGCCGCGGGACGCCCGCAGCGCCGCACCGAGGTGGAGCAGGCGCTGGGCGCGATCCGCGACGCCGCCGTGCCGATCCTCAACGTCGACCTGATCTACGGCATCGACGGCCAGACCGCCGCGACCTGGGCGCAGAGCCTCACGGCCGCGCTGGAGTGGTCACCCGAGGAGCTGTACCTCTACCCGCTGTACGTCCGCCCGCTGACCGGGCTGGGCCGGCGGGCGCACACCCGCGACGACTGGGACGTCCAGCGGCAGAGCCTCTACCAGCAGGCGGTGGAGACGCTGACCGCGGCCGGATACCGGCAGGAGTCGATGCGACAGTTCCGCCGGGCCGATGTGGCCGACCCGGACGGCCCGGACTACTGCTGCCAGGACGACGGCATGGTCGGGCTGGGCTGCGGCGCCCGGTCCTACACGACGCAGCTGCACTACTCCTTCGACTACGCGGTGAGCGTGCCGCAGGTGCGGGCGGTGCTCGACGACTACCTGAGCCGCCCGGCCGGCGACTTCGCGTGGGCGGAGTTCGGTTTTGCCCTCGACGACGCCGAGCAGCGGCGCCGCTGGCTGCTCAAGTCGTTGCTGCGCGCGGTGGGCGTCGACGAGGCGGCCTACCTGGCGCGGTTCGGCTCGCTGCCGGCGCAGGACTTCCCGCAGCTGGCCGAGCTGACCGATCGCGGGCTGGCGACCGACGGCGGGTTGCGGCTGACCGCGGCCGGTCTGGCCCGCTCCGACGCCATCGGCCCGTGGCTGGTCTCCGGTGCGGTCCGCCGGGCGATGGACGGGTACGTGCTGCAGTGAACCTGTCGATCCTCTACCGGGGCCCGCTCGCCAGCTGCAACTACGACTGCCCGTACTGCCCTTTCGCCAAGCGCGTCGACCCGCCGGAGCTGCTGCGCGCCGACCGGGCCGCCCTGGAACGCTTCGCCGCCTGGGTCGAGGCGACCACGGACGTGCAGCTCTCGGTGCTGTTCACACCGTGGGGCGAGGGCCTGACCCGCAGCTGGTACCGCGACACGATCGTCCGCCTGTCGCACCTGCCGCACGTGGAGAGAGTGGCGATCCAGACCAACCTCGCGGCACGTGTCGACTGGCTCGCCGAGGCCGATCGCAACACCGCCGCACTGTGGACGACTTACCACCCGGGACAGATCACCCGCGAGCGGTTCCTCGAACGCTGCACCGGCCTGCGCCGGCTCGGGGTGCGGTTCTCGGTCGGCGTGGTGGGGCTCCCCGAGCATCTCGCGGAAGCACGGGCGTTGCGCGCCGACCTGCCCGACGAGGTCTACCTGTGGGTGAACGCCGCCGAGGGCCACCGCTACGACGCCGAGCAGGAGGCGCACTGGACAGCGCTCGACCCGCTCTTCGGTCACAGCGTGCGCCCGCACCTCTCCCTCGACCGGCCCTGCCACGCGGGGGAGACCGCGATCTCGGTGCAGGGTGACGGCAGCGTCCGGCGCTGTCACTTCATCGCCGAGCCCATCGGCAACCTCTACGACGGCTCGTGGCGGCCGGCCCTGCGCCCCCGGGGCTGCACCAACGCGGTGTGCGACTGCCACATCGGCTACGTGCACCTCAAACCGCTCGGACTGCGCGACGTCTTCGCCGGAGGTGTCCTGGAACGCATCCCGGCTGCCTGGCCCCCGCAACGCGCTACGGTTTCCGGGGCAGGTCGCTGAGGAAGAGGTGCAACACGATGAGCACTGAGAAGGCCGTACTGGCCGGAGGCTGTTTCTGGGGCATGCAGGACCTGATCCGCAAGCGCCCCGGGGTCGTCTCGACCCGGGTCGGCTACACGGGTGGCGAGGTCCCGAACGCCACGTACCGCAACCACGGCACGCACGCCGAGGCGAT
Organism: Amorphoplanes friuliensis DSM 7358; assembly: GCF_000494755.1. Lineage (NCBI taxonomy): Bacteria > Bacillati > Actinomycetota > Actinomycetes > Micromonosporales > Micromonosporaceae > Actinoplanes > Actinoplanes friuliensis. The sequence goes on from NC_022657.1 coordinate 801,496, forward strand.
CGAGATCGTCTTCGACCCGGCCGTCACGTCGTACCGTGACCTGCTCGAGTTCTTCTTCCAGATCCACGACCCGTCGACGCTCAACCGGCAGGGCAACGACCTGGGCGTGAGCTACCGCTCGGCGATCTTCTACACCGACGACGAGCAGAAGCGTGTCGCCCTGGACACCATCGCCGACGTCGACGCGTCGGGGCTGTGGCCGGGCAAGGTGGTCACCGAGGTGACCGCCGCCGGACCGTTCTGGGAGGCCGAGCCGGAGCACCAGGACTACCTGGAGCGCATCCCGGACGGCTACACCTGCCACTTCCCCCGCCCGGGCTGGAAGCTTCCCCGCCGCGCGGCCTGAACCACCCATGAGGCCCGGCCGGGCCTCGACGGAAGCGGCCGGATCGCGCCGCTCAGGACCAGGTCCGGCCGTGCCGAGCCGGGCTTGCCGCCCGGGACCGGGTCCGGCCGCGCCGAGCAGGGCTTGCCGCTCCGGACCGGGTTCGGCCGCGTCGAGTTACATGAGCCCGGCGCGGGTCAGTGCGGCGTTGTCGTGGAAACGCGTCAGGCCGGCGATCTGGCCGGCTCGCAGGGTCAGCACCATCAGCCCGGCGGGGCTGCCGACCGGATCGCCGGGCTCGGCGAGCCGGCAGGCGAAGGCCGGTTGAGCGTTGGCGCCGACGGGCGTCAGCAGCAATCGGCGCGAGCCCTGCGCCTCACCGCTGATCTTCAAGAACGCGGCGATGGCGTCGGCGCCCTGATATTCGTGCGGCGCGGGCGGCATGGCCAGCCACGCGTCATCGGTGAGCAGCGCAATCACCGTGTCGACGTCCCGCGCGGTGAAGGCTTCCGCGAAGCGCCGCGCAAGCTCTTCCTCGTCGGCTGACAGCGCCGCGGGCTCCGGGCGCGAATCCAAGCTCGCACGGGCCCGTTGCAGCGCGCCCTTGACCGCGGTGCCCGTCGTGTCGAGCATCCGCGCCACCTCGGCGGTGTCGAAGCCGAGAACGTCACGCAGGATCAGCACGGCCGTCTGCCGGGGCGGGAGTCGCTGCAAGCCGGTGATGAACGCCAGCCCCACCGACTCTTTCGCCTCGTAGCGCGTCTCCGGGTCGAGGAGGGCATCCGGGTACGGCTGCAGCCAGGTGATCTCACCCCACCGTGTCGGCTCGGGCGGATCGAACGGCGGGGTGGGTGCCGGTGGCAGCCGCCGCCCGGCGTCGCGGCGCACGTTGAGGCACCGGTTGGTGGCGATCCGGTAGAGCCAGGCCCGCAGCGACGCCCGGCCCTCGAAGCCGCCCAGCGACCGCCACGCCGCGAGCAGCGTCTCCTGCAGGGCGTCCTCGGCGTCCGTGAACGAGCCCAGCATCCGGTAGCAGTGCAGGTGCAGCTCCCGCCGGTGCGGTCCGACCAGCTCGCCGAACGCCTGCTCATCTCCGGTACGGGCACGGCTGAGCAGGGAATCGGTCACGTTCTGCATCGTAGGACCGTTCCGTTCGCCGGTGCGCTGGTGTCTCAACGGGGGACGGATCACTACGGAAGGGCGCCCCATGATCGACGAAACGAGTCCGGCCCTGAAAGTTGCGCTGGCCCACCATCGGGCCTGGACGGCCAAGGATCTCGACCTGGCCATGAGCTACCTCGCCGACGCCTTTGTCTGCGATGCCCCGGCCGGGCGCCTTGGGAGCAGGGACGCGTACCGGGAGTTCCTGACGCCGTTCTCCCGGATGCTGATCAGCTCGACCCTGATCGCGGGCTTCGGCGACCAGGAGCAGGCGCTGATCATGTACGACACGACAACCCCGCTGGTGGCGAGCGGTCCCGGGGCCGAGTGCCTGACCGTGCGGGACGGGCTGATCACCTACAGCCGGTTCCTCTTCGACCGTCTGCCGTTCGAGCAGGCGCGGCAGGCTAGGGCTTAGCGAGGGCGGCCGACAGCAGCTCCTGCAGTTTGCGGGCGCGGGCCGGGTGCCGGTGCGAGACCCAGGCGACCCGGCCGGCGAGCTGCGCGGCGAAGTCGGCGTGGCCGTCACGGTTCGCCTCGGCCAGGCCGTGGGTCGCGGCGTTGTGCAGGGTGGCGCGCAACCGGTCGTAATCCTCGCGGGGTACGGCCGGGCTGCTGTTGACCACGAGTCCGGCGAGCAGTTGACGGTCCGCCTGTCCGCGTACCCGGGTCTTGGCGGGGTTGATCTCGAAGCCCTCGTCGACGGCGATGCTGTGGACGTACGGGATGAGGTTGTGGGGGTGATCGGGGCCGGAGAAGGCCAGGTCGTCGGCGTATCGGGAGTAGTGCAGGCCGAAGCGGCCGGCGAGGCCGGTGAGCCGCCGGTCGAGGCGGAAGGCGCAGAGGTTGGCCAGCGCGGGTGAGGTCGGCGCGCCCTGCGGCAGGTGCGGGCGGCGCAGCAGCGCGGCCAGCCTCGGATCGGGGGCGTCGCGCAGCACACGCGCGGGCGTCCGGGTTGTGGTCAGGGCGGTCAGCGCATGGGCGACCGGCTCGGGATATCCGGCGCTGCGGAAGATGCCGTAGATCCGGGCGGCGGTGACGGTCGAGAAGAACGCCCGCAGGTCGAGCCGGACGACGACCGCCTGACCGGCGTGCGAGGCGGCGAACGTGTGCACTCCGCGGCCGGGCACAAAACCGTGGGCGCGCTCGTGCACGGGCACCCGGGCCAGCACCTCGTCGAGCAGTCGCCGCTGCAGGGCCAGCAGGTGCGGTTTCGGGGCTTCGATCAACCGGTGCGGCAGCCACCTGTACCGGTAGTGCCGCAGCCGTTCGTCACGCGCGTGGCGGTTGATCTCCCGGCGGTCGGCGAACCAGTCCAGCAGGTCACCGTCGACGTCGAGGAACGCCGCCAGCTCGCCGAGATCGTTGATGGGCGGCGCGTGCCAGCGCATGCGCACGACCTGGACCGGCGTCACCCGCCGGCGCCGGATGACCGCCGGCCGGGTGATCCCCTCGAGGAAGCCGGCCAGCTCCCGCGGCCGGTCGGCCGGAGCGATCCTGTACGCCCGGAGCACCTTCACCACGGCCCGGTCGACCCAGCGCCGCTCCCGCCCGAGCACGGCTGCCCCGGCCTTGACCATCGCCTTGCGCCGCCACCGCGTGCTGAGGAACGCGTCCGCGAGCGCCGTCGCGACCCGTGGTGCGGCGGCAGCAGCGTGCCCCGACGAAACCCGGTCGTGCCTGCGCGTTCTCGCGCGAAGCGCGGCGAGGCGCCGGCGATGCGCTGCGGTAGTCACCTGTTCGCCCCGGGGTTACCCCGGAGAGACCCGTGAGGGTCAGCTCGGGACACGCTGCCACCACCGCATCGTAGGGGGTCGTGCAAGCCGATACCCTGCATATGGGCTGCCGCCCGATCGTCAGAGTGGAGAGCCGTGAAGGTAAAGCTCAACAAGCGCCAGCTCCTGCTCGGGGCCGGTGTGGTCGTCCTGGTCCTGGGTGGACTGGCGGTCGGCCGGGCCTCGCAGGACGAGGGTCCGGGCACGCTCGACGACGCCGCGGTCCAGGCCTGCAACGACTTCGCCGCCGGTGAGGACGACGCCCGTTCGAAGACGCAGCGGCTGGCGCTGGCCGACCGGGTCAACAAATCCTCGGCCGAGAGCGACAACAAGACGATCGCGGAGAGGGGCGCGGCGATGGGCCGCAGCGCGAACGACAGCACGAAGGTGTGGCGGGCCGACGCCGACGCCTTCACCAAGGCGTGCCGGGACGCCGGCTGGAGTTGATCCGACGGGCACCCCGAGTTTGCCGTCTCTCTGTATCGTGGCCCGGTCATCCATCGACGGGGAGTAACACGTGAAGAAACTGCTCGGACTTGGTGCCGCCGCTCTTGCTGTGGGCGCGATGTCCTTCCCGGCCGCTGCTGTCGCGGCGCGGGCGGAGGGCCCCGCTCTGGTCGCCCTCACCGAGAAGGACGCCGCGACCGGCAAGAACAAGGTCTACCCGGTGGAGCAGGGTGACCTGTCGCCGGCCGTCATCGGCGTGGCCAACAACTCCGAGGCAGCGATCGACGGTGTGGTGGTGAACATCCGGGTGCTCAACGACCTGGACCTTCCGCGCACATTCAGTAACTGTGCGTACTACGACGACAGTAACCTCGAGGGCGCCTGGTGCGAGTTCGACACCGAGCTCGCCGCCGGTAAGACCTACGCGATCGCGGACTCGCTCGTGAAGGTTGCGCCTGACGCGGTCCAGGAGAACATCAGCGCCATCATCCACCACTGGATCACGGCCGATGCGGCCAAGGAGCAGGGCGGCATCGAGGCGCTGGCCAAGCGGGACAGCCGTACGGACGAGTCGGCCCCGGGCACCCAGGGTCCGGTTGCGCTCGAGGAGCGGGAGCTCCCGCTGCCCGGCACGCTCACCCCGCTCGGCTTCGCGTACGTGAAGCTGCCGCCGACGCCGACCACGACGCCTACCGCCACCCCGACCGCCACGCCGACTGCCACCCCGACCGCCACGCCCACCGGCTCGCCGACCGCGACGCCGACCTCCACCGAGGGTGCGGCCGCGGGTGGTGGCGACGGTGGCGGCCTTCCCGTCACGGGAGCCAAGGCTGCGACCGTGGCCGGCGCCGGTGTTGCACTCCTGCTGGCCGGTGGTGCCGGTTACGTGGTGGCCCGCCGTCGCCGGACGCGTTTTGTCGCCTGAACCCAGCACGTCGAGCCGCCCCGGGACAGCACACGTCCCGGGGCGGCTCCTTGTTGTGCGTCCCCGAGCCAGGGCGGGTTGACACGGGTCGATGGATGGACTGGTGTGAGGCAACAACATCCTTCGATGTCGCAGGAGGTTCGATGCTTCACCGACGACGCTGGGCGGCCACCGCCGCCACAGCCGTTCTCACGGCCGGGCTGCTGACCCATCCGGGAGCCAGTGCCGCGGCCCCGCCGGAGGCCGATCTGGCTGCCGGCTCGTCCGCCCTGGTCCGCTTCGAGCTGCCCAGCGAGGCGATGTTCCAGGACCTTGTCGCGTCCGGAGCGGACATCGCCGCGCGCCCGCGCACCACACCCGGCAAGGTCATGGCCGACCTCGTGGTCACCGGCACGGAGCTCGATGCGCTGACCGCGCGCCGGGCTGTGGCCGTACAGATGATCCCGACCGTGACGCCGAGCTCGCGCCGGATCGCGGCGGCGGCGGAGGACACGCTGCAGTTCCTCCAGGCCTACTGGTGGACCAGCAACGGCAAGACCTTCCTGCAGACCCAGGTCGCCACGTCGGCGTCGGACGACCCCGACGTCGAGATCACCGTGACGTGGACGGCCGCCGACGGCACCACGGGCAGCTACCCGCTGTCACGGTTTGTCGACTCGGGCGAATACCAGTACCACGTGGCGCTGCCGCAGCCGGTGCCCGGGAAGCCGACCCGGGTGAGCGCAACCTCCAGCCTCGGCGGCACCTCACGGGTGATCACGCCGGCCGTCTGGCCCGGCGCGACGCCGCCGCCACAGCCGGCGGGTTACCAGAAGGACTTCATCGACGCGTACATGACGCCGACCGACATCAGCGCCCGCATCAAGCGGCTCGCCCGGCAGTACCCGGCGCTGGTCGACGTGCTCAACCTGCCGAACCGCACCCAGGGCTACCGGCGTACGGCGGTGGCCTACCTCGGTGATCCGGCCGCGGTGGCCGTGGTCGTCGAGTCCGTCAAGTACGGCGACCAGGGGCTCAACGGCGTACAGGTGCGCACCGTCGATCCGCAGAAGCCGAACCGTCCGCTCGGCGCGACGTACCGGGACCGGGTGCTGACCGTGTCCCTGGCGACGGACGCGGGCGGCAAGGCGATCAGCACGACCGACGACGTGGCGGCCTTCATCACCGCGCGTTACCCGCAGCAGTTCCGTGCGTTCGTCGAGGACGGCTCGGCGGGCGCCCCGATGCCGGTGGCCGGCCCGGCCCGTCTCGACGACGGCCTCAAAGGCACCGAAGTGCCGCGCAAACCGTGGACCGTCCAGGCGCTGCGCATCGGCGCGGTCCGCGACGACTCCAAGATCGGCGTCCTGACCTATTCGCAGGAACACGCCCGCGAATGGGCCACCCCGCTGGTCACCATGGAATTCGCCGAACGCCTGCTCGCGAATTACGCCACCGACCCGCAGACCCGCACGCTGCTCAACGACGTCGAGGTGTTCGTCATCCCGACGGTCAACCCCGACGGCGCCAACTACTCGTTCAACGACTTCAACTTCCAGCGCAAAAACCTGACCAACCACTGTACGGGCGCAGCCCGCGACCCGGCCCGCCGCGACTCGTGGGGTGTCGACGTCAACCGCAACTACGCGGTCGGCTCGTTCTTCGACGGTTACGTGGGCGGCAGCGCCAACTGCCTCTCCGGCACCTACTCCGGCACGGCCGAACTGTCGGAGCCCGAAAGCCGCAACGTCGTGGCGCTGGCCGAAGCCCACCCGAACATCAAGTTCTCGATGAACGTCCACAGCTACGGCGGCTACTTCATGTGGTCACCGGGCGCGTACAAGGCGGCGGGCCGCGTCACCCTGCCCCGCCCCTCCATCGACGAGTCGAAGTACTTCCAGGACAGCGCCCGCCGCATCGTCGGCGCCATCGCCACCGAACGCGAAACGGTGACCTGGCCCGCGTACACCGGACCGGTCGCCGACGTCCTGTACTCGGCCGCGGGCAACTCGGCCGACCACCTCTATTACGACCTGGGCATCGTGGCCTGGAACTTCGAGGTGGGCAACGACCGCTGGAACGAGTCCACCCAGCAATGGGAAGGAATGGGCTTCCAGCCACCGTACGAGGAGGCCCACGCGGAGTCCCAGGAATACGCGAGCGGCCTGATGGAACTGGTCCGGGTCGCCCGCGACCAGGCCGCCGCCCAGCGCTGAGAAATCGTGGGGCCGGGCATCAGCCCGGCCCCACGACTCAGTGTTCGCAGTTGACTCTGGTGTCGTACTTGCGGGCCTGGCACTGATCGCCGGCCGGGCCGTTCGGGCCGCCGTCGAGGCGGTCGGAGATGTTGCGTTCGTCGTCGAGGCCGTAGAGCTGGTCGTCGCCGGCTTCGCCGTAGAGGGTGTCGTGGCCGTCCTTGGCCGCGCCGAGGGAGACGTCCCAGAGGTCCATGCCGTAGAGGGAGTCGTTGCCGGCGCCGCCGCGGATGGTGTCGGTGCCGGTCAGGCCGGTGATCTGGTTGGCGGCCTTGTTGCCGGTCAGGTGGTCGTTGCCCAGGCCACCGGTCAGGTTCTCGACGTCGGAGCCGACCGTGTCGTGCTCGCCCGGCTGGCCGTCGTCGCCGCTCGCGCCGTCCAGGTCGACGGTGATCGCCTTGACGCTCTCGCTGTAGTCGGCCAGGTCGGTCCCCGGGCCGCCGAGCAGGACGTCGGCGGACACACACTTGGCGACGCTGCTGCCCTGGGAGCACTCGTCGCCCTGCAGGACGTCGTCGCCGGAGCCGCCCTCGAGGCGGTCGCGGCCCGGGCCGCCCCAGAGCAGGTCGCTGCCCGCGCCGCCGTAGAGCTTGTCGTTGCCGACCAGGGCCACGAGCCGGTCGGAGCCGTTGTCGCCGTAGAGCTTGTCGTTGCCCGAGGACTTGCCGGCGGCGTCCTCGACGGTGTCGTCACCGTCGCCGGCGTGGACGACGTCGTTGCCCGTCTGGCCGTCGATGGTGTCGTTGCCACCGCGGCCCCAGACCGTGTCGTTGCCGTTGCCGCCATAGAGCCGGTCACCGCGGGAGCCACCGGTGATCCGGTCCGCGGCGGTGCCCCCGTCGGCGGTCATCCGCACGTCGGTGTTGTTGACGATGCTGTCGTTGCGGTCGTACGTGTAGACGCGTACCCGGGTGGGTGTCTTCTTGGTCGTGCACTTGACCCTGGTCTTGTCGCCCTTGACCTTCTTGCAGCCCTTGCCGGCCTTGACGGCGACCCGGTCGTCGATCGTGACGGTACGCCCGGAGCGCGTGACGACAACCTTGTTCTGCTTACCGCCGGCCGCCTTGTACTGCACGACGGTGGACCCCGACACGGACGCCGTGCCGCTCCCGGCGGCCTCGGCGGGCGTGACTGCCAGCCCGCCGAGGGCGATCGTGGTGAGCAGGGTCAGGCCCACCCTGAGCGGCCAGCTTGCGGGCGGCATCAGGCGAAGCCCTTGATCGAGGTCCAGTCGCTCGTGAGGATCACCTTCACCGGAGCACCGGTGTTGGTCTTGGTCGGGTGGTAGACGCGGGTCTGCCCGTCCGCGCCGAAGCGGGCCCACATGTCCGGGATGCTGTCGCCGTTGGTGTCCGGGACGCCGATCACCGCGGTGATGGCTGTTCCGGTCCAGTTGGTGCCGTAGGAGACGTCACCCTGGCGGGAAGCCGCCGCCGTCTTCAGCGAGTCGAGGGTGACGCTGCCGGCGACGGTGCCCGGCTTGCCGTGGCGCAGGTACATGACGCCGGTCGACACGTTGCGCCACACCAGGTCCGGGGTGGTGTCCAGGTCGACGTCGGCGATGTTGACGATCTCGCTGGTGGCCCAGGTGGTGCCCTCCATCAGGGTCGCCGTCTGGAAACTGCCGCCGGTGTACCCGGACAGGATCCAGAACGCGGAGCCGGAGCGCAGGGCGAGGTCGGGCAGCTTGTCACCGTTGATGTCGCCGACCGCCTTGAGCTGCGTCCACGTCGACGGTGCCGGCGTGTTCGAGGGCAGCAGGACCTTCAGGCGCTGGTCGACGTTGAAGCTGCCGTAACCGTCACCGGGATAGAGCCAGAAACCGCCGTCCGGGGTACGCGCGAACAGGTCGGTCACCCCGTCACCCGGGTACGCGTCCGAGTGCTTGGCGATCAGTGCCGCCTTGCCGGTCGCCGGGTCGTACCAGTGGCCGGTCGGGTTGAGCTTGCCGCCGGTGGAGTACGCCGAGGCGAGCGAGCCGAACAACTCGCCGTCGGTGTCACCGGGCAGTGTCCGCAGGTTTCCGGCACCGTCGATGACCAGCAGGTCGGGGCGCCCGTCACCACCGGTGTCACCCGGGCCGTCGGCCGCATCACGCGGCGGTACGTAGAACGAGTACGTCGTCCCGGCGCTGACGTTGCCGGCGGCGTCGTACGCGTACGCGATCACGGTCGTGGGTCCGGAGTGCCGCGGCTTGAGGTCGGGCACGGTGGCCTTGCCGCTGCTGGCGGTCACCGTCTTGACGTCGATGTATTCGAACGAGTAGGTGAACTTGCTCGCACCGGCCGCGGTGAAGGTGATCGGGCCGGTCCCGCCGAACTTCACCGTCGACCAGGTCGTGCCGTCCGAGGTGGCCTCGAGGAACACGGGGCTGTCGATGTCCGGGGCGGGCGGCGCGGACGCGTCGACGGTGAAGCGGCACGGCTCGGTGGTGCCACCGGGGAAGAACGAGGACACCAGGCCGCCCTGGTCCTCGGAGCGCACGTCCCACGAGTAGGTGGCCTTGTCGGTCAGGCTCGCCGTCGGGATCGTCACCGTGGCCTTGCCGGCGCTGGTCGGGGTGACCAGGGTGCCGTCGGGAACCGTGGCGCCGGTCTTCCACCAGCGGAAACGCAGCTTGGACAGGTTGCCGTCGGGGTCCGTGGCGGTCGCCGAGAGCACGATGTTGGTCTTGGCGATCGTGACGCCGTTGCCCGGGCCGGGCGTGCAGGCGCCACCGGGCGACGTCGTGCCGCCGGTCGGCTCCGCGGGCGTGCGGTTGTAGACGGCCGTGAGCTCCGCGGTGCTGGCCTGGAACTTGCGCCAGGTCAGGGTGTCGCCCTCGCTGGAGGCGCGCATGCCGAGGGTGAGGTTGGAGGCGCCGGCGTCGGCGGCCACCTGGGCGGCGCCCCGGACGTTGAAGGCGACGTAGTCGTCGGAGCAGGAGCTGTTGTAACCGTGGGCGAACGACAGCTTCTGCTGCAGGGTGATCCAGCTCGGCTGTTTGTTCCAGGTGGTGCCCGAGGAGATGGGCCCGGTGTGCCAGAGCTGGAACTCGCGGTTGGTGCACGACCACGAGTGGTTGTTCAGCACCTTGAAGCTGGCGGAGTCGATCTCCGCACCCTTGATCTTGCTGTCGAAGGCCATCCGCCAGAAAGACCGGGCCAGACCGTTGCTGTCCGTCTCGTACCCGACACGGGCGTCGGAGGTGCCGCCGTTGAAGCCGGTGCCGTTGAGGAAGTTGCTGTTCGGGTTCGGCTTGTGGACCAGCGCCCAGGCCTGGTCGCCGCCGTTCATGGTCGGGTCCAGGAACAGCGGGAAGCGCGCCTTCTTGTCGGTCAGCAGCCCTGATGCGGCGGCGTCGAGGTGCAGCACGGCCCGACCGGTGCCGTCGCCCTCGAGCCGGGTGGGCATCGGCGCCTGGCGTACGCCGGGCTCCATGCCGCTGAGCCCGGAGAGCTTGAGGACGTCGGCGGAGGTGGCCACCGACAGCCGCGGGGTCTCGGGGGACTCGGGGTCACGCCCGGAGGAGTCCCACGCGAGCGGGGTGGGGATGGAGCTGACCTCGGCCTTGGTCTTCGCGTCGAGGAGTCGCACGCCGCCGGTGGTCTTGTCGTGGCGGAACACCACGCCGTCCGACCGCAGGCCGTAGCGCAGCGCGCGCACGGCAGGGGTGGCCGCGGCAGTCTTGACGATCAGCAACTGTCCGAAGCCGCCCTCGGCCCGGGCCACGAGCAGCAGGTCCACACCGGACAGCACCTCGGGGTAGAGCGCGCGGTTGCCCTCGAGGACGGGCTTCGGCAGCGGTCCCGGCCAGGTGTAGGTGATCGTGCGCCCGCCGAGGTCCATCTCGGCCAGCACGGTCTCGGCGGCGGTGCCACCGGCTGTCTCACCGGCGGTCTCGCCGGCGGAGAAGCGCACCGGGGCCGGGGTGTTGCCGGGCTGCACCGTCTTTCCGGTCAGCGTCAGCTTGGTGTCGATGGGCGCCCACTGCCCCTGGGAGTTCTTCGCCCGCTGCGGCCCGGCGCTGATCGTGGTGCGCAGCTTGCCGTCGGGCAGTGCCCAGGTCTGCGACGTGGCGCTGGTGGCCTTGTCGACCAGCACGTCCTTGCCGCTGGTCGCCGCCTCGGTCATGGCGGCGGTCTCGTCCTTGGGGCCGAGAGCCACCGGCGTGACGTCGACGGCGCTGTCGCGCTGCGTTCGGGGTTCCGCGCCGCCGTGGGGCCAGAACGGCACCGAGGCGGCGACGAGCACGGCCGGTACGGCGACCAGCGTGCAGGCCAGCCGGACACGGGTGCGCACAAGGGGACTGAGCAGACGAGGCACGGTCACGGCGATCTACTCCCGTGGGGACCAGGTGGAAATGGAGGCAGCACGAACAGCCCTCGACGGCGAGCCGCGGGGCAGAGAGCGCGGACACGATCGCACAGCGGACAGGCCCCGCGGGGGGTTATCAATTCGTTACATCTGAAGTTTGGATTAAATGAGTGACGTCCGATTTGCACAGCTTCCAAGCCTCTTGCCGTAACGATTGCCCGGTTTTAACCCCAGGAGCGTGATAGATCTAAATACTTCTTTGCGCGGCGATATAAGAGTGATCATGCCGTGAGCTGATTCACATCCATCACTTTGTGCAATCTTGAGTGCACCACGCTCCTGAAGAGAGAGTGCCCCCGCACGCGCCTCGCTCGGCGTGTGTCTTTTTGTCTTTCGCGCCTTCATGGGGGTCGACGCGCATGCGTGGTACAGGTCCGTTCCTGACGGAATCAGGCCGCCGCATACAACGGCGGCGCCGCGTGCGCACAGCCGTGATCGCGGTGCTGGCCGCGACCCTGGTGGCGACGAACATGCCGGCCGCGGCGTGGGCCGTCCCGGGTCCCGGCATGGACCGCGGTGACGCCGTCGTCGAGCTGCCGGACGTGCCCAAGAGCACCGAGGTCGGCCAGGACGAGGACGCCGAGGCCAACCTGACCACGGCCGACGAGGTGCCCGTCGACCCGTACGCCCCGACCGCCGTCACACCGTGGCAGCAGGACAGTGGCGTCGTCGACCTGACCGGTGTGCAGCCCGGTGAGAGCAAGCCGGTCGACGACCTGCCGATCGCTCTGGGCGTACCCGAGGGTGGTGACCCGGCAGCGCTCGCGGGTGACTGGACCATCGGTCTCGCGGCCCCCGAGGCGTCGCAGACGGCGGGTGTCTCCGGCCTGATCATGAAGGTGACGCCGCCGGTCGCCGCCGACCCGGCCGCCGAGGTCGCGCTGAGCGTCGACTACACCGCCTTCGCCGACCTGTACGGCCCGCAGGCCGCCGACCGCTTCGGTCTGATGGTGCTGCCGGACTGTGTCTACGACGCCCCCGGAACCGGCGACTGCGCCCCGGACCCCACCGAGGAGGAGACCGAGCCCACGGCCGCCGTCCAGCTGGTGCCGAGCGAGGTCACGCTGGTCCCCGCCAAGTCCTCGGTCATGCGCACGCTGGCTGCCGCGGACGACGCACCCACCCGCCGCATCGTCAGCGGCAGCGTGCCGATCAACAAGCTGCTCAGCGACTCCGCCAACGGCGGCACCGGCGGGATGGCACGCGCGGCCGCCGCTGCTTCCGGCTCCGGCGTGGTCGGCGCCCTCGACACCGGCGCCTCGCCGTCCGGTGACTTCACCGCGACGCCGCTGCTCTCCTCGGGCTCCTGGGCGTCCGGCTCGTCGTCGGGTGCCTTCACCTACTCGTACCAGGTGCAGGTGCCGGAAACGGCCGGTGGCCTGACGCCGCAGATCGGTCTCTCCTACTCCTCGCAGTCGGTCGACGGCCGCACCTCATCGACGAACAACCAGGCGTCCTGGATCGGTGACGGCTGGGACTACAGCGCCGGCTCGATCACGCGGACCTACGCCAACTGCACGCAGGACAGCAAGAAGGCGGGCTCGAGCAACGCCAAGCACAAGACCGGCGACATGTGCTGGGGCTCCAAGAACGCCACCCTGTCGCTCGGCGGTTCCACGACCGAGTTGGTCTGGGACGACAGCAAGAACAAGTGGTTCACCGCCAACGGCGACGGCTCGGTCATCGACCAGAAGTTCGACACCAACAAGGGCAACGGTGACAAGGACGGCGAGTACTGGGTCGTCACCACCCGCGACGGCACCAAGTACCACTTCGGCCTGAACAAGCTCCCGGGCTGGTCGACCAACGACCCGGTCACCAACTCGGTCCTGACCGTCCCGGTCTACAGCAACCACACCGGCGAGCCGTGCTATCAGGGCTCGACGATCGACGACTTCAAGAAGTCCTCGTGCACGGAGGGCTGGCGCTGGTCGCTCGACTATGTCGAGGACGTGCACGGCAACGCCATGAGCCTGTGGTGGGCCAAGGAGCAGAACTACTACGCCAAGAACTTCAACTTCAAGGCCCCCGTCAAGTACGACCGCGGCGGTTACCTGACCCGCATCGACTACGGCCAGCGCGCCAACACGATGTACTCGGCCGAGCCGCTGGGCCGCGTCGGCTTCACCGTCGACGAGCGCTGCTACACCGAGGGTTCCGTCACCTGCACCGACGAGAACTTCGCCAGCAAGGACCCGGGCAAGTACCGCGTCTGGTACGACACCCCGGCCGACCTGCGCTGCGAGTCGAAGAAGATGTGCTGGAACGCCGCACCCTCCTTCTTCACCCGCAAGCGCCTGGACAAGATCACGACGTCGGCGCAGCGCAAGGCGGGCTCCACCGCCCGTCAGACCGTCGACGAATACCAGCTCAAGCAGAAGTTCCCGGTCCTGCGCACCGGCCCGAACACCGCGCTGTGGCTCGAGTCGATCAAGCGCACCGGCTTCGGTGTGAACGGCGACAAGGCCGAGCTCAACCCGGTGCGTTTCGAGTCCAACGCCGAGGACATGCCCAACCGCGTCAAGCGCGACAACCGCCCCGGCTTCTCCCGCCTGCGCATCTCCCGCGTCATCAACGAATACGGCGGCGAAACCGTCGTCTCGTACAAGGCGCCCGAGGGTGACTGCAAGACCGGCACCGGCCTGCCCGGCAAGGGCGACACCGCCGAACTGAAGTCCAACAACCGCCTCTGCTTCCCCGCCTTCTGGCACCCGGACCCGGCGGCCGAGCAGATCGACTGGTTCCACAAGTACGTGGTCGCCGGCATCGAGGAGCTGCCCAACGTCGACGGTGCGTTCAGCACGGTGACGAACTACAGCTACAAAGACGCCGCGTGGAAGCTCGCCGAGCAGGAGTTCACCAAGAAGGCCACCCGGACGTACTCCGAGTTCGGCGGCTTCGCCCAGGTCACCACCCTCACCGGCGCTGACGACGCGGCGATCGGCAGCAAGAAGACCAAGTCCGTCGCCCGCTTCTTCCGCGGCATGGGCGACACGGTCTCGGTCAAGGACATCACCGGCGCCGAGATCGCCAAGGACGAGGACCCGTTCGCCGGCCGCATCGCCGAGGAACTCACCTACTCCAACGCCGGCGACGACGACACCGACTGGCTGACCCGCAGCATCACCTACCCGGCCGCAACCGAGCTGGGCAAGCGCGACCGCGACGGAATCAGCCCCCTGCAAGCCTGGCGTGTCACCGAACCCCGCCAGGTCACCTACACCAAATCCTCCGGTACGGGCGACGACACCCGCACCCAGCGGATGCTCGACACCCGGACCACCTACGAGGCAACGTACGGCCTGCCGACCCGCGTCGAGTCCTACGGTGACACCGGCAAGACAGGCGACGAGTCCTGCACCAACCTCGAGTACGTTCACCACACCGGCAAGAACATCATCGGCCTGACCAAGCAGGTTCGCACCAGCCCGACGACCTGCGCCGCGGCGACTTTCGACACGCTGACGTCGCTGACCTCCGCCAACCGGATGGCCTACGACGGCGGGACGTACGGGGCCGCACTCGCCGACACGACGCGTGGTCTCGCCTCGCAGACCTGGTCGCTGAAAGCGGACGGCTCCGGTTTCCAGAGTGACGGCACCACCGGCTTCGACACCACCGGTCGTGTGGTCAGCCGCACCGACCCCGACGGCAAGACCGCGACGATCACCTTCGAGCCGGCGTCGGGTCAGGCGTTCAAGGTCACCGAGAAGAACTCACTGGGGCACAGCCAGGTTCAGGAGATCGAGCCCGGCCGCGCCAACGGCATCAGGACGACCGACGCCAACGGCAACACCAGCGAGGCTCAGTACGACCCACTCGGCCGCCTCGTCAAGGCCTGGGGAGCGGGCCGTGCGAGCACGGGAGTGCCGGACTTCGAAGCGGTCTACAGCACGCCTGTCGGTAAGCCGCCGTTCGTGACCTCGAAGTCCCGCGGGCACGAGAACCGCATCGAAACCTCTGTCACCCTGTACGACGGCCTCGGCCGCGAGCGGCAGACGCAGGAGCAGGCAACCGGCGGCGGCCGCCTGATCACCGACACGCTCTACAACAGCTCCGGTGAGGTCTGGCAGACCAACAATGCCTACTTCTCCGTGGGCGCACCCAGCGGAGCGATGTTCACTCCGCTGGCAGAGACCGCGGTGCCGAACGCCACGCGGTACACCTACGACGGCCTCGGCCGGGTGACTCAGGAACTGCCGATCCTGCAGGGAGCGGAGAACCCCACCCGGGCGACCCGCTACAGCTACGGCGCTGACCACTCCACGGTGATCAACCCGGTGGGTGCGGCTTCGTACCGCATCTTCACGGACGCACAGGGCCGCACATCCCGCGTCGACACGTTCACCGACGCCGACCGCACCGCGTTCACTTCGATGCGGTACCAGTTCGATGCGCGTGGCCAGCTGTCCAAGGCCACCCACTCCGCCGACAGCACGCGGCCATGGTCCTGGACCTATGACCAGCGTGGCCGGATGGAGACCGCCACCGACCCGGACACCGGAGTCACCCGCACCACGTACGACAACCGGGATCGGGCTCAGACGGTCACCAATGCCCGCAACATCACGCTGTGGAACGGCTACGACGAGCTGTCCCGCCCGACCCAGCAGCGGCTGGGCGGCAGCACCGGTGAGCTGGTGGGTGAGTTCACCTACGACACCGCACCCGCCGGCAAGGGCATGCCGGCCACGGCCACCCGGTACACCGACGGTCTGCCGTACAAGCAGACGATCGGCGGCTACAGCCGGGATTACCAGCCGACGTCCTCGACGCTGACCCTCCCGCAGTCGATCGCCGACACGTGGGGACTGCGGAGCTCCTACAGCTACAACTTCACGTACACCGACACCGGCCTGCCGGAGTCGACGACCGTGCCCGCAATCGGCAATTTCACCGACGAGAAGCTGCTCGTGCGCTACACCGCGGACGGCCTGCCGCTCTCGGTGTCGGGCAAGGAGTGGTACGGCGCCGAGACGGTGTACTCGCCGTACGGGCAGGTCATGCGTTCGACGCTCGGTGCCCAGCCGTACCGGGTCTGGGTCCAGTCCTCGTACTTCGAGGCCTCGGGCGCGCTCACCGATCAGCAGGTCTACCGCGAGGGCACGACGGACAAGACAGTCGTCGGCGGCAACCTGGTGTCGCACCGCTCCTACGCGTACGACGAGGCGGGCAACGTCACGTCGATCCGGGAACGGGCGACAGGTATCCAGGAGCGGCAGTGTTTCTGGCACGACAAGGTCGGCCAGATGACCAAGGCGTGGACCTCCAAGGACCAGGAGACCTGTGCTGCCGGTCCGGTCAACGCCGACGGAACGCCGAACGTCGCGGCGGGCCCGGACAACGCGGGTTATTGGCAGGAGTACGAGTACGACCTGCTCGGCAACCGCAAGAAGCTGGTCGAGAAGGACCTCACGGGTAACGCCGCGAAGGACGCGACCACCGACTACAAGTACGGCAAGGCCGATGGCAGCCAGCCGCGCACCCTGACCAAGGTGACCAAGAAGTACGTCACCCCGGCGGGTGCGGCGGTCACCGCCGAGGCTGAGCGGCTCTACGAGCTGACCGGTGACACCAAGTCGGTCACCTCGCTGCAGAACGGCGACAAGCAGGACCTGGCCTGGACGTTCGACGGCAAGGTCGAACGCATCGCCGGTCAGGGCGCCAACGGCAAGACCTCGTACATCGGTCTGGCGGGCAAGTGCCTCGACCTGAAGTCGAGCATGCCGACGGCCGGCCAGCCGATCCAGCTCTACACCTGCAACGGTGGATTGGCGCAGAAGTGGCGCTTTACGCCGGCGCCGAACCAGACCGACGCGAACCTCGGCACGCTGTCGATCCACGACGGCTGGTGTCTGCAGCCGGCGGCCAACACGGCCGGTTCGGCGTTCGGGCTACAGAAGTGTGACGGCTCGGCGGCGCAGCAGATCAAGCGGAACCTGGCCACCAACCAGCTCACCCACGTCGGGTCCGGGCTGTGCGTGGCGGTCAAGGACGCAGCTACGACCGACGCGACCCCGGTCGTGCTGGTCGCCTGCGCCGTGACGTCGACTGCCCAGCAGTGGCAGGCGCAGAACGAGACGCGTCACATCTACGGCCCCGACGGGTCGCGCCTGCTGACAGTGCAGGGCAAGCAGGCCACGCTGCACCTGGGCGAAGCCGAGCTCACCGTCCAGCAGGGCGGCATCCTGGTCAACACGCAGCGCTCGTACGCGGTACCCGGCGGTGCCGTGATCCGCAACGCCTACGGTGCGGGCACCTCGGGGTTGATCGCCGTCGCCGCCGATCACCAAGGCACGCCGTACGCCGAGGTTGCTCTGAACAGCACGATGCAGGTGCGGATCCGGAAGCAGGACGCGTTCGGCAACCAGCGGGCGACGGTCCCGCTGGGCATGCACATCGCGAACAACGACGGGTTCCTCGGCGCAAGCCGCGACGACGCCTCGGGTTACGCCCCGCTCGGCGCGCGTCTCTACGACCCGGTCGTCGGACGGTTCATGTCGGCCGACCCGGTGCTGGACCTGGCCGACCCGATCCAGTCCAACGGGTACGCCTACGCGCACAACAACCCGGCCACACTGTCCGACCCGTCGGGTCTGTCGGTATCGCTGACGCCGTCCGAGATGGCCGCAGCGCTCACCGGTGCCGGCCTGTCGGCAGCGCAGGTCGCTGACGCCCAGGCCAACTCCACCCGGTCGCTCACCTCGGTGATCCTGTCGGCGGCCTGGTCGATGCTGAAGGACTTCATCGGCATCACCGATGCGATGAACTGCTTCGGCGGTGACATGTGGGCCTGCGGCAGCTTGATCATCGGTGCGATCCCGTGGGCCAAGCTGGGCAAGATCCCTGCGGTGCTCAGAGCCATCGACCGCACCATTGCCGCCATCCAGGCCTGGAAGACGGCGAAGAAGGCGGCAGAGGCTGTCCTGGCTGCCGCTCGAGCGGCGGAGAAGGCTGCGCTCAACGCCAAGAAGGCGGCGATCGAGCGAGCCAAGAAGGCCGCGCAAGCTGCCAAGAAGAAGGCTGCGGAAAAGGTCAACACGACCAGCAACCGTGCGGTCAACGCCACGAAAAAAACCGGTAACCCGGTCCAGAAACAGGCACAGGCCAAGGCCAACCCGAGGGGCGCGTCGGCTTCCGGCACCAGCTCCGGAAAGGGCGGCGGCGGCAAGGGCAAGTCGGGTGGGTCCTCCGGCGGGACGTCACGCGGAAGTGGCGGCTCCAACGGCGGTGGCGGTGCCAAGAAGGCCGGCGACGGGGACTCCTGCCTGACCAACAGCTTCACTCCGGGCACCAAGGTGCTGATGGGCGACGGCTCGCAGAAGCCGATCGAGGACGTGAAGCCCGGCGACGAGGTCAAGGCCACCGATCCAAAAACCGGTGAGACCCGGGTGGAGAAAGTCACCGCCGCCATCCAGGGCGAGGGCGTCAAGCACCTTGTCAAGGTCACGATCGACACCGACGGTGCTCGCGGCTCGGAATCGGCTCAGGTCACGGCCACCGACGGTCACCCGTTCTGGGTGGCGGAGATCGGTGACTGGGTCGACGCCACCGACCTGCAGACCGATCAGTGGCTGCGGACGAGCGCCGGAACCTACGTCCAGATCTCGGCGATCGACCGCTGGGACACGCCGCAGGCGACCGTCCACAACCTCACAGTCGGCGAGGTCCACACCTACTACGTCGTCGCCGGCGACGCACCTGTCCTCGTCCACAACTGTGGCGGCGACGGCAACAAGTCCACGGGCGCGGACGGTGGCGGCGATGTCGACCACATCGCGCTCGGCCGTTACGACAAGAACAGTGGCATGGACAACGGTGGCCTCGGGGCCTTCGCCGACAAGGTCGGCGCCCGGCGCATCAGCGGCACCCCGGACAGCCCGTGGGACCAGCAGGTCACGGACGCCGTGGCCGGCGTGTCGACCGGGCGGGTGAAGATATCCTTCATGCTCGACGGTCTTCCGGGAGCCGGCGGCGGTGTCGCCTCGGCAGTGAAGTCGGCGCAGAAGACATTCGAGAAGAGTGGCCGGGCAGGCATCATGCACACGCAGTGGGAGTTGCTGCAGGTTGCGGATGCCGGGTTGCTCGACAGCGTCGACTTCTACCGCTGGAACAGAAAAACGAGTGACTGGGGGAAGCTGTGACCTTCCGGTACCTGGCCGCCCCCGGGCCTCTCGAGCTGACGTTCGGCGTCCGCCTGTGGGCGTTCGAACCAGGCCACTCGAAGCTGCTCCTGCGCGGGTTCTCGGACCCCGAGTCCGAGGACGGGCAGACCATCGTCGATGTCGTCTTCAGCAACGTGACCCGCATGCGGCTCGATGCCGGCTACCCGGGCCTGATGGTCCGGGTGGCCGAGGAGTCCGACGCGATCCCGCAGGCCGAGATCGGCAGGACGTTCACCGACGACAAGGTCTACGCGGTCAACCCCGGTCCTCGCTACGGCTTCGTCGTGGCGGAGCGGGTGGACTGGGCGACCCTGGACATCCAGGGCCACGAGCCGAGCCCCCTGCTGGCCGAGGACACCGCACGGCTGACCGATGTGGCCGTGGGGGACATCTACTGGCTGTGAGCTGAGCTGAACGAGTAGTGGCCGGATCCGAACCATGGGTCCGGCCACTACTCGTTCTCTCCGTGCGGTGAAGATCTCCGAGCGGTCGGTCTGACAACCTCCTCGACAGCACCGCCCGGTCGCCTTGTGACTCCGCCAGGGCGACCGAGCGTTGTGCACAAGTGGCCGCCCCGTACGGAGGCCCTGACGGATGCCTCTCGGGCGCCGCAGGTGGTCGGTCAGCCGGCCATGCTTCATTCTGTCGCCACGTCCCTCGCCGGTGAGATCGACAGTGACGCCGTGCGGACGTGACTTGGCAGCGCCTGGACGCGCCCAGG
Organism: Amorphoplanes friuliensis DSM 7358; assembly: GCF_000494755.1. Classification (NCBI taxonomy): domain Bacteria; kingdom Bacillati; phylum Actinomycetota; class Actinomycetes; order Micromonosporales; family Micromonosporaceae; genus Actinoplanes; species Actinoplanes friuliensis. Next base: position 821,605 of record NC_022657.1, read on the forward strand.
GCAATCGTCTCCGGATCTACGAACCGCCAGGGCCATGCCGGATGGTCGGGGTCAGATGCCTGCTGCCGCTCCACCAGCGTCAGGCGAATGACACCCAGGAGTGGCCCGTTGTGGCGTCCAGCGGGTCGCTGCTGTGTTGTCGGCCCTGATCGAGTGCCATCAGGTGTCCGGCGCAGTGAAGGCGCCGAGCCGGACACAGAACAGGCCCGGGCGATCGCCCGGGCCTGTTTGGGGTCTACTGCGTCAGCCGAAGGCCTTGATCGAGCGCCAGTCGTTCGACAGGACGGTCTTGATCGAGGCTCCGGTGTTGGTCTTGGACGGGTTGTAGAGGCGCGTGTTGCCGTCCGTCGCCGAGATGGCCCACAGGTCGGCCACCCCGTCGGCGTTGGAGTCGGGGAAGCTGATGACTTCCTTGATGGCTGTCTCCTGCCAGTTCGTGCCGTAGGAGACGTCACCCGCGCGGGAGTTGCCGGCGATCTTGATCGAGTCGAGGGACACGCTGCCCGCGATCGTGCCCGGCTTGCCGTGGCGGACGTACATGCCGCCGGCGTCGAGGTTGCGCCAGAGGAGGTCCGGTGTGCCGTCCACGTCGATGTCGCGGATGGCGATGAGGTCGCGGCGGGCCCAGGCGGTGCCCTCCATCAGGACGGCCTCCTGGAAGCTGGCTCCGGAATATCCGCTGAGCACCCAGAAGGCGGTGCCTGCGCGCAGGGCCAGGTCCGGTCGCTTGTCGCCGGTGATGTCGCCGACCGCCAGGAGCTCCGTCCAGGTGGACGGGGCCGGCGTGTTGGACGGGAGCAGGACCCGCAGGCGCTGGTCGACGTTGAAGCTGCCGTAGCCGTCACCCGGGTACAGGTAGAAGCCGCCGTCGGGGGTGCGGGCGAACAGGTCGGTGATGCCGTCACCCGGGTACGCGTCGTCGTAGTGGGCGATCAGCGCGGACTTGCCGGTGGCGGAGTCGAACCAGTGGCCGGCCGGGTTGAGCTTGTTGCCGGTCGTGTACGACGAGGCGAGCGAGGTGTAGAGCTCACCGGCGAGGTCGCCGGGCAGCGTCCGCAGGTGGCCGTTGCCGTCGACGACCAGCAGGTCGTTGATGCCGTCACCACCGGTGTCACCCGGGCCGTCGGCGTCGTCGCGCGGCGGCACGTACGTCGTGTAGCTGGTCAACACACTGCGGTTGCCCGCCTTGTCGTACGCGTACACGATCAGCGACGTCGGTCCGGCGTGCCGGGGCTTGAGGCCGGTGACGGTGGCGGTGCCGCTGGCGTTGGCGGTCACGGACAGGGGCGAGATGTATTCGAACGAGTACTCGAAGCGGGCGGCGCCCTCGGCGGTGAACGTGACCGAGCCGGTCTCACCGAACTTCTTCGTCGCCCAGGTCGCGCCGTCCGACGTGGCCTCGGGGTAGTCGTCGCTGGTGACCTCGGGTGCCGCCGGCGCGGAAGCATCGACCGTGAAGCGGCAGGGCTCGGTGGTGTTGCCGGGGAAGAACGACGACACGGCGTCCGACGAGTCCTCCGAGCGGACGTCCCACGAGTACGTCGCCTTGTCGACCAGCGTGGTGGAGGCGATCGTCGTCGACGCCTTGCCGGAGCTGTTCGGGGTCACCAACACGCCGGACGGCACGGTGCCGCCGGTCTTCCAGTAACGGAAGCGGAGCTTCTCGAGGTTGCCGTCGGGGTCCGTGGCGGTCGCCGAGAGCACGATGTTGGTCTTGGCGATCGTCACACCGTTGCCCGGGCCTGGAGTGCAGGCGCCGCCGGGGTTGGTCGTGCCGCCGGTCGGCTCCTTGGGGGGCGTGTTGTAGGTCGCCTCGAGCGTCGCGGAGTTGGCCTTGAACTTGCGCCAGGTCTCGGTGTCGCCCTCGCTGGTGGCGCGCATCCCCAGCGTCAGGTTGGTGCTGCCGCTGTCGGCCGCCGCCTGCGCCGCGTTCTTGATGTTGAAGGCCGCGTAGTCGTCGGAGCAGGAGCTGGCGTAGCCGTACGCGAAGGAGACCTTCTGCTGCAGGGTGATCCAGCTCGGCTGTTTGTTCCAGGTGGTACCCGAGGAGATGGCGCCGGTGTGCCAGAGCTGGAACTCACGTTTGGTGCAGGACCACGAGTGGGTGTTCAGCACCTTGAAGCTAGCCGAGCTGACCGTCGCGCCCTTGATGTTCTTGAAGGCCATCCGCCAGAACGAGCGGGCCAGGCCGTTGGTCTCGGTCTCGTAGCCGACACGCGCCTCCGAGGTGCCGCCGTTGAAGCCGGTGCCGTTGAGGAAGTTGCTGTTCGGGTTCGGCTTGTGCACCAGCGTCCAGGCCTGCTCACCGCTGTTGATCGGCGGGTCGAGGAAGACCGGGAAGCGGACGTTCTTGTCGGTCAGCAACCCGGTGCCGGCGGCGTCGAGGTGCAGGACAGCCTTACCGGTGCCGTCGCCGTCGAGTCGCGTCGGCATCGGCGCCTGGCGTACCCCCGGCTCCAGGCCCTGCAGACCGGAGAGCTCGAGCACGTCGGCGGGGGTGGCCACCGACAGGCGCGGGGCCGTGGGGGATTCGGGGTCGCGGCCGGAGGAGTCCCAGGCGAAGGGGGTCGGGACGGAGCCGATCTCGGCCTTGGTCTTGGCGTCGAAGATGCGGACACCACCGGTGGTGCTGTCATGGCGGAAGACCGCCTGCGCCGAGCTGAGGCCGTAGGCCAGCGAGCCGAGCTCCTTGTTCGCGGCGGCCTCGCGGTTCTTCACGATCAGCAGGTTGGCGAAGCCGCCTTCCTCGCGGGCGACCAGCAGCAGGTCCACACCGGACAGCACCTCGGGGTAGAGAGCCCGCGAGCCGTCGAGCACCGGCTCCGGCAGCGCGCCCGGCCAGGTGTAGGTGATCGTGCGGCCGTCGAGGTCCATCTCGGCGAGAGTGGTGTCACCGGGCGTCTTGCTGCCGGCGGAGAAACGCACGGGGACCGGGCTGTTCCCGGGCTGCACGGTGTTGCCGGTCCGCGTCAGCTTCAGGTCGATCGGCGCCCACTGCCCGGCGGAGTTCTTCGCCCGTTGCGGCACCGCGGTCACCTGCGTACGCATCTGACCGTCGGGCCGTGCCCAGGTCAGCGACGTGCCGCTGGTGGCCTTGTCGACCAGCACGTCCTTGCCGGTGCTGCGAGCCTCGGCCATCGCCGTGCTCTCGTCCTTAGGGCCGAGAGCAACCGGAACGACATCGACCCCCTGGTCCCGCTGCGCAGGTGATTCATCGTCTCCCGGAAGCCACAACGGCACCGAGGCGGCGACGAGCACCGCGGGGACAGCGACGAGGGTGCAGGCCAACCGGGCACGGGTGCGCACGAGAGGACTGAGCAGGCGAGGCACGGTCACAGCGTTCGACTCCCGTGGGGTCCGGATGGAAAGAGAGGCAGAGCGCGGACACGATCGCACGGCGACGGGAGGGCTCGCGGGGATGCCAATTTGTTACCAACCAAAGGTTTCCTAAAGGAGTTACGACCGTCCTATCCGGATTTGCCCCGCTGAGGACGGCCAATTGCCAGGCTTTCCTCAGCGTTGATCGATATATCCGAATCCTTCGTCCTGTCAGGTTTTAACCAAGATCCTGGCGTGATCTGATTCACATCCATCACTTTCCGCAATCTTGAAACACGCACAGCGCTGACGGGACAGTGCCCCCGCATGCGCCTCGCCTGGCGTGTGTTCCTCGCGCCCAGTGGGAGTCGACACTTATGCGTGGTCCAGGTCCGCTGTTCCGAAGAGGACGCACGGCCGTCATCCTCATGCTGACGGCGACGCTGGTGGGGTTGAACGTGCCCGCATCGGCGTTCGCCGTGCCAGGCCCCGGTATGGACCGCGGTGACGCGGTCGTCGAGCTGCCGGACGTGCCCAAGAGCACCGAGGTCGGCCAGGACGAGGACGCCGAGGCGAACCTGACCACGGCCGACGAGGTGCCGGTCGACCCGTACGCCCCGACCGCTGTCACGCCGTGGCAGCAGGACAGCGGCGTTGTCGACCTCACGGGCATCGCGCCCGGTGAGAGCAAGCCGGTCGACGACCTGCCGATCGCTCTGGGCGTACCCGAGGGAACCGACCCGGCCGACCTCGCCGGTGCCTGGACCGTCGGGCTCGCGGCGCCCGAAACCTCGCAGGACGCCGGCGTGCCGGGCCTGATCCTCAAGCTCACGCCGCCGGCGGCCGCTGCGCCGGAGGCCGCGGTCGCGCTGAGCGTCGACTACACCGCCTTCGCCGACCTGTACGGCCCGCAGGCCGCCGACCGCTTCGGCCTCATGCTGCTTCCGGACTGCGTCTACGACGCTCCGGGCACCGGCGACTGTGCGCCGGTCGAAGGTGAGGAAGAGGACCCCGCCGCCGCACCCACCGCGCAGCGGCTGTCGAGCGAGGTCGAGCTGGTGCCGGCCAAGTCGTCCGTGATGCGGACCCTGGCGACCTCGAACGCGTCCACCCGCCGCATCGTCACCGGTAGCGTGCCTGTCGGCAAGCTCCTCGACGACTCCACCGGCACTGGCGGTGTCGGTGGCATGGCCCGCGCCGCGGCCGAGTCCGGTTCGGGTGTTGTCGGCGCCCTCGACACCGGTGCTTCGTCGTCGGGCGACTTCACCGCGACGCCGCTGCTGTCCTCCGGCTCCTGGGCGTCCGGCTCGTCGTCGGGTGCGTTCACCTACTCGTACCAGGTCCAGGTGCCCGAGACCGCCGGTGGCCTGACGCCGCAGATCGGGCTCTCCTACTCTTCGCAGTCGGTTGACGGCCGAACGTCGGCCAGCAACAACCAGGCCTCGTGGATCGGTGACGGCTGGGACTACAGCGCCGGCTCGATCACCCGCACCTACGCCAACTGCACGCAGGACAGCAAAAAAGCCGGATCGAGCAACGCCAAACACCGTACGGGTGACATGTGCTGGGGCTCCAAGAACGCCACCCTGTCGCTGGGCGGCTCCACCACTGAGCTGGTGTGGGACGAGAGCAAGGACAAGTGGTTCACCGCCAACGGCGACGGCTCCGTGATCGAGCAGAAGTTCGACACCAGCAAGAGCAACGGTGACAAGGACGGCGAGTACTGGGTCGTCACGACCCGCGACGGCACGAAGTACAACTTCGGCCTGAACAAGCTCCCGGGCTGGTCGGCCGACGCCGCCGTCACCAACTCCGTGCTCACCGTTCCCGTCTACGGCAACCACGCCGGCGAGCCGTGCTACCAGGGCTCGACGATCGACGACTTCAAGAAGTCCGCCTGTACGGAAGGCTGGCGCTGGTCGCTCGACTACGTGGAAGACATTAACGGCAACGCCATGAGTCTCTGGTGGGCCAAGGAGCAGAACTACTACGCGAAGAACTTCAACTTCAAGTCGCCGGTCAAGTACGACCGTGGTGGCTACCTGACCCGGATCGACTACGGGCAGCGCAAGGACTCGGTCTTCTCAGCCGCCCCGCAGGGTCAGGTCTCCTTCGCCGTCGACGAGCGCTGCTACACCGAGGGCTCGGTCACCTGCACCGACGCCAACTTCGCCAGCAAGGACCCGGGCAAGTACCGCGTCTGGTACGACACCCCGGCCGACCTCCGCTGCGAGTCGAAGAAGATGTGCTGGAACGCCGCACCCTCCTTCTTCACCCGCAAGCGCCTCGACAAGATCACCACGTCGACACAGCGGGTCCAGGGCTCGACGGCCCGTCAGACGGTCGACGAGTACCAGCTCAAGCAGTCCTTCCCGGTGCTCAAGACCGGCCCGAACACCGCGCTGTGGCTCGAGAAGATCACCCGGACCGGCTTCGGCGTGGGCGGCGACAAGATCGCCCTCAACCCGGTGAGCTTCGAGTCCAACGCCGAGGACATGCCCAACCGCGTCAAGCGCGACAACCGCCCCGGCTTCTCCCGCCTGCGCATCGCTCGCGTCATCAACGAATACGGCGGCGAGACTGTCGTCAGCTACAAGGCACCTGAAGGTGACTGCAAGACCGGCACCGGCCTGCCCGGCAAGGGTGACACCGCCGAGCTGAAGTCGAACACCCGCCTGTGCTTCCCCGCCTTCTGGCACCCGGACCCGGCGGCCGAGGACATCGACTGGTTCCAGAAGTACGTGGTGGAGAACGTCGAGGAGCTCCCGAACGTCGACGGCGCGTTCAGCACCGTCACCAACTACGCCTACAAGGGCGCGGCGTGGAAGCTCGCCGAGCAGGAGTTCACCAAGAAGGCCACCCGGACGTACTCCGAGTTCGGCGGTTTCGAGCAGGTCACGACCCTGACCGGCGCGGAGGACGCGGCGATCGGCAGCAAGAAGACGAAGGCCGTCGCCCGGTACTTCCGCGGTCTGGGTGACACCGTCGCGGTCAAGGACATCGCCGGCAACGAGATCGCCAAGGACGAGGACCCGTTCGCGGGCCGCATCGCCGAGGAGCTGACCTACAGCAGCGCCGGTGACGCCGACACGGACTGGCTCACGCGCAACGTGACCTTCCCGGCGGCAACCGAGCTGGGACAGCGCGACCGCGACGGCATCAGCCCGTTGCGAGCCTGGCGGATCACCGAGCCGCGGCAGCTCACCTACACCAAATCCTCCGGTACGGGCGACGACAACCGCACACAGCGGTCGATCGAGACCAAGACGACCTACGAGGCGACCTACGGTCTGCCGACGCGGATCGAGTCGCTGGGTGACACCGGCAGGACCGGCGACGAGTCGTGCACCAGCCTCGAGTACGTCCACCACACCGGCAAGAACGTCATCGGCCTGACCAAGCAGGTCCGTACCAGCCCGACGACATGTGCCGCGGCGACCTTCGACACCTTGAAGTCGCTCACCTCGGCCAGCCGTTCCAGCTACGACGGCGGTGCCTACGGTGCTGCGCTGACCGACCAGACGCGAGGTCTCGCCACCGAGACCTGGACGCTGAACGGCGACGCCACCGGCTTCCAGAGCGACGGCACCACGGGCTTCGACAGCATCGGGCGCGTCGTCCGGCGTACCGACGCCGATGCCAAGGTGTCCACGATCACGTACGAGCCGGCGACCGGTCAGGCGTACAAGGTCACCGAGAAGAACTCGCTCGGCCACGACCAGACGCAGGTGCTGGACCCGGGACGCGCGGTCGGCCTCAAGGTCACCGACCCGAACGGCCACGTCAGCGAGGCGAAGTACGACGCGATGGGCCGCCTCGTCGAGGCTTGGGCCCCGGGACGCGTTCCCTCCGGGTCGGCGGTGCCGGACTTCAAGGCCATCTACAACACGCCGGTCGGCAAGCCGCCGTTCGTCACCACCCAGACACGGGGACACGAGAACCGCGTCGAAACCTCCGTCACGCTCTACGACGGCCTCGGCCGCGAACGGCAGACGCAGGAGCAGGCCACCGGTGGTGGCCGCCTGATCACCGACACGCTGTTCAACAGCTCGGGTGAGGTCTGGCAGACCAACAACGCCTACTACACCGCCGGCACACCCAGCGGAGCGATGTTCACCCCGCTGGCCGACACCGCGGTGCCGAACGCCACGCGGTACACCTACGACGGCCTCGGCCGGGTCATGAGGGAACTCCCGATCCTGCGCGGCGAGGAGTACCCGGCGCGGGCGACGAACTACGAGTACGGCACCGACAACTCCACGGTGATCAACCCGGCGGGCGCGGCCTCGTACCGCCTTTTCACCGACGCCCTGGGACGCACCACGCGGGTCGACACCTTCAGTGACGCGAACCGCGCGGCCTTCACGTCGATGCGCTACCAGTACGACGCACGGGGCCTGCTGGCCAAGGCGACCCACTCCGCGGACACCGCACGGCCGTGGTCCTGGACCTACGACCAGCGTGGCCGCATGGAGACGGCGACCGATCCGGACGCCGGTACGACCCGCACCACGTACGACAACCGCGACCGGCCGGTGACTGTCGCCAACGACCGCGGCGTGACGATCTGGAACGCGTACGACGAGCTGTCACGTCCGAAGCAGCAGCGCCTGGGCAACAGCACGGGTGCCCTGCTCTCCGAGTACACCTACGACACCGCTGCGGGCGGCAAGGGCCTGCCGGCCACCGCCACCCGCTACACCGACGGTCTGCCGTACACGCAGTCGGTCGGCGGTTACACCCGCGACTACCAGCCGACCTCGACCACGCTGTCGCTGCCGCAGTCGATCGCGGACACGTGGGGGCTGCGCAGCTCCTACACGTACGGCTACTCGTACACCGACACCGGTCTGCCGGAGTCGGCCACGGTTCCGGCCATCGGTAACTTCACCGACGAGAAGCTTCTCGTCCGGTACACCAAGGACGGGCTGCCGCTCTCGGTGTCGGGCAAGGACTGGTACGGCTCCGAGACCGTGTACTCGCCGCACGGGCAGGTGCTCCGTTCGACGCTGGGTGCTCAGCCGTACCGGGTGTGGGCGATGTCGTCCTACGACGATGCCAGTGGCGCGCTGACCCAGCAGCAGGTCTTCCGCGAGGGCACCACCGACAAGACCGTCGTCGGCGGCAACCTCGTCTCGAACCGCTCCTACGGGTACGACGAGGCCGGCAACGTCACCTCGATCCGCGAGCGCTCGACGGGCATCCAGGAGCGCCAGTGCTTCTGGCACGACAAGGTCGGCCAGATGACCAAGGCGTGGACCTCCAAGGACCAGGAGACCTGCGCCGCCGGACCGGTGAACACCGACGGCAGCGCCAACGTCGCGGCGGGCCCGGACAACTCGGGCTACTGGCAGGAGTACGAGTACGACCTGCTGGGCAACCGCAAGAAGCTGGTCGAGAAGGACCTGACCGGCAACGCGGCCAAGGACGCCACCACCGCCTACACCTACGGCAAGACCGACGGCAGTCAGCCCCGGACGCTGACCAAGGTGACCAAGAAGTACGTCACCCCGGCCGGCGCGGCGGTCACCGCCGAGGCGAACCGCCTGTACGAGCTCACGGGCGAGACGAAGTCGGTCACGTCCGTCGAGACCGGTGACAAGCAGGACCTGACTTGGACGTACGACGGCAAGGTCGAGCGGATCACCGGTCAGGGCAGCAACGGCAAGACGGCCTACGTCGGGCTGGCGAACAAGTGCCTCGACCTGAAGTCGAGCATGCCCACGGCTGGGCAACCGATCCAGCTCTACACCTGCAACGGCGGTCTGGCGCAGAAGTGGCGCTTCTCGGCCACGCCGAACCAGACCGACGCCAATCTGGGCACGCTGTCGATCCACGACGGCTGGTGCCTGCAGCCGGCGGCCAACACGGCCGGATCGGCGTTCGGCCTGCAGAAGTGTGACGGCTCGGCCGCGCAGCAGATCAAGCGGAACCTGGCTACGAACCAGCTCACCCACGTCGGGTCCGGGCTGTGTGCGGCGGTCAAGGACGCGGTCACCACCGACGCAACCCCGATCGTGCTGGTCGCCTGCGCCGCGACGTCCACCGCACAGCATTGGCAAGCGCAGAACGAGACCCGCCACATCTACGGTCCCGACGGCACGCGCCTGCTGACGCTGCAGGGCAAGCAGGCCACCCTGATGCTCGGCGAGGCGCAGGTCACGGTCCAGCAGGGCGGAGTGCTGGTCAACACCCAGCGCTCGTACGCAGCCCCGGGCGGCAGTGTCGTGCGCAACGCCTACGGCGCCGGAGCTTCCGGACTGGTCGCCCTCGCTGCTGACCATCAGGGCAGCCCGTACGCGGAAATTGCTCTCAACAGCACGATGCAGGTGCGGATCCGTAAGCAGGACGCGTTCGGCAACCAGCGGGGTACCGTCCCGCTGGGCATGCACATCGCCAGCAACGACGGCTTCCTCGGCGCGACCCGCGACGACGCTTCCGGTTACACGCCTTTGGGTGCCCGGCTGTACGACCCGGTTGTCGGACGGTTCCTGTCCGCCGACCCGATCCTCGACCTGGCCGATCCCATGCAGTCCAACGGGTACGCCTACGCGCACAACAACCCGGCCACGATGTCGGACCCGTCGGGTCTGTCGATCTCGCTGACCCCGTCGGAGATGGCGTCGGCCCTGGCCGGTGCCGGACTGTCCGCGGCGCAGGTCGCCGATGCTCAGGCGAACTCGAGCCGGTCGCTGACCTCGGTGATCCTGTCGGCGGCCTGGTCGATGTTGAAGGACTTCATCGGCATCACCGATGCGATGAACTGCTTCGGCGGCGACATGTGGGCCTGCGGCAGCCTGATCATCGGGGCCATCCCATGGGCCAAGCTGGGCAAGATTCCTGCGGTGCTTCGAGCGATCGACCGCACCATCGCTGCGATCCAGGCCTGGAAGACGGCCAAACGTGCGGCCGAGGCGGTGCTGGCAGCCGCACGAGCCGCGGAGCGGGCGGCGCTCAACGCCAAGAAGATGGCGATCGAGCGAGCCAAGAAGGCCGCACAGGCAGCGAAGAAAAAAGCTGCCGACAAGATCAACACAACGAGCAACAACGCGGTCAACGCCGCGAAGAAGACCGGTAACCCCGTTCAGAAACAGGCGCAGGCCAAGGCCAACCCGAAGGGTGCCTCCGCAGCCGGTGGTGGCAACAAGGGACAGTCGAAGCCGGGCGGCACCTCGGGTGGTTCCGCGCGCAGCAACGGTGGAGCGAGCGGTGGCGGTGGTGCCGGCAAGGCCGGCGACTCCTGCCCGATCAACAACAGCTTCACCCCCGGCACCAAGGTTCTGATGGCCGACGGGTCGAAGAAGCGGATCGAGGACGTCAAGCCGGGTGACAAGGTCAAGACGACCGACCCGAAGACGGGCGAGACCCGGATCGAGACCGTCACCGCGGCCATCAAGGGCAACGGCGTCAAGCACCTGGTGAAGATCGTCGTCGACACCGACGGCAAGCGCGGCAAGAAGGTTGCCGAGGTCACTGCGACCGAGGGCCACCCCTTCTGGGTTCCCGAGCTGAGCCGGTGGGTGGACGCCGCCGACCTGTTGCCGGGCGAACTGTTGCGGACCGGCGCCGGCACCACCGTTCAGGTCACCGCGATCAAGCGCTGGACGGCTCCGCGGGCAACGGTGCACAACCTGACGATCGGCAACGTTCACACGTACTACGTGATCGCCGACAACCAGTCACTGCTCGTCCACAACTGTGGTGGCAGCGGAAACACCAACGGCCGTCCGCACTCCTCGAAGTGCGAATGCGCGAGCGGCGCCGACCCGCGGATTCCGAACAACCCGTACGGCGGTCGCGGCAAGCCGGCCACCCAGGCACAGCACGACGAACTCCGTGACGAGCTCATGGACGCCAACCCGGGCTGGAAGCACGTGGCCGGCGGTCGTGACCGCAACACCGGCGACATCCTCCCGGAAGTGGCGGAGTCCCAGGCCAACGGGCGTCGAGCCGACCTGAAGTTCGAGATGGAGGACGGTTCACCGGTGTTCGTGCAGACGGTGACGACCTACAAGAACGGTGCCATGATCATGGAAGAGTTCGAGGCCGCTCATGACCTCAGTAAGCTCGGACTCGTGATCACGGTGCCGAAGAAGGGCTGAGGCCCTCACGGCGACGAAGGGAGTGAGCAGGTGGCGGCATCGCGTACCAAGCAGGTACAGCTCCTGCTCACTCCCGTCGACGAACAGCGCATCGCCGACCGCATCCGCGCCGACTTCCCGGATGCCGTTTTCCTGGACCAGCGCGGATGGGTCGACCCGGACGTGCCGCCGGTCCGCGACTCGATCCTGGAGTGCAGCTCGACGGCCGCGATCTGGGACCGCTCGATCTTCCCGGCGCTGTCCGGCGTCCGCTACCCGAACGGAAGCATCGACGGCCCGACGATCGGCCCGGTCGTCCAATGGCTGCGCAGTCTGGAACGGACACCCGGCGTGCTGTCGCCCGGCCGGTGGGCGGCCTCCTTCTCCGACACGACACCGCCCGCCATGCGCAGCTTCGTGAACAAGCTCTGGAAGATCGCCGGCCAGGAAACGTCGAACGAGATGGTGTGGCAGGGCAAGGAAGACACCCTGGTGAAGACCTTCCACGTCGGCCACGACGCGATCCGGGCCAGCCGCGAAGGCACCCTCGCCCTCGTCGGCGACCCCCTCCTGCTTCCGCGATGAAGGCCGCAGTGGGCGACCGCTTTGTCATCAGCTGCGCGCCCCGGGACGTGCGGGTTGTTCGTGTGATGCGCCGGGAAGTGTTTGTCGCATGGCCGTGGGGAACCCCCGACCCGACTTCTCGCTACCGCTGGGACGGCGACGTGTCGGTGCCGATCGACACCGCCCACCCCGATTGGTCCCAGACGCCCTGGCGCCTCGAACCCCGTACCGGACTCTCCGCCGGCGACCGGGTCCAGCTGTCGATCCCCCCGACGGAGGTGGTCGTCCAGGAGGTCCTGACCTTCGACGAGCCCCGCGACATCGGCCGGATCAACCGCCCCACGGGAGCCGTCCGGTTCGACGTGGGCTTCTTCCTCTGGATCGACCATGACGAACCGATCGAGTTCTCCCCGCCATGGAATACCTAGACCTCTCCCCGTACGAGTACAGAAGCTTTCCGCTCCCGCTGCGCAACGTCGGCTGGCTGGGTACCGAGTGGGGCGTGCAAGGTGTTGATCTGCCGCCGCTCGCCGCGGCCGATCTCCAGCTCCTCAGGTCTGCCTCCCGGCTTCTCGGCAGCGTGACCCTCGGTACGCATCGGTGCGAGTTCTGCCCCGAGGACGCGGCGGTCACCGGCAACGGCGAATACCGCTACTACCTGCTGAACGGCGACGTCTACTGCGCGCCCGAGATGGTTCTGCACTACCTGGGCGATCACGGGTACCGGCCGCCCGACGTTTTCCTCCAGGGCCTCCGCGAGACCGGTGAGCTGGAGTGGGACGACCGAGCCGAGCGGCTCCGTAAGGTCCTGCTGGACCCGGAGGCTGACCTGGGATTTCGCTGCGCAGCGGTGGTGGACCTGCCGAACTGGCGGGACGCCCGCGCCCTGGACGCCGTGCAATTCGCCGCCCACGACGAGGAACTGGCCGTCATCATGGGCGTCGAGATCGGCCAGTCCCTCGTGGCGTGCCTCGGCGACGACCTCCGCGCGGAGGACTACCCCAGCACCATCGGCTACGGCATCGACCACGCCCGCCGGCTACGCCGCGAGTGACTGGACGAGTTGGTCGATGACGGCGCCGACCTCGCGGCGGGCCTGAGCGGGGTCGGTGGCCCGGGCTACGTACATCGACGCCTCGTCCAGGGCTCCGATCAGGACATGCGCGAGCGGTTCGACCGGCTGCGCAGGTACCCGGCCGGCCGTGATCGCGTACTCGAGGAGGCTCTTCACCAGGCCCATGCCGTACCGCATGCTGATCTCCCGCCAGCGTTCCCAGCCGAGCACCGCGGGTGCTTCGACCAGGACGATGCGCTGGATCTCGGGTTCGGCGCCGGCGTCGAGCCAGGTTGCCGCGCCGAGTTTCATCAGGGTGATCGGGTCGCTTTCGCCGCTGCTGCCGACCGCGGCGTCGATGCGCTGGGTCAGTTCCGCCTCGACCGCCTCGAAGACGGCGGCGAACAGTTCGGTCTTGTCCGCGAACTGGTGGTACATCGCGCCGCGGGTCACGCCGGCCGCGCGCACGATCGCCTCGGTGCTGACCGCGGCGAAGCCCGAGGCGGCGAACAGTGGGCGGGCGGCGCTGATCAGAGCAGCCCGCGTTGTCGCCGAACGCTGATCCTGCGTCCGTCTCTCGCTTTTCATACAAGCAGTCCGTATGTTTGTGGTGTCACGTACCGACCGTAACGTGGGGGAGTCAGCATGGCGACCATCGACATCCCGGAAGGCCGCGTCGAATATCGCGCCGCCGGCCCGGACAACAGCACGGCGCCGCCGGTGGTGTTCGTGCACGGCCTGCTGGTCAACGCCGAGCTGTGGACCCGGGTGGCCGACACGCTCGCAGACCGGGGCATCCGCAGCTACGCGCCCGATCTGCCGCTCGGCGGGCATCGCATCGCGCTGCCCGAGAGCATCGACCTCAGCCCGCAGGGCATCGCCCAACTGATCATCAACTTCATCACCGCCCTCGGACTCACGGACGTCACCCTGGTCGCCAACGACACCGGCGGCGCACTGACCCAGTTCATCGCCGACGCCGACCACAGCCGCATCGGGCGCCTGGTCCTGACCAACTGCGACGCGTTCGACCAGTTCCCGCCGGCGCCGCTGGGCATGCTCGTCAAGATCGGCCGTGACCCGGGCCGCCTGCGCGCACTGATGACCTCGGCCAAGCTGCGGTTCATGCGGCACTCGGTCCTGGCGTTCGGCGGCCTGGCCCGTGACCCGCTCGACCCGGAACTGACCCGCCGCTGGATCACCCCGCTGCTCTCCGACGCGAACGTGCGCCGGAACGCCGCCGACTTCATGCGCCTCATCGACCCGCAGGCCCTGCTCGACGTCTCGACCCGCCTGCACCGCTTCGCCAAGCCGGTGCGGGTGGTGTGGGGTGACGCCGACCGTTTTTTCCCGGTCAGCCTGGGCCGCCGCCTCAGCGCCGCGTTCGCCGACGCCACCTTCGTCGAGATCCCCACGGCCCGCACGTTCATCCCGCTGGACGAGCCGGTCGGGCTCGCCGACGAGATCCAGGACGTCAGCCGAGCCGCACCACGCCAGGCCGGTGCCGCACATCCTGAGGCGAGGCCCCTGAGCGGCGGCGATACTCCTGCGGGCTCACCCCACGTTCCCTCTTGAACGCAGTGCTCAAGGCAAAAGAGCTGCCGTACCCGACCCGCCGCGCCACCCCGCCGATCGTGGCGTCGGCGGTACGCAGCAGGTCGGCGGCCAGCGTCAGCCGCCACCGGGTCAGGTAAGCCATCGGCGGCTCGCCGACCAGCTCGGTGAACCGCCGCGCCAGCGACGCCCGGGACACGCCGGCCTCGACAGCAAGGTCGGCGACCGTCCAGGCGCGCGCCGGGTCGTCGTGCAGCATCCGCAGCGCCGGCCCGACAACCGGGTCGCTCTGCGCCTGATGCCATCCCGGCACACCCGGATCGGTCGAATCGAGCCACGCGCGCAGCACCGACACCAGCAGCAGGTCGAGGATCCGGTCGAGGACCAGCTCCTGCGCCGTACTCGTACCGGTCATCTCCTTCTCGAGCAGATCGACCAGCGTGCGGTCGCCCGTCCCGGCCGGCCTGATCAGCAGTGCCGGCAGGGCGTCCAGCAGCCGCCGGCTGACCTCACTGTGCAGCTGATAGGTGCCGCTGAGCATGACGGTCTCACCGTCGAGACTGCCACCCCACGTCCGCACACCCAGATCAACAAGGTCCCGCTGCTCCTCACCCTCCACCGTCGTGCAGCGCTGCCCCGGATGGATCACCACCTGTACGGGTGTGGCCGGTGCGTCGCTCAACGCGTACGCATCAGGGCCTCGGAGGATCGCAACATCGCCGGGATGCAGCAGGGTGGGCTCGTCGTCGTCCGGGATGATCCACGCACTGCCCCGCACGAGGGTGACCAGCGAGAGTGGCGCCTCGTCCTGGATCCGCAGGCACCACGGCGGGTTCAGGATCGACCGCAGCAGGAACGCACCCCGCGCCCGCGGCCCGTCCAGCAGCCCGGTCAGCGTGTCCATCACCCCAACGTACCGATCAGCGCTCCCACGCACCCGCCGCAGCCGACTCCCGCGCATAGTCGGCAAAGTCCTTCGGCGCCCGCCCGAGCGCCTGCTGCACGCCGTCGGTGAGATGAGCGTTGCGCCCGTCCAGAATGCCCGCGAACAGATCGGCAAACTCCAGCGGCAACCCGTTCTCCTCGAGCACCTTGCTGTACTCGTCCCTGCTCACCGGCGTGTAGGTGATCGTCCGCCCGGTCGCCGCGGACAACTCGGCAGCCACCTCGGCAAAACTCAGCAGCCGCGGCCCGGTGACCTCGTAGACCTTCCCCCGATGCCGCGAATCGACCAGCGCGGCAGTGACCACATCGGCGATGTCGTCGGCATCGGTGAACGGCTCCCGCGCATCACCGGCAGGCAGCGCGATGTCACCGAGCTGCACCGGATCGAGCAGAAAACTCTCACTGAAGTTCTGACTGAACCAGCTGCTCCGCACGACAGTCCACCCGGTGCCGGCACCCTGGACGGCCCGCTCGGCGGCCTCGGCCTCGGGCTCCCCACGCCCGGACAACAGCACCAGCTGCTCGACACCACTGTGTGCCGCGAGCCGGGCAAAGCCATCAACGGCCGCGACGGCTCCGGGAAGGGCGAGGTCGGGGTAGTAGGTGATGTAGGCGGCCGTCACACCTTCCAGGGCCGGCGCCCAGGTGGACTCGTCGTTCCAGTCGAAGGGCGGCTTTCCGCTGCGGGACCCGACACGTACGGGCCGGCCCTGGTCTGTCAGTCGCTCCACGACCCGCCGCCCGGTCTTCCCGGTACCACCGATAACCAACGTTGTTGTCATGCCTCAAGTACAGCCAGCCCTCGTGAGACGGGCCATAGTTGCGGAGCTCAACCCCATAAGCGAGCGTCTCGCCGAATAATGCTTTGCGGGCTGCCCCGGGGGAGCGGGCAGCATGGTGTGTGTGGATATACGGGGACCCGCGCGTTTTTTGTTGTCGTTGGCCTGGGAGCTGAAGGGGCGGGTTCTGCTCGGTGCGATGTTCGGCTCGTTGTGGTTTGCGAGCCTGGCCTTCACGCCGTTCCTGATCTCGCAGGCCATCGACCGCGGCCTCACCCCCAAGCAACCCGCGACCCTGATCGCCTGGACCGCGGTGGTCCTGGTGGTCGGGGCTTTGAGTGCCGGGCTGGGGATCATGCGGCACCGGTCGATGACCAAGTTGCGGCTGGCTGCGGCCCTGGAGACGGCCGACGCGGTGATGGCACACGCGACTCGGCTCGGGGCGGCGCTGCCCCGGCGGGTGACCTCCGGTGAGGTTGTCACCATCGGTATTGCTGATGTGTGGACCATCGGGCGCGCGATGAATGTGGGCGGGGTCGGGGTGGCGAGTCTGCTCGCGTACGCGGTGGTTGCTGTTCTGTTGTTCCGGACCTCGCCCTTGCTGGCGGTGGTGGTGCTGGCCGGGGTGCCGGTGCTGGCGCTGTCGGTGGGTCCGCTGCTGACGCGGGTGCAGGCGGCCGGGCAGCGGTACCGCAAGCGGCAGGGCGCCCTCGCCGCGCAGCTGGTCGACGTGCTGTCGGGTCTGCGGATTCTCAACGGTCTCGGCGGCAAGGAGGGGCATCTGCAGCGGTACCAGCAGAACTCCGCCGGGCTGCGTGACCTCGGTTATCGGGTCGGCCGGGCGAGCAGCTGGGTCGGTGCGCTCGGTGAAGGACTGCCTGGGGTTTTCCTGGCCGTGGTGGTCTGGCTGGCGGCGCGGCAGGCCGCTGCGGGTGAGCTCACGGCCGGTGAGTTGATCGCGGTCTACGGCTACACGGCGATGCTCGTCATCCCGGTCAGCGTCATGATCTTCTGTGGTTTCGACGTGACCCGCGGGCTGGTCGCCGCGCGGCACGTGGTCGCCTTCCTGAGCCTTCCGCCGGAGGAAACCGCAGGTGAGGCCGCGCCGGTCGGACCCGCGACGCTGCACGATCCGGTGTCCGGGGTGTCGGCCGAACCGGGCCGGCTGACCGCGCTCGCCGGTGCCCGGCCCGCCGATGCCGCGGCCGTGCTCGAGCGCCTCGGCCGGTACGGTCCGACCGAGGCGACCTGGGGTGGTGTGCGGCTCGACAGCATCGCCCGCGACGAGGTGCGGGCGCGGATCCTGGTCGCCGAGCACGAGGCCGACCTGTTCGCCGACCCGCTGCGTGACGTGGTCGCCGGGCGTGGCGCGCCGCAGGACGAGCGTGTGCACGCGGCGGTCGAGGCTGCTGTCGCGCACGACGTCGGCGCGCCCGATCACCCGGTCGAGTGGGCCGGCCGCAATCTTTCGGGTGGTCAGCGGCAGCGTGTGCGGCTCGCCCGGGCGCTCTACCAGCAGCCGGAGATGCTGCTCGCCGCCGAACCGACCTCGGCCGTCGACGCGCACACCGAGGCCGCGATCGCCGCACGTCTCAAAACCGCGCGCGCCGGCTCCGGCACGGTTGTCGCGACCACCTCGCCCGCGCTGCTCGACCGTGCGGACGTTGTGCACTACCTGGTCGACGGGCGGGTGGCGGCCAGCGGAACACACCGGGAGTTACTGTCCGCTGTTCCCGGCTACGAACGCCTGGTAGCCCGCGTCTTCGGGGAGGACGAGGCGTGAGCGCCGCCCTGCCGATCGCCGATCAACGGCTGGTCTCCCGTGCCGCCCTGCGCCTGATCGCCGCCGACCGTCGCACCGTCGTGGTGATGATGATCCTCAACGTCCTGGCGGCGATTGCCGGCCTCGGCGGACCGTGGTTGCTCGGCCGGATCATCGACACGGTCACCGGCGGACAAGGCGGCGGACAGGGCGCCGGCCAGGTCGATCGCCTGGCCATCGCCGTCCTCGGCTGCGCGGTCGCCCAGGCCCTCCTTTCCCGGTACGCGCTGAGCGTCGGCTACCGCTTCGGCGAACGCACCGCCGCCCGCATCCGCGACGACTTCCTGCGCCGATCACTCGAACTGCCCGCGGCGGTCGTCGAACGCGTACCGGCCGGCGACCTGACCGCCCGCGGCACTACGGACGTGGATGCGGTCGCCACGACGTTGCGTGACGTGGTGCCAGGCCTGTTCATCTCAGCCGTGCAGCTGGTGCTGATCGTGACGGCGGTCGTCGTGCTGGACCCCGCACTCGGCGCGGTGGGTGTACTCGGCTTCACCGGCATCTGGTTCGTCACCCGCTGGTACCTGAGCCGGGCCCGCGACGCGTACCTGCTCGAAGGCGCGGCCAACTCCGTGATGGCGGACGAACTGGCGGCTACGACCACGGGTGCCCGTACCATCGAAGCCTTTGACCTGCGGGAACGTCGTCTGGGCCGGGGCCGGGAGGCGATCGCCGAGACCCGGCGCACCCGGCTGGCCACGCTGAGCCTGAGGTCGGTGTTCTTCCCGCTGGTCGAGTTGTCCTATGTGGTGCCGATCGTGCTGGTGCTGCTGGCCGGCGGCTGGCTCTACTTCCGCGGATCGGTGACGCTCGGCACGGTCGCGGCGGCGGTGCTCTATCTGCGGCAGCTGGTCGGGCCGGTCGACAACATCATGCTGTGGATCGAGCAGCTGCAGAGCAGCGGCGCGTCGTTCGCGCGCATCGAAGGCCTGGCCGCGGTCCCCACCGACCAGACCACGTCCTCGGCCAGGCCGGACGGCGACAAGATCGAAGTGCGCGGTGTCCGCTACGCCTACGACTCCGGCCAGGACGTTCTCCATGACGTGGATCTCACGATACGACCGGGGGAGCGCCTCGCGATCGTCGGTCTGTCCGGGGCCGGCAAGTCGACGCTGGCCCGCCTGATCGCGGGTGTCGACCGTCCCGACCACGGCTCGGTGACGGTCGGCGGCGTGCCGATCGCCGACCTGCCGCCGGACGAGCTGCGCCGCCAGGTGGTGCTGGTGACGCAGGAACACCACGTCTTCCGCGAGTCGCTGCGGGAGAACCTCATGGTCGTGGCGCCGGACGACGTCCTCAAGCGGGCCCTGAAAACCGTCGGCGCCGACTGGGCCGACGACCTCGACGCCGACCTGGGCGAAAATCCGCCGGACGGCGGACAGGCTCAGCAACTGGCACTGGCACGGGTGGTCCTGGCCGACCCGCACACCGTGATCCTGGACGAGGCGACGGCGTTGCTGGACCCGACGGCCGCGCGGAGTGCGGAGCGTGCGCTGGCCGCGGTCCTGCACGACCGCACGGTGATCGCCATCGCTCACCGCCTGCAAACCTCGCACGACGCCGACCGCGTCGCGGTGATGGACGGCGGCCGGATCATCGAGCTCGGCAGCCACGACGCGTTGATCCGCGCCGACGGCCCCTACGCCGCACTGTGGCGATCGTGGCACGGTGCTTAAGGCGTTGCGTACCGGCTGGCGATTGCCGTGGCGCGGTCCCGCAGGCCGGCACGCAACCCTTGCGGGGACAGGGCTTCCGCGTTGGTGGAGAGCTGCCACAACGCCCACTCGGCATGCCGTGAGTCCTGAAAAGTCACCGTCAGCCGCAGCCAGCCGTCGGCGTCGGCCTCTTCGGCCAGTAGAGCTACGGCGGTGCCGACCAGCTCCTCCCGACGGTTCGGGTTCACCCGGACCACCACGGTGACCGGGTCACCGCCGGTCCGGAACTGCACGCTGCGTTCCTGCCAGGCTCGGCCCAGATCAACCCGGTCCGGGCGCTGAGCGGGTTCGGCGAGCTCCTCGGCCGCCAGAATGCGTGACAGCCGGTAGGTACGGTCCGCGCCGGATCTCGCGGCGAGTAGATAGCCCTGCTCGCGGACGGTGACCAGCCCGATCGGATCCACCGTGCGCCACTTCGGGGCCTGGCCCACCGCCTCGTAATGGATGCGCAGCTTGTGCCCGGCAAACACGGCGCGTCGCACCTCTCCGACGATCGTGTCGGGAAGGTCCTCGGCGTCCAGCCGCCGCGACAACAGGTCGGTCTCCGGGTCGATGAGCAGGCGCTCGACCGCGCCGGCCGCAGTGTCGCGGTAGCTCTCGGGCAGCGCGTCGACCACCTTGAGCATGGCCGAAGCGAGGGCTGAGCCGAGCCCGAACACCTGCGCACCACGCCGCGACCCGGCAACCAGCAGGGCGAGCGCCTCGTCGTGGTTCAGGCCGGTGAGCTCGGTCCGGAAACCGGGCAACAGCTCAAAACCCCCGTGCCGGCCACGTTCGGCATACACCGGTACGCCGGCCGCGGACAGCGCCTCGATGTCACGCAGCACGGTGCGCGTGGACACCTCCAGCTCGCGCGCCAGCGTGGTCGCGGACAGCCGGCCACGCCGGCGCAGCAGCAGCACCAACGACACCAACCGGTCGGCCCGCATGCCCGGAATGATGCCAGCAATACACGACAGAAGATGTCGTCATTGCGGTGCGAAGCTCACGCCATGAATCGATCAGCAGTGAACCCGTGGACCTGGTCGGCGGCGCTGGGATACAACCAGGGTGAGATCGTCTCCGGGCACACCCGCACCCTCTACTGTGCCGGCCAGACCGCGATGAGCAGCGACGGCAAGCCTCAGCACCCCGGCGACATGGCTGCTCAGGTGGCGCTCAGCCTCGACAACCTCGAGGCCGTACTCGGTGAGGCCGGCATGTCCCTGGCCAACCTCGTCCGGCTCACCGTCTGCACGACCGACGTCGATCGCCTCCTCGAGCACTACGGCGTCCTGGCGTCACGACTGGCCGCCGCCGGGATCGCACCCGCCACCACCATGCTCGGTGTGACACGGCTGGCGATCCCCGAGCTGATGGTCGAGCTCGAAGGAACCGCCGTCGGGTGAGCTAGTAGCGGCGGGCGTCCGACGCGACCGCCTCGTCGGGGTCGTTCTTCAACGCCTCCCGGATGTGCGGCGGCGTGACATCAGAGGTCGCCAGTGAGCGGCGCACCTCCACCGACCGGTCCTTCACCAGAGCCTGAAGATCAGATTCCTCCAGCTCCACCGCCCGTACGAGCGCAGCACGCACCTCGGGCGCGTAGTCCTGCGCCAGAATGCTCCGCTGCTCAGGGGTGGTGTGCTTGTTGACGGCAACACCCTTGCGTACACGAACGGTCCGGTCCTTGAGCAGTGCGGTGATCACCTCGGGGTCCTGGGTGTGGCCGGCGAGCCGCTCCCGGACCTCGGGGGACACGTCCTCGAGGAGCAGCGCCGCAAGGTCGGGCTCGAGGTCCTTCATCTCCGCGGCGAGCCCCCGCAGCTCCTTGTCCTTCGCGGTCGCCATCTTGTGCCGGATGCGCGCATCGCAGGACGGGTTTGTCGCCACCGCCCAGCGAATCCACCGATCGGTGTCATCGAGCAGCCGCAGCAAATTCCCCTGGGAAGCCGCGGGGTTCTTGGCAACAGCCCCGCGCACCTTACGATCACGGTCCCGCGTCAACGGCCGCAAAGCCTCGGCCGGCGCCTTCGGATTACCGGCCACAGCCGCCCTGACCTGCGCCGACGAGTCCGACGCCAACTCGTGAAGCACCGCCGGAGGCGTCTTGCGGTTTTGCGCGGCGGAGACCCGCGCATCGAGGTCGCCGTGATTTCCCATGGCCCGAACTCTCTCATGCCCGCCGTTGCTACCGTGCGTGCGGTGAGTTCGCCCATCCACCACCTGACCGTCATCCGCTACTTCCGCGACGGCCGCCACTGGGAATCCACGGACATCCTGTCGCCGTCCTGGCCGGACGTGGTCACGGCGATCGAACGCATGGACGACTTCTGCTACCCCATCGTCCAACTGAATTGCACCGCCGACGAAGAAGACGAAACCATCTTCAACGTGATCGGCGGGGACGGCTCCTACGCCCTGTTCCACCAAATGGGCGAATGGGAGTACACGGACCCGAACGGCTCCGACGAAGAGGTCCGCCTCTGGCAGAGCGACCAGGGCTACTTCTGCAAACGCCGCAACGTCCTCACAGACCTGGACGAGGTCCTCCGCCTGACCCGCATCTTCTACGAAACAGGCTCCTACGAATCCCTCGCCTGAGCCGTCCGGCGAAACATGACGATTGTCATCGATCGGCCTGACTCTGCTCACCGTCAGTCGATGACAGCGCTCACTGGGTTGGGGCCTTCGCAGCGACGAGGGTTGTTGGTGAAAGGGAAGCCAAACGCGGACTTTTATCAGCAGGAGGAACGATGACACATCGGCAACGGCTCTCGATGATCGTCGTAACAGTGCTCGCGGCGTTGGGGCTCAGCTTTGCAGGGGCGGGTGTGGCCAGCGCCGCGCCGAGTGCACCGGTGGCCGCGCCGCCCGTGACCGCCCTTGCCACACCCGTTACCGGTACGGGCGACAACGGGTCGTTCGCCGGTACGTTCACGCCGACGAAGTTCGGGACGCAGGGCAAGGACCTGGTGGCCACCGGCTTGCTCACGGGCACTGTCAGTGATTCGTCGGGCGCCACTGTCGGGACTGTCACCCGTACCGTGAGCATGCCCGTGACGATCGCCGCGGTGACGTGTGAGGTTTTGAATCTTGTTCTTGGGCCGCTGCACCTGGACCTGCTCGGCCTGGTCATCGACCTGAACAGGGTGAACCTCGTGATCACCGCGGTGCAGGCGCCCGGCAACCTGCTCGGCAACCTGCTGTGCGCGATCACGCACCTGCTCGACGGCACCCCCACCGCGGGTGGGCTGGCCGCGCTCCTCAACGCGATTCTGGCAGTGCTCGGCCGGCTCTGACCTGGCCGTATCTCCGGCGCAGCCGCACCCCGCCAGGTGCGGCTGCGCCGCCGTCACTGAAACCAGCCCGCACCCTCGGCGAGGCGAACAGCCTCCAAGCGGTTGCGGGCTCCGGTCTTACGCAGGATTGCCGAAATGTAGTTACGCACTGTGCCGGTGCTCAGGTGCAGCTCGGCGGCAACCTCCGTCGACGGCACGCCGGAAGCGGCCACGCTGAGCACGTTGAGTTCGCGCGGCGACAGTGGACTCCGCGGCGCCGCCACCATCGCAACGGCCAGGCTCGCGTCGATGACGCGCTCCCCGCGAACCAGCCGCCGGATTCCCCGGACCAGCTCGCACGGCGCGGCCTGAGTGCCGACAACCCCATCGGTACGCAGGGTGAGCGCCCGATTCAGCAAACCCGAATCGTCCGGGCCGGCGAGCAGCAAAGTGGCGCACCCGGGCTGCTCGGCGGTGAGCCGCGCGATCGTGTCCAGGCCGTCGCCGGCGAGCAGCGCAACGTTGACCACGGCCACGTCCGGCGGCACCGCGCGGGCCATGGCCGGCGCCTGGTCGAGGGTGTCCAGCTCGGCGACCACATCGAGGTCTTCCTCGAGGGACAACGTCGCCGCCAGGGCGCCGCGGAGCAGATTCATGGGTTCGATCAAGAGAATGCGGATCATGGTGGCCTCCCAGCCAGGATCAAAGCTTGGGGTACGGCCGGAGTGGTGCCGGCCGGTTTCCGGATCCCTGCGGGAGGTTGTTCAGCTGGGAGGCCCCGCGTAGCGGATGCTGCGTCCGCCGGCGAGGAGAGTGGTGGCCATACGACGGCCGGAAGCCGCCATTTCGGGCCGCCACGAAGACACGACTGTGCTCATCGCGGGTGCATTCCCACCACCGGAGCTGCGCGCTTGGTCGGTGGGGGTGGAGTGATCGGTCGGCGGTTGGGCGGGTGCTGCCGGCTGTTCGGGCTCATGCACCTGGATGGCGTCGTCCGACCTGAGCAGCGCAGGAACGTTGAGAGCTGCGGTCGGGGTCAGTGCCGGAGTTCGGGCTTGCGACAGATCGGGCAGCTGAGCTTCCGGCGGCAGCTGCATTTTCGACGGCAGCTGCACTTTCGACGGCAGCTGCACTTTCGACGGCAGCTGGACTTTCGACGGCACTTGGGCTTTCGGCGGCAACTGCAGTTTTGACGGCAGCTGCGGCACTGTGGGGAGCTCGGCCTTGGGCAGTTTTGGCAGCCGTACCTCGGAGTCAAGAACGTCGGTCGCAGTCTTCGCCAGTTTCTGCCGGACGTCCGCCTTCCGTACCGGCTTCACCACTGCTCGGGCAGTGTGCCGGATCGCCTTGACCTCAGGAGTGTGGACCTTTGTGCGTACCCGGGTCTTGGGGGTGTGGGTCTGCTTTGTCGCCTTGGATTTTTTGATCGCGGGGCGCTGGCTCTTTGCCTTCGAGACGGTCTTTTCGGTGCCGGATTTCACCGCGGCGATCTGATCAACGGAAACACCGTCGGCCCGCGCCTCGTGATCAAAAAGGCTCAGCATCAGATAGGCCGCCACAGCCACGCCGAGCAGCACAAACAGGCGAACGATGCGCCGGGTCATCCCGGGCGCACCGCCGTCTCCTCGCGCTGTTCCGCTCCGCATTCAGACTTGCGTACCCATTCCCGGCAAGCCGACACTCATCGATCGCCGCGAACGCTAGGCTGACTTTGCTGGGACCGTCCTGACCTGCAGAGGAACAGCCATGCCTTACGTCGTGGACTTCGCCACTGTTTCGACCGTCGGCCTGGAATCGTCGCCGGTCGCGGATGCGCTGGCCGGCCTGCGGGCGAACGAGGCCCGGTATTTCAAGAACAAGTACGACCACGTCTTCACCGTCGAGCCCGCGAGCGACGCCGCAGAGGCCATCGCCTGGGTGAGCCGCATCCTTGAGCAGGAGCGCGGCATCGTGATCTCGTCGCGACCGCTGGAGGCGACGGCGTTCCAGGTCGAGAACATCCGCATGGCTTACGTCTTCTACGAGAACGGCCTGTCGATCAACGTCATGTACACCGTCGACGACGGCGGGAAACGGGCGGTCGGCTTCAAGCTGTCCGACGGGATGGACGTCCCTGAGGAGCTCGGGTCGTTCAAGTTCGCCCGCCAGAAGTCGAAGCTGGCCGGCACGATCCGCGGCTCGTACTTCGTCATCAAGAACGAGTACTGACCCCTCAAGCCAAGCGCCGCCTTCATTCAGCATGTCCGCAGGGCGTTACCGAAACTTCCGGCGCTCGACCGGTTGCCGTCTGGTCTGTCTGACTCGTCGCTTCCGCGCGGAGATAGCCTGCTTGACGCGGTCATGGAGAAGAGTTCACGTTTCCGAAACATTGACGAAGCCTGTTACGCCCGCCTAGCGTACGAAGGAATTCCGGCGCGCCCAAACCGAAACTTTCGAGATCGGCGGCGCGTCCGACGTTCCCGGAGGAGTGATCTTGAGAAAGGCATATCGGGTCGCCGTGGCCGTCCTCGCCACCTCGACTCTGCTCGGCCCCGGCCTCCAGCCTGCGCAGGCGGCAACGCCGGCCGGCAGCCACCTGTCCAATGTGCCACTGCGCTGGGCGGCGCCACATGACCTGCGCATCGGCACCGCGGTCGCCGGCGGTGGTCATCACCTCGAACAGGACTACCCGGACCCGTTCACGTACGACAAGCCGTACCGGAAAGTCCTGGCCCGGGAATTCAATTCGGTCTCCCCGGAAAACCAGATGAAGTGGGAGTTCATCCACCCCGAACGCGGCCAGTACAACTTCGGCCCGGCCGACGCCATCGTCAAGTTCGCCCGCCAGCACGGCCAGGTCGTCCGCGGCCACACGCTGCTCTGGCACAGCCAGAACCCGGCATGGCTCGAAGAGGGCACCTTCACCAAGGCGCAACTCCGCGCAATCCTGAAGGACCACATCACCACGGTTGTCGGCCGTTACCGCGGCAAAATCCAGCAGTGGGACGTCGCCAACGAAATCTTCAACGAGAACGGCGAGTACCGCCAGGAAAACATCTTCATCCGCGAACTCGGCCCGAGCATCGTCGAAGACGCCTTCCGCTGGGCCCACCGCGCCGACCCCAAAGCCCAACTATTCCTGAACGACTACGGCGTGGATTGGCCTGGTGTAAAGGTCGACGCGTACGAAGCGCTGGCCAAGCAGCTGCTGGCGGACCGTGTGCCACTGCACGGCTTCGCGTCTCAGGCCCACTTGAGCATGCGCTACGGCGCACCTGACCAGCTGCAGGCTGTGCTCCAGCGCTTCGACGACCTCGGCTTGTACACGGCAATCACCGAGCTCGACGTGCGCATGGACCTGCCCGAGGGTGGCGTGCCGACCGCCGAGCAGCTGCAGACGCAGGCCACCTATTACAAGACGGTGCTGGACGCGTGCCTGGCCGTCGCCGACTGCAACTCCTTCACCATCTGGGGCTTCACCGACAAGTACAGCTGGGTCCCGGTGTTCTTCCCCTCCGAGGGAGCCGCAACGGTGATGGGCAACAACTTCGAACGCAAGCCCGCGTACTACGCCCTGCGCAACACGCTGGCCGCAGCACGCCACAACCGCTGAGCCCACGCGACTAGAAGGCGGCAGCACCCCGGTGCTGCCGCCTCCGTCCGTCCAGCCGAGCGCTCGAATCCCTGCACCGCCACCACCCAGCCCGCCCGAAGACTTTTACGGTGGCGCTGGTAGGTAACATGTGTGGCTGTAGGCCCTCGTAGCTCAGGGGATAGAGCATCGGTTTCCTAAACCGTGTGTCGCAGGTTCGATTCCTGCCGGGGGCACCAGGTCAGACCCTTGATTACCAATCATGGGGACCCCTTCCGGGGCCTCCGTGCCCGTTGCGTGCCCGATCGTGGCGCTGGTTCCGTACCCAGCTTGTCCAGGTGTTTCGCCACTTCGGCGTCTCGGCCGTCCACCGCACGGGCGTAGTGCCGGGTGGTCACACTCGCGTTCGCGTGACCGAGCCGGTGAGCGGCCACCATGACCCCGTGGGAGTCCGCGACCCAGGTCGCATGGGTGGCCCGCAGGTCATGCGGGGTCACGTCACTGAGCCCGTCCGCCGCAGCGGCGGCGGCGGTGAAGCGTCGGCGGAAGCCGTGGTAGCTCTGCTGCCGGTGAGTGGTGTGTGCCTGGCGGCCGGGGAACAGGAACGCCTCCGGGTCGTCGGGCAAGGTGGCCAGCAGGCGGCTGACCAGGCTCACCACGAAGGCCGGCACGGGCAGCTCCCGCCGATGGTGATCCTTCGGGGTGTCGATCACCGGGCCGCCGGGAAGTTCCGTGACCGCCTCCGCGATGAGCACGGTGCCGCCGTCCACGTCGAGGTGGCGTCGGCGCAGCGGTAGCGCCTCCCCGATCCGCAGCCCGCCGTAGGCCAGCAGCAGGATGAGGACATGGTCGCCGAGCTCACAGCGGGCGGCGAGCTGGTTGACCTGGGCGACGGTCAGGATCTCGGGATGCGACTCCGGCAGCCGAGGTAGCCGAATGCGTCGGCACGGGCTGACTGGGATCATGTCGTTGTCCACCGCCGAGGTCATGATCTGCGACAGCAGCCGGTACGCCTGACGGACCTGAGACGCGCTCACTTGATCGGTGAGGGCGCCGACCCAGTTCGCGACTACGATCGGCTTGAGTTTCGCCAGCGGGACCGCGCCGAGATGGGCCAGCACGAGCCGGTCCAGCACCGACCGGTAGGTGTTGCGGGTCTTGGGTTTCCACGCACGGCTGGCCGAGGTGAACCACCGCGTGTGGACGAAGGCCGACGGGATGGGGTGGGAGAATCCTCGTACGCGAACCTATTTTCCACTGACCGATCGAGTCACCATGCAACGGTTCCCCATCGCAGATCGTCGAACACCTTGTCAAGTTGGTCATCTCCAATGGGCGTGAACCGGTTCGAAAGGCTGAGTAGCCGGCGTGCCGCCCACCTGGCACTCCGCTCCATATCTCGGGTGAATCCAGGTTGCATCAGCAGCCTGCTCTTGCCGCCGTGGGCTGTAGCGCTACGTGCCTGATAAAGATCACCGAAGACGCGAGCTCGATCATGGCGAGCAGCGGGATCGGGCTCCAGGAGAGCAAAGCGCTCCGACATAGCGCGCCCAGGGAGACCCGCACGGGACCCTAGTAACGCATCAAGGGCAATGCCCACAGCAAGAACAGCGTCGTCGGAAGTGAAAGACCAGTGAGCCTCGGCGTACCACCGCGCGGCAACCCTCATGCGCCGAGAAACAGCGTCGCTTCCGCTCATGCACGCCGATATTTCGTCAACTCGCTCGGGTTCGTGAACCAGGGCCTGGAGCGGAAATGGTTTCTCGCCATACCAGTGCGCTGAGGCGTGGTGTCCGAGGTCCGAAACAACAAGCGGACGGCAATACAGCTCGGCACCGACTGACTCCTTGGCACGCTCTAACGCCGGTCGATGAAGCGTCAAACCTCGAATGCCGGGCCTATGACTGTTGCCCCTACCGCTGTACAAGCCAAGCGCTTCCACATCATCCTCTAGGAGGAGCGCGAGCCCAATTAACGTGTCGAAGGACTCCTCTGCTTGTGAGAAAGCACCCTGGCCTTGCTTTCTCGTCCAGGATGTAAAAGCAATCACACCTCCCCTTTCGTCGCCTGAGGCGGCGAGGCTTGAAATTTGCTCTTCGATCCAGCGACCTGCCGCCACGTCGGACAGGTCGTGGCGACCGGCTGCCGCTTGGCCGACTGAGTCTAGGTATTTTGGACCAAGCTCGCCGATCACGGAGTCTTTAATGACGCTGGGCTCGCCCTCCCATGCCAGATTGGAAACAGGGAAACATACCAGCGCGGGCGGAGCTTTTTCGATGGTGTCGAGGCCCTTTGCTATGACATTTCTGCCGTCATTGGAACTGCTGGCGTGGACGAGTAGCGAAGCCACCAAGCCCCAGATTTCCTCCGAGTCCCAGCGGTCTCGAACCCCATTGCGGCTCAATAGCGCTAAGACGGCCTGCTCGAATAGGTCGACACCCTCGGGTTGAAGCATTACCGGTCCGCTAGGACTGGCTAAAGCCGCCCGGTCAGAGCGGCGGTAGTCTTCGACACACCAGCCATAGTCCCATGATGTTCGCTCAGGGGCTGGCCGTAGGCGCGAGAGTGCGATGACAAGTAGGTCGACGGCCTCAGGTTGTTTCGCTCGTCCTGCCACAACCCTTCTTAACACAGGCGCGGCCTGGCGAGCGCAGCCACTGGAAGTGGACATGATCCATCGGTCGAGTGCCCGTTGCGTGCCCGTTACGACGGCGAACCGGCCGATCTGACGGTCAGCGACGGTCAATGGGGGATGGGTGTGACCTGCGGTAATACCAGGTAGGCGAGTCGCTATCAGCCCTTGATCGACAATTCCTATATCGTTTGTCGCAGGTTCGATTCCTGCCGGGGGCACCTAGAGCGATGATCATCGACTACCTCATGACCGGTCTGGCCGGCTACGACCCGGATGAGTTTCCCCAGGTCCAAGGCTTTGAGGTGCGGCTCGAGCCCGGAGCGCACGGCTTTGAGCTGACCTTCACCACCACCCAGCCCGACCACGTCGTCGAGTGGGCTTGGATCACCGAGCGGGATCATGAGATCTGGGCTTGGACCATCGGCGACGTCCCCTGCGGCACCAACGCAAAGCCCTACCGTGTCTCCGACCAGGGCTGGAACATCCTCGTCTGGGAGCAGAACGGCCACGTCTTCGTCGCGCAAGGCGAAGGCGAGTGGGACTACGAGCGAGATGCAGACACCTTCACCACCTGGTTCAAGGTGACAAGCGACCTCTACCGAGCAGCCTGGACCACCGCCCTCGAGGAACTGACGGCGCGGTGACCGCATCTCGGGGTGGGTGACGTACGTTCTCTGAACCGTCCGTTCCCGTTCCGAGTCAGGGCGAGGGCACCGTATGCATGTGATCGATCTGGACCGGCCTGTTGTGGAGAAGCCGCAGAAGAAGCACCCCTTTGCCCTCGTCGCGCTGGTCGTTGGTGTTCTGCTCGGCGGCACCGCCACCTATGGCTGGTACGTGCAACACGAAACCGCCGCCAAGGAGCGGGAGGTTGCGGTCTTTGTCTTCGCGGACTCCAGCCAGTACGTCGATGGTGGCAGCGTTGTTCTGCACGGCCGGGTCGCCAGCGTGACGGTCACCAGGCGGGTCACGTTGGTCAATGCTGGGCCGGTTCCGGTCAATGTTCGGAACCTGCGGGCTGATCAGCCCGGGCTGCGGGTACGGGGTGTTGAGAAGCAGCGGTGGGTTGCTCCCGGGGACACCGTGCAGGCCGACGCTGATGTGGAGATCGACTGCTTTCGGGGGCTGCCGCTCGGGCGGTTTCCCGTGACGTTGTCCGTGGAGACGGAAGACGCGCAGACTCAAGAGGCAGCACCGCGGGATGTTTTCGACGGGAGTGCTTGGAGTGAGCAGGCCGAGATCGCCTGCCGTGGGGAGAGCTGACTCTGCGTAATGCCAAGCGGGATGACAGCCATCCGATGTCGCCCGTGCCCGGGCCGATCGTGCAACCGCCGCGACGTCTTCGCGCCATCTCTCCGGCGTTGAAGGCGTTGAAGGCGATGCGGTGATGCCGAACGCCTGATGGCAGTGGGGGAGCAGCGCGCGCACCACCGTGCTGTCGCCTTTGCGCCAGACCAAAGCCAGTAGTGCCGGGAGCTCGACCTTCTCGATCGGGATCGCCCGGAGCTCCTCGTGGTCGGTGGCCATCGAGGCGCTCAGGACCGCCACGCCGAGGCCGCGTGCGGCCAGGTCGGCGACCGCTCCCGGCGCTGTCGCCTGCAGCGCGACCGTCGGTCGCAAACCCGCGGCGGCGCAAGCTTGATCGAGGACCCCGCGGATCCCGGTGCCCACGGGCAGGCAGATCAACGGGTACGCGGTGAGCCGCCGAAGTGGCACACTCTCGCGCTCGGCCAGCGGGTGGTCGGCCGGCACCGCCGCGATCAGGCCCTCGCTGACGATGGTCATCGACTCGAGGCCGTCGGGGGGCTCGCCTGCGGATCCGACCAGGGCGATGTCGAGGGAGCCGGCGCGCACGCTGTCGATGAGCACGTCGGAGTTGGCCTCGTCGAGGGCGATCTCGATGCGGGGGTGCCGTTCGTGGAACGAGGCGAGCGCGTCGAACAGGGGTGTCACCGTGCAGCCGGTGATCATGCCGAGGCGGAGGCGTCCGCGGACCAGGCCGTTCACCTCGTCGCAGGCGTGGCGGATCGCTTGGGCTGCGGCCAGGGCGCTGCGGGCGTGGGGGAGGGCGGCGGCGCCGGCCGGGGTCAGGCGGACCAGGCGGGCGGATCGGTCGAACAGGTCGGCGCCGAGCTCGCGTTCGAACTGCCTGATCTGGGCGCTGACACCCGATTGGGTGATGTGCACGCGGTCCGCGGCTCTGGTGAAGTTGGCCTCCTCGGCCACGGCCACGAAGTATTCGAGCTGCCGCAGATCCATGAGCGCAGATTCTAGCTATGACAAGAACTATCTGTTGGACTTGTCATCCGTTCGGGGAAAAGCTGGCATGATGACCGATCGCGAGAAGGCCACCAGGCCCGAAGACCTCACCCGCCTGTTCGTCGAGCGCGCCAACGCCAAGGACGCCGAGGGTCTTGCGCTGCTCTACGAGGAGGACGCGGTGATGGCGTACCCGCCCGGGAGCCGGACCGTCGGCCGGGACGCCATCCGCAAGCTGTGGGAAGAGGCTCTGCCGCACCTGCCGGCGTTCGAGCCCGAGGAGCCGCTGCCGACCCTGATCAGCGGCGACCTCGCGCTCACCTCCACACCGCCCAAGGGCGGCTCCGGCGCCCGTGCCCAGGTGGTCCGGCGGCAGAGCGACGGCACCTGGTTGCGGGTTCTTGATCAGCCTGAGTTCACAGGCAGGTGATGCAGGTGCCGGGCGGGTCGCCGTTCCAGACGACGTCGACGGGCTTGAGGACCCGGGGATCGTTGTTCGGAATCCGCACGACTCGCGTGACACCCCGGGAGTTCGTCTCGACCGCCACACACGCCAGGTGGTGGGCGTAGCTGCCGTCGTCCGTCTGCTGCCGGCCCGAGGTGACACAGACCGCCTCCTCACCCGTACGCAAGGGGCCCGCGCGGTCGAAGCGGACAACACTGCCGCCCTCGTCCAGGCTCCACGTGTTGCCGAGCCGTCCGCCGTGCACGCCGTAGAAGACCGTGCCGACGCTGAGGGTCTCGAGGGTGTCGGGCGCGCAGGCGCGTACCGATCCGGTCAGGCGGACGGTGCCGGTGCTGGTCAGGCCGGCGGAGTCGAGGCGGAGCCGGGTGCAGCCCGGGACGACCGTGCCGGGCGCCGGCAACGTCTCCGGCTCGGGCAGCGTCGCGACCGGGTCGGTGATCAGGCAGTTGCCGCAGCCCGCCGGGGCGCTGTCGCCGGGTGCCGGGATGCGTTCGAGCGGCGAGGTGACGATCGGGTCGTCGAGCGGCACGGTCTCGACGTCCCACTCCGACTGGTCCTCGGTCCAGACCGGCCGGAAGCAGTACGCGTTCTCGGCGACGTCACCGGTCAGCCCGGTGCTCAGGCACATCGCAGCAAGATCACCCGAGATCGTCCCGGTACGCCGCCACGTCATGTCCCCGATCGAGTTGGTCTGCCACGGTGAGCCCATCCACCCGTGTACCACTCCGTCGGTGACGTTGTATTGCGTGAGCGCGAGGCGTACGCCCTTGACCGGCGCGGGATTGTCCGCACACGGGCGCGAGAAGCCGACGAGGTTGACGACGTCGATCGTGTTCGGCTCGGCGTTGCGCCAGGCCATCAGGCGCGTGACCCCGGTTTCCAGACAAGCCTTCGGGTACGGCCACGCCGAGGCTGAAGTGGGCGAGGACGGCGGGGCTGCGGCCGCGGGTGCGGGCAGCCCGGCGACCGCGGCCAGCAGGACCGCGAAGAGGCGTACGAGCATCAGGACTCCTGGTCGGGCAGGGCGAGTGAGGGAGGGGCGGCGACCCGGAGGGCGCCGAGGGCGAGGCCGAGCTGGAAGCGGTTCTCCACGCCGAGGCGGTCCATCAGCGCCCGCAGGATGCCGGTGACCGATCGGGCGCTGATCCGCAGGTGCTGGGCGGCGCTCTGGTCGGTGTGCCCGGCCGCCAGCAGGGTGATCAGCTTCTGTTCGCGCTCCGAGAGCCGGATGGCCGGGAGTGCGAGGTGTGCGGCGGCGCCGTCCCACTGCCGTTCGAAGAGCCTGATCAGCGCCTGCACGACTGAAGGCCGGCTGACCTCGAGATATCCACGTTCGAGGTTGGCGGGGTCGGCCGGGAAGAGCGAGATCCGATGGTCGACGATGACCAGCTTCAGCGGCACGCCGGGTGACTCGCGCCGCTGGAAGGAGGTGCCGTTGACCAGGTGTCCGCTGACGTCGAGCGGGTCGCCGTCGGCCGGTGGCAGGGCCAGCACGCGCACGCGGACACCACGGGCGAGCAGGGCCAGGTCGAGCGGGGCGGCGGCCCGTGCGGACTCCGCGTCGATCGCCTGGTCGTTGCTCATCGTCAGGAAGTCGCGGATGTCCGAGCCCAGCACCTCGGCCAGACGCGTCCGGGCCCGGTCGCGGCTGGACAGATAGCGAACGCCGTCCGCGCAGGTGCCCGGCGTGCCCGGCGCCGTGACCAGGGGCAGGTCCCGGCCGACCGGTGTTGCCCGCAGGGCCCGCAGCACGGCGTGGTGCGACCGCTCGCGAGCTTCTGCGTTCACGATCTGGAGCCGGCGGGTCCGCAGCGCGGTGACCACCTCGGCCGGGCGGCGGGCGGTCCAGATCCGCGCCGCGGCACGACTGTCGTCGGTGGACACGACCGCGTCGCACTCGTGCAGCTCGGCCAGGGCCTGATCGGTACGCCGGACCGGAAGCCCGAGCTCGCTCGACAGCACCCGCCGAGGACGCGGACCGAACGTGGCGAGGGTGCGGAAGACGAGGTCCGCATCGCTGGACAGTCCCCAGCGCACGAGTGAGGGCAGGGCAGCGCCGATCGGAACGGAACTGGTCACCACCGGTACTCCCTCCGCCGCCACGACGTCGACCGTCATCGATTGTCACCCCTGTCCTCGACCGGTGGGACGTGGGCCTTGCGGAGAAATCCGAGGGCGAGGCCGAGCTGGAAGCGGTTCTCCACGCCGAGGCGGTCCATCAGACTGCGCAGGACGTAGGTCACCGACCGCGCGCTGATGCCGAGCTGCTCCGCCGCGCTCACGTCGGTGTGACCCTGCGCCAGCAGCGCCACCAGCTCGCGCTCGCGGTCGGTCAGCGTGATCTTCGGCAAGCCCGTGCTCCATCTGGTGCGCAACCGGTGTATCGACGCCGGTAGGCAATCACAGTGCCCCTTACCGGTCGAGGTCTGCCGGTTCCGCCGGGGTGAAGTTGCGCAAAAGCGCATCCGGGCGCTGCGGTATCCCGCAACTTGGGTCGCCGGTCGTCCCGTGCCGTTGACCGGCGCGCCCCTGGTTTCGCACCCTGGCCCGCAGGGCGGAGCCGACATTCAAACGGGGGATGTCGGCCCCGCCCCGGTGCTTCCGGAGCGGAAACAATTTCGTGCTACCGTGGGCCTTGCTCCAGTTCTGAATCCGTTGACGTTTCTGCGCCTGATGGGTAATCGTTCCCGTCCGGCGCTTTTTGTTTTTACCGGCGTCAAGCCACATCTCTCGACGGGCCCAGACATGATCATTCAGAAGAGCGTCATCATCGCCAAGCTCCGCGAGCGTGGCCTGGACGTCCGCGCCGACTTCGTCGACCGCGAGTTGCCCGACGAGGTCGACACCTTGCGTTTCGGTGGCCTGCTGTCGACGCTGAACCTCGATCTGAAAGAACTCCAGGCTCCGTCCTCGTAACTGACCCGACTCACAGATCATCGGACCGGTGAATGAAATCTACCGACGAGCACGACCCCTCCCTGTTCCTCGCGCCGGCCGACGCGGTCGTGCCGGAGCCGGAGGCGGAGACTGCCGACAGCAGCGCCGAGGCGATGACACGCCTGCGTGACCCGTTCGCCGTCAAGCCCGAGCCGCCGCGGCGGGAAGCAGACCGTCGAGCCTGAGCAGGGGGAGGTCCGGTCATGACCGTCGCGCGGTTGGAGTTTGCCGGTGCGACGGGGACGACACGCCTGGAAGTGGCGGTCTGCGGCACGGTGATCCAGTTGACCGGTGACCTCGACATGGCCACCGCTCCCGATCTTGACCGGCTCATCGCCGGCCTGCTCGGAGACACCCCCACGGTGCTGGTCCTGGACCTGCATCGTCTCGATTTCCTCGGCGCCGCGGGCATCACCTGCCTGCTCGGCATCCGCGACCGCCTCGCCGCCCGGCACGGCCTGCTGGTGCTGCGCGAGCTGCCTGCCCAGGTCAGGCGCGTTCTGGAGATCACCCAGCTGCTCGACGAGTTCGACGTCGGCGGAAGTGCACGCTCGGTGCACTACTGACGACGCGGCTGTGCGGTGGCACACTGTCACGGTGCGGCGCCGGCTCCCGGCGCCGTCCGATGGGCGCGACGCTCACCGTCGGCTGACGAGTCAGCGGGGCGTCTGTTGTCACACTCTTCCTCAGCACCTGAGCTGCCCGACGGCAGCCGGAACGCCGTGCTCGGCGACCTGCCGTCCGCCGGCACCGCGTGCGGCATCGGGCGCCGTTTTGTCGCGGCCCAGCTGCGAGGGTGGCAGGTGGACGAGTCGATCGTCGAGGTCGCGGTGCTCATCACCAGCGAACTCGTGGCGAACGCCGTCAACCACGCCCCACCGCCCGGTCACCTGCAGGTGAGCCTCGACGGCCGCCGGGTCCGGATCGAGGTCACCGACGCGAGCCCGCTGCCACCGGAGATCGTCTCGCCGGGTGCCCTGGCCACCGGCGGCCGAGGGCTGCTGCTCATCGGCCGGCTCGCGTCCGGCTGGGGCTGGGAGCCGCAAGCCCCGGGAAAGGTGGTCTGGTGTGAGGTGATTCTCCCGGCCTGAAGCTCGCGCTTGTACGCTGCGAATTGTGGGTAGTTCGCAAACGCCGGAGCATCGGAGGAGGGCGGCCGAGTTGGACGAGCGTGAGCGTCGCCTGGATGCTCGTGAACGCGCTGCGGACGAGCGCGACAGGCATGCCGACCGGCGGGAACGTGACGCCGACCAGCGCGAGATCGACGCCGACGCGCGCGAGGTGCAGGCCACCGAGCGCGAGCGGCTCCTCGACGAGGAAGCACTCCACCAGGGCGACCGCAGTGTGGACCCCATCGACCGGTTCCGCGACGCCATCGAGCGGACCTCGGCCAAGACCGACCGCAGCAACGACTTCTTGCAGCGTTCCCGGGCTGCCGTCCAGCGGGGCGTCGACCGCATCGACCGGATCCGCCAGGAGACGGCCGACCACCGCCCGAACGAGTCCGACCCCGAGCAGCCCGTCAGCTGACGGTTTCCGCGGCAATCCTCACGGGACCACCACGATGCGGCAGTCGGTGCGGTGCCAGGCGGTGGTGATGTCGTGCAGGCGTACCGTCTCGAAGTCGACCGTGAGCCGGCCGGCTGCCGCATGCGAGGCGATCAGGGTGAGTGTGTCGGCGCGGAGCTGCGGGGTCAGCTCGTTGTTGGTGTACCCGAGGATCCGCAGTGAACCGCTGCGCAGCGTCGCCGAGTCCAGCGGCGCAATCTCGCCCGCCGCGCTGCCGAGATTGACCAGCCGGCCACCGGGACGCAGCGCCCGCAACGCGGCCGCCGCCGGCACCCCGAAAAGCGGATCAAGAACAAGATCGACCGGCCCGTCGGCTGCCGCTCGCATCCTGGCCGCCAGGTGCGCGATCTCCGCACCTTCCTCCAGAGGTACGACCACAGCAGCGCCCGCCCGAGCCGCGCGCTGTTGTGCCCGTTCGGAACGCGCGACCGCCACGACCCTCCGGGCACCCGCGAGCAGGGCGAGCTGCACGGCCGCCTGCCCGACCACGCCGCCGGCGCCGAGCACGAGCACCTGCTCGCCCGGTTGGAGCTCGCCGCGCCAGGTCAGCGCCAGGTGCGCGGCCACCGCGGAGAGCCCGAGCGCCGCCACCAGCCGGTGATCGGCGCCCTCGGGCAGCTCGACGGTGTCGGCGGCGCGCACCGCCGCGAACTCCGCCAGACTGCCGTCGCCCGGCCGCATGCCCGCACTGGTCGGGAACCACACCGCGGTGCCGTCCTCGCGGACGCCGACACCCTGCACACCCGGGACGTACGGGGTGTCGGGTTCGCCGAAGTACGACGTGCCGGACGCGCAGAGCAGATCCAGCGGGGTGATGGACGCGGCGGTGACGCGTACCAGAATCTCGTCGTCTCCCGGCACGGGCGCCGCGCGGTCACCGAGGGCCGGCGGAGCGCCGCAGGCGTGCAGCAGCGCGGCCCGCATCAGGTGGCGATGTCCGGGTAGGGCATCGAGAAGTGCGCGAGGCGCGCGCCGAAGGCCTTCTGATATTCGAGCGGGCCGTGGTCGCGCTCGAACATCGCGATGAACAGCGTCAGCGTGAGGAACGGGTGTGCGCCCAGCGAGAAGAGCGCCACGTGGTCGTGCGCCGCGAGGGCTTCGCGTTCCTCGTCGGTGAACCGCTGCCACGTGCTGGCCTCACCGCCGTGACAGTTGAGCACGGTGTTGGCGCGCTCGGCCTCCCACCAGGTGACCGTGCCACGCGGGTCCTCGCGGTAGCGCTCGACCAGCTCCGGATCGCGGTCGATCATGTAGAGGAACTTGTCGATCAGGTATTTGCTCACGCGTCCACCCCGTTCGGGTACCAGGTGAAGTAGGCCTCCATGGTGTGGAACAGGTCGAGGCTGTCCACGTAGTCGGCCTTACGCCCGGCGCCGGCGACACCCATCATCAGCATGAAGTCCATGAAGCCGTGGGTGGCGTTGCCGGGGGAGTGCAGGCTGTCCAGCGTCACCTCGTGCAGGCAGCGCTCGAGGTCACCGGTGGCGATCCACTCGACGGCCTTCTGGTCGAACTCCGGGTCCGGCCCGTGCGGGCCGAACTGCCGTGGCCCGCCGAGCTCGAGCGACAGGTGCCCGGTGCCGATGACCGCCACCCGCAGGTGGCTCGGCCACGACTCGATGACCTGCCGGATCGTCTGTCCGAGCTGGACGAAGCGCTTCGGCTGCGGCAGCGGCGGCGCGAAGATGTTGGTGTAGATCGGCACGATCGGCAGGTCCGCCTCGGGCCGCAGCGTGATGATCGGGCAGGTGATGCTGTGGTCGATGCGCAGCTCGTTGCTGAACGCCAGGTCGAAACCTTCGTCGAGACCGGCCCGCAGGATGTGCGCGGACAGGTCCTCGTTGCCCTTGAGCAGCATCTTCGGCAGACCGAACTCGCGCTCCTCGTTGTACCAGTTGGCGTCGTAGAACGGCGCCTTGCCGACGAGGAACTGCGGCATGTTGTCCAGCCACAGCTGGTGGAAGTGGTCGGAGCCGACCATCACCAGCACGTCCGGGCGGGCCGCGGTCAGCGTCTCGCGGAAGGCGGTGATCTTGCGGACCCACTCGTCGGCGAACGGGGGACGGTCCTCGCCGGTCGCGGTGCTGGCCCGGTAGTAGAAGGGATGGTGCGTGGAGGCGATCACCGCGACGACGGTGGCCATAGCGGCTCCTAGTTCTCGTAGACGGCGTTACGGTCGACGGTCAGGTAGACGTCCATGCCGATCGGGTTGCGCCGCTCCTCGGCGAGGTGCCCGAGAAGGCCGGCGGCCCGGGCGAGCAGCGCAAATCCGCGCAGCAGATCAACGGGCAGGCCCAGATCGGCCAGGGCGGCACCGCAGACACCGGCGCCGTTCAGCGGCAGCGTGCGGTTGAGGACCTGCGGGTGGACGCGGCCGATGGCCTCGAAGAGGCGCAGGTGCGGGCCGCGCAGGCCCTCCTCGTCGGCGATGCGGATGAGCACCGGCGTCCGGGGATCCTGCTGCTTGTGCACGGGATGCCCGAGCCCCGGCACGAACTTCTTCTCGGCGCGGGCCTTGGTCACCGCTTCCAGCGCGAGGGCGTCGAAACCGGCGTCGTCCGTCGGCACGCCGTTCTTGAGAACCTCGGCCAGGAACCGTCCACAGTCCTCGGTCACGCCGAGAAAGCGTGAGCCACCGCCGAGCAGGCCGGCGGCCAGCGCGCCCTGCAGCGACTCCGGTGCGCTCAGGTAGGTCAGCCGGGCCGCGATCGCCGTCGGCGTGAAGCCGTGATCGGCCAGCGCCACCAGCACGGTCTCGAAGACGCGGACCTCACCCGGGGTGGGGCGGCGCCCGGCGACCAGCCAGTACGCCAGCTCACCGAAGCCGACCTTGCCCATCAGATCGGCGGCGAGATCCTGGCCCAGCAGGCGGATCTGGTGCTCGTCCGACGTACCGATCGCGGTCGGGAACCTCAGTCCTTCGTCAGCCACGCGCGGATCTCCTCACCGTGTTCGTCGAGTCCGGGCGGCGGCAACTCGTAGGCTGCCGGCGTACCGGAGAAGGTGATGGGGTTGCGGACCGAGGGGACACCGCCGACCTCGACCACCGGGTCCAGGCCGAGCTCCTCGGCGAGGGCGACCCCGCCGTCGATGGTGTTGATCGGCGCGCAGGGCACACCGGCGGCGAGCAGGACGCGGAACCACTCGTCCTTGGTGCGCTTGCTCAGCCGCTCGACCAGGATCGGGCGCAGCGCCTCGCGGTTGGCCGTGCGGTCCTGGTTGCGGCCGAAGCGCGGGTCGTCGGGCAGATCCGGCAGGTCGAGCACCTGGCAGAGCTTGCGGAACTGCCCGTCGTTGCCGGCGATGACGATCAGCTCGCCGTCCGAGGTCGGCAGCGGCTCGTAGGGGAACAGGCTCGGGTGCGCGTTGCCCATCCGGAACGGCACCGTGCCACCGGCGACATAACCGCTGGAGTGGTTGACCAGCCCGGACAGCGCCGACGAGAGCAGGTTGACCTCGATGTGCTGCCCGCTGCCCGTGGCGTCGCGGTGGTGCAGCGCGGCCAGGATGCCGATGTTCGCGTGCAGTCCGGCCATCACGTCGAAGACCGAGATGCCCGCACGGTACGGCGACCCGTCCGGATCTCCCGTCAGGCTCATCAGGCCGGAGATGGCCTGGACCATCAGGTCGTAGCCGGGATAACCCGCACCGGCACCCGTGCCGAAGCCGCTGATCGACGCGTAGACGATCTTCTCGTTGGCGGCGGCGACCGTGTCGTAGTCAAGACCGAAACGCTTGAGCCCGCCCGGCCGGAAGTTCTCGATCATCACGTCGGCGCGGCCGGCGAGCCGTTGCGCGACGTCCAGGTCCTCGGGCTTCTTCAGGTCCAGCGCGATCGACCGCTTGTTGCGGTTGATGCCGAGGTAGTACGTCGAGACGCCGTCGCGCACCGGAGGCATCCAGGTGCGGGTGTCGTCGCCGGCCGGGCCCTCGACCTTGATCACCTGGGCGCCGAGATCGGCGAGCAGCATCGTCGCGTACGGCCCCGCGAGGATGCGCGAGAAGTCCGCTACGAGCAGTCCGCTGAGTGGTCCCATGTGCCGCCTTCCGTGCTGATGACCGCCTGGCGGACAGACGTCCGCGCTTTTGCCAGTCTTGACTCGGGACTTGGAGCTGTCAACTGTCACCTGGCCGAAACATTTGCTTGACACTGCTGGTGAGCCGAAACACACTGGCGGCGAGGTAGTGACCGCTAGGCGGACGACTGTCCGCTCCATCGTGAGGGAGTTGGCAGAAATGAGCGACAGTGTTCTGTTCCGCAACGGAAC
The DNA here is from genome assembly GCF_000494755.1 of Amorphoplanes friuliensis DSM 7358. Classification (NCBI taxonomy): domain Bacteria; kingdom Bacillati; phylum Actinomycetota; class Actinomycetes; order Micromonosporales; family Micromonosporaceae; genus Actinoplanes; species Actinoplanes friuliensis. The sequence goes on from NC_022657.1 coordinate 862,402, forward strand.
GGTGCTGACGATGGACGACCGGCACACCGTCCTGCCGAACGCGGACGTGCTGGTGATCGGCGAACGCATCGCCGAGATCGGCGTCGGACTGACCGCCCCCGAGGGCGCCACGGTGATCGACGCGTCCGGCGGCATCCTGATGCCCGGCATGATCGACACCCACCGGCACATGTGGCAGACCGCGATGCGCGGGTACGGCGCCGACTGGACCCTGACCCAGTACTTCGTCTGGTACTACCTCGAGTCCGGCAAGCTCTTCCGCCCCGAGGACATCCACGCCGGCAACCTGCTCGCCGCGATCGAGGCCATCGACGCCGGTGTCACCACCACGGTCGACTGGTCACACGGCCTGCAGACCGTGGATCACGCCGACGCTGCCGTCGACGCGTTGCAGGCGGTGCCGGGGCGGTTCGTGCTCGCGTACGGCAACATCCAGCAGGGGCCGTGGGAATGGTCGGCCAGCCCCGAGTTCCGCGACTTCGTGAGCCGGCGCATCACCCCCGGCAACGACATGCTCGGCTTCCAGATGGCGTTCGACGTCACCGGCGACCCCGCGTTCCCCGAGAAGGCGGCGTTCGAGGTGGCGCGCGAGCTGGGCGTACCGGTCACGACCCACGCCGGTGTCTGGGGTGCGACCAACGACGACGGCATCCGGCTCATGCACGAGAACGGCTTCATGACCCCGCAGACCGTGTACGTGCACTCGGCCACGCTCAACCACGACTCGTACCACCGCATCGCCGCCACCGGCGGGTCGGTCTCCGTCTCCACCGAGAGCGAGCAGAGCGCCGGTCAGGGGTACCCGCCCACCTGGACGCTCCGCGACCACGGCATCCCCGTCTCGCTGTCGATGGACACCAGCGTCTGGTGGAGCGGTGACCTGTTCTCCGCGATGCGCACGACACTCGGCGCCGACCGCTCCCGCGAGCACATGGAAGCGCACAGCCGCGCCGAAACTGTCACCCACCTGCACCTGCGGGCCGAACAGGTCGTCGACTGGGCGACCCGCGGCGGCAGCAAGGCGCTGGGCATGGACTCCGTGGTCGGCAGCCTCGAAGCCGGCAAGAAGGCCGACGTGGTGCTGCTCAAGAACGACGACTCCCCGGTGATGTTCCCGATCCTCAACCCGTACGGCCACGTGGCGTTCCAGGCCCAGCGCGGCGACGTCGACACCGTGCTGGTCAACGGCAAAATCGTGAAACGCGACCACAAGCTGGTCGGCGTGGACCTCGCCGCCGCCCGCGCGGAGGTCGGCCGCACCATCGACCACCTGCGCGGCGAGATGGGCGAAGAAGCCTGGACCCGGGGCATGAACCCGGACGTACCGGAAACCAAGGTGGGCGACAACCCGTACACCTACACCGAGTGGGACGCCGGCTCGGCGCAATGGAAGCATTAGCAGCTCGAACGACCGCTTGACGACCAGGGGAGGGGGCTCGATGGCACGGGAAACCGGACCGGACTTCATCGAGGCCCTCGCCCGCGGTCTGGACGTCGTCCGCAGCTTCCGGCCGGGCCGCCGGGTGTCGACCCTGAGCGAGATCGCCGCCGACACCGGGCTCGCCCGGCCCACGGTCCGCCGCATCCTGCTCACACTCACCGAGCTCGGCTACGTGCGGGCCGTCGAACGCGGCTACACCCTCACCCCACGGGTCCTCGAACTCGGCATGGCCTACGTGAACTCCCTCGACATGTGGGACGTCGCCCGGCCCCACATGGAACGCCTCGTCGCGCTCACCGGCGAATCCACGTCGATGGCCCAGCTCGACGGCTCCGACATCGTGTATGTGGCGCGTGTGGCCGTACCGAAGATCGTGACCCTGGCAGTCTCGATCGGCACGCGCTTTCCCGCGGCCGCGACCTCGATGGGCAAGGTGTTGCTCGCCGCCCTCGACTCCGCCGAGCTGGAGAAGGTCCTCGCGGAGCCGGGCCGCTCCGGCATCAACGCCCGCTGGCAACCCGACCGGGTCGCCCTCGACAAGTCCTTGCGCGAGGTCCGCGCCAAAGGCTGGGCCCTGGCCGACCAGGACCTCGCCCTCGGCATCCGCTCCATCGCCGCCGGCGTCCGCAACGGCGACGGCAAAGTGGTCGCCGCGCTCAACGTCACCGTCCACGCGGCGGAGACGACTGTCGATAAACTGACAGGCGAATACCTGCCGTTGTTGCTGCATGCGGCCGCTGACATAAGCCACGACTGGGCTTTGCTGGATACAGCACCGATGGTGATCCGCGGCTGAGGTCCGGCTCACTGCTTTCTTAAGGCTCCCCTACTGGCAGGAACCGGGTGCTTACGGGCAGGATCGGCCCATGACGACCTCCGGCCGCCTGCCCTACCCGATCGCACTGACCGGTGACGGCATCCAGCTGCGCGAGTGGCGGGACGAGGACCTCGAAGAACTGGTGCACCTGCTCGACGAACCCGACATCGCCCGCTGGACACCGATGCCGTCACCGTTCGACCCCGAAGCCGGCGTCGCCTACCTGAAACGCGCACGCCAGAGCCGCGCCAACGGCCAGCGCATCCAGCTCGCCATCACGGCCTTCGGCGACAAACCGGTCGGCGAAGTCCTCCTCTTCGGCGTCGACGCCGGCCTCCGCGAAGCCGAACTCGGCTACCTCGTCGGCGCCTCCTACCGCCGCCGCGGCTTCGCGTCGACCTCACTCTCACTACTTTCCGGGTACGCCCGCAGCACACTCGGCCTCAGCCGCCTCCTGTTGCGCATCGACCCGGCCAACGTGGCAAGTTGTGCCGTGGCACGCCGCTGCGGCTACCAGCTGACCGGCGAGCCACCCATCCTGCAAGAAGGCCCGTACGGCTCCAGCAGCCTCGACACCTGGGAACTCGTGTCCGCCGGCGGGGGAACGCGGCTCGAGCGGCTGAGAAATGTCGCAGCTCGGCGGTACGGTCGACGCGGGTGAAAGGTGGTTCCCATGGACGTGGACCGCAAGCAGGTCATGGCCTATCGCGTCGCCGCCCTCGGGCTGGCCGCGCGCGGTAAGAGCCGGCCGGGCGACCTGGATGTCCTCGACCTGGGCGTGCAGGAATACACGCCGGGATCGGTGCAGGTGGCGTTGGCCGCCCGCACCGACGCTGACCTCAGCGACGACCGGCTCCTGATGGTCTGGGCTGCCCGCGGTGCGCCGCATTTGCATCGCCGTCGTGACCTCAAGACGCTGGTGCAGCAGCTGTGGCCGTTCAGCGACGCCGATGCGACCGCGCGCATCACCAGCAACCAGATCCGCGAAGGTATGAAGCTCGGCATCAAAGCCTTCGAAGCCACCGCTGCGGCGTTCCGCGAAGTCGTCACGACGTCGATGCCGCGGGGCGAGGCGAGCACAAAGGTCAGTGCCCTGGTGCCGCGCGAGCTGACGTACGACTGCAAATCCTGCGAGGCCCGCCACATCGCCGGAAACGTCTGGCAGCACTCAGGTCTGGCGGGCGGTGTCGAAGTTGAATCGCGGGGCAAGGACGCGACGCTCGGGCCGATCAAGAACGCCCCGCCGATGCCTGGGCACAACTCCGGGATCGACGCGCTCATCACGACTTATCTGCGGATGCTGGGGCCGGCTACCCCGGTCGAGGTGGCCAAATACTTCGGCAGTTCCGCGGCTGAGATCAAGAAGGTCTGGCCTTCGGGGCTGGCGGAGGTCAAGATCGACGGTCGTAGGAGCTGGCTGCCCGAGTCGGCGGTTGCTTCGCTGGCTTCGGCTTCACCTGCGGTCGGGGTTCGGCTGCTGCCGGCGATGGATGCTCTGCTGCAGGCCCGCGATCGGGATCTGCTGGTGCCGGACAGGGGGCAGCAGAAAGAAATCTGGAAGCTGCTGGGTAATCCGGGTGTGGTGCTGCTCGACGGTGAGATTGCTGGTGTTTGGCGGGCCAAGATTGCCGGCAAGAAGCGGGTCGATCTGACTGTTACGCCGTTTGGGTCGTTGACCGCCAAGGCGCGCAAGTCCGTCGAGGCCGAGGCGGCTGCGGTTGCTCGCGCTCGTGGGGTCCCCGACGCCACCGTGACTTTCGCCTAGACGGTGGGGCGCGCGCATTCCCGCGTCATGCGCTCCCGCACCACCGCCTCCGGGCCACCGCCTCCGGGCCACGGCCTCCGGGCCACGGCCTCCGGGCCACCGCCTCCGGGCCACCGCCTCCCGGATCACCGCCTCCCGGACAGCCGCCTCCCGGACCACAGCCTCCGGACCACAGCCTCCGGACCACAGCTCCCGGACCACAGCTCCCGGACCACAGCTCCCGGGCCACCGCCTCCCGGATCACCGCCTCCCGGACAGCCGCCTCCCGGACCACAGCCTCCGGACCACAGCTCCCGGACCACAGCTCCCGGGCCACAGCTCCCGGATCACCGCCTCCCGGACAGCCGCCTCCCGGACCACAGCCTCCGGACCACAGCCTCCGGACCACAGCTCCCGGGCCACCGCCTCCCGGACCACAGCTCCCGGACCACAGCTCCCGGACCACCGCCCCGTACCCGACCGCACCAACGCCCCACACCCGACCGCACCACCGCCCCCCACCCGACCGCCCCACAACCCTGTGCCCCGGTGGTCGGTGTTGGCTTGGGCGGTTGCGGTGGACGGTTGGGGGCCGGGGGTGACCAAGACGGCTGTGGGGCGTTTTATGCCGTTCTTGGTCACCCCCGGCCCCCAACCTTGCATGGCCGTCGGTTTTGGTGGCGGATGGTTACTCGCAGCTGGATTCGCGGTTCTGCTTCGCGGTCCCCTGCGGTTTGGTTTGGCCTTTGTTGTGGTCCTGGTGGGGGATTTTGGCGGGCAGGCCTGGGTGTGGGTGGTGGGTCAGGCGGCGTACCTCGCCGGTTGCGGTTCTGGTTGTGCCGGCTCTCGGCACTCCGCGTCGGACGGTTTGGGGTGAGCTTCAGCGTCGGTCAGCTCAGCGGATCGCCAGACCCTTTGCAGCGCGTGCCAGTCGTGTGGGAGTCGGCGAACTGCGGCTGTGAGGACGCCTGTCGGTTGCGTCGTCGCTGGTGGGCTGGGTCCGGGTGGCGGGCTTCCAGTGGAGCCTCGGATCAGTTGCTGGGTGTCAGGTGTGCGATGAGGATTGCTCCTGGAGAGCTTCCGTCTGGATCGAGGACCATTTGTGCGTTGAGCGTGAAACCGGCGTTGCGGAGCCAGGCGGACATTTGCTCGGGCTGACGGCGATGGACGTAGACCTTCATCGGATGGCCGCCGTAGCCCTCGGTCTTCAGCCGGGACTCGTTGCCGACGTGGAAGCCGATCAACACTGGTCCGCCAGGTCGCAGCACGCGCCGGAAATGATTCAGGGCTGTGGGGATTGCGTCGTCCGGGATGTGGATCAGCGACCAGAAAGCGAGCAGAGCAGCGACCGATCCGTCGGCAAGGTGGAGATCCGTCATCGAGCCCACCTCGAACCGTAAGCCGGGGTGATCCTGGCGGGCGATGTCGACCATCGTGGGCGACAGGTCTACGCCGAAGGCCTCGACACCGAGGTTGTGGAGATGGGCGGTGACATGTCCGGGGCCGCAGCCGAGATCGGCCACCGGCCCGCCGCCGGCGGCGTGGACCAGGTCTGCGAACAGCGCGAGCGCAGCACGCAGATATGGCTCCCTGGCCAGCGCATCGCGGACGAAGTCGGCGTAACTGCCGGCGACGGTGTCGTATGACGTCCGGGTGTCGACAAGCCAGCCGTCTGTGCTTTCGCCTGGCCCTGAAGTGTTGCCGCCTTCGAGCACCGCAATCTTCCCCCATCGCCACCGAAGGGTGATTCGATCTCCGGCCGCGCACGGTATCAGCGTGCGCAGATGACACCGGACAACGCACGAGGTCCCAGCCCGGGAGGCGTGGCGGGTCCGCCGAATCGACTGCCTGCCGCACCACCCGGCGGTGCGCCCCGTACCGCTCCGGCAGGCCACGCCCCGCCGGTAGTCGCGGCGAATCGCCTCGGACGCTCCACACGCGACCGGGACCTCCGACGGCTTCCTGCTACGGAGAGTCGATACTCCCCGCTCCAAGCGCGGTGGGGCTCAATCAAGCCGCCACAAATCAGCCGGGGTTGGGTGGTGGGGTCAGCGGTTGGTGGCTTGGGCTTTTAGGGACTGTAGGGCTTCTTTGTTGTGGTGGGTGCCGGCGCGGATTACGGCGCTGATTGTGTGGAGGTTTGCTGCTTTGGTGGTGGGGTCGGCGTCCAGGAGGACGAGGTTGGCTTCTTTGCCGGCGGAGACGGTTCCGGCGGTCTTTTCGCGGTTGAGGAAGCGGGCCGGGTCGGTGGTGGCGGTTTGAAGGATGCGGAGTGGGGTCAGGCCGGATTCGGCCAGTAGGTCGAATTCGTCGTGGAGGGAGGCGCCGGCGATTACCCAGGCTGCGCCGACCGCGTCTGTGCCGGCGAGCAGGGGTGCGCCTTCTTCGGCGAGGATCTTCACCATTCGTTTTTGCAGGTCGAATTGTTCGGTGAAGGTGGCGCGCTGGGCTTCGGTGAACTTTTGGTGGAAGGACTCGGCGGCTCGGGTCCAGGCCTTGCGTTCCTTGGTGGTGGCGTAGCGCAGGTTCGGGTCGGCGGCGAATGTGGGGTTGTCGCAGAGTTGCTGGGCCTTGATGCGGATCAGGGTGGGGCAGTTCCAGGTGTCGTTGTCGGCGAACTGGCGGGCCAGGGTGCGGGCTTTGTCCTCGTCGAAGGTGTCGATTGTTTCGCGGACGGCGGCGAGGGTGGCGGGGGTCGTGAGCTGGGACGGGTTGATCACGATGCGCTGGAGGAGTTTGCCGGCGATGCGGTCGGCGAAGGGAATTTTGAAGGGTGGGGCCGGGATCGGGTTGCCTGAGCTTGCCGCGCGCAGGTGGTCCTCGTGGCAGGAGCAGCCGGCGAGGACGCCCAGTTGGGGGCCGACGTGTTCGATCGAGCGGAAGCCTGCGCGGGAGGCCGCCCGGACGTCGATGCCGGCCGGGAGGTGGCCGACGACCGGGATGCCCAGGCGGTCGGCTTCGGCCTGGACGGCGTAGTAGACGTCGGGTGTGATCAGGGCGGCCTTGATGAAGTCCGCGCCGGCTCGGGCCTGGCGTTGCACCTCGGCCACCGCCGTCGCCGGTTTGCCCGCGTTGATGGGTGTGAGGACCGGGCCGGGGGTGGCCAGCAGGGCCGGTGTCCGGTCGGTGGTGTCGGGGCGGTGGCGGAGCAGGTCGGGGGTGCCGCTCATCTGGCGGAAGCCGGTGATGCCGAAGGCGAGCATCAGGCCCAGCTCGGGTGCCGGGTCGGCGAGGTTGAGCGGGTGGGCGTGCATGTCGACGAAGCCGGGCACGACAAAACGATCCTGGCCGTCGATGGCGTCCGGGTGGGGGCCGGCCGTTGTGCCGATCTTGGTGATGCGGCCGTCGGCGAAGTGGATGTCCTGGTGGGCGGTGGTCGTGCCGTCCCGTGGATCGACCACGGTGACGTTGGTGAGGCGATCCATCGGGGCTCCCCGGCTGAGTTAGTGAACAGATCTGTTCCCTAACACCGTAGCAGCCATGATGAACCCATGAACCGTCGTCGAGGGGCCGCGCTGACCGAGGCGATCTATCTCGCCACGCTGGGGGAGCTGGCCCGGTCCGGGTTTGCGCAGTTGTCGTTCGACAAGGTCGCGACCGCGGCGGGCACCGGCAAGGCGGCCCTCTACCGGCGGTGGTCCAGCCCGGACCAGCTGGTGATGGCCGCGCTGACCGATCCCGCTACCGGCTTCGGGCAACCCTTGGCCCCACCCGGTACGGGGTCACTGCGCGCTGATCTCCTCGCGCTGTTGTCGCAGTTCGTGCGGGAGCTGGCCGAGCCGCGCGGGCAGGCGCTGCGGTCGCTGGTGGCCTACCGGGGGCAGCATCCGGAGCTGTTCGAGCAGGTGTGGAGTTCGGTGATCCGGCCGGCTCAGGAGGTGCTGCTCGCGGTGCTGGGTGAGGCGGCGGCGCGGGGTGAGGCCGATCCGGCCCGGGTCACCGAGCGGATGGCCTCGATCGGGCCCCGGCTGTTACTGGTGGAGGCGTGGCGATCCGACTCCCTCGCTGACGACGAGGTGGCCGGAGTGATCGACGAGGTCCTGCTTCCGTTGCTGGCTTCCTGAGTCACCAGGGTGGGGGTAGCAGCCCTGGTCCGGGTGAAGGCCGGCCTGGACGGCAGCGGTAGGCGAGCGCGGCCACGATGACCGTGCCCCAGACGCCCGCTATCGCGGCGGCGCCCCACCAGCCGAGGAGGGCCAGGGTCAGGGCGGCTGCCCAGACGACACAGCCGGCCAGTACGAGTGAGATCGGCACGCGGCGGCGGGTGGGCAGATCGCCGCGCATCCGTGCACAGAAGTCCGGGTCCTCGCGGCGGAGCTGACGTTCCAGCTGCGCCAGTCTGCGGTTGTCTTCCTTGCTGAGCATGTCGCCACCTCCGGCGGGCCCGGACAGAAAGGCACATCGACCGGAACTCGATGCATCGTTCCGGTCGATGCCATTGTTACCCGCGCGTCACCAAATTCATACTCTTCAGCGGATGGTGTTCATGCCTGTTTCGTGCGCGTGGTGGTGCGGAAGACCCAGCTGCGCATGAGCAGGAAACGGACGCCGGTGGCGACCAGGTTGGCGAGGACCAGGACCGCCAGCTCCACGATGGTCGGTGGGGTGCTCGCCAGGTGCAGCAGGGCCAGTGAGCCGCTGGTCAGCCCCAGTCCGATGGCAAAGACGACCAGCCCCTGGGCCTGATGACGCCACGCGCCGCCGTTTCCGCGTACCCGGAAAGTGAGCCTTCGGTTGGCCGCGGTGTTCGCGACGGCGGTGACGAGCAGGGCGACGAGGTTGGCCGCCTGCGGGCCGGCGCCGGTGCGCAGCAGGGCATAGAGGAGCAGGTAAGCCAGCGTGCTCGCCACACCGACCGCCGCGAAGCGCAGCAGCTGACCGGTCAGACCGGCTGGAACGCCCGCCACGGGCAGCGGGTTGCGGCCGAGCTGCTCACGCAGCGCGGCCACGGGCAGCCGACCGCTGCCCAGCGCCCGGGTGAGGCGGGCGATGCCGCGCAGGTCGGCCAACGCGGTCGCCACGATGTCGACGCGGCTGTCGGGGTCGTCGACCCAGTCGACCGGCACCTCGTGGATGCGCAGCCCGGCCCGCTCGGCCAGCACCAGCATCTCCGTGTCGAAGAACCAGCCGGTGTCCTCGACCAGCGGCAGCAGCCGCTCGGCCACCTCCGCCCGGATCGCCTTGAAGCCGCACTGGGCGTCGGAGAAGCGCGCCGAGAGTGTCCCACGCAGGATCAGGTTGTAGGTGCGGGAGATGACCTCCCGCTTGACGCCGCGCACGACCCGCGAGCCGCGGGCCAGCCGGGAGCCGATCGCCAGATCCGAGTGGCCCGAGATCAGCGGCGCCACGAGCGGCAGCAGCGCGCCGAGGTCCGTCGAAAGATCCACATCCATGTACGCGAGGACAGCAGCATCCGAGTGTGTCCACACGTGCTTGAGCGCCCGCCCGCGACCCTTCTCCGGCAGCCGCACCGACGTCACGTCCGGCAGCACCTCGGCGAGCCGCGCGGCCACGTCCGGCGTGGAGTCGGTGCTGGCGTTGTCCGCGATGGTGATCCGGAACCGGTACGGGAACTCGGCCCGCAGGTGGTCGTGCAGCCGGCGCACACATGGTTCGAGGTCGATCTCCTCGTTGTGGACCGGTACGACCACGTCGAGCACCGGAGCGAGGACCCGTACCTGCTCGGAAGTGTGCGAAGGCAGCGTCGAAAGGCTCATGGCACCACGGTCGGCTTCGTGGCTTTGCCCGGAATATGGCGAAGCTGTGGGCGACCTATGAGTTCGGTTCTGTAGTGGCGCGCCGCGCAGGCGGCCCCCTGATGCGGGGACCGCCTGCGACTGGTCGAGCGGGTGGATCACTGCGTGGCGGTCAGGTCGTAGAGCGTCACACCGTCCACGGTCTGCGCGGTGAAGTTCGCGGTGACCCACTCGGAGATCTGCGAGCTGTAGTTGCTGCCGCTCGAGCCGGTGCCACCCCGGCCGCCGCCGAAACCGCCGCCGCTGCCGATGAAGTAGTGGATCTCTCCGTCGGCGACGTACTGCTGGAATTGCGCGAGGGTGGGTGAGGGGTCGCTGCCGTTGAAGCCGCCGATCGCCATGACCGGGTCACCGGTGGCGAGCTGGTATCCCGAGGCGCTCTGCGAACCGACGGCCGCGGCCACCCAGGTGTACTGGTCGGCGTTCTTGTCCAGCACGGACTTCATCTCGTCGCTGACGGTCGCGGCGTTGAGCAGGCCGCCCATGCCACCGCCGCCACGCATCCCGCCGCCTTGCGCTGTGCCGCCCGGGGCCGTTCCGGTGGTTCCGCCCGGCGGGGTGCCGCCCTGGGTGCCGCCCGGGAAACCGCCGCCGGGGAAAGCGCCGCCTGGGAAACCGCCGCCGGGGAAGCCGCCGCGCTGGCCGCGACCGCCGCCACCGCCGCCGGGGCCGCCGCGTCCGCCGAAGCCGCCGCCGCCCTGGACCTCAGGTCCGGCCGTGGGGATGGATCCGGTGTGCGGCTCGGATGCCGTCTGCACCGCGTAGGCGGCTGGCCCGGCCAGCACCGCCACCAGCGCCAGCCCGGCGGTGGCCAGCGCGATCCGCGCCGGCAGTTGCAGTGCGGCCACCATCCCGAGCGCGGCCAAGATGCCGCCGGCCAGTACGACCCAGCGCAGCCAGGGCAGGAAGTCGGGGCTGAGACCCAGGAGGTGGAACGACCACCAAGCGCTCACCGCGACCGCCGTCGCCAGCGTTGCCGCCGCGAAGACGTTGCGCCGGTGACGCCACAGCAGCGTCGCGCCCATGCCGACCACCGCGCCGATCGCCGGGGCCAGCGCCACGGTGTAGTACGCGTGGAAGATGCCCTGCATGAGGCTGAACACCAGCGCCGTACCGATCAGCCAGGTGCCCCAGAGGATCAGCCCCGCGCGCAGCCGGTCGGTGCGCGCGGCCCGGAAGGTCAGGACCAGCCCGCCCACCAGCACGATCAGCGCCGCGGGCAGCAGCCAGGACACCTGACCGCCCTGCGAACTGTCGAACATCCGCAGCAGACCGGTCTCACCCCAGCCGCCGCCACCGCCCCCGCCGACACTGCCGGTCTCGTTGCCGCTGAGCCGGCCCAGACCGTTGTAGCCGAGGGTCAGCTCGAGCAGGCTGTTGTTCTGCGACCCGCCGATGTACGGGCGCATCGACGCCGGCACCAGCTCGACGATCGTGATGTACCACCCGGCCGAGACGACCACCGCCAGCCCGGAGAGCAGCAGTTGCGCGATGCGCTTGCCGAGCTTCGGCGGGCCGGCGAAGAGGTACGCCAGCGCGTACGCCGGGACGACCAGCAGCGCCTGCAGCATCTTGGTCAGGAAGCCGAAGCCGACAAACACACCGGCCAGGACCAGCCACTTGGTCGAGCCGTTCTCGATGGCCCGCACGGTCGCGTACGCGCCGGCGACCATCAGCAGCACCAGCAGCGCGTCCGGGTTGTTGAAGCGGAACATCAGCACCGCGACCGGGGTCAGGGCCGAGACGGCGCCCGCGATCAGGCCGGCGGCCGGGCCGTACCAGCGGCGGACCGTGGTGAAGAGCAGTCCGGCCGTCGCCACACCCATCAGGGCCTGCGGGACGAGGATGCTCCACGCGTTGACGCCGAAGATGCGGGCCGAGAGCGCCATGACCCACAGCGAGCCCGGTGTCTTGTCGACGGTGATCGAGTTGGCGGCGTCCGACGAGCCGAAGAAGAAGGCCTTCCAGCTCTCGGAGCCGGCCTGCACCGCCGCCGAGTAGAACGCGTTACCCCAGCCGGACGCGCCGAGACCCCAGAGGTAGAGGACGCCGGTGAGGATCAGCAGCGCGAGCAGCGACGGGCGTACCCAGGGGGCATCGTCCTCACGGCCGCGCAGGAACGCGGACCGGCGGGACCGGGGACGGGCTGCGGGTGGCGGCTCGGCCGGCGACACCATCGGCGGTACGGGCAACGTCGAGGTCATCGAGGGTCCTTAAAGCAGGCGGAAGCACTGACACCGTCACTGTCTTCCGCCTGCCTGTCGGACCCTTATGCCCTTCCTGTGCGCCCCCTGTGACTACCGATCAGGCGGTGCGGCGCTTCGCCGAGGCGATGGCGAGCCGGTCGAGCACACCCACGGTCGGCTCCCAGCCCATGCACGCGTCGGTGACGCTCTGGCCGTACGCGAGCTCGCCACCGAGGTCTTGGCGTCCGGGGATCAGGAAGCTCTCCAGCATCACGCCCTTGATGCCCTGCTGGCCGGCCTCGAGCTGACCCGCGACGTCGTCGGCGACGATCGGCTGGCGCAGGTGGTCCTTGTTGCTGTTGCCGTGGGAGCAGTCCACGACGACCCGCTCGGGCAGCCCGGCCCCCTTGAGCAGCGCGAGTGCGGCGTTGACGTCGGCGGCGCTGTAGTTCGGGCCCTTGCCGCCGCGCAGCACCAGGTGGCAGTCGGGGTTTCCGGTGGTGTGCATGATCGCCGGGGTGCCGGAGACGTCGATGCCGGGGAAGACGTGCTGCGCCGCCGCGGCGTTGATCGCGTCGATGGCGGTGGCGATGCTGCCGTCGGGGCGGTTCTTCATGCCGATCGGCATCGACAGGCCCGACGCGAGCTGCCGGTGCACCTGCGACTCGACCGTCCGTGCGCCGATCGCACCCCAGGCCACGGTGTCGGCGATGTACTGCGGGGTGATCGGGTCGAGGAACTCCACGCCGACCGGCAGCCCGCGGCCGAGCACCTCGAGCAGCAGCGCCCGCGCGACCCGCAGGCCCTTGCCGACGTCACCGGTGCCGTCCAGCCCGGGGTCGTTGATCAGGCCCTTCCAGCCGACCGTGGACCGCGGCTTCTCGAAGTAGACCCGCATGACGATCAGCAGGTCGTCGGAGAGCCGGGCGGCCTCGACCTTGAGCCGGTCGGCGTACTCGGTGGCGGCGACGGGGTCGTGCACCGAGCACGGGCCGACCACCACGAGCAGTCGGGGATCTCGGCCGTCGAGCACGGCTTCGACCTGCCGGCGGCTGTCCAGCACGGTCGCGGACAACTCGTGGGTCAGCGGCAGCTCGTGATGGAGCAGCGCGGGGCTCATCAGCGGCACGACGGATTCGATGCGCTGGTCGCTGACCCGCTGCACCTCGGGGATGGTCACGGCTGTCTTCTCCTCCGCCGGTGCCCGGGGGCCGGCGGCCCCGGGCAGTTGAGCCGGCTGTTTTTTGCAAACGAAAAGGCAGCGACGATTGTCGCTGCCTCGGCCGGCCCTACGGGGGTGTCTCAGGTCATGGGATCATGGCCGAGGCACCGGCAGGCGCCGGCCTCGTAAACCACTGATACCAGAAGGACACGCGGTGAGCTTAGCCCATCTCGACGACCGGGTGTCCGTCAGCCGGGGTATGGGCACGTGCAACTTGCTGTGCTGCCATTGAACGCATGAACAACGCGAGCGCGCCGTACCTCCTGGAGGGCCTGGCCGGGCTGTCCCCGGCCCAGCGACGGCAGGCCGTGGCGACGGTCGTGTTCCGCGTCTGGGAGACACCGGCCGTCCTGCTGGGTGAGATTCCGCCGACGCAGGCGCTGACTGCGATCGCGGCCATAGCTGCCGGCCTGCCGGGCGCCGCCGGTCTGCCCTGGGTGGACGACCGTCTGCTCGCCGCGGCCTGCCCGAACGTGACGAGTGAGCTGGCCGGCCGCGCGCTGAGCGCCCTGGACGTGATCGTCGGCCGGGACAGCGCGTCCGTGCCGCTCGAGCTGCACGTCACGGACGGCGAGGCGGCCGGCGCCCTGCTGAACGATCTCCGGGACGTGCTGATGGACGGCCTGCGCCTGGGTGGCCGCTGACTACCGCGTCACGAACTCGGGCTGCTTCGCCACCGAGGCCGTCATCGGCAGCCGGACGATGAACTCCGTACGGCCCGGCGCACTGTGCATCGACACCGTCCCGCCGTGCGCGGTCACGACCGCGTGCACGATCGACAGGCCCAGTCCGGTGCTGCCGGCCGCCCGCGAGCGTGAACTGTCACCGCGCGCGAACCGCTCGAAGATGTGCGGCTGCAACTCCTCCGGGATGCCCGGGCCCTCGTCCGTCACGCTCAGCAGCGCGGTATTGCCGTCCTGGCCGACCCCGACCGTGACGGTGGTGCCCTCCGGCGTGTGCGTCCGCGCGTTGGCCAGCAGGTTGGCCAGCACCTGGTGCAGCCGCTGCCCGTCGCCGGTGATGGTCACCGGCTCTTCCGGCAGGTCGAGCTGCCAGTCGTGCCGCGGCCCGGCCGCGTGGGCGTCACTGACCGCGTCCACGACCAGCATGGTCAGGTCCACCGGGTCGTGGGCCAGCGGCCGCCCGGCATCCAGCCGGGCCAGCAGCAACAGATCCTCGACCAGCGCGGTCATCCGTGTCGCTTCCGATTCGACCCGCCGCAGAACATGGCCGATCTCCTCCGGTACGGGCTGACGACTGCGCCGGCTCAGCTCCGCGTACCCCCGGATCGCCGCCAGTGGTGTGCGCAACTCGTGGCTGGCGTCGGCGACGAATTGGCGTACCTGGGTCTCGCTGGCGTGACGGGCCTCCAGGGCGTTGCCGACGTGGTCGAGCATGCGGTTGAGCGCCGCCCCGACCGCGCCGACCTCCGTACGCGGGTCGGTGTCCGCCGCCGGGACCCGCTGGGCGAGGTCGACCTTGCCGCGGTCCAGCTCCAGCTCGGAGACCTTGGTCGCGGTGGCCGCGACCCGGGACAGCGGCTGCAGGGTACGGCGGATGATCACGGCGCCCGCCCACCCGGCGATGAGGAGGGCCGCCAGCACGGCGCCGCCGGTGACCAGCGCGACCTGCAGCAGCGTGGCCTGGGTGGAGGCCAGTGGGATCGCGGTGACGCTGACTCCGCCGGTCGCGTTGATCGACGAGACGATGCGGTAGTCGCCGAGGTCGCCACCGAGGTCGAGGTCGCGCGGCCGATTGTCGGGGACCTCCGCCGCCAGCTGGGCCACGGTCGAGCCGGGCAGATCGCTGAAGCCCAGATCGGTGTATCCCTCGGAGCTCTGGGACAGGCGGACGATGCCGCCGTCGCCGAGCACCTGACCGGCGGTGTCGAGGCGCAGCACGATCCAGCCCGTCTCGGATCCGGGCGGGGGACGGTCGCCGCGGTAGTAGCCACCACCGCCGTTGAGCGGTGGTGGACGGTTGCGGCCGTTGGTCTCGATCAGCTTCGCGTCGACCTGCTGGTAGAGCGTCCGGTGCAGATAGATCTCGGCGGCCGCCCCGACGACCAGGCCGAGCAGTACCAGCAGGCCGACCATGATCGCGACCAGGCGGGTGCGCAGCGGCCAGCCCGCCGGGTTCCAGCGGGCCGGGCGGCTGGCGGCAAGGTCAGTCGGCGGGCTTGAGGACATAACCGGCTCCGCGCATCGTGTGGATCATGGGGTTGCGGCCGGCGTCGATCTTCTTGCGCAGGTAGGAGATGTAGAGCTCCACCACGTTCGCCTGGCCGCCGAAGTCGTAGTTCCACACGCGGTCGAGGATCTGGCTCTTGCTCAGCACCCGGCGCGGGTTGCGCATCAGATAGCGCAGCAGCTCGAACTCCGTCGCGGTCAGCGTGACCAGGTCGCCGGAGCGGCGGACCTCGTGGCTGTCCTCGTCCAGGCTCAGGTCACCGACGATGAGCTGCGACTCCGTCCGCATCGGGGAGTGGCCCATCCGGCGCATCAGGCCGCGCAGCCGGGCCACGACCTCCTCCAGGCTGAACGGCTTGGTGACGTAGTCGTCGCCACCCGCGGTCAGGCCGGTGATGCGGTCCTCGACGGAGTCCTTGGCCGTCAGGAACAGCACGGGCACCTCGGGGGACTCGCCCCGCAGCCGGCGCAGGACCTCGAGGCCGTCGATGTCGGGCAGCATCATGTCGAGCACCACGGCGTCGGGCCGGAAGTCGCGGGCGGTCCGGACGGCGGTCAGCCCGTCACCGGCGCTGCGGACGTCCCAGCCTTCGTAACGCAGAGCCATCGAGAGGAGCTCGGCGAGGGTGGGCTCGTCGTCGACCACGAGGACCCGGACCGGGCCGCCGTCGGGCCGCCGGAGCTCCGTGCTGGTGTCTGCGTTCGCCATCGTCATGCCCCTACTGTCGTGGGTCACGCTTTGCGCCGGCTTTCCGCTTCCTGTGTAGCACCTGTGCGTTGTGCCCCACAGGAACGGCACGGTTTTCGCACAGCGTGCCGACACGCTCGGCAACCATCGTGATCGCCATGACGGACATGACGATCTCCCGCAGCAACGTCTCCTTCCGCGGCCCGGCCTGGCGCCGGCGGACCACCGGTGTGGTGCTGGCTGCGACGCTGGCGGTGGCGGCGGCCTTCGGGCCCGGTCACGTGCTCGCGACCCGCCTGGGCGCCGGTGAGCTGGTCGGCTTCTCCACGGTCAGTGCCGCGGACACGATCACGAGCAGCGACGTGCTGGCCGAGGTCCCGGCCGCCGGTCGCGGCCGCAGCGTGTCGGAATCGGACTAATACCTCGAAACTCCGCATAATGGCCCGCATTGTGCTGGCGTGGGTGAGCGGAGGAACCGGGTGCGATTGTGCCGTCTCGGAGGTGTCGTCGCGGCGCTCTTCCTGGTCCTGTTGTCGATGCCGGCGGCCGCGGAAGCACCGTACCCGCCCGGCATCAGCGCCGCGACGATCCGCACCGCGACCCTGGGCGCCGCCACGGTCGCGGCCGGAGGTGCCCACAGCTGCGCGGTCACCAGCCTCGGTGATCTCTACTGCTGGGGTGACGACTCCTCCGGCCAGCTGGGCGACGGACGTGAGCCGCACGGCTTCGGTACACCGGTACGCGCCCTGCGCGGAGCGGTCCAGGTCGACGCGGGCAAGGCGCACACCTGCGCGATCGACCTGCGCGGCGCGGCGTCCTGCTGGGGCGACGATTCCGCGGGTCAGCTCGGCGACGGCGCGGAGACGGACCAGGACTCCCCGGTCAAGGTCACGGGCCTGAGCGGCCGGACCCTGGTCGAGATCACCACGGGCGCCCGGCACTCCTGCGCCATCGACGACGAGGGCGCGGCCTGGTGCTGGGGTGACGGCTCGCGGGGACAGCTCGGGGCGCCGGGCGTCCGCGGCTCGAAGACCCCGGTCCGCGTCAGCACCGGCAGCGGGATGAGCGACCCCGTCGTGGACATCTCCGCCGGGCGGGACGCGACGTGCGCGACAACTGCGGGCGGGACGGCCTTCTGCTGGGGCTCCGACGCGTACGAGCAACTGGGCACCGCCGGGCACGGTGACCGCGACGAGCCGATGGCCGTCGCCGCGGACGGGCCGATGCGCGGCAAGATCCGCGAGGTCGGCGTCGGTGGCATGCAGGCGTGCGCGATCGACGCCGACGGCCTGGCCTTCTGCTGGGGAACCCACGCGCTCGGCTCCGGAACGGTGAAGCCCAAGGTCGAGCCGGTCGCCGTCGGCGTCACCGGAACGCTGAGCACCATCACGGCCGGCGGCGAGCACACCTGCGGTCTCGACGGTCGCGGCCAGGCGTTCTGCTGGGGCGAAGGCGCCGGGGGAGCGTCACGGCGGGCGGTGCCGGTCGGCGTCCGGACCGCCTCGGCCCTGCGCGACCTCGACGCCGGTGACGAGCACAGTTGTGCGTTCGACACCCGGGGTGTTGTGGTCTGCTGGGGTGCGGGCGCTGACGGTCAGCTCGGGACGGGTAGTACGTCTGCTGCCGCCGTACCGGTGGAAGTGAAGGGTCTGCCGCGGCCACCCGCCGCGCCGGAGGGTGTGCAGGTGCGGGCGCTCGACGGTGGCCTGCGGGTCTTCTGGCGGCCGCCGGCGGACATGGGCTCGGGGGAGTTCCTGTATTTCTGGGCGACGACCGCCGACTACGGCTCGACCTGCACGCTGGCTGTCGCCACCGCGGACGGCTGTGAGCTGGTGGATCTGGAGAACGGGCGGCAGTACGACGTCGCGGTGGTGGTCCGGACCCGCGACGGGATCACGGTGAGCGATCTGGTCACGGCCGCACCGGCCGCTGTTGCGCCGCTGCCCTCGGACACTCCGGAGCCGCGCCGGATGGCCGTGTCGGTGCTGCCCGGCGCCGGTGGTGGCCTGCCGGTCACGGGGCTGAGCCCGATCGCGCTGACCGCCATCGGCACGCTGTTGCTCGGTGGTGGACTCGCCGCGCTGCTGGTCAGGAAGCGGTAGCCGTCTCCAGCGCGGCGTCGCGGAACACGTCGGCGCCCTGCTTGAGCCGCTCGGTGTAGTACGGGCGGTTCCAGTTCGTCCAGGTCACGTGCCCGGTGGTCTGGTCCGTGCCGGTGGCCGACGCGGTCACCCCGATGCCCGGGCTGGCCTGCATCGTCAGCTTGCGGTCCACGGGCAGACCGACCATGTGCTTCGACGGGTCGGCAAAACCGAGCATCGCCCACGGCACCCGGACCATCAGACTGTCGCCGTCGCGCTCCCACAGGGCACGGCTGTCCACGGTGCTGCTGCCGTACCGGAGAAAGCCGGCGTTCTGCAGCTCGGCCGGGAGTTTTTCGCCGGTCGTCGGGACCGTCAGGTCGCGGTCCACGATCAGTTCGAAACGCTGCCAGCCGATCGGTGCGGGCCCGCGGGCGGCGACCGGCACGGTGACGTCCAGCGGCAGCGGGTCGAGCTGTTTGCGCAGGTAGGCCTGCCCGGTGCGGGCGGTGAGATCGAGGAAGAAGGCGGCGTCGGCGGCCCGGTTGGCGGAACCCGGTGCGGGCGGCCCGGTCAGCCCGGGCAAGACGTCAAAACCGAGCGTGAGCGTGCCCGGCGCCGGCGTGCCGAGGGCGATCCGCAGACGCACGAACGCCTCGTCGACGCGCGAGGTGATGCGCCGGACAGGCCAGCCGTCCTCGTCGTCCAGCAGATATTGCGTCGCAGCGTCCGGCGAACCGGCCGCGTCCATGGCGATCAGGCCGAAGTGCTGCTCGTTGGTGAGCGGGTCGTGCCAGAGCTGGCGGCGCTCGGGATCCTGGTGCTCGATGGTGTTCCAGGTGAACTTGAACCACTCGTCGACCCAGCCGAAGAGAAAAGCGCCCGCGAGACCCTGCTCCTTGATCAGCCGCAGCAGCTCGGCGTCGATCCGCATGGCCTCCTGCTCGCTGTGGTCACCCTGCGTACGCCCCAGCGGGCTGTTGTGCGCCGAACCGAGGGACGACGGCACGCCGAACTCGGTGATCATCGTGGGCATGGTCCGGTGGTGCCGCTTCAGGGCGGTGACGTAACCCGCGTACGGGTCGGGGCGTCCTGCGTACCGGAAGGTCTGGAGGGCGGGCTCGTGCCGCTGGAAGTCCGGGTAGTAGGGGTAGGCGTGGTAGCTGGCGAACGTTCCCGCCGGCCACGCCGCTGTCGGCTGCACGTGGTTGGCGTCGAGCTGGTACAGATCCTCCTGCTCGAGCGGCTCCTCGGGGTGACGCAGCGGGTCGGTGGTCGGCCAGTTGACAAAGGCGATCGGCTGGCTGAGCCCGTCGGCGGCCTCGGCGGTGGCGAGCTCGTCCATGCGGGCGGCCAGCCAGCGTTCGGTCGGCGACGCCTGCGGGGTGCTGCGGAAGAACTTCCCGCGCACGGCGGGCGCCGAGGCGTTGCGCTGGTCGGAGGCGGTGGCCGCGGACGGGTCGAGCTCGGCGCCGATGATCCAGCCGGCCAGCCACGATGTGACGTCCGTGCGCCAGGTGCCGCTCGCCCGTCCGCGCTGCGGCTCCCGGCTGAGACGGCCCCGCACGGCCTCGGCCGCGTCCAGCAGCTCGGTTCGGAACGCCTCGGTGACGGCCCGGTCGAAGAGGTTCCGCTTGGACTCGTCGGGCGGATAGACGCCCTGCATCAGATAGAGCGGCCGGTCGGGGTTCGCGCGGTTGTGGGCGGCGAGCTCGGTGTAGAAGGCGGGCGGATGGATGGTGTAGATCCGCACGACACGGATCCCCAGCCAGCTCATCGCCGCGAACCAGGTCCGGTACTGCGCGGCGCTGATCGACAACTCACCCGGCTGATATCCCGGGGTGGTGCTGCCGAGGTTGACACCCGGCAGGAACGTCACGTCCCCACCGGCCGTGTGCAGGGCGAACTCCTGCCCGGCCGCCGTGGCGACACTGCTCAGCCCGGCCGTCGATGCCGGGCTCGGCGCCCAGGACCGCCCGGCCGGCGGTGAACCGATTCCCGTCATCCCCGCGATGGCAAAGGCAGGGGACCGCAGCGCCGGCCGCGGCACGGCACCAGCAAGGAAGAGGCACATGGCGAGTGTCACGACACCGATCAGCAGCGCCTTGCCACGCCCGAAACGGGGACGCGGCGGAGCCTGGACCAGATGAAGCGGGAAGTCGCCCACCCCGGCATTCTGTGCCGCGAGGGTTGCGGATTACGGCGTTTTGTCGGGAAGCTGGGGGCAGCGGAACACTCGCCGTACGACCGATGTTGTGCCAGCGTTGGTTCAAGACGGCGGCGCGAGCGTGGGGAGCGGGTTCGTGGATCTTCTCGAGGAGTACCGCAGGGCCACCTTCATCTTCGAGTCCGGCGACCCGCTCGGTGCCGCCCGCCTCCTCGAGCCCATAGTCGAGGCCGAGCCGCACAACGCCGCCGTGCGGCAGCTGCTGGCCCGTGCCTACTTCAACTCCGCGCAGCTCAAGCGGGCCGAGGCGCAGCTGCGCCTGCTGGTCGAGCACGACCCGTCGGACCACTACGCCCACCACGTGCTGGGCCGCACGCTGGAACGCGCCGGTCGCTTCCGCGAGGCGCTGCCGCACCTGCGCCTGGCGGCGGCGATGAAAAAACAGGACGACTACCTCGACGCGGTCCGCCGCGCCGAGACGTGGCTGGGCAAGAACGAGGCCGTTTAGGATCACGAAGGTGAAGCTCAAGCTGGATCTGCACGACATCTTCAACAAGGGCACCGAGATCGACAAGGCGCTCCGCGGGATCATCGACGAGGCGATCCAGAAGAAGGCGACCCTGGTCGAGATCATCCCGGGGAAGGGGTCGGGCGCCCTGAAAAAGAAGGTGCTCCGCTTCCTGGACCAGAGGGAGATCAAACAGCTCTACCACCGCGTCGAAAAAGACGGCGACAACTGGGGGAGGCTGTTCATCCACTTCAAGTTCGAGTCGTCGCAAGGCAAGGGCAGACGCGGGCGTTAGGTCTCGCTACCCAAGATCAAGGTCAAGGTCTGGATCATGTCGTGCCTGGTTGCATGGTTCTGACCGTCGCTCCCGCCGATTGCCGGCTGCGTGCTTGGTAAAACCCTGGTCAGAACGTGTAGGTGTGGGCTACGGCCAGCATTTCTGAGCTGTGCGAGCCCGTTACGCCGACGTCGGACGGGCGTGGCTTGAAGCCCGGGAGGGCTGTGAGGCCGTCGCTGGCGTCCATGGCTCGGAGCTTGAGTGGGGTTGTGCCGGTCAAGGTGAGCGTGATTTCCACGCCGGTGGTGGGTGGGGCGTGGAAGATGAAGCCGAACCCCCAGGGGCCGCCCGCGGTTTTGTCCGTGGGGACCGGCTGACCTTCGACTGTTGCCGCGGTGACCTTCGTGTCGGCGCCTACGTGCAGAGTGGCCAGGCGGACCGGGCGTTGCGGTGTCAGGCGCAGGCGCACTGTACGCACGGCGCCCGCGGTGGTGTCGCTTTCCTTGGTCAGCTGTGGGGCCGGGAGGGTGGCTGCGGTGGCGGGGCCGGTGAGCAGCTTCTCGTCGCCGAACGCGGGCAGGGTGTCGGTCACGGTGGTGGGTGCGCCGGAGACGTACTGGGCGGTCCACTCGCGGGGTGAGGACTCGGCGCTCAGCCAGCGGGCCTGACCGGTGTCGGTGTCCAGGGCGTACATGAGCTGCGTCGGCGCCGGGTGGGCCGCGTCGAAACGGTCCACGACCAGGCCGACCACCGTGAAGACCACCACGGCCGTCGCCGCGGCGAAGGTCGGCAGCGCACCGAGCCGGCGGGCACGCAGGGCGACGAGTCCGCGTTGACCGCCCGCCTCCGGGTGCAGCAGGTCGACCACCGGCAGCAGCGCCAGGGCCAGCAGTGTGGCGATGAACGCCCCCGAGCCTGCCAGGTTCAGGCCCAGCGCCGGGAAGAACATGATCACCGTTGGGAGCAGCACCACCACCGCGATCGCCGCGCCGGCCGTCACGAGCAGCACCGGCCACCAGCCGCGGAGCAGGACGGCGGCGATGCCCGTGAGTGCACCGGCCAGCGCCGGCAACGACCCGAGGTAGGACCCGCCCGGTGCCAGAGCGGCCAGCGTCAGGCCCAGCACCGCCAGCCAGCCCAGGCCGCCGATCGCCAGCGCCGCCGGGCCCAGGCGGCGGCGCAGGAGCGCGTACCAGGCGAAGACGACCGTGGTGGTCAGCGCGAGGATCGCCAGGCGGTACCAGAGAGGGCGGTACGGGTCGATGAGCTGTTCGGCGTACCCGGGGCGGATGATTTTGAGCAGTGCCCAGAAAAGCTGGGCCAGCACCGGGACCACGATGATCGGCACGAGGGCCAGCCCGAAGCCGCCGGCCAGGCGCCCGCTCGTGGCGAGACCGCGGCGCCGGGCCAGCCAGCCGAGCGCCAGCACGGCGAGCAGCGCGACGGCGGCGAGCGGCCAGGTCAGCGAGCCCGGATAGACGGCCAGCCCGCCGGGGATCGGGAAGTACGTCGCGTCGCCGCCGGACTTCAGTGTCGGCAAGTCGCGATTGCCCAGCTCACGGGCCAGGGCCAGCGCGTTGTCGCCGTGGTGCTGCAGGCTGTCCCGGTTCATCGTCGCCGGGGTGTCCGTCGGCGCGTGATAGACCGCGGCACCGTCGATGTAGGCGGTGTTCAGCCCGGTGAAACCCTTCTCCCGGAACGCCGTGAAGTCCGTGTCGTTCGGCAGCAGGCGGTAGATCTCCACCGCGAACGAGGTGCCCACCGGCTTCGGCGCCGTCGCGTACGCCCCGATCAGGCCCGCGTTGTCCGCCGCGGTCTCGAACATGATCGCCGGGCCGGTGCTGCCGCGGGCCTCCAGGTTGAGCGCCACACCACCGTCGCGGGCCAGCGGGTGCTGGTCGACGAAGGCCTTCGCCCCGCACAGGCAGGCCTCCTCGGCGTCGGTCAGCACAAAGACGACGTCGTTCTTCAGGCGTGGGCCCTGGGCCAGCGCACGGGCCGTCTCCAGTACCGTCGCGGTGCCGGCGGCGTCGTCGTTGCCGCCCGGCCCGGTCTGCGCCGAGTCGTAGTGCGCCACCAGGAAGATCCGGCCCGTCGACGCCGTACCCGGCAGCAGGGCCACCACGTTGCGGACCTGCGCCAGGCCGGTGCCGCCCGCGCTGGACGACAGCTGCCCGCCCTGCACCGAGACGGTGTCCTGGACCTCCGGGTCGAGACCGGCGGCCCGCAGCGTCGCGAGCACGTGGTCGCGGACCGCCGAGTTGGCCGCGCTCCCGGCCACGTGCGGCTCGGTGGCGATCGCGCGGACCTGCTCGAACGCGCGACCGGCGCTGAAGTCCGAGGCCGGTACGCCCGCCGATCGGGCCGCGGGCGGGCGCACCGACTGCAGGGCGGCCACCGCGACCACCACGAGCAGCAGCACCGCGGCCAGGGCAGCCCAGGCCCGCCGGGCAGGACGTGTCAGGGCCCGCGACGCCGTATCCATCCGGAACAACCTCCCGATCATGGTGTGTCGACTGCCATCTAAGCGTCTGCGACCCGTGGCGGGTACCCCGGTGATCTTCGCGGCCGGTGGCATAACTTTGTCCGGTGACCGTCCCGCTCGACCCCCCAGCCGTCTTCGCCGAGTTCATCGAACGGGTCGCCTGTTACGACCCCACGCCCGAGAGCGGTCCCGTTGCGGTGCTCGGCCTGCGTACGGCCCTGGGGGAGGCGACGTTCCAGGTCAGCGATCATGTCGTGCGGGCGATGTGCCGGGCCCTGGAGGCGTACCGGGATCCGGAGGACCGGGGTGTCTGCATCTCCTGCCGGGGCCGCCGGCTGGACGAAAATCTGCACTGCCGCGACTGCGGGCGCCTGCACGGCATCCTCGGTGAGGTGATCGCCGAGCACGCCCGCCGAGTCGCCGCCGATCCCTCCTACGACCCGCCGGCGTGAGGCGCGCCTCCGGCACGGGTGGTCAGAGTTGTGCACCCGCAGCCCGTGGTGGACTATCAGCGGGTCACGCCCGAAGGAGTCGAGCCATCAAGCGTCCCCACAGCGCCGGTGCACCTGTCTCGCGCACCCCGTCGTGCGGGGAGACGCGGTGACTGAGCGTTCCCATGCCGCTACTGCGCTGAAGATTCCCGAGCGGCTGCGCATCCTGCTCGTCGAGGACGACGAGGGTGACGCCTTTCTGGTCCGGGAGCTGCTCGCCGAGGCCGGCGCCTCCTTCGACCTGCAGGTGGCGACCAGTCTGCGCGAGGCGCGGCCGATGATGCAGGGCGTTCAGTGCGTCCTGCTCGACCTGGGACTGCCGGACGCCGAGGGCATCGACGGGCTGCGCAAGCTGCTCGCGGTGGCGGGCAGTGCCGCGGTGTGCGTGCTGACCGGCCGCTCCGACGAGCACCTGGGTGTCGCAGCCGTCGCCGAGGGTGCCCAGGACTACCTGGTCAAGGGCCAGGTCGACGGGGTGCTGCTGGTCCGGGCGCTGCGTTACGCCGTCGAGCGCAAACGCTCCGACGAGAACACCCAGCGGCTGCGCGAGGTCGAGCTGCGCCAGGCCGAGTCGGCCCGTCTCGAACGCGGCCTGCTGCCGCAGCCACTGATGCAGACCACCGAGGTCGCGGTCCACACGTTCTACCGGTCCGGGCGCGCGATGGGCCTGCTAGGCGGTGACTTCTTCGACGTGGTGCAGGTCGGCCCCGACCGCCTCCACGTGATCGTCGGCGACGTCTGCGGGCACAGCGTCGACGAGGCCGCCCTGGGTGTCGAGCTCCGGGTCGCCTGGCGGGCGCTGGTGCTCGGCGGCGTCGCGGAGGACAAGATCCTCGGCGCGCTCGAGCAGGTGCTGATGAGCGAGCGCCGCGCCCGTGAAGTTTTCGCCACGGTCGCCTCAGTCGTTATCGACCTCACGAACAACCGCGCGACCGTACGCCTGGCCGGGCATCCGCCGCCGGTGCTGCTCTCCGGCGACCGGGCCGAGCCCGTGGCCGCGCGTACGGGCATCGTCCTGGGCGTCAAGCCCACCCCCACCCCCGCAACCGACGTGGAGTTCCCCGGCGATGACTGGTCCCTGCTGATGTACACCGACGGACTGATCGAGGGCCGCACCGGCGTGGGCAACGAACGCCTCGATGTCGACGGCCTGTGCGGGGTGCTCGGTGAGCCGGCCGCCAAGGAGGTGCCGCTCCCGGCACTGCCGGCGTGGCTGGTCGGCCGGGCCGAGCAGGGCAACGGTGGCCCGCTCGCCGACGACGTCGCCATGCTCCTGATCTCCCGCGGGGGTGGCCGATGAGCCTGCTCAGTGTGCGCAGCTGGACGCTGCGCCGGCGCGTCGTCGCGTTGTGTCTCGCCGTCGGCCTGGTGCTGACGGTCCTCGGCGTCTTCGCGGCGATCACCGCGGCGGACAGCAACGACCACATCGACGTCATCCTGAACAAGACCGGCCCGATGCGGGCGGCGGGCGAGAGCCTCAACACCGCGGTCGTCAACCAGGAGACCGGCATCCGTGGTTTTGCGATCAGTGGCAACGAGAACAACCTGAGGCCGTACACCGACGGGCTGGCGGCGCAGGACCAGCTCCTGCGGCAGATCGGCTCGCTCAACGAGCAGAGTGGCAACGGCGACCCCAAGGTCCGTGCGGCGCTGCTGGTGGTCCAGCAGCGGGCGGATGCCTGGCGGGCCGTGGTCGCCGACCCGGTGATCAACGCCGTCCGCACCCAGGGCCCCGACGCCGGTCAGGAACTGGTCGAGGCGGCCAGCACGCGCGAGTTCGACGCGCTGCGGACGTCGATCACCGATCTGCAGGACGAGATCTGGATCGTGCGCAACAAGGCCGCCGACGCCGCCAAACGCACCGGCACGGTCCTGGTCTCGGTGGAGATCTTCGCCGCGGTGGTGGTCATCCTGGCCGGTGCCGCGCTCCTGCTGCTGCTCGACCGGCTGATCACCCGGCCGGTCACCGAGCTGGCCGAGCAGGTCCGTGACGTCGCCCGGGGCAACTACGACAAGCACATCACCAGTGAGGGCTCACCCGAGCTGCGTCTGCTGGCGAACGACGTCGACGGGATGCGCCAGCAGATCGCGGCCGAGCTCACCGAGGTGCGTGAGGCACGACAGCAGATCGAATGGGTCAACGATCAGCTCAAGCTGCAGGCCGAGGAGCTCACCCGGTCCAACCGTGACCTGGAGCAGTTCGCCTACGTCGCCTCGCACGACCTGCAGGAGCCGCTGCGCAAGGTGGCCAGCTTCTGCCAGCTGCTCCAGCGCCGGTACGCGGGCCAGATGGACGAGCGCGCCGACCAGTACATCGCCTTTGCCGTCGACGGCGCCCAGCGGATGCAGCGCCTGATCAACGACCTGCTGGCGTTCTCCCGGATCGGCCGGCTGACCGCGGGCTTCACCGACGTCGACCTCGACCATGTGATGACCGAGGTCAAGTCGCAGCTCGAGGTCCGCGCCGGTGACGACGGCGAGATCACCTGGGCCGACCTGCCGACCGTCGAGGGCGAGGAGCCGCTGCTCACCACACTCCTGGTCAACCTGGTCGGCAACTCGCTGAAGTTCCGCCGCCCCGACGTGCCGCCGAAGATCCACGTGACGGCGGAGCGTGAGGAGAAGGAGTGGCGGATCAACGTCCGCGACAACGGCATCGGCATCGAGGCGGAGTTCGCCGACAAGGTCTTTGTCATCTTCCAGCGTCTCCACGCCCGCGACGCCTACGAGGGCACGGGCATCGGCCTGGCCATCGTCAAGAAGATCGTCGAATACCATGGCGGACGGATCTGGCTCGATCTTGAGGTCGCCGAGGGCACCTCGATCTACTTCACCTTGCCGCTGCTGGCCGGGGTGCCTGTACAGGAACCATTGAAAGAGGTCACGGCATGACGGGTCCGACGCGGCAGGACGGGACGCCGATCGAGGTGCTGCTCGTCGAGGACGACCCCGGCGACGTGCTGATGACCCAGGAGGCGTTCGAGGAGCACAAGGTCCGCAACCGCCTCACCGTGGTCTCCGACGGCGCCGAGGCCCTGTCCTACCTGCGCCGCGAGCCACCGTACGAAAAAGCGGTCCGCCCCGACCTGATCCTGCTCGACCTGAACCTCCCGCGCCGTGACGGCCGCGAGGTGCTCGAGGAGGTCAAGAAGGACGACCAGCTGTGCCGCATCCCGGTGGTCGTGCTGACCACCTCCGCGGCCGACGAGGACATCCTGCGCAGCTACCAGCTGCACGCGAACGCCTACGTCACCAAGCCGGTGGACTTCGACCGTTTCATCTCGGTCATCCGGCAGATCGACGAGTTCTTCGTCAGCGTCGTGAAGTTGCCGCCGCGTGCGTGACGACCTGATCGACCAGGTGACCACGCTCGTCCGCGAGGTGGCGCAGACCATCGTGCTGCCCCGGTGGCGGCACCTCAGCGACGCCGAGATCCACCAGAAGTCGCCCGGCGACCTGGTGACCATCGCCGACCAGGAGTCCGAGGTCGCGCTGACCGCCGGCCTGACCGCGCTGCTGCCCGGCTCGCAGGTTGTCGGCGAGGAAGCTGTGGCCGCGGACCCGTCAGTGCTCAGCCACGTCGGTGACGGCGGCGCGATCTGGGTTGTCGACCCGGTCGACGGCACCAACAACTTCGCCGCGGGCAAGACACCGTTCGCGGTGATGGTCGCGTTGCTGCGTGACGGTGAGCCGGCCGCGTCCTGGATCCTCGACGTGGTCGACGACCGGATGACCGTCGCCGAGGCCGGCAGCGGCGCGTTCGTGGACGGTCTGCGGGTCAAGGCCCGGACCGACAACCCCGGCGCGGCCGCCCTGAGCGGCACGGTCTCCCGCAACTACTTCCCGGACGACCTGCGCGACCGTGTCGAAGCGGCCGCGAGCGGGCTAGGCACCGTCACCGGCGGGCATCACTGCGCCGGTTACGAATATCCGGCGGTCGTCAGCGACGAGCAGCAGTTCGCGACGTTCTGGCGAATCCTGCCGTGGGACCACATCCCGGGCTCGCTGATCGTCACCGAGGCCGGCGGCACGGTCCTGCATCTGGACGGCTCGGCGTACCGGCCGGCGGACTCCGGCCGGGGTCTGCTGGTCGCCGCCAACGAGGACATCTGGCGGACGGTGCACACCACGCTCTTCGCCTAGAGGCGGGACAGCAGCAGGATCTTGTGGCCCGCCGGGTCCACCAGCCGCGCGCTGCGCTCACCCCACGGCTGGTCGGTGGGCTCCTCGACGAGCTCGGCACCCGCCTCGCGCAGGGTCGCCGCGGCTTCGTCGCAGTCGTCGGCATAAACGCACAGCTCGAAGCCGGCGGTGGCCTCGGCGCCGATGCCCAGCTCACTCGTCCCGAGCTTGAGCGTCACGAAGACCGGCTCACCCTCCGGCGGGAACCGGTAGACCTGCTGGAACCCCATCGCATCCCGGTAGAACGCGAGAGCAGCGGGCAGGTCGGCGACCGTGATGATGGGAAACGCCTCGGTGAACGCCATCCCTCCGATATTAGGGTTTGGCGCATGTCTGCGTACTTGGAGAAGCTCTTCGGCCTGGCCGGGCGGACCGCCGTCGTGACGGGTGGGAGTTCCGGGATCGGGCGGGCGATGGCCGGTGCTCTAGGCCGGGCCGGCGCCCGGATCGTGCTGGTCGCCCGGCGTCCCGATCCGCTGGAGGAGACCGTCAAGGAGCTGTCGGCCGACGGCGTGCAGGCCGACGCGGTCAGCGCGGACCTCGCCGACCGTGCGGCGCTCACGGTCGCCGTCGACACGATCATCTCCCGGTACGGGCACCCGGACGTGCTCGTGAACGCGGCCGCGGTCAACCGGCGACCGCCGATGGACGAGCTGACCGACGACGACTGGGACGTCACCCTCGCCGCCAACCTGACCGCGCCGTTCCTGCTGGGGCAGCGTTTTGCCCCGGCGATGGCCGACCGCGGCTGGGGTCGCATCATCAACGTCGTCTCCCAGCAGGCGTTCCGCGCGTACGGGAACAGCGGCGCCTACGGGGTGGCGAAAGCGGGGCTGGTGGCGCTGACCCGGTCGCAGGCGGAGGCGTGGTCGAGCCGCGGTGTCTGCTGCAACGCCGTCGCCCCGGGAGTGGTCCACACTCCGCTGACCGAGCCGGTGTTCTCCGACCCCGAGAAGGTGGCCGCGCACGCTCGGCGCACCATGATCGGGCGTAACGGCGTACCCGAGGATTTTGCCGGTTGTGCCGTTTATCTGGCGAGTGCTGCTAGCGCTGCGGTGACGGGCCAGACACTCTTCGTCGACGGTGGATATTCGGCGACTTGATCGAGGTGCCTTTCTCTCGTGCGGCGGGGTAAAGTCACCGCGCTCACGACTTGGGAGGTAGACCGTGGCGGCGACTCTCCTGCGCCGGCTCCAGCCTGTCCTGGCACTGTTCGCTGCCATCGCCGTCCTGGTCGTGGCCGCACCCGCCGCGCACGCGGACCCCGACGAAGAGGGCGGGACCAAAACGCTGCGGTCGGCCCTCGAGTCGGCGGCGAAGGGTCACATCGAGGCCAAGGCCAAGCTCGAGTCCTCGAAGAAGCGCCAGGTCAAGCTGAACGAGACGCTGAAGCAGTCCAAGCTGAAGGCAACCACGCTGGAGGCCCGGGTCGGCGAGATCGCCAACCGGTCCTACCGGCAGGGCCGCTTCAACACCATGACGCTGCTGCTCAACAGCACCTCGCCGGACACGTTCATGGAACGCGCGCTGCGCCTCGACCAGATGGCGCAGGTCGACGGCAAGGCGCTGACCGGTTATCAGGACGCCGTCGTCACCGCCCAGCAGGCCAAAACTGCCATTGATCTCGAGGTCAAGGAGCAGAAGAAGCAGGTCACGGTGATGGCCAAGAAGAAGCAGCAGGCCGAGCAGGCGCTGGCCAGTGTCGGCGGCGGTGCCGTGGCCGGCGGCTTCATCAACGCGAACTCCCCGCTGGCCAAGGCGGCGCCGCGCAACTCCGACGGCTCCTGGCCGAAGGAGTCGTGCACGGTCAACGACCCGACCACGTCCGGGTGCATCACGCCGCGGCTGCTGAACTCCTATCAGCAGTCCACTAACGCGGGCTTCAAGCGGTACACATCGTGCTTCAGCGAGCGCGCCTCCGGTGAGCACCCCAAGGGCCGGGCCTGCGACTTCTCCGCGGCCAAGGGCGGCTTCGAGAACGTGAACGCCAGCGGCGGCGACCGCACCTACGGCAACAACCTCGCGGCGTACCTCGTGAAGAACGCCTCGCGGCTCGGCGTGCTCTACGTGATCTGGTACAGGCAGATCTGGCATCCGGGCACCGGCTGGCGGGCGTACAGCGGTTCGGGTGGGCCCGCCGCCACGCACACCAACCACGTGCACCTATCAGTGATCTGACAGGGACCCGCCGGTAGCATCCGCGCGATGGAGACCTCCCCGCCGCGTGCCCTGCCGTCCGGTCTTGCCACCGGGCTGGTGTTCTTCGCCAGCGGCGCCGTCCTGGTCCTGGAGATCGTCGCGCTGCGGCTGGTCGGCCCGTACGTCGGCGTGACCCTGCAGGTGAGCAGCTCGGTCATCGGCATCTCGCTCGCCGCGATCGCCTACGGGACCTGGCTCGGCGGCCGGCTCGCCGACAAGTACGACCCGCGGGTGCTGCTCGCCCCGGCCCTGCTGCTCGCCGCGATCACCACGGCGATCACTCTGCCGCTGGTCCGCTGGGGCGGCGAGATCCTGCGCGGCGGTGCGGCGCCGGCGGTTCTGATGCTCGCCGCGCTCGCCGTTTTCCTCCCGGCCTTTCTCCTGGCCGGCATCACCCCGCTGACCGTCAAACTGCAGCTCGGCGATCTGCGCCGCACCGGCGAGGTGGTCGGCCGGCTCTCCAGCTTCGGTACGCTCGGCGCGATCACCGCCACCCTCGGCACCGGCTTCATCTTCGTCGCGGCGATGCCGAGCAGCTGGATCGTGCTGACGCTGGCCGGTGTGCTGGCCGTCGCCGGTTTCGGCCTCGGCTGGTGGCTGCGCCGCACCAACCCCGACCTGCCGCAGCCGGGCAAACCGCGGACCCGGGCCGTCGTGGTCACCATCGGGCTGTTCGGGGCCGGGCTGGGGGCGTCGGCGCCGACACCGTGCGACATCGAGACGGCGTACCACTGCGCGCGGGTCGACACCGATCCGAGCAGGGCCGGTGGGCGGACGCTCGTCCTGAACTCGGCGCGGCACTCCTACGTCGACCTGAACGATCCGACACATCTGGAGTTCGCGTACGTGCAGTGGCTCGGTGCGCTGGTCGACGTGTCGAAGGCCGGTGGCGCCCCGATCGACGCCCTGCACCTGGGCGGGGGCGGGTTCACCGTCCCCGAGTACGTCGCGAAGACCCGTCCGGGCAGCGATCAGCTGGTCCTCGAGCTCGACGGCGGTCTGGTCGACCTCGACAAGCAGGAGCTCGGCCTGCGGACCGGCCCGCAGCTGCGGGTCCGCGTCGGAGACGCCCGCGTCGGGCTTGCCGAGCAGGCCACCGGCGCGTACGACGTGGTGGTCGGCGACGCGTTCGGTCACCTGGTCGTCCCGTGGCACCTGGCGACCAAGGAGATGGCCGCCGACATCTCGCGGGTGCTGCGCGACGACGGCTTCTACGCCCAGAACGTCATCGACTACCCGCCGAACCGTTTCATCCGCGCCGAGCTGGCCACGGTCGCCTCGGTCTTCCCGCACGTCGCGCTGATCGCGCCGCAGGAGGCCCTCGACGGTGGGGCCGGGTCGAACTTCGTGATCGTGGCCTCGCGGTCGCCGATCCCGGCCGACGAGATCCGCACCCACCTGGACCTGGTCGACGAGCCGGTGGTGCTGCTCGACGGCCCGCGGCTCGAGGAGTTCATCAGTGACGCGCGGGTGCTGACCGACGACTACGCCCCGGTGGATCAGTTGCTGGCCGGCTGATTTCGGACAAACCGCGTTGTGGTGGTCAGAGCACGTGAAAGGCGTGAAGTGATTTCCGGGACCCCCCATGAACAGGCCGTCCCGCGGGCAACAATCGGCTCATGGGATGGCTGGCGACCGGCAGACGAGGCGGCCGGGTCGGCGACCGGTACCGGCTGATCGAACGGCTCGGCACGGGCGGCATGTCCGTGGTGTGGCGGGCCCACGACGAGGTTCTGGGCCGGGCCGTCGCCGTCAAGGTGCTCTCCCCGCAGCTCGCCACGGACTCGCGGTTCCGCGACCGGCTGCGGCAGGAGGCGCTCGCCGCCGCGCGGCTCTGCCACCCGCACATCACCGGCATCTTCGACTTCGGTGAGTCGCCGCTCGACGAGCACCTGACCGTCCCGTACGTGGTGATGGAACTCAACGACGGCGAGTCGGCCTCCGCGCGGCTGCGCCGGCAGGGCCCGTTCCCGTGGCGCGACGCCGTGGTCATCGCCGCCGAGGTCGCCTCCGCGCTCGCCACCGCCCACGCCCGCGGTGTCGTGCACCGCGACGTGACACCGGCCAACGTCATGCTCACCGGCGCCGGAGCCAAGGTTGTCGACTTCGGCATCTCCGCCCTCGTCGGCCAGCGCGACTCCGCACCGGACGGCAGCCTGCTCGGCACCCCGGCCTACCTGGCGCCCGAACGGCTCAGCGGTGGCCAGGTCTCACCCGCCACCGACGTGTACGCGCTCGGCCTGCTGCTCTACCGCATCCTCACCGGGCGCTTCCCGTGGCCCGCGGGGAACACCGCCGAGGCGTTGCGGGCGCACCTGTTCGCGGATCCTGAGCCCGTACCGTCGCTGCCCGGCATGCCCGCCGAGGTGGCCGACCTGTGCCTGGGCTGCCTGGCCAAGGACCCGGAACGCCGGCCGTCCGCGGCGGAGCTGGCCGGGGCGCTGGCGGCGCTGGTCGGTCTCCAGCCGATCATCCCGCCGGTCGTGGCCCGCGACGCCACCCCGGGCTTCCGCCCCTCACCCCACCCCGTTCCGCGTCCGGGCGCGCGGGCCATCCGGGCTCCGGGCTTCCGGGTACGCACAGGCCTGCGGGTCGCCCGGGCCCTGCGAGTGGGCGGACCGCAACCACTCGGCGGCGGCCTCTTCCGCGGCGGCGTGCTCGTCCCCGACCTGTTCACCGGCGGCAGACTGCGCGACGCCGTGCTCGCCGGCCGTCACCGCCTCCAGGCCGGCGTGGCCACGGTCATCCTGATCGCGGCGCTCGGACTGGTCTGGTCGTCGACCCGCGAACCCGTCGACGTCGGCCCGGCGCAGGCCGCAGCGGCCGGCGCCGGCCAGATCGCCCTGCACAGCACCGGCTGCAAGGTCCGCTACCGGGTCCAGCGCGATTCCGGTACGGACTTCGGCGCGCAGGTGACAGTCATCAACACCGGGGAACACGTGCTGTCGGCGTGGCGGCTCGAGTTCGCCTTCGTGGGTGGCCAGCGGCTCACCGACTCACCGAAACGTCTCAGCCAGCGGGGTCGCAAGCTGGTCCTGCGGGCCAAGAACGGCACCGAGCTGCGGCCCGGCCGGTCGGCGACGGTCACGCTCAGCGGCAGCTACCGGGTCAGCAACCCGCTGCCGCTGGCGTTCACGCTCAACGGCAACCAGTGCAAGGCCGAGGTCATGGGCGCGGTGATCACGCCGCCCACCTCGTCCGCGCCGGTTCTCAAGAAGCCCGCGGCCTCACCGGCACCGTCGCCGTCCTCGTCCTCGCCTTCCTCGAAGCGGACCCGGAAGCCGTCGCCGGCCCCGAAGAAGGACCCGCCCAAGTCGGGCTTCTCGGTCGCGATCTAGGTCTCGGCGGCGAACCGCTCCACCTTGGAGGTGTCGCCGGCCACGATCAGGATGCAGCCCGGCGGCACGACCGTCTCGGGTCGTGCGTACGTGAAGTCCTCGCCCGGCAGTTTGATGCCGACCACCGTGACACCCCACTTGGTCCGCAGGGAGGTGTCCGCGAGCGTGCGGCCGATCGCCTCCTGGGGGGAGCGGACCTTCGCGATCGCAAAACCGTCGTCGAACTCGATGTAGTCGAGCATCCGGCCCGTGATCAGGTGCGCGACCCGCTCACCCATCTCCGACTCCGGGAAGATGACGTGGCGGGCGCCGACCGAGGACAGGATCTTGCCGTGCTTGACGCTGATCGCCTTGGCCCAGATCTCCGGTACGCCGATCTCGGCGAGCGTCAGCACCGTCAGCACACTGGCCTCGAGGTGCGTGCCGATGCCGACCACGGCCCGCGAGAAGTCCTGCACACCGAGCTGGCGCATCGCCTCGGTGTCGGTCGCGTCCGCCTCGACAACATGGGTCAGCCGGTCGGACCAGTCCTGCACGATGTGCGCGTTGCTGTCGATGCCCAGCACCTCGTGGCCGAGGTTCACCAGCGAGTCGGCCACGGCGCCGCCGAAGCGGCCCAGGCCGATCACCACGACGTTGTCGGGGCCGGTGCCCGGCTTCTTCTCCGCGTTCTTCGCCGCGTTCCTGTCCGCGTTCTTGTCAGCGTTCTTGTCAGCCAACGAGGGGTCGCTCCTCCGGGTATCGGTAGAGCCGGCGGCGGGTGTTCAGCGCGATCGCCGTACCCACGGCGATCGTGCCGACGCGGCCGACATACATCAGGATGACGAGCACCACCTGAGCCGATTGCGGCAGGGTGGGGGTGATGCCGGTGCTCAGCCCGACGGTGGCGAACGCCGAGGTCACCTCGAAGAGCGCCCGGTCGAACGGCACGTGGTCGGTCAGCCCGATCAGGGCCAGTGTGCCCGAGGCGACCAGGGCCACCCCGAGCAGCGCGACGGTCATCGCCTGCCGCTGAGTCTCCTCGGCGATGCGACGCTTACGGATCACCACGTCGGGTTCACCTCGCAGCTCCGCCCAGATCACGAACGCCAGCAGCAGGAACGTGGTGACCTTGATGCCACCGGCCGTACTGGCGCTGCCGCCGCCGATGAACATCATGCCGTTCGTGACGGCGATCGTCTCGGTGTTCATCCCGCCGAGATTGATGCTGTTGAAACCCCCGGACCGCGTCATGACGTCCTGCGTGAACGCGGCCAGCACCTTCGCCGGGGTGCCGAGCGGCCCGAGCGTGTTGGGGTTGGTCCACTCGAACGTGAGGAACACCAGAAAGCCGGTGAGGCTGAGCAGCAGCGTGCCCCACACGGTCAGCCGCGTGTGGGTCGACCAGTACCCGGGCTTCCGCCACTCGCGGGCCAGCTCGAACAGCACCGGGAAGCCGATCGAGCCCGCCAGCACACCCAGCGACAGCGGCACGCAGATCCACCAGTCGCCGACGAACCGGACCAGGCTGTCGGGGTAGAGCGCAAAACCGGCGTTGTTGAAGGCCTGCACCGCGTGGAAGACGGCCTCCCAGACCGCCCGCCCGAACGGGTAGTCGTAGTGCAGCCAGAACCGCAACGTCAGCACGATGCTGATGGCGGTCTCCGACGCGAACATCACGATCGCCACACGGATGAGCACACCGCCGACGTTGCCGCCCAGCAGCCCCGAGCTCTCGGCCTGCGCCATCAACCGGCTGCGCAGGCCCAGCTGCCGCGACACGAGCAGGCTCAGCAGCGTCGCCAGCGTCATGATCCCGAAGCCGCCGATCTGCGACAGCACGGTGAGCAGCACCTGCCCGAAACCGGACCAGTACGTCGGTGTGTCCACGACCGCGAGCCCGGTGACACAGACCGCGCTGGTCGCCGTGAAGAGCGCGGTGACAAACGGGGCGTTCCCCGGCTCCGCCCGTGCCGCCGGCAACATCATCAGCAGCGTGCCGATCAGGATGGCACCGAGGAAAGCAACGGGAACGATCCGGGCCGGATAACGCCACGGTGAACGGCTCCGCACCCCGTACCCCCTCCTCGTTTCGATCTAGACTGCATCATCCGCCGGCAGAAAGGGTGCGTGATGCAACTCGACATGGCCACGGTCTTCGCCCCCACGCGAGGACGCGCCGCTTAGTTTGCCTGGGCCCGTCGCTCCTCGCTCGGGGCGGTCATCGACCGTTTCCCTCTGGCTCGAGGAGCAGTTTTGCGTGCCCTTTTCCCGCGCCTCGGCGCGGACTTCAGCAAACTCTGGACCGCGTCCGCGGTCTCCAATCTCGGCGACGGCATCACCATGGCGGCAGGCCCGCTGCTGGTCGCCTCGATCACCACCGACCCCGCGGCAGTGGCCGGGGCGGTGTTTGCCCAGCAGCTTCCCTGGCTGCTGTTCGCCCTGCTCAGCGGGGCCTGGGCCGATCGTCTGGACCGCCGTCGCCTGGTGGTGACGGTCAACCTGGTCCGCGCGGCGGCGCTGGCCGGGCTGGTCGCCGCCACAGCAACCGACCAGGTGACGGTCCCGGTCATCTACGCTGTGTTCTTCCTGCTCGGCACCGGTGAGACCCTGTCCGACACGGCGTCGTCGGCGTTCGTCCCGGCCCTCGTCCCGAGCGATCGCCTCCCGACCGCCAACGCCTGGCTGGGTGCCACCTTCACCGTCATCAACCAGTTCGCGGCAAAACCCCTGGGGGCATGGCTGTTTGTCATCGCGGCGGCCGTGCCGTTCGGGGTGAACGCCCTGACGTTCGCGGCCTCGGCGGCACTCATCGCGAGCATCCGGTCCCTGCCGGCGCCACCCGCGCGTACGCGGACCAGCCTGCGTGCGGACATCGCGGAAGGTGTCCGCTGGCTGTGGCGGCATCGTCTGTTGCGCACCCTGGCCGTGACGATGGCCTTCAGCAACGTGATCTACTGCGCGGCCTTCGCGATCTTTGTCCTGTACGCGTTCGAACGCCTCGGCCTCGGCCAGGTCGGTTACGGGGTGCTGCTCACGGCCTTCGCCGTCGGTGGCCTGGCCGGAACGGTCGTGGCACCCCGCCTCCTGACCACGGTCGACACGACCCTGCTCCTGCGAGCCGGGCTGTTCGTCGAGGTCGCACTGCACGGCACGCTGGCGCTGACCCGGAACCCGTTCGTGGCCGCCGCGATGATCGTCGTTTTTGGCGTCCACACGATGATCTGGGGAAACATCGTCATCACCCTGCGCCAGCGGGCGGTCCCGGCGGCTCTCTACGGCCGCGTCACCAGCGTGTATTCGTTGCTCGACCTGGGCGGCGCGGCACTCGGCTCGCTGCTGGGCGGCGCGGTGGCCCAGGCGTACGGGATCGTGGCGACCTTCGGAACAGCCTCCGCGGCGATGGCAGTCGTCCTGCTGCTGGCCTGGCGCTCCCTCGGCGCCGGCGTTCCGGGCGGTCATATAGTCACGCGGTGAAATTCGACGAGGTGCGCGACGCCTACTCCTCCGTAGCGGGCCTCTACATCGAACTGTTCGGCACCAGCGGGCAGGTGCACGCCGAGGACCTCGAGTTCATCGGCGGGCACCTGTCCGTGCCGTCCGGGACCGTGCTCGACCTGGGCTGCGGACCCGGCCAGATCACCGGACACCTCCGGTCCCTCGGGGTCGACGCCCGGGGGATCGACATGGTCCCGGAGTTCA
Source organism: Amorphoplanes friuliensis DSM 7358 (assembly GCF_000494755.1). Classification (NCBI taxonomy): domain Bacteria; kingdom Bacillati; phylum Actinomycetota; class Actinomycetes; order Micromonosporales; family Micromonosporaceae; genus Actinoplanes; species Actinoplanes friuliensis. The sequence continues at coordinate 899,854 of NC_022657.1, forward strand.
TCGCCCACGCCCGGGCCGCCCACCCGGCAGGTGATTTCCAGCTCGGTTCGATGAGCAACCTGGACGCGGCAGACTCGTCCATCGCCGGCATCCTGGCCTGGTACTCGCTGATCCACCTGACACCGCCGGACCTCGACAGCGTCCTCGCCGAGTTTCGCCGGGTTCTGATCCCGGACGGCAAGCTGGTGGTCGGCTTCTTCGACGGCGACGCCTTTTCGGCTTTCGACCACAAGGTCATCACGGCCTATCGCTGGTCGGTCGACGGCTTCGCCGAACGACTGGCGCAGGCCGGCTTCACCGAGGTCGAACGCCGCCGCCGTCCCACCGACGGCACCCACCGCCCCCACGCAGCGCTCGCGGCCCAGCTCCGATGATCAACGCCGTTCTCCTTCACCGTCGGCGTCGGCGTCGGCGGCACGGCTCGCGACGGGTTCCGCGAGTTCGCGACCTGGGCTGACTGGCTGGGCCTCCCTCGGGTCTCAGCGCAGCGTGGGTTTGTCTGGTTCGAGGGCGACCACTCACGCAGACGGCAGGGAGCGCAGCGATCCGACCTCGGCGGGAGCGACGGTCAGCGCCCTGCAACCAGGCACGACAGGCCCTGGATCTTGATCCGCAGGAAGTGAGCCGTCTCCCTCCTCGCTTAGAGTTGGACCATGAGGCTTGCGGTGGTCAGTGGTGGCGGGACGGGGATCGGGCGGGCGACGGCCGGGATGCTGGCGGGGGAGGGTTACGACGTCATCATCGTCGGCCGCCGCGCTGAGGTGCTGGCCGACGCGGTGAAGTGGATCGGCCCGCAGGCGTCGGCCGTGCAGGCGGACCTGGCGGACCCGTCGCAGACCGCCGCGGTGGTCGAGGCCGTAGCCGGCCGTCCCGTCGATGTCCTGGTCAACAACGCGGGTGCCTTCGTGAGCGGCGACGACTCCACGCCGGACGGCCTGGCGGCCCGCTGGCGTGCCACCTTCGACTCGAACGTCATCACGGCCGTGCTGCTCACCAACGCCCTGCTGCCGTTGCTGCGCCGCCCGGGCGGCCGGATCATCCTGACCAGCTCGATCGCGGCGCAGCGAGGAGGTGGCGGTCCGTACTCGGCGGCGAAGGCCGCCCTGCACGGCTACGGCCTGGACCTGGCCACGCAGCTGAGCTCCGAAGGCATCACCACCAACGTGATCGCGCCGGGCTACGTGACCGACAGCGAGTTCTTCGACGGCCGCATGACCGAGGAAGGCCACGCCACCCGCGTGGCAGCCACCCTGGTGAAGCGAGCCGGCATCCCCAGCGACATCGCCGAGGCGGTGCGCTGGCTGGTCGGTCCCGGCGGCAGCTTCGTCACCGGCCAGATCATCAACGTGAACGGCGGCTCCGTCCTGGGCCGCTGACCAGGCCGTCAGGCAATCTTGCTGATCACGTCCTTGGCGACGATCAGCCCGTCGCGCACGGTGTAGACGTCGACACCCCGCAACGTGCTGCCGTCCTCGGCCACGGGATACGAGAAGTAGCCGAAGCCCCGCTCGCCCCGCACAGCGATCGGTTCGATCACCAGGTCAGGGTCACCCCCGAGCTGATCGGCGAACACTGCGGCCACGGCGACCCGCCCCCGTACGGTCGAGCCGTCGGAGCCACAGAGCACGACATCCTCGGCGAGGCAGTCGGTCACACCCGCCAGATCCTGGCCGTTCCAAGCGGTGAGGAAACGGTCAAGAAGTGCAGCAGTGTCCGACATGGCTGAGACCCTAACGACCCAGTCCCCTCCCAAGCGACCCCATTTCCAACCCGTGGCGCCCCACTCCCGCCCCCACCGCCAGGCCCGGCCTGGGATCTGGTGCTGTTCGGCTTGGCTACTTTGCGCCGCCGGTGAAGCGGGCTTCGTCGGGGCGGTTGGCGCGGAAGCGGAGGGCTGACCAGTGGTCGTCGATGGCGACCTGGCCGTTCGGGCGCATGTTGAAGTCGGCGACGATGGGCCAGAGGGTGTCGCGGTTGATGTCCGCCTTGTTGCCCTTGGGGTAGGCGACCCAGAGCACGGCCGGTTTGGCGAGGTCTTCGGTGTGCTGCTCGAGCAGTTTGCGCGCGCTCGCCGCGTCGTCAGCGAAGAGGATCGCCGTGCTTGCCGTAGCGAGGCCTTCGCTCTCGCGCACTCCCTCAGGCATGGGCGTGAGCAGCGGCAAGTGCTCCGGGTGTGACAACCAGACCGTGGTGTTCGGCTTGATCTGGAGCTTCTCGGCGATCGTCTTTGACATGCCCCCAACGCTGCCACCGACAAGAAAAGTTGTCAAGGATTCTTCCTCCGCCTGTGGATAACCCGAGCCTGTGGATAACTCCGGTCTTGTCGGTCCCGGCTGGTAGACATGCTGCGTGGTGGAAATGACGCGGGACAAGGTGAGCGAAGCCGAGCGGCTGGCGGTGCGCGAGTGCGCCGAGGAAGTGCTGCGCCGGCTCGCCGGTGAGCATGCGGTGCTGCGGGAGGACCAGTGGCGGGCGATCGAGGCGCTCGTGGTCGATCGGCGGCGGGTGCTCTGCGTGCAGCGCACCGGCTGGGGCAAGTCGGCGGTCTACTTCGTCGCCACGGCACTGCTGCGGGACGGCATCACCGCCGAGCCAGGCGACCCGCCGGCCGGGCCGACCGTCATCGTGTCGCCGCTGCTGGCCCTCATGCGTAACCAGGTGGAGGCCGCCGCCCGCGCCGGCATCCGGGCCCGCACGATCAACTCGGCGAACCTCGACGAGTGGGGCGAGATCACCGCCGAGATCCGTAACGGTGAGGTCGACGTTCTGCTGATCAGCCCCGAGCGGCTCAACAACCCGGACTTCCGCGACAACGTGCTGCCCGGTCTCGCCGCGAGCACCGGCCTGTTGGTGGTCGACGAGGCGCACTGCGTCTCCGACTGGGGTCACGACTTCCGGCCGGACTATCGGCGGCTGCGCACGTTCCTGGCCGGGCTGCCCGGCCTCACGCCGGTGCTGGCGACCACCGCCACGGCCAACTCTCGCGTCACCGCCGACGTCGCCGAGCAGCTGGGTGACGCACTTGTCCTGCGGGGCACGCTCGAGCGCGATTCGCTGCGTCTTGCGGTTCTTGACCTTCCGAATCCCGCACACCGGCTGGGCTGGCTCGCCGATCACCTCGACCGGCTGACGGGCTCCGGCATCATCTACACACTGACCGTTGCCGCGGCGACCGAGACCGCGGAGTTCCTGCGGTCACGGGGCTTCCCGGTCGCGTCTTACACCGGCCAGGTCGAGGACTCCGACCGCCGAGCTGCCGAGCAGGACCTCCTGGACAACAAGATCAAGGCGCTGGTCGCCACGTCGGCGCTGGGCATGGGCTTCGACAAACCCGACCTCGGCTTTGTGGTGCACCTCGGTGCGCCGCCGTCACCGATCGCCTACTACCAGCAGGTCGGCCGGGCAGGCCGGGCCGTCGAGCACGCCGAGGTGGTGCTGCTGCCCGGCGCCGAGGACGTCGCGATCTGGCGCTACTTCGCATCGCTGGCGTTCCCACCGGAGGAGCAGGTGCGCTCGGTTCTGGCCGCCCTGTCACCCGACCGACCGCTGTCCACCCAGGCGCTCGAGCCCATCGTGGACCTGCGCCGCGCCCGCCTCGAGCTGATGCTGAAAGTCCTCGACGTGGACGGCGCCGTCCGCCGCACCCGCGGCGGCTGGACGGTCACCGGCGAGCCCTGGACCTACGACACCGCCAGGCTCCGCCGCGTCGCCGAGGCCCGCACGACCGAGCAGCAAACCATGATCGAGTACGCGAGAACGACCAGTTGCCGCATGGAGTTCCTCCGCCGCTGCCTCGACGACCCGGAGGCCAAAGCCTGCGGCCGCTGCGACAACTGTGCCGATCCTCTCTTCGACGCAGAGGTCTCACCGGAGGCACTGACGGCAGCTCAGGCGTTCCTGGGTCACGCCGGCGTGGACATCTCCCCGAAAAAGCTCTGGCCCACCGGCCTTGCCGCAGCCGGCGTCTCCGTCAAAGGCAAGATCGGCCCGTCAGAGCAGATCCTCCCCGGTCGCGCTGTAGGCCGCCTGTCCGACCTCGGCTGGGGCGGTCGCCTCCGCGCACTGGTTGCGCCTGACGCCCCCGACGCCGAACTCCCGGACGACCTGGCCGCCGCAGTCGTCGAAGTTCTCAAGGCCTGGTCCCACGGTGACAACAGCTGGGACCAACGCCCCGCCGCAGTGGTCTCGGTCGCCTCAAATCGCCACCCGCGCCTGGTGGCCAGCATCGCCGACCGCATCGCCAAGGTCGGCCGCCTCCCCATGCTGGGCACCCTCACCTCCACCCACCAGGGCGACGATGGGCCGCGCGGCAACAGCGCCCAGCGGGTCTTGGCACTGCACGACGCCTTCTCGGTGCCCCCGGAGGTCGCCGAGTCCCTCAAGGACCTGACAGGCCCGGTCCTGCTCGTCGACGACCTCGCCGACTCCGGCTGGACGATGGTCCTGGCCGGCCGAGCCCTCCGCAAAGCCGGCGCCCCGGCCGTCCTACCGTTCGCCCTGGCCGTCGCAGGCTGATCCCTTCGACGGAAACAAAACACCGGCGCAGGCTGATAGCGCGACGCAATCCGGTGGGGCGACGCGAGCTGGCGGCGCGCCGCAGGCTGGCGGCGCGACGCAACGTGGCAGCGTGACGCAACCTGGTGGGGCGACGCGAGTTGGCGGGCGACCCGGGTTGGCAGGCGACGCGAGCTGGCAGGCGACCCGGGTTGGCAGGCGACCCGGGTTGGCAGGCGACGCGAGCTGGCGGGCGACCCGGGTTGGCAGGCGACCCGGGTTGGCAGGCGACGCGAGCTGGCGGGCGACCCGGGTTGGCAGGCGACGCGAGCTGGCAGGCGACCCGGGTTGGCAGGCGACCCGGGCTGGCAGGCGACGCGAGCTGGCAGGCGACCCGGGCTGGCAGGCGACCCGAGCTGGCAGCGCCGCGTTACCTGGCGGCCAGTTGGCCGGCAGGGCATGGGTTAGCCGGGGCGGCCGAAGCCGTGGATGGGTTGCGTGTCGATACTGGAGACGCGCACGTTTTCGCCGTACTCCGGCGCGTGGATCATGTTGCCGCCTCCGATGTAGACGCCGACGTGGCTGATAGGGCCGTAGAAGAACACCAGGTCACCAGGGCGAAGGTCGGATCGGCTGATGTGGGCCATCGAGCCGTACTGGCGTGCAGCGTTGTGCGGTAAGCCGACGCCGGCGGTGTTCCAGGCGGCGAGGGTCAAGCCCGAGCAGTCGTAGGAGTTCGGGCCGGCCGCACCCCAGCGGTAAGGCTTGCCCAGCTGGGCGAACGCGAACGCCACCACTCGTCCGGCGCGGCCGGGGATGAAGTCGGGCATGGGGACGTCCGAGCTGACCCCGTATCGGGAGCCGCCGCCGTAGGCGATCGCGCGCATCTGCTTGAGCGCGCCGATCTCGCCCTCGACCGTCGCCTTGCGGGCGCGGAGCTGGAACTGCTGGCGGCGCTGCTGGGCGGCCAACGCGTTCAGCATTTTGCGGGTTTGGACGACCTTCGAGCGGGCCGCCCGGAGTTCGGCGACCGCGCGTTGTTCGGAGGTGGCGAGCTGGTGCAGCACCAGCAACTTGTCGACGAACAGCTGCGGCTGGTCGGCCGCGAAGAGCGCAACAGTCGGGCCGTTGCGGGTGCGCTGGTACGTGCGGGACGCGAGGTCGGCCATGACTTCCTGCTGCTGGTTCAGTTCGCGGGTCATCGGGCCGAGCCGGCCACCGAGATGCTTCGTCTGCATTCGGGTCGCGTTCAGGTCTTCGCGGGAGTTGTTGTACTGCTCGACCAGGACCTCCAGCTGCCGCGACGCTGCCGTGATGCGTTTGTCGAGTTCGGCGGCGGTGGGGCGGTCGGCGCCGGCAGCGGGTGCAGGGGAGAGGCCCAGGAGCAGCAGTACCGGCACCAGGGCGACAATGATCTTTCGGGGGGTGAGCGGCACATCGCCTCTAACGAGACAAATGGTGTAAAAGCGACGGCATACGGGTGGGGGGTATGCTGTCTGGCATGACCACCGACCACGAACACTCCGGGCCGCACGGCTATTCGGGGGACAAGGCCGCTCTGCTCGGGCGCCTGCGCCGCATCGAGGGCCAGATCCGCGGCCTGCAGCGGATGGTCGACGAGGACACGTACTGCATCGATGTTCTCACGCAGATCTCCGCCGCGAAGAGTGCGTTGCAGGCTGTGGCCGTGGGCCTGCTCGAGGACCATCTGGCCCACTGCGTTGTCGACGCCGCCCGCGCCGGTGACCCGACCGCCAAGGTCAAAGAAGCTTCAGACGCGATCGCCCGCCTCGTCCGCTCCTAACCAAAGGGACAGTAATGCCAGTCACCTCCACCTACACCGTCAGCGGCATGACCTGCAGCCACTGCGTTCAGGCCGTCACCAGCGAGATCTCCGGGCTGCCCGGCGTCGACGCCGTTCAGGTTGACCTCGCCACCGGTGCCGTCACCGTGACCAGTGAGGCTCTCCTCGCCGAGGATGCCGTGCGCGCCGCGGTCGACGAGGCCGGCTACGAGCTCGCCGATGCCTGACACGCTCGAGCAGGCGCCGGCCGAGCCGAAGTCGGATCGGGCGAGTTTCCGGCTCGCGGCGTTCGGTGCGGTGGTCGTGCTGGTCCTCTTCGCGGGCTACGGCATCGGTCGTCTCAACAATTCCGTCGAGCAGGCGCAGGCCGCGCCGGTGCCGGTGCCGGCCGCCGACGGGCACGGCGCCCACAGTGCGGTCAGTGCCGCGCCGCACGACGACACCGGGACGGCGCCGCACCAGCACAACGCCGACGGCACGGTTTCCCAAGGCGCTCTGAATGCGGACAGTGTCGGCGGGCTGGCGGTCACCGCGGCCGGTCTGACGCTCACGCCCGAGGCGACCACGTTCAAGGCCGGGGAGCGGCAGGCGTTCAAGTTCAAGATCGCCGGTCCCGGTGGTGCGCCGATCACCACGTACGCCGTGGTGCACGACAAGCCGTTGCACTTCGTGGTGGTGCGCCGCGATCTCACCGGCTTCCAGCACCTGCATCCGACGATGGCGCCCGACGGCACCTGGAGCATCGACCTGGCGCTGGCGGCGCCCGGCAGCTACCGCGCGATCACCGACTTCACCGCGGTGGTCGGCGGCCAGCAGACGCCGGTCACGCTCGGTGTCGACCTCACCGTCACCGGCAACTACGTCCCGGTCGCGCTCCCCGCTCCTGTCACCGAGGCGACCGCCGACGGCTTCAAGATTTCGTACGCCGGTACGCCCAAGACAGGCGCAACCCAGCCGCTGCTGATGTCAGTGCAGGGGCCGGACGGCAAACCGGCCACGCTGGAGCCGTACTTGGCAGCGTTCGGGCACCTGGTGGTGCTCCGCGAGGGTGACGTCGGTTACGTCCACGTGCACCCGGAGCCGCAGCTCGTCGACGGTGCCGTCAAGTTCTGGCTGGCCGCGCCGGGACCGGGCCGCTACCGGATGTTCTTCGATTTCCAGGTCGCGGGCCAGGTCCACACGGCCGCCTTCACCACAGTCGTCAAATAAGGTCAGCTGAGCAACTTCTCCAACGCCGGGGTGACACCCCACTGAGCGGTCAGCGCGTCGTATTCGGCGCGCTGACCCTCGTCCGGCGCCGCACCGGTCAGCCGTGCGCGCAGCAGCAGGTTGCGCGGCGTGTGCGCGGAGTCCACGAACTCCACCACCTCGACCTTGTAACCCCGCAGACGCAGGAGCGCCGATCGCAGCGAGTCGGTGAGGACGTCCGCGAAGCGCTCCCGCAGGATCGCATTCCGGGTGATCTCCGCGTACGGGGAAGGGGCGGTGTTGCCCTTGAGCTGCGCGGCGATGTCGTGGTGGCAGCACGGGGCTGCCAGCACCCACTTTGCGTTCCAGTTGACGGCCCGGGCGAGTGCCTGGTCGGTTGCCGTGTCGCAGGCGTGCAGGGCCAGCACCAGGTCGGGCGCTTCGTCGACGACGGCGTCCTCGATCGTGCCCGCGACAAACGTCACCGCCTCGGCGCAGCCCAATTGCTCGGCGACGGCGGAATTGCGGACGCGCTGGTCCTCGCGGACGTCGACTCCCACGACCCGGACCGTCACGCCGCGGTCGGCTAGGTAGCGGTAGGCCGCGAAGGTCAGATACGCGTTTCCGCAGCCCAGGTCGACGACGCGCAGGGTCTGCGGCAGTTCGTCGGGCAGTGTTGCGGCCAGCGCGCGCAGGAAGGCGTCGACCTGCCGCCGCTTGGCTGCCGTGCCACCGACCACCGTGAACAGCGGGTCGCCCGGGTCCAGCAGCCACTGCTTGGCCCGATCGTGACTTTGTGTCACCGTTGGCCCGGCGGTCGCCGCCCGGTGGATCTGCGCGTCACCCTTCTTGGTCACCCGCACCTGTACGGTCTCAGCCGCCGTCTCCACGTGCCAGTTCCCGAACGGTTCCGCCAGCAGGGCATCCACGGCCTCGGCCGCCTCGGCACCGGGCGCGACGTTCCGGGTGTACGGCCGGGAGCCGTCATCGGTCACGATCTGCAACCGCGGTCCGCCTTTGAGGGCGACCGGCCGCAACTCCGCGCGGGTGACCGAAGGAGTGAAACCGCGACGCTTACCCGCGGCGACCGCCCGCGTGAGAGCGGGGTCGAGCAGCAGGTCACGCACTTCGGCGAGGACGGCGTCCAGTGGTTGGGGCATCCTTCCATTCTGCCTCGCCAGAATTGATGATCTACAAAGCCGTCCCGCTTTGTTAGGCTCACCTAACTCAAGGCCTGGAGGTGCCGAGATGACGCTGGCTGATCCGATGGAAAAGCTCTCCGTCCGGCTGCGCACCGGCACGCGGATGGATCATGACGCGGCCCAGGGCAGCGGCTTCCTCGACCGGCTCGCCGCGGGTGAGTTGCCGCGGCAGGCCTACGCCGATCTGGCCACGCAGCACTGGTTCATCTACGAGACGCTGGAGCAGGCGGCCGCGGTGATGGCCACCGACTCCGTGGCCGGCAGTTTTGTCTTCCCGGAGCTGACCCGGTTGCCGGCGCTGACCGACGACCTCGAGACACTGCTCGGTCCGGGGCCGCAGCTCACGCCGCTGCCCGCCACCACGGAATACTGCGCCCGGCTGCGTGCGGTCGCGTTCGACCACCCGTGGGGTTTTGTCGCGCATCACTACACGCGGTATCTCGGCGACCTGTCCGGCGGTCAGTACCTCGGCCCGGCCATCGCCAAGGCGTACGCCCTGAACGGCGCCGGCCACCGGTTCTTCGTCTTCGAGGGTGTCTCGCCGCCCGCGTTCCGCACCCGTTACCGCGAATTGCTCGACCAGGCAGCATTTGCCCCGGACGATGAACAGAAATTCCTCGCCGAGGTGACCGAGGCCTACCGGCTCAACATCGCGGTGCTGCGAGAGCTCAAGGAGCGCTGGGCATGACTTTCACCCCGGACGTGGTGGCGCAGATCGCCCGCCACATGAACGACGACCACGCCGACGATAACGTGCTGATCGTCCGCGGTCTCGGTGGCATCGACACCGCGAGCGCGGCCCGCATGTCCGGCCTGGACGCGGACGGCATGGACTTCGAGGCGACCGTCAACGGCATCGCCGTCCCGGTGCGGATCCCGTTCAGCGAACACCTGACCGAACGCCGCCAGGTACGTACGGAAGCGGTCCGGATGTATCAGCAGGCCTGCGCCGCTTTGGGCGTCGAACCCACGCACTAAGGCCTGTCCTGCCGATCTTGACGGCCCGCGCCGGGCCCAGCTTCCGCCTCGCTGCGCGGGCCGGATCGGCAGGATAGGCCCTGGAAAGCAGAACGGGTGCCTCGCCTGTCGGCGGGGCACCCGTTGTTGCTGGTCAGGGTCAGTCGTCGGAGCCGGTGCCTACGCCGGCCTCGGAGCCGCCGGACATCTCGCCCGGAGCGTCGGAGCCCTCGGCGCCGTCGGTGCCCTCGGTGCCGCCACCGGCACCACGGTTGCCGCGGCCACCACGCCGGCGACGACGCCGCGGGCGACCCGAGGCGTCGGTGTCGTCGGAGCCGCCTTCGCTGTCGCCCTCGTCGGGACCGCTGTCGGTCGACGTCACGGCCTCGGTGCCGTCCGCGAAGAGCGGAGCGACTGCTGTGCCCGTACCCTCGTCGGTTGTTGTCAGGGGGTCGCCTGCGCGGCGGCGGCGACGCTGCCGACGGGGACGGTCACCCGCCTCGTCGTCGGCCGGCGGTGCGGCGACCTCGGCGGCGGGGGAGGCGGGGGCGTCGTCACGGCGCGGGCCGCGGGACCGGTCGGTGCGACCCCGTCCGCGGGCCGAGTCGCGGCTGCCGTCACGACCGCCGTCGCGGCTGCCGCGGCGGCGGGTGCCACCCAGGTCTTCCTCGATCTCGGCGGACAGGCCGACCCGGGTCCGGACCGCGGTCGGCAGCGTGCCCGACACGTCGGAGGGGATGTCCAGGTCGGAGTAGAGCGCCGTGGACGTGTGGTAGGTCTCGGGCGGCTGCGGCATGTTGAGACCCATCGACTTGTCGATGAGCACCCAGCGCGGCATGTCCTCCCAGTCCACGAAGGTCACCGCAACACCGGTGGCGCCCGCGCGGCCGGTCCGGCCGATGCGGTGCGTGTAGGTGTCGGGGTCCTCGGGACAGTCGTAGTTGATCACGTGGGTGACACCCGAGACGTCGAGGCCACGGGCAGCCACGTCGGTCGCCACCAGCACGTCGATCTTGCCGGAGCGGAACGCGCGCAGGGCCCGCTCGCGGGCGCCCTGGCCCAGGTCGCCGTGGACGGCGGCCACCGCAAAACCGCGGAAGTCGAGGTCCTCGGCGACGCGGTCGGCGGCCCGCTTGGTGCGGGTGAAGATCATCGTCAGGCCGCGCTCGCGGGCCTGCAGGATGCGGGCGACCATCTCCAGCTTGTTCAGCGGGTGGGTGCGGTAGACGACCTGCTTGGTCAGCGGTGACGGGCCGCTGTCCGAGGTGTGGCCCGCGTGGATGGTCACCGGGTGGTTCAGGAAGCGGCGGCTCAGCGCGACGATCGGGTCCGGCATGGTCGCCGAGAAGAGCATCGTCTGGCGCTCGGAGGGGAGCATGGCCAGGATCTTCTCGACGTCCTCGAGGAAACCGAGGTCGAGCATGCGGTCGGCCTCGTCGAGCACGAGTGCCTTGATCGAGCCGAGCTTCAGCTGCTTTTGCTTGGCCAGGTCGAGCAGGCGGCCGGGGGTGCCGACCAGGATCTCGACGCCCTTCTTCAGCGTCTCGACCTGCGTCTCGTAGGCGACACCGCCGTAGATCGGCAGCACGCGCACACCGCGGGTGCTGCCCGCGGCGGCGATGTCACGGGCGACCTGCAGACCCAGCTCGCGGGTCGGGACGACGATGAGCGCCTGCGGCTGGCCGTCGGCACCCTCGCTGGGGGCGAGCACCCGCTCGAGCAGGGGCAGGCCGAAGCCGAGGGTCTTGCCGGTGCCGGTGGGGGCCTGACCGATCAGGTCGGTGCCGCGCAGGGCGATGGGAAGGGCGTACTCCTGGATCGCGAACGCCCGGGTGATGCCGGCCGAGGCCAGCGCCTCGACGGTCTCCGCCCGGACGCCCAGCTCGGCGAACGTGGGGCTGTCCGCGCGTACGGGCGCGCGGGTCAGGACGGGGACCAGGGCAGGTTCAGATTCGATGTTCTCGATGTCGGTCATGAAGTTCTACGGGTGCCTCTCGTGGTGCGCCCGTCGAATTCCTGGGGCGCGGTCTGGATAGGGCGCGGGCCACACGCGAGATGCTCGCGGGCCGCACGCGCGTCGCCGCGGCGACTCGAATTGACGAGCCGACGTCGACGGCGACAGGAGAAGTCTACCCGACAGAGAGATTCCGCACCTCAGGGCGAAGGTGACGGTGCTGTATAGAAACGGCAGGACACCCTGGAGCGGGCACCCTGCCGTTCTGTCGCGCGTCGTGACTATCGAGTGGTGAAGCCGAACGGCCGCTCGGACTTCTCGGCGATCTCCACGTAGGCCACCTTGGCGATCGGAACGATCACCTTGCGGCCCTTCTCGTCGGTCAGGGTGAGAACGCCGTCCTTGGCCATTGCCTCGGTCACGGCCTGCTCGACCTCGGCCTGAGTCTGCGCGCTCTCCAGCACCAGCTCGCGCTGGGCGTACTGCACGCCGATCTTGACCTCCACGGGGGTCCTCCCTTTCAGATGGCTACCGATATGAAGGCTAGCCGATTTCCCCGGACGTACCGGGCGTTGACTCACCCTGCAGCGGGAAGCTGGCGATACCCCGCCAGATCAGGGCGGCGACCAGGGCTTCCGCCTCGGCCTTGGGCGTCTGCCGTCCGGTGGCGAGCCAGTACTGCGCCGCCTGGCCGGCCGCGCCGACGAGCCCCGATGCCAGCAACTCGGCGTTGGCGGTGTTCTGACCGGTGTCCGAGACGACCGTGTCGGTGACCGCGGCGATGCAGCCCTGCTCGACCCGCTCGACACGTTCGCGGACCTGCGGGTCGTTGCGCAGGTCGGACTCGAAGACCAGCCGGAACGCCTCGCTCTCGTGGTCGACGAAGTCGAAGTAGGCCTGGACGGCCCCCTTGACGCGTTCCTTGTTGTCCGGAGTCGCCAGCATCGCACCACGCACCTTGGCGATTATCGCGTCGCAGTGGGTGTCCAGCAGGGCCAGGTAGAGCTCCAGCTTGCCGGGGAAGTGCTGGTAGAGCACGGGTTTGGAGACGCCGGCCCGTTCGGCGATCTCGTCCATGGCGGCGGCGTGGTAGCCCTGTGCCACGAAGATCTGCTGCGCGGCGGCAAGCAGTTGCTTACGGCGCGCGGAGCGCGGCAGACGCGTAGGGCGCCCCGCCGTCTGTGCTCCGCCTGACGCAGCGGTCATGTCAACCTCCGAGACTTGTTCCCCCGCGCCTTGGGCGCAGATTGCCCGGTTCGCCGTCTGTCGCATTCCGGGCGGGCAATTGTCGCGACGCTGCAACTTATCGCCACTGCAACCACACGGTAGCCTCAGCGGGGGGCAAGCGAGGAGCGCGCGGTGGACGAAACAGGGCATTCCGGGGACACCGGTGCGGCCGAGGGCGGCACTGGTGCTGAGTCGCGTGACCGCACCCTGCTGAACGGATGGGCCTCGCGTGAGAGCCCGTGGTCCAACGCGGGCTCCGCCCTGGACCCGGAGACCGAGGTCCCGGCCTGGCGCCGGCCCGGCACCGAGGTCCGGCCGTTCACCCAGGAGAGGCCCCTTCCGACGGACACTCCTTCGGGGGAGATCCGGCCCTTCGCCACTCCACCGCCACCGCCGTCCTTCTCCCCGGCCAGCCCGGCCTCCACACCGCCGGCGCCGTCCGGCCCGCCGCGGACGGAGAACGCCGCGGCACCCCGCTGGTCCGACAGCCGGTCCCGCTATCAGGACCTGCTGTCCCACCTGTCACCCAACGGCAGCGAGCCCCGGCAGAACGAGCCGCCCCGCGCCGCGGAGCCTCCGCAGCCCGTACGCCCCGATCCGCTCTCGCCGGAGTTGCTGCGGCCGGACGCGCAGGACACCAGCGAGCTGCGCGCCGTCAACGGCAACCTGCCCGCCAGCGCCCCGCCGTACCCGTACGAGGGTGATCTCGACGATGTCCGGCGGGAGCCACCACGCCCGTCCGCCGGCCAGCAGCGTGCGGCTGTGCCCGCCGAGCGGCCGTTCCCGGCGGTGCGTCCCGCGACGCCCGGCGGACGCCGCGCCGACTGGGCGACCTCGGAGTCCGCACGGCACGCCCTCGACCCGCCGACACCCATGGAAGGCCTGCCCAGGGTGTCCAAGCCCGTGGCTACCGACCAGTCACGTTCCGGCGATCAAGGCGTGAGCCGGCCGTCGTACGATCCCTCCAGCTTCCCCCGCCGGCTGCCGTACGAGAGCGCTGACACCCCTGCCGGTTACGCCCGCCCGGCCGGAGACCCCGGTGCCGCGGGCGCGGGGGAGCAGTCGTTCCCCGCGTTGCCGCAGCGCGTACCGGCCCAGCCGGACGTGCCCACCGTCCCGGAGCCGCCGTCCGTGGAGCCACCCGCCGAGACCCCCGCGCTGGCCCGCATCGCGACGCACCTGCGCCGCGATGACGTGCTGTCGTCGCAGGAGCGGCAGGAAGGGTTCGATGTGAACGCCATCCTGGAGGCCGTGCGTGAGGTCGAGGGGGTCCGCGACGCGTCGCTGCGGTCGACCCCGGCCGGGGCGCACAGCCTGCGGCTGGACCTCTCCGAGGGCGCCGACCCCGCCGAGGTGAGCCGCCAGGTCGCGCGGCTGCTGCAGGACAGGATGGGTCTGGACGCCGCGATGCAGGGCGCGACCCCGCTGCCCGGCTCGCAGACGCCGGTCGCCGCACCACGGTCCGCCCCGCCCGCGCCGACACCGATGTCACCGCCGGCTCCGGCACCCCGGTCGGCCCCTCCGTCGTACGTTCCGCGGCCCCAGCAGGCTCCGCCGGCCGCGCAGGCGTCCGGGCCACCCGCTGCTCAGGCCTCCGCGCCGCCCGCGCCGCCCGCCCCGGCGGCGCCGTTCGTGCCGAGCCAGCCCAACCCGGCCGGCCGCGCGGCACCGGGTTATGCCACCGGCGCCACGTCCGGGTTCACCGAGTCGGTCCCGAGCAACGTCGAGCCCGCGCCGCCGCGCCCGCTCGACCCGGGTGAGCGCCCCGGCCCGCGCGTGATGATCGAGAGCGTGCAGGTCAACACGTTCGGCACCGAGGCGACCGTCGAGGTCCGGCTCACCGTCAACGGCCTGATCACCTCGGGGGAGGCGACCGGTCCCGCCGTCGACGGCTACCTGCTGCGGCTCTGCGCGATGGCCACCGCCAGTGCGGTCGACGAGCTGCTCACCCACTCCGACCACGCCGACGGGCCCGCCAAGTGCTTCGTCGAGCACGCGGGTTCCGTACCGTTCGGATCCATGCAGGTTGCTGTGGTTGTTTTGCTGCTGTCGGTCGGTGGCTGGGTCGAGCAGCTCTCCGGCTCCGCGGTGATCACCGGGGACGACCGCCAGGCCATGGTCCGCGCCACACTCGCCGCGATAAACCGCCGTCTTGAGGCACTGTTGTCCTGATGAAGGGTGCAATCCTCGCGGCGGACGACGTCCTGCCGCCCGAAGGCGACGGCCCGCCGCCGTGGCCCGCGCGTCGCGTCACGATCGACGGCGAGATGCTCCACATCCGTGACACCCCGGCGACAGCCCCGGGCGCCGAGCCGGCGGTCTTCGTGCACGGCCTCGGCGGCTCCTCGCAGAACTGGACGGACTTCGCCTCGCTGTTGTCCGACCGCTTCGACGCCCAGGCCGTCGACCTGCCCGGATTCGGCTACAGCGACCCCACCCGGCGCTACTCCATCCCGTCGTTCGCCGACAAACTCATCGGCTACCTCGAATACGCCGACCGCGGCCCGGTCCATCTCGTCGGCAACTCCCTCGGCGGTTCGATCTCGGTACGCGTGGCAGCGCTGCGCCCCGACCTGATCAAGACGCTCACGCTGATCTCGCCGGCCATGCCCTTCCTCGACCCCCGGCGGACGGCCCAGGGCCCGATGCTGCCCCTGCTCGCTCTGCCCCGCGCCGAACGCCTCTTCGCGTGGGGCCTCGCCCGCCTCACCCCCGAGCAGATGGCCGAGCAGGTGCTGCTGGCCTGCTTCGGCGACACCACCAAGGTCAGCCCGCAGCGCCGCGTCGAGGCCATCGAGGAGATCAAGCTCCGGCACACCGTCGCCCACTACCCCAAGGCCTACCTCGGTACGCTGCGCGGGCTCGTGTCCAGCTTCCTCCGGGCGTACCTGCCGGGGGTTAACTCGCAGTGGCGTCTGGCCGCCCGGATCACCGCGCCCACCCTGGTCATCGGCGGTCTGAAGGACGAGCTGGTCGACCCGCGCGTGCCCGCCCAGGTCGCCAAGGTCATCCCGGACAGCCGCCTGCTGATCCTCCCCGGCGTCGGCCACGTCGCCCAGATGGAAGTCCCCCGCCTGGTCGCGCGCGGGGTCGTCGGCATGCTCGAGGACGTCAACTCGCCGATCGGCTGAAGCCCGGCGTGACGCACGTCGCCCAGAACATTCCTGCGGCACCCGCACCCCTGTGCGCTGTGGCACTCTGACGCCTGATGATCCAGACCCGCATCCCGCTGAGGCCTGCCGCCGCGCCCGACAACGGACGCGAGCGGCTGCGCCGGTGGTGGATCGCGGCCCTGGTCATCGCCGTCCTGGCGATCGCGGGCGCGGCGCTCCTCCCGTCCTTCCTGCGGCCCGCAGCGGCGCCCGTCGCTGCACCGCCCTCAGCCTTGCCCTCTGTCTCGCCGTCGCCCTCTTTGTCGCCGTCGCCGTCACCTTCGGTTTCCGCCACCTCCGTCTCCGCGCCGCAGGATCTCCTGCTCCTCCCCGGCCGGGTGCCCACGCGCGGTTCGGGCAAGTTCGCGTACGCGCCGGGCCGCGGCAAGGTGCTCGGCTCCAAAGGGCAGCTCAAACGCTTCCGCGTCGCGGTCGAACAGGGCAGCAACGAGGACGTGGCCGCCTTCGCCGCGCAGGTCGAGGCGACACTCGGCGACAAACGCAGCTGGATCGGCGACGGGCAACTCCGGCTGCAGCGTGTGCCCGGCAACGAGTCCGCGACCTTCACCGTGTACCTGGCGACCCGCGAAACCGCCGGCAAAATGTGCCGCCGCGGCGGAGTCAACATCACGGTCGCCGGCCGCCCGTACACGTCGTGCCGCGCCACCGGCCAGGCGATCATCAACCTCGACCGGTGGCGGCTGTCGTCCCGGCCGTACCTCACGGCGAAGATCCCCCTCGCGGTCTACCGCCAGTACGTCCTGAACCACGAAGTCGGCCACGAACTCGGCCGCCACCACGAAGGCTGCCCCAAACGCGGCGGCCCGGCCCCGGTGATGGTCCAGCAGACCCTGACCCTGCGCGGTTGCGTCCCCTATGCGTGGCCCCGTCGGGGAAACCACCGTTTTGTGGGCCCAAGCCTCTGACCTGGCACCTCAACCGTTCGGTCGGCCTCCACCGTGGTTCTGAGGAGGTCTCGCGAAACGCCTGTGACGCCCGCCCGCCTCTGGCACTCTGGCGTATGTTATGGCAAAAGCGACAAAAGGTTCCGCAGCTCCTCGGGCCGCCGCTGAGGACCTGCCCACCCGGGACCAGACGACGGCGACCGTCCGGCGCAACCCGCCACCCTCCGCGGGCAAACCGCCAGTCTCCGCACGCCGTAAGTCGGCCTCCGCGCCTGACCCGGCGGTTACCGCGCTCAACCCGGCGGCCTCTGCTTTCGGCCAGGCGGCGTCCGTCCTTGATCCGGCGGCCCCCGTGCTGGGCCCGGCGGCGTCCGTCCTTGATCCGGCGGCCTCTGCGCTCGGCCCGGCGGGCTCCGCGCGCAAGGCGGTAGCTGCGGGGCGCAACGCCCGTCGGCCGAGTGCCACCGCAGCCGGCCGTGCCCAGAATGCATCCCCACTCAACCCCACGGGGACACCCGCCATGCCCGAATCACCTGACACCGCCGCACCCACGTCTGCTGCCTCGCCCGCGTCCACCGCCTTGCTTGCGTCAGGTGCTGCCGAGGCGAGTCCTGCTGCCCGCACGCGCCGGACCGCCGCCGCGGCAGGTGCCGAGCCGACGCCCATCCGGCGCCGGAAGCCGGCCGCCGTCAAGGCCGCCGCAGCGCCCGCTGCCGAAGCTCCGAGTCCTGACGCTCTGGTTACCGAGGCCGCCAAGGCAGCGACAAAGGTCGCAGGCCGGCCCCGCTCGCCGAAGGAACCGGAATCGCCGAAGCCGATCAGCGCGGCCCGGCCGGGCGCGAAGTCGGCCGGCCTGGCGTCCAACCCCGAAACGTCCGGCGTGGCCGAGGTTTCGGGACCAGCCCTGCCCGCCGCGAAGCCAGCACGCCAGGCCAGGCCTGCGGCCGCGAAATCTGCCGATCCGGTCGTGCTCGCGACCGCGAAGTCATCCGACCCAGCGAGGTCTGCGGTCGCGAAGTCCGCTGGCCCGGCCAGGTCTGCGACCGCGAAGTCGGCTGGTTCGGCCAGGTCTGCGGCGACGAAGTCGGCTGGTCCGACGGGCTCGGCCGCGGTGTCTGACGTTGCGAAGTCGGCTGCAGCTTCGGGGATGACGTCGATCGGCTCGGTGAGGGCTGCTCGTGTGACCCGGTCGAGTCTGCCCGCCGAATCAACCGGGACCGGCGCGGGGACCCCCGCACGGGCGGTTGCGGCCAGGTCTACGCCGAACAAGTCCGCCGTGACTGAGCGAACGACGCCACCGGCGAAGTCGGCCCGGGCCGGTGCAGGGCCTGCCAAGTCAGCCGCCTCGGCTGGGCGGGCAGCCACCAAAGCTGCTGCGACCAAGAGCACGGGGTCGAGCAGGTCGGCGACTGCGGGAGCTACCGCCGGCAGGACGACGGCTGGCTCGGCGGCATCGTCGGCGGCGGCGAAGGCTGCCCCCGTGAAGACCGCTGCCGGAACGCGGGCGCCTGCAAAGTCGGCTGCTGCCTCGGCTACCGGTGCGAAGCCGACGGCGGCGAAAGCCGCGACCACGAAGGTGGCAGGGACAACGGCCGCTCCCGGCAAAGCTGCCGCAGCGAAGGCTGTATCGGCCAAGACCCCGGCCACCAAGGCCACACCTGCCAAGACCGCGACGGCCAGGACCGCGACCACAAAGACTGCGACGGCAAAGGGCACGACGGTAAGGGCCGCGACGGCAAAGGCCGCGCCTGCGAAGACGGCCGCGACGAAAACCGCCACGACCGGAACCGCCACGACCGGAACCGCCACGACCGGAACCGCCACGACCGGAACCGCCACGACCGGAACCGCCACGACCGGAACCGCCGGGACCAAAACCGCCGGGACCAAAACCGCCGTCACCAAGGCGGCACCGACGAAGGCTGCGGCGGCAAAGGCAGCATCCGCAAAGACCACTGCGACGAAGGCAGCACCCGCGAAGGCAGCGCCCGCAAAGACCACAGCGGCCAAGGCAACCAGCGCTTCACCATCCAACGCTGCGCCTTCCAAAGCCGCGGCGGCGCACTCTGCTCCCGCCAAAGCTGCGGCGACAAACGCTGCTCCCGCCAAAGCTGCGGCGACAAACGCTGGTCCTGCCAAAGCTGCGGCGACGAACGGTGGTTCTGCCAGGGCCGCGGCTACAAATGCCGCTCCTGCCAACGCGGCAACGACGAACGTCGGTTCTGCCAAGGCCGCCCCGGCGAACGCCGCGCCTTCCGACGCTGCGACGACAAACGCTGGTCTGGGCAAGGCGACCGTGACTAACGCCGCGTCTGCCAACGCGGCGGAGACAAACGTTGGTTCTGCCAAGGGCACCGCGACGAATGCCGCTCCCACCAACGCGGCGGGGACGAACGTTGGGTCTGCCAAGCCCGCGGCGACGAATACTGGACCCGCCAAGGCTGCGGCGACGAATCCTGCGCCGGCCAGGACTGCCCCGACCAAGGCCGGCCCGGCCAAGGGTGCGCCCGACGCGGTTGCGCCGGCCACGGCCGTGTCCGCCGAGGGCGCGGGCTCGAAGGTTGCTCCGGCGAAGGCGCCGGCCAAGGCTGCACCCAGCAGGTCGGCAGTCGCCAAGCCCGATCAGCCGCCCGCCCCGAAGGCCGCGCGGACCACGGCGACATCCGCACAGGCCAAGGCGACGACGGCGCAGGGTCCCGCGACGGCGACAAACACCTCCACTGACGCGACACCAACAACATCGGACGATCCTGCAAAGGCAGCAACTCCCGCAAAGCCTGCTGCGCCGACGTTCGCAAAAGCCACTTCCCCGAAAGCCGCTGCTGCCCCGACCGGGACCGCTGCGCACGACAGCACGGCAAGTCAGGCTGCTTCCGGCGGGGAACAGAGCGTCGGAGCCGCCACGCAGGAGCCGGCGGCAAAGCTCGACCCCGCGTTGAACACACCCAACCCCGAGCTCCGGGACCCCGACGGAACAGCTCCCGGCGGCGGGCAGGCAACGGTCAAGCCGGAAACCCCGCCGAAGCGACCCCGCCGAACCCCGCCCAAGGACCCGAAACCGACAACGTTCACCGCAGCCGGCGAAGCGGGTAGCGGAACGACGACTAAGCGCGCCGGCAAAGCAAAAGCGGAACCGGTGAATGTCGACTCGGCCATCGCCGCAGCGGCTGGTAGCGCCGACACCCAGGCCGCCTTCGGACGACCCGCAGCAGCCGAAACCGCCGAACTGGCCGAGATCGTCGAGGCAGCGAACCACCCCGGCAGCAGGTCAGGCGGGGTGGCCACAGCAGGAAACCGGCCCGCGGACAGCGACAGCGCCACCCTGCAACTGCCGGTCGTTCCGCGGATTCCGTCCGCGGAGCCGCCGCCCGCCGCCGGGCCGCCGATGATCATTCCGCCGCCGCTGGTGATGCCGCCGGATGCGGATGCTGTCATCGAGGGGGAGGCTTCCGACACCGTTGTGCTGGCGCCGCCCGCTACGCGGATGTACCAGAAGCGGCGTCGTGCGGCCGTCCTGGTTTTCCTGATTCTTGCGACCGCCGTCCTCGTGGTAGGCCAGATCATGCGTAACGAAGGCAGTGACCAGTCGTCCCGGGTCGTGCCGGCGGCCTCCGTGCTGCCGCCGCTGGTGGGACCGGCGACCGGGGGAAACCTGGAGCCGACGTCCGCCGCGAGCACCGCGCCGGCCCGGCGTACGGCTCCCGCGGTGCCGCCGGACGCGGCTGACAAGGCGCCGACCAGGTCCACCCTGGCCGCGTCGAGTGGTGGGTTCGTGTTTGCCGGTGGGTACGGGCCGGTGCTCGGGTCGACGGGTACGTTGCGGCGTTTCAAGGTTGCTGTGGAGAAGACGCTGGGTCAGGGGAACGGTGGGAAGTTCGCCGACGAGGTCGACCGGGTGCTGGGGGATCCGCGGAGCTGGATCGCCGGGCGGCAGTTCCGGTTGCAGCGGGTGCCGCAGTCGGCTGCCTCCGAGTTCACGATCTACCTGGCGTCGGCGAAGACGTCCGAGCGGATGTGCTCCGACGGCGGGTTGAAGACCAAGGGGTTCACCTCGTGCCGGCTGCCGGGGCAGGTGGTCATCAATCAGGACCGGTGGCAGGACGCCGTGCCGGACTACGACGCGCCGCTCGAGGTCTACCGGGCATACGCGATCAACCATGAGGTGGGGCACCAGCTCGGCCACGGTCACGAGGCTTGTGCCGGTAAGGGTGAGCCCGCGCCGGTCATGATGCAGCAGACTTACGGCCTCAAGGGGTGTGTGGCGAACTCCTGGCCGTACCTGGACGGGAAGCGCTACGCGGGCAACCCCATCGACTGACGGCTAATTCCCTCGTCCCGCATGTCGGGCCGGTGTTCCACGTCATGTCCATTCCGGCGGGGAACGAGCAACAATGGGTGGCGCACCTTACCGCCGATCCCGGGGAGTTCACCGTGTCACTGCCCCCGCTCGTCGAGCCGGCCCCAGAGCTGAGCGTCGACGAGATCCGCCGCTATTCGCGTCACCTGATCATCCCCGACGTCGGGATGGACGGGCAGAAGCGGCTGAAGAACGCCAAGGTCCTGGCCGTCGGCGCGGGTGGTCTCGGCTCTCCCGCGCTGCTCTACCTGGCCGCGGCCGGTGTCGGCACGCTCGGCATCATCGACTTCGACACCGTCGACGAGTCCAACCTTCAGCGGCAGATCATCCACGGCATGTCCGACGTGGGCCGGCCCAAGGCCGAGTCCGCCGCCGACAGCATCCGGGAGATCAACCCGCTGGTGAACGTGGTCATCCACAACACCGCGCTGGACCGTGACAACGTCAAGGACATCTTCAGCCAGTACGACCTGATCGTCGACGGCACCGACAACTTCGCGACCCGCTACATGGTCAACGACGCTGCGGTGCTGCTCGGCAAGCCGTACGTGTGGGGTTCGATCTACCGCTTCGACGGCCAGGCGTCCGTCTTCTGGGAGGAGCACGGTCCCTGCTACCGCTGCCTCTACCCGGAGCCGCCGCCGCCCGGCATGGTTCCGTCCTGCGCCGAGGGTGGCGTCCTCGGTGTGCTCTGCGCGTCGATCGGCTCGATCCAGGTCAACGAGGCCATCAAGCTGATCACGGGCATCGGTGAGCCGCTGGTCGGCAAGCTGATGGTCTACGACGCGCTGGAGATGGAATACCGCAAGATCAAGGTTCGCAAGGACCCGAACTGCGCGCTCTGCGGCGAGAACCCGACGGTCACCGACCTGCTCGAGGACTACGACGACTTCTGCGGCGCGGTCTCCGAGGAGGCTCAGGAGGCGACGCTCAACGCCACGATCACGGCGCGTGAGCTCAAGGACTGGCAGGACTCCGGCAAGGACCTGTTCCTGGTCGACGTCCGCGAGCCCGCCGAGTTCGAGATCGTCAGCATCCCGGGTGCGACCCTGATCCCCAAGGGCGAGATCCTGTCCGGCGAGGCGCTCTCGCGCTTCCCGCAGGACCGGCAGATCGTGCTGCACTGCAAGTCGGGTGTGCGGTCGGCCGAGGCCCTCGCGGCGCTCAAGGCGGCCGGCTTCAAGGACGCCGTGCACGTCCAGGGTGGCGTGGTCTCCTGGGTCAACACCGTGGACCCGTCACTCCCGTCCTACTGAGCCAGCGAACGCCGGAACGGCCGTCATCCGTACAGGGGTGACGGCCGTTCTGGTTACTCGGAGCGACCGCAAAGGACGGATACGACCTAAAAGACAGTTGACTCGACAGCGCAGCGGAACCGTCAGCTGAGCTGTAGCGTCACGGTCGTGG